>NZ_JADYVG010000002.1:0-737702 GCF_020193585.1 Bradyrhizobium sp. IC3195 | reverse complement strand
CCACCAGCGCGGCCTCGCTGGGTGCGACGATCACCGACGGTTCGACGTTGAACGTCAACGGTAAAGTCATCACCTTCAAGAATGCGCCGATCCCGGGCTCGACCGGTGCGCCGAGCATTCCGACCGGCTATGGTGCGAACGGTAACGTCCTCACCGACGGCGCCGGCAACTCGACGGTCTATCTGCAGGGCGGCACGCTGAACGACGTCTTGAAGGCGATCGACCTTGCCACCGGCGTGCAGACCGCGACCATCAGCGCCGCCGGCGCTGCCACGCTTGCGACGGCCTCCGGCCAGACCAACTCGTCGATCAACGCCTCGGGCCAGCTGAAGCTGTCCACTGGCGTCAATGCCGACCTGTCGATCACCGGCACGGGCAACGCGCTGAACGCGCTCGGCCTTGCCGGCAACACCGGAACGGCAACCGCCTTCACCGCGGCGCGCACCTCCGGCATCGGCGGCATCAGCGGCAAGACCTTGACCTTCACCTCCTTCAACAGCGGCACGGCGGTCAACGTCACCTTCGGCGACGGCACCAACGGCACGGTCAAGACGCTCGATCAGCTCAACACCAAGCTGCAGGCCAACAACCTGTCGGCGACGATCGACGCCAACGGGCTGCTGACGATCTCGACCACCAACGACTACGCGTCCTCGACCATCGGTTCGAGCGCCGCGGGTGGTGCGATCGGCGGCACGCTGACCTCGTCGCTGACGTTCTCGACGGCTTCCAGCCCCGTCGCGGATACGGTTGCCCAGACCTCGCGTGCGAACCTGGTGTCTCAGTTCAACAACATCCTGAACCAGATCGACTCGACCGCACAGGACTCCTCGTTCAACGGCGTCAACCTCTTGAACGGCGACCAGCTCAAGCTGGTGTTCGACGAGACTGCAAAGTCGAGCCTCAGCATCACCGGCGTGACCTACAACTCCAAGGGTCTGGGCCTCGCCTCGCTGACCAGCGGTGTCGACTTCATCGATAACGCTGCCACCAACAAGGTGCTGACCAACCTCAACGCCGCCTCGAGCACGCTGCGCTCGCAGGCCTCGAGCCTCGGCTCGAACCTGACGATCGTGCAGGTTCGTCAGGACTTCAACAAGAACCTGATCAACGTGCTGCAGACCGGCTCGTCCAACCTGACGCTGGCCGACACCAACGTCGAGGCGGCCAACAGCCAGGCGCTGTCGACCCGTCAGTCGATCGCGGTCTCCGCGCTGTCGCTGGCCAACCAGTCGCAGCAGAGCGTGCTGCAGCTGCTCCGCTAAGTCGCGGACGACATCGCAAGACGATTACGGCGGCGGGGCTTCGGCCCCGCCGCTTTCTCTTTGCGCACTGTTCGGAGATTTCGAGAGAGCAGGCGCCGCTCGAAAAAGTAACCAGCGGTTATGGTTAATGGATCGTAGTCGCCAGGAATTGCCAATGATTTCAGATGGATTGCGCGCCGTGCGCGCACGGTCCGCCCGCTTATGGTGAACCGGCGCTTATGCGGGCTTCATGCGTTTCACCCTTTGTTAGCCATGTCACGGCACGCTGGCCCCGTCACTCGATCCGGAAGCGATCGAACGAAGACGCGTAAGCCAGAAGGGTAAGAGTCATGTCCGGTATTGTTCTCTCTGCGTCGGTTCGTCAGAACCTGCTCTCTCTCCAGTCCACCGCCGATCTTCTCGCCACCACACAGAACCGTCTGTCGACCGGCAAGAGCGTCAACTCGGCCCTGGACAATCCCACCAACTTCTTCACGGCCCAGTCGCTCGACAACCGCGCCAGCGACATCAACAATCTGCTCGACGGCATCGCCAACGGCGTGCAGGTGCTGCAGGCTGCCAACACCGGCCTGACCTCGCTGCAGAAGCTGATCGACAGCGCCAAGTCGATTGCCAACCAGGCGCTGCAGACCACGGTCGGTTACTCCACCAAGTCGAACGTTTCGACCACGATCGCCGGTGCGACGGCGGCGGACCTGCGCGGCACGACTTCGTTCGCCAGCGCGACGGCGAGCAGCAACGTGCTGTATAACGGCACCGCCGGCGGCACCACGGCCGCGAACGGCACCAGCACGCTCGGCGCCACCATCGGCGTCTTCGCCAGCACGGGCGCAACGGCCGGCGACGGCACCACGGCGCTGGGCGGCACCATGACCCTGATCGCCACCAACGGCACGACCGCGACCGGCCTCGCCGGCAACGCCCAGCCTGCCGACGGCGACACGCTGACCGTGAACGGCAAGACCATCACCTTCCGCAGCGGCTCGGCTCCGGGCGCGTCCTCCGTTCCGGCCGGCTCGGGCGTCAGCGGCAACATCGTCACCGACGGCAACGGCAACAGCACCGTCTATCTCGGCACCGCCGGCACTCCGGCCGCGAACGTCAACGACCTGTTGAGCGCGATCGATCTGGCAAGCGGCGTCAAGACGGTCTCGATCAGTTCGGGTGCGGCGACGATCGCTACGAGCAACGGCCAGACCGCTTCGACCGTCGCTGCGGGCGCCGTCACGCTGAGGAGCTCGACGGGTGCGGATCTGAGCGTCACCGGCAAGGCCGACCTGCTCAAGGCTCTCGCCCTGACGACCTCAACGGGTGCAGGCAACGCCACAGTCAACGTCAACCGTACCACCAGCGCTGCCTCGCTGGGTGCAACGATCACCGACGGTTCGACGCTGAACGTCAACGGTCACGTCATCACCTTCAAGAACGCGCCGGTTCCGGGCTCGACCGGTGCTCCCAGCGTTCCGAGCGGCTTCGGTGTCAACGGCAACGTCGTCACCGACGGCAACGGCAACTCGACCGTCTATCTGCAGTCCGGTACGGTCAACGACGTGCTGAAGGCGATCGACCTCGCCACCGGCGTGCAGACCGCGACCATCAGCGCCGCCGGCGTTGCCACGCTTGCGACGGCCACCGGCCAGTCCAACTCGACGATCAATACGTCCGGTCAGCTCAAGATCTCGACCGGCGTCAACGCTGATCTGTCGATCACCGGCACCGGCAATGCGCTGAACGTGTTCGGCCTTGCCGGCAACACCGGTAATGCGACCGCGTTCACCGCGGCACGCACCTCCGGTATCGGCGGCATCGCCGGCAAGACCCTGACCTTCACCTCCTTCAACGGCGGCACGGCGGTCAACGTCACCTTCGGCGACGGCACCAACGGCACGATCAAGACGCTCGATCAACT
Organism: Bradyrhizobium sp. IC3195; assembly: GCF_020193585.1. Classification (NCBI taxonomy): domain Bacteria; kingdom Pseudomonadati; phylum Pseudomonadota; class Alphaproteobacteria; order Hyphomicrobiales; family Nitrobacteraceae; genus Bradyrhizobium; species Bradyrhizobium sp. IC3195. The sequence goes on along the minus strand of NZ_JADYVG010000002.1, from coordinate 734,528 downwards.
CAACACCAAGCTGCAGGCCAACAACCTGTCCGCAACGATCGACGCCAACGGCCTGCTGACCATCACCGCCTCCAACGACTATGCGTCCTCGACGCTCGGCTCGACGGCTGCCGGCGGTGCGATCGGCGGCACGCTCACCTCGGCCCTGACCTTCTCGACCGCTTCCACGCCTGTCCAGGATGGCGTTGCCCAGACGGCGCGTGCCAATCTGGTGACTCAGTTCAACAATATCCTCAACCAGATCGACACCACCGCGCAGGACTCCTCGTTCAACGGCGTCAACCTCTTGAACGGCGACCAGCTCAAGCTGGTGTTCGACGAGACCGCCAAGTCGAGCCTGAACATCACGGGCGTGACCTACAATTCCAAGGGTCTCGGCCTCGCCTCGCTGACGGTCGGCGTCGACTTCATCGACAACGCCGCCGCCAACCGGGTGCTGACCAACCTCAACGCCGCATCGAGCACGCTGCGCTCGCAGGCCTCGAGCCTCGGCTCGAACCTCTCGGTGGTGCAGATCCGTCAGGACTTCAACAAGAACCTGATCAACGTGCTGCAGACCGGCTCGTCCAACCTCACGCTGGCCGACACCAATGTCGAGGCGGCCAACAGCCAGGCGCTGTCGACCCGCCAGTCGATCGCGGTCTCCGCGCTGTCGCTGGCCAACACGTCGCAGCAGAGCGTGCTGCAGCTGCTCCGCTAACAAGCGGCTGAAATCACTGACTAAAATCGAGCGGCGGGGCCTTGGCCCCGCCGCTTTTTCTTTGCGTCCGGGGGCGGGCAGGGGCGTTCATCGGCGGTTAACCCTATCCCTTAAACCGCCGTTAACCATACTTTAAAGGACACCTCCTAAAACTGGACAAAAGGCCGGCTTTCCAGTCCGCGCGGCCGATTCGTATCCGGTTCAAGAGGAAGACTCGCCAATGTCCAACATCGTTCTCTCGGCGTCAGTTCGCCAGAACCTGTTGTCGCTGCAGTCGACGGCCGACTTGCTGGCCACGACGCAGGAGCGGCTGTCGACCGGCAAGAAGGTCAACACGGCGCTCGACAATCCCACCAACTTCTTCACGGCGCAGGGGCTGGACAACCGGGCGAGCGACATCAGCAACCTGCTCGACGGCATCAATAACGGCGTCCAGGTGTTGCAGGCCGCCAACACAGGCATCACCTCGCTGCAGAAACTGATCGACAGCGCCAAGTCGATCGCCAACCAGGCGCTGCAGACCACGGTCGGCTATTCCACCAAGTCGAACGTCTCCACCACGATTCCCGGCGCGACCCCGGCCGACCTGCGCGGCACGACCTCCTATGCGAGTGCGACCGCGAAGAGCAACGTGCTCTATACCGGCGCGGCCGGCGGCGTGACCCCGGTCACGGGAACTGCCGCACTCGGCGCCTCGCTCGGTTCGAGCGCCGGCACCTTCACAGGTACGGCCGCGCTCGCGGCCGACGGCACCACCGCGCTGTCCGGCACGGCGACGCTGGTCGGCACCACGGCATCGACCACCTTCGGCACGCCGCCCGCGGACGGCGACACCATCACGGTGAACGGCAAGACCATCACCTTCCGCACCGGCGTTGCTCCGAGCGCCCAGCCGACCGGCTGGGGCCTCGACGCCAGCGGGCACATCGCCACCGATGGCAACGGCAATTCGATCATTTATCAGGGAACGGCGGCGGCGCCCCTAGCGACCGTCAACGACGTCCTCACCGCCATCGACCTCGCCAGCGGCGTCAAGACCGCAACCATCAGCGCAGGCGCGGCGACCGTCGTCGTCAGCGGTGCGGCGGGTCCCGTCGGCACGCTTCAGGTCGCATCCTCCATCACGGCAGGCGCGGTTACGTTGAAGAGCTCGACCGGCGCCGATCTGAGCGTGACGGGCAAGGCCGACTTCCTCAAAGCACTCGGCCTGACGTCCGCGACCGGCGCGGGCAACGCGAACGTGACCGCGAACCGCTCGACGACCGCGGGTTCGCTGGGCACCCTGGTCCAGGACGGCTCGACGCTGAACATCGGCGGCAAGACCATCACCTTCAAGAACGCGCAGACGCCGCAATCGACAGCGAGCGTGGCCACCGGCTATGGCGTCAGCGGCAACGTCGTCACAGACGGCAACGGTAACTCGACGGTCTACATCCAGAGCGCGACGCTGACCGATCTGCTTAACGCGGTCGACCTCGCCACCGGCGTCAAGACCGCCAGCATCTTCAACGGCGCGGCAACCATCTCGACCACCGCGGGCCAGATCCCGTCGTCGGTCAACAGCAGCGGTCAGCTTGCGCTCTCGACCGGCATCAATGCCGACCTGTCGATCACCGGCACCGGCAATGCGCTCAGCGCCTTCGGCCTCAGCGGCAACACGGGAACGGCGACGGCCTTCACCGCGGCGCGCACTTCGGGCGTCGGCGGCATCAGCGGCAAGACCCTGACCTTCACCTCCTTCAACGGCGGCACGCCTGTCAACGTCACCTTCGGCGACGGCACCAACGGCACCGTCAAGACGCTTGACCAACTCAACGCGCAGCTTCAGGCCAATCACCTGACGGCCACGATCGATGCCAACGGCGTGCTCACGGTGACCACCGTCAATGAATACGCCTCTTCGACGCTCGGCTCGACGATCGCGGGCGGCGCGGTCGGCGGCACGATCACCGGCGTTCTCGCCTTCACCACCGCGCAGCCGCCGGTCCAGGATCCGGTGGCGCAGACCGCGCGCTCCAACCTGGTCAACCAGTTCAACAACATTCTGGCCCAGATCGACACGACCTCGCAGGACTCCTCCTTCAACGGCGTCAACCTGCTCAATGGCGACACGCTGAAGCTGGTCTTCAACGAGACCGGCAGCTCCACGCTGAGCATCAACGGCGTGGTGTTCAATGCGGCGGGCCTCGGTCTCAGCAATCTCGTCAACGGCGTCGATTTCATCGACAACGGTGCCACCAACAGGGTGCTGGCCAGCCTGAACGCGGCCTCGAGCACGTTGCGTTCGCAAGGCTCCACGCTCGGTTCGAACCTGTCGATCGTGCAGGTGCGTCAGGACTTCTCCAAGAACCTGATCAACGTGCTGCAGACCGGCTCAGCCAACCTGACGCTTGCCGACACCAATGAGGAAGCGGCGAACAGCCAGGCGCTGTCGACGCGCCAGTCGATCGCGGTCTCCGCGCTGTCGCTGGCCAACCAGTCGCAACAGAGCGTGCTGCAACTGCTCCGCTAATTCCGCAGCGCAACTTCGCTATTCGAGATTACGCGGCGGAGCTGATGCTCCGCCGTTCTTTTGAGGAAGATCGCTAAGTCGAGATTAGCCGAGATCGACGCGGATCACGCCAGGCGAGTTTACATCGTGCGTGCGTAGATCTAGCGTTGCGCTGACGAAGGACTCCGTGCCCCGTAATTCTGCGGAGTACTTCCAAGCACGATACGTAAGCAAATCTTAAGCGGTGCTGCCTAGGGTTGGGAAAGAAATCCTTAAGCGCGTACAACGCGCTAGGTAACCTCCAGGGTGTGATTGATGTCGAATTCCGCTGCCTCGGCTTATGCGCGTGTTGCAACCACCACCGCATCTCCTCGCGACATCGAGGCGCAGACTCTGCTCAAGGCCGCCAACAAGCTCCAGGACGCGGTGAACAACGCCGATCCGCTCAGCGAGCAGACCATGCAGGCCCTGATGTTCAACCGCAAGCTCTGGACCATCTTCCTGAGCGAGGCGATGCGCGACAGCAATCCGCAGCCGATCGACGTCCGGCAGAAGATCGCCAACATCAGCGTGTTCGTGTTGAGCCAGACCGCCGCGCTGCAGATGAGCCCGCAGTTCGATCACTTCCGTCCGCTGATCGAGATCAACCGCAATATCGCGGCAGGGCTGTCCGGACGGCCGTGACGGAATTCGTGATGGTCGCATCACGAGCACATCGGCGAAACTCGCAATTTAGGCAGGAGCTGATCGCGGCCAGTGGTCTTGCCTCGGCACGCGAACTCCGCGCTGACCGATGACGGCCAGACGCAGAGCAGAAACATCGGCATCGATCGCGTGATCGTTAGGCGCTGAGATCCGTGCTGAGCGGACGCGAGGGCTCGGACTTCATGTCCAGTGCGTGGAAATAGGCACGCCGGCGGAGCATCGCCTCGTCAGGGAACTGGTTCACCACCGTGTCGGTCTTGTCGTTGACGACCTGAAAGACGAAGGACGCGGCCGCCTGGTCGAACACGACCTGGCGCGAGATGTTCTCGTGGTTCGGCAAATCATTGCGCACCGGCGCGCTCGTATCGCTCGCGGCGACCGTTTGCCTCACCGGAAGATCAGTTTGCACAGCCTCGTTCGCCGCCGAATTCGACGTCGGTACGATCTGCACGGGGGCCGGGATCCCCACCGGCCTGATGCTGAAATCTGTACTCATGGCAGCCTCCTGGTTGCCTTACGTGAGTCAAATCCCAACCCCTCTAATCACGCAAGCATGGAACACCAGGACTGAACACCCGGTAAGGAAACGTGCCTAACCGCGCGACGCCATCGCCGCGCGGTTTTTCCTAAAATTGTCGGTTGTTCTCGTGCTGCTCAGAGCGAGCGGCTGACCGCAAGCGGCGTGATATGGCGCGGACCTGGCGCTGCGCTGCGCCCGGCGGCAGTATAGGTGTTCGGCACGTTGCGCTTCTGGATCTCGGCGTTGACGCCGCGCACGACGCTTTCGGAAACCGCGTGCGCGGTCGCGAGCACGGTGAGATTGACCTGGAGCATCGCGCGGAACGCATCGTGGTGGCGATGCAGCGTCGAGAGGAGCTCCGGCGCGGACTTCGCGAGCTGGTCCTGGTTTGCCTTCAGCTGGCCGACTGCGCTGACGTAGCTGCGCGACAATTCCTGCTTCTTGCCCTCGAGCGTCATCGCCTCGCGGACCTTGCCGGCGCGGACGAGCTCTGTCTCGCGCTCGATCAATCCGAGCAGGGCGCTCATCGCGTCCATTAGGCCTTCGGCGAGCTTGCGCGCCTCGCTGCTGACGGGCGCGCTGCCCGGGCGCTGGGCCTGCATCGGCTGACGTGAGGCGTTGAAATGGTTCATCTCGTTTGACCTTATGCCGTGCGGATCGTTTTCGCCTGCTGCAGGATGAGGGTACGGTAGACGTCGCTGGCGATGCCGACGCCGCCGGCCTGGGCGAAGTTCTTGGAATATTGCTCGGTCAGCATCGAGCGCCATACGCCGGTGCCGGGCGTGTCGCCGAACGGGCCTTCGCCTTTCAGGCCCGAGGTCATCTGCGCGAACATGCTGTTGAGGAACATTGCCTCGAAGTCGGTGGCGGTCTTCTGGGCCTTGGCTTGTTGCTGCGGCGAGACCTTTTGCAGCGCGGCGGCGAGCTCGAAGTCCGGCCGGCCGTTCCGGCTCTCGACCGAGAAGGCCGAACTGGTGGCGAGGCGAGGGGTGTTGATCGCGCTGGTCTGCATCACATCACCTCGATGTCGGCTTCGATGGCGCCGGCGGCCTTGATCGCCTGGAGGATGCTGATCATGTCGCGGGGGCCGATGCCGAGGCCGTTGAGGCCGTCGACGAGCTGCTGGAGCGAGACGCCGTCCTTGACGAGCGCCAGCTTCTTGCCGTCCTCGGTGACGGTGACGCTGCTGCGCGGCGCGACCACGGTGCGGCCGCGTGACAGCGGATTGGGCTGGCTCACTTGCGGGCTCTCGGAGATGGTGACCGTGAGGTTGCCCTGCGCCACCGCGACGGTGGCGACGCGGACGTCGCGGCCCATCACGATGATGCCGCTGCGTTCGTCGATGACGATCTTGGCGGCGAGATCAGGGTCGACCTGGAGCTGCTCGATCTCGGTGAGGAAAGCGACGACGTTGCCCTTGAACTCGGGCGGGATCGACAGCTGCACCGTCGAGGGATCGATCGGCTCGGCGGTCTTGACGCCGAGATAGTCGTTGATTGCGGCCGCGATGCGCTTGGCGGTGGTGAAGTCGGGATTGCGCAGCGCCAGGCGGACGTTCGGCAGCCGGTTGAGCGCGAACTCGATCTCGCGCTCGATGATGGCGCCGTTGGCGATGCGTCCTACCGTCGGCACGCCGCGCACGATCTTGGCGGCCTCGCCCTCGGCCTGGAAGCCGGAGATCGCGAGCGAGCCCTGCGCCACCGCATAGACGTTGCCGTCGGCGCCGAGCAGGGGGGTGACCAGCAGTGTGCCGCCCTGGAGATTCTTGGCGTCGCCGAGCGCGGACACGGTGACGTCCATGCGCGTGCCCTGGGTGGCGAAGGCCGGCAGGTTGCCCGTGACCATGACGGCGGCGACGTTGCCGGTGCGGATGGTGGCGCCGCGGATATTGACGCCCATGCGCTCGAGCATCGCCTGCAGCGACTGCTTGGTGAAGGGGATGTTGTTGAGCGTGTCGCCGGTGCCGTTGAGGCCGACGACGAGGCCATAACCGATGAGCTGGTTCTGCCGCACGCCCTCGATATTGGCGAGGTCCTTGATGCGCGAGGTCGCCGCCGCCGTGGTGACCGACAGCGCCAGCGCCGACAGCGCGGCGCAGGCCAACCCAACAATCCTCACCCAACGAACGCCTGGCATCTCTGCTCCCCAAGGCCCCTAGAAAAGGCTCCTCAAATCGGACAGGACTTGCACGACACTCCCATGACGAGCTGGTCCGGCGCTTTCCTTGCGAGCGCTGTGCCAACGCCTGATGGCGAGGTAGGTGGCTGAATAGCTTGAATAAATCTGTTGCGACCGCTGTCAGCACTGGTTCGCCCTGAGGAGCGAAACTGCCGGCTGTCGGCAGATTTTGCCGGGCCGTTTACGCCCCGTTAACCATAAGACAGCGAAGGTGAGGCATCGATCACCCGGATTCTTTCCGATGCGCATCTACGGACCGAACGGTACGACGCTTGGCACGCCGGCCAGCCAGGCCAAGCGGACGGGCTCCGGCAGCTTCGTGCTGCCCGACACCTCATCGGCGCAGGAGACGCGGAGCGCTGCCGCACCGAAGGCGGCCGCCAACATCGATGCGCTGCTAGCGTTGCAGGGTGTCGAGGAGGATCCGGTCGAGCGCCGCAAGCGCTCGGTCGCCCGCGGCAGGACTGCGCTCGACGTGCTCGACGATCTCAAGATGGGCCTGTTGTCCGGCAATCTCGACGCCTCGACCGTGATGCGGCTGCGTGATGCGGCGGCCCACCTGAAATCGTCCTCAGGCGATGCCGGTCTCGATGCGGTGCTCTCCGAGATCGAGCTGCGGGTCGAGGTCGAACTGGCGAAGGCCGGGCAGGCGTAGTCACGGAGGCTCTTACGCCGCTTCCTCCTTCAACTGCGCATCATAGCGGCGCTGGGCGGCGAGCACGTCTTTCAGATTTTGCTCGGCCCAATCACGTAAGGGATCCACAGCCGCCGCCAATGTCAGGCCGAGCTCGGTGATCGAATATTCCACCGTCACTGGCACGGTCGCGATGGCGCGGCGCCTGATCAGGCCGTCGCGTTCGAGCGACTTGAGCACCTGGCTCAGCATCTTCTGCGAGATGCCTTCAATCGTGCGGCGCAATTGATTGAAGCGCATCGGCTCCTCGCGCAGGAGCAAGAGGATCAGCACCGCCCATTTGTCGCCGACGCGATCGAGGATTTGGCGGGTGGGGCAGTTCGCTGCGTAGACGTCGGGTTTCATCGTCGGTTCTCGGAAATCCATACCGTTGCTTGGCATCCGCGTGCCGGTTGTACGCGATCAGTTACCTCAGCGTAATCAGGTAAGCACAAAGTGCTCTCTTAACACCAGCATTCTTTGCGATATCTAGTCTCTGTCAGTTACCATAGAAGCAAAGGAGCCTTCCATGAAAATCGCAGTCGCCGGCGCCTCGGGCCGGGCGGGGTCGGAGATCACCAGGGAACTGTCCCGCCGCGGCCACACGGTCACGGCCATCGCCCGGAACCCGGAAAAGATTGCGGCCCTGCCGAACGTCACGCCAACCAAGGGGGATGTGCTCGACCAGGCGGGCCTCGCCAAGCTGTGGGCCGGTCACGACGTCGCCGTGAGTTCCGTGCACTTCCTGGCCAGTGATCCGCTCAAGCTGATCGGTGCGGCGAAGGACTCCAAGGTCGGTCGCTACCTCGTGGTGGGCGGCGCCGGGAGCCTCGAGGTTGCCCCGGGCGTGAAGCTGGTCACGACTCCCAATTTTCCGGCCCAATACAAGGCCGAAGCGGAGGCGGGCTCGGCCTTCCTGGACCTGCTGCGGCAGGAAAAGGACCTGAACTGGACCTTCATCTCGCCCTCGGCGCTGTTCGAGGAGGGGGAGCGCACCGGCAAGTTCCGGCTCGGGACCGACCAGCTTCTCGCAGATGCGAACGGCAAGAGCTGGATCACCTTCGCCGACTACGCCATTGCGCTCGCCGACGAGATCGAAAAGCCGGCCCACCTGAAGCAGCGCTTCACGGTCGGCTATTAAGGGCGGCCAGCTGCCTCCAAGCCCTCAAGGATAAACCTTCCTGTGCAAGGGCTTGGGGACGCGGATCGGGCGGTGAGGGAAATATTGTCTGTCACGGGAGGCCACTATATAAGGCCCGGCTCAACGGACCCCGGTCCGTCCGCGAGTCGTTGCTTAAGAAGATAGGCCTCCCTTGGAAAAGTTGAAAAACTACCGACCGACCGACAAAGAGCCTTTCATGAACGACCGGCAGAAGGAGTACTTCCGTTTGAAGCTCCTCGCCTGGAAGGATGAGATCCTCAAAGAATCCAAGCTCACCCTGCAGGCTCTGCAGGAGGAGAACGTGAACCACCCCGATCTCGCCGATCGGGCCTCGTCCGAAACCGACCGTGCCATCGAACTCCGCGCCCGCGACCGCCAGCGCAAATTGATCGCCAAGATCGATGCCGCGCTCCAGCGTATCGAGGACAACACCTACGGCTATTGCGAGGAAACCGGCGAGCCGATCTCGTTGAAGCGGCTCGAGGCCCGGCCCATCGCGACGCTCTCGGTGGAAGCGCAGGAGCGCCACGAGAAACGCGAGAAGGTCTATCGCGACGAATAAGGTCCGAGCCGCAGAGATGCGGCTCTTTGTTTTTGGACGCAGGGCGCCATTTCGCGCCATGCTCTGCATATTGCCCACAGCTTGCCGTCGCGCCCACCATGGCGACAGCGCGATCGCGAAAAGTGAATCGCGATCAACGGGCTAGACCGGATTGCTCCGAGCTCACGTGAGTTCGGATGAGAAACAGCCTTCACTTCAGGTGCGGGAGATTTTGCGAGTCGCATCAACGAGATCAACTCTGAAGTTGAGACGCTGATCCAGCTGCATCAAGCATCGCTGCAATCAGGCCTGCTGCGACGTCCCAAGCCGGGTATCCCCATTAAGCCTGGGCCAGCTCAATATTTCCTTAAACGCCGGCAGCAGGCCGTACGCCGATCGAGCGCCGCAAAGGCGCCAACACGAAGCGCGCCGTTCTTCAGCGCTAACAGAGTCTCCAGCTTGCGGGGAACGTGGGTCATGAGCACTGTTCTGGTCACCGGCGGGTCGGGCTTCGTCGGCATCCATGTCGTCCTGCAACTTCTGGCCGCCGGCCATGCCGTGCGGACGACGGTGCGCCGGCCAGAGCGCCAGGCCGATGTGCTCGCCATGCTGCGCGAGGGCGAGGCGGCGACGCCCGAGAGCGTGGCCTTCGTCACCGCCGATCTGACCCGGGACGACGGCTGGGCGGCGGCGGTCGCGGGCTGCGACTACGTTCTCCATGTGGCGTCCCCGCTCTCGACCACCGTCCCGACGGACGAGAACGAGATGATCATCCCCGCCCGCGACGGAACGATCCGGGTGCTCCGGGCCGCGCGCGCGGCCGGTGTCAAGAGAGTCGTCATCACCTCGTCGCTGGGCGCGATCGGCTATGGCCATCCGCCGCGCGACAAGCCGTTCGATGAGACCGAATGGACCAATCTCGCCGGTGTCGACGGCCAACCCTACGTCAAGTCCAAGACGCTGGCCGAGCGGGCGGCTTGGGATTTCGTCGCGGGAGAGGGGAATGGGCTGGAGCTGTCGGTGATCAACCCTGCCGGTATTTTCGGGCCGGTGCTGGGGCCGGACTTTTCCGGCTCGATCGAGATCGTCAGATCTCTGCTCGACGGTGCCATGCCGGCGGTGCCGCGGGTCTATTTCGGCGTGGTCGACGTCCGCGACGTCGCCGAGCTGCATCTGCGGGCGATGATTGCTCCGGAGGCGAAGGGCGAGCGTTTCATCGCGGTCTCCGGCGAGACGATGTCGATCCTCGACATCGCCCGCGTGCTGCGGCGGGAACTCGGGCCCCGGGCGCGCCGGGTTCCGCGGCTCCAGGCGCCGGACTGGCTGGTGCGGCTGGCCGCCCGCCGGATTCCGCTGCTGCGTGCGGTCGTGCCGATGCTCGGAATGATCAGGCATTCCACCAGCGCCAAGGCCAAGTCGCTGCTCGGCTGGCAGGCGCGCTCCAATGAGGAGGCGATCCTTGCGACCGCCGAGAGCCTGATCCGGCTCGGCCTCGTCAAGGGGTGAGGGCATGCCGCCCGCGCTTGTCAGGCCGGAGCGGGGATGCTGAAGTGCCGCCTTGGACTGCGTAGCGTGGGAGGCGGCGCCGATGGACAAGATTCTCGAAGCCGCAAAGGCGATCGCGCTGGCGCGCCGCAACCACGCCCCGCTCGCGGCGCTGGAGCGGCCCCCTGCGGACGAAGCCGAGGGCTATCAGGTCCAGCGCACCCTGCACGATCTGCTGCTGCCGCATGTCGGCCCGCTCGTCGGCTACAAGATCGGCTGCACCAGCCAGGTGATGCAGGACTATATCGGCATCCCGCACCCTTGCGGCGGCGGCGTGTTCCAGAAGGGCGTCCATGACAGCGGCGCCAAGCTCGCCGCCTCCAATTATGTCCGCGTCGGCGTCGAATGCGAGATCGCGGTGCGGCTGAAGCGGGACCTTGCCGCCGGCGAAGCGCCCTTCACGGCCGAATGGGTCGGCGAGGCGGTCGAGTCCTATCATCCCGCCATCGAGATCGTCGACGATCGCTACGTGAAATGGGAGACGATGGGCGCGCCGACCTTGATCGCCGACGATTTCTTCGCCGCCGGCTGCGTGCTGGGTCCCTCGGTCCCGCGCTCGTTGGTGCCGGACCTCAAGGCGGTCAAAGGCCGCGCCATCGTCAACGGCGAGGAGGTCAGCCACGGCACCGGTGCGGACGTGCTCGGCCATCCCCACAACGCGCTCGCCTGGCTGGCCAACCATCTCGCCGCCGAGGGCAAGGGGCTGCACGCCGGGCAGCTCGTGCTCACTGGCAGCCTGGTGAAGACGCTGTGGCTGAAAGCCGGCGACAAGGTGCGGATGGAGCTGGACGGGCTCGGCGTGGTGGAGGCGGAGTTTACGTGAGGGGCATTGGTCCTCTCCGCAGTCATTCCCCGCGAAGGCGGGGAATCCAGTACGCCGCGCAGAATCGATTTAACCACTGACGTCTCGGAATACTGGATCGTCCGCCTTCGCGGACGATGACGGGGCACCCGCTTCTGCCTTCATTTTTCCGTCGTTGCGAGGAGCCCTCGCGACGAAGCGATCCAGTCTGTCTCCGTTGAGGGATTCTGGATTGCTCCGCCTTCGCCAAGGCTTCGGCGGACAAGTCGCTGCGCTCGCAATGACGGAGTGTGTTGTCGCGGCGTTGCAATAATGTCGCGGACCTGCCTCGCAGTACGCAGTTTCTGACACATCCCGACAAAGGCATCTTGCGCCCGCCGGCAATCGGGTCTATGAGCCCCGTCCCATTCAACCTGCGCGTTCAAAATTGAGGAGACCAGCCGTGAGTACTTTGTGGCGATCGACACATTCCGTGCCGACGCTCTCAGTGCGTCCGGCTGACAGTCATCCAATCATGTTGAACGACAATGGCACAGTCATTGATTCAGCGCCGGCGGGAGGCCGAGCGCACGCGGGTTGAAGCCTACGAGCTGTCGCTGCGGCACGTGTGGCAGCGGACGCGTCCTCCACCGGATTTCGAGAACGCGATCAAAGAGGCCAGGCGTGGCTTCGAGGCGAACGTCCTTCGCGATGCTTCGGCATGGAAGCCGCAGCTGAAAACTCGCGACGCGGCGCGTCTTCGTCTTGGCGCCGCCCGCTATCTCTTTGCGCGCTATCCTGTCGCTGAGCATCTGGAGCAGATCTGGATCGACAGCGCGGGACTGAGCCGCGACGAGATCATGTTGCGCAAGCGATGGTATGTCGTGGCGGCCGGCGGCGGTTCGCTCTACGCCGCCGGTGCGGCCGAATGGCTGTCTCGCAAGGAGGTCCATGCCTTCCTCAATCCGTTGGGGAAGGTCGGCTTCGAGGCTGCGATCTGGCAGGCGATTGCGCGTTCCTATGCGACCGATCCCGCTGTTGCGATGCGGATCGCGCGCACCAGGATCACGCAGACGCAGCGCGCTCAGCATCGCTTCTGGCGCGAGGTGGTGCGCTTCTTCTGCGCGTATGCCACCACGGTCGAAGACATGGATGACTTCCATGACTACCTCGCCGATTGCCACCGGCGTGATCCAGAGTACACCCTCAAGGGGCGTTCACTGATCTCGCTTGGGCGGCAGATGCGCGAATGGCATCGCGATCTCGATGCGATTGCTCGTATCGAGGCCGCACGCCGTCGCGCCGAGGCGGCGCGAAACCGTGCGGGGGGGCTGGCAGCAGGCCCCGAGCAGAGCGAGGACCGTTGGCCCGGTGCAGCGATCGCGGACTGGTCATGGACCAAGTCGTCCAAGGACCGCGCCAAGCGCGAAGAATATGTCGTGGTCCAGTTGCGGACCGCAGCCGATCTCGTGGCTGAGACGCGGGGCATGCGTCACTGCGTCGCCACTTACGCGACAAAGTGCATTGCCGGGCATGCCTCGATCTGGTCGCTCCGTCGCCGTGCCTCGGGTGACGTCCAGCGGCTGCTGACCATCGAGCTTGATACCCGTTCCAGGGCGGTTCAGGTTCGTGGGTTTGCGAACCGTCCGCCGTTTGCCGAGGAGTGCAAGATCCTCCAGCGATGGGCGCAAGCACGCGGGATCATGCTGCTGTGAGAGAAGCCTGCGCCGCTTTGGCGGCGCAGGCAAAATACATGCGGCCCTCGCCAGGGGAGCTAGCGAGGGCCGCGTAGTACATCGTCGTTCGCGCCTTTAGTTCGCGAGCACGATGTGGGAGCTCTTGAAGGGGCTTAGAAGGGCAGCAGCACGTCCATGACCTGCTGGCCGTAGCGCGGCTGCTGCACGTCGGTGATCTGGCCGCGGCCGCCATAGGCGATGCGGGCCTGGGCGATCTTGGTGGAGTCGATGGTGTTGTCGCTCTGGATGTCCTCGGGGCGGACGATGCCGGCGACGATCAGCTCGCGAATTTCGAAGTTGACGCGGATCTCCTGCTTGCCTTCGACCACCAAATTGCCGTTCGGCAGCACCTGGGTCACCACCGCGGCGACGTTGGTCTGCAGAGCTTCCTTGCGGTCGACGCTGCCCTTGCCCTCGCTCGAGGAGGTCGAGTCGGCGGTCAGGATGCGGCCGGGGAGGATCTTGTTGGCCTGGGTGATCGTCTGGGAGCCGATGAAGTCCGTGATCCCGGAATCTTCCTTGTTGCTGCGGCTGCGCGAGGTGTCGTTCTCGATGTTGGCCTTGTCGGTGATGTTCACGGCCACCGTCAGGAGATCGCCGACCTGGCGGGCGCGCTGGTCCTTGAAGAAGGCGCGGCTGCCGTTGCGCCACAGCGAGTTCGGATTGTAGGAGGCGACCTCGGGCTTGGGCATCGGCATCTGCACCGGCTTGTAGCCGGGCTGCGTCGTCGGGTTGTCGATCGCCGACAGCTTCGGCTGCTCGCCGATCTGCGACAGGCGGTCGATCGAGGAGCAGCCGCTCGCCAATGCGCAAGTCGCCAGCAGCAGGGCAGAGATCGCGATGCGACGAAGGCGGGAGGCCGAACTGAACGTGGACATGAATCTACTCTGACTTGGCTGGAGCTTGCGAGAGGCGAACTTGCGGAATCTGGGCTTGGGCGATCTCGGCTGCGGACGCGGGTGCCTGGACCAGGCTCTGCGCCAGGGCAGCGGCCGCCGGCACGGGGTCGCGCTTGACCGACGAGGTCTGCTCGACCGCCGGTGCCATCGGCGCGGACTGGCTGGCGCCCTGCACCGTGACCTGGCCGCGGCCGGTCACGATGCCGGTCAGCGTGCGCTTGGAGTGCAGATTGAGCACGCTGACGGTGTCGCCCTCGGCGCCGCTCTCGATCGCCTTGCCGCGCGTGGTGAGATAAAGGCCGGGCACCTGGTAGATGATGGTGACCGCCTGGTCGCGCACCACGAAGTCGGGCCTGACGAGGTCGGCTGCGCGGATCGGCGTGCCCGCGCGCATTGCTCGGCGCAGCTGCATGCCGATGCTGCGGTCGCGCGAGGCAGGCTCGCCGGTGACCTCGGCCTTCGGCCGGCGCTCCAACGACAGGTCGGAGGATTTCAGGAGATCGGCGCGGTCGATGTCGCGGGTCAGCACGGCCACCTCAACCGTCTCGATCGCGGTGCCGGTGAAGCGCAGCTTGGTCGGCGCGGCATTGCCGTCGTTGGCGATCTCGAAGGCGATGTCGAAACGGCCGCTGCGGGCATCATAGCGGGTTGCGACCGGCTGCAGCGCGCCGCTGTTGGAGGCGTCCAGCCGCATCTCGGCGACGCTGCGGCCGAAGTTGACAGTGATGTTGGCGGCGTCTCCGAGGCCGAAGCGGCGCTCGAGCGCGCCGGCGACGGCGTTTTCGATATCCTTGCTCGCGAGCGTGCGGGCGAGGCGGGTGACCTGGACCTCTTTGATGTCCCCGGTCATGACGCCGATCACCTGCTTGGCCCGCAGGACCGAGAGCACCTGGCCTGTCGTCAGCGTGCCGGTGGTGCCGAGATCGGGCGAGCGGTAGACCGGGATCAGCGCGGCCGATCCGGCGTTGTCGATGAGATCGCCGATCCGCACCACGTCCGAAGTCACCGTGACGCTCGCGCGCAGCGTCGGCGCGGCGATGAAATCGTTGGCGGCCGCTACCGGGAAAGCCAGCGCGACAAGAGTGGAGATGGCGGCGAGGGTGGCGCGGATCATCGTCATCACCTCAGCGGAACAGCGCCGTCGTCGATTGCATCATCTGGTCGGCGGCGCTGATCACCTTGGCGTTCATCTCGTAGGCGCGCTGGGCGGCGATCAGGTCGCTCATCTCCGAGACGACGTCGACATTGGCCTGCTCCAGGCTGCCTTGCGTGAGCTTGCCGTAACCTTCGGTGTTCGCGGTGCCGTCCTGCGGCGCACCGGACGAGGGCGTCTCGGTGAACTGGTTGTTGCCGACCGGCTGCAGGCCCGCCTTGTTGATGAAGCGCGTGACGCCGATCTGGCCGACGATCGAGGAGGTGGTTGAGCCCGGCAACGTCACCGAGACCTGGCCCTGCTCGCTCACGGAGATGCCCGAGGCGTTGTTGGGAATGGTGATGGTGGGCTGCACCGGATTGCCTTGCGCGGTGACGACGCGGCCCTGATTGTCCATCTGGAAGGTGCCGTCGCGGGTGTACTGGAAGGTGCCGTCGGGCATCAGGATCTTGAAGAAGCCCTCGCCCGAGATGGCGAGGTCGAGGTCGTTGCCGGTCTGCGACAGCGTGCCTTGGGTCATGCTGCGCGGCGTGCCGACGGTCTTGACGCCGCCGCCGATGTCGACGCCGACCGGCAGGATGGTGCCCTGGTCCGACGATTGGGCGCCGACGCGGCGGACATGCTCGTAGATCAGGTCCTGGAACGCCGCCGTCTGCTTCTTGAAGCCGGTGGTGCGGAGGTTGGCGATGTTGTTGGAGATCACCTGAACGTTGAGTTCCTGTGCCGCCATTCCGGTCGCTGCGGTGTGAAGCGCCTGCATCTCAGTTCTCCTTCAATCAGGCCGGAACGTCGGCGAGCTTCTCGATCGCCGATTTGTGGAGGTCGCTCTGCTGCTGCAGCAGGTTGGCGACCGCGGCGTAGCTGCGCATCACCTCGACCATGCGGGTCATCTCGCCGACCGCATTCACGTTCGACTTCTCGACATAACCCTGCTGCAGGGTGGACTTGGTGTCGGGCTGCTGGTTCGCCGAGCCGGCGGCATAGAGATTGGCGCCGAGCTTGGTCAGCTTGGCCGGATCGTCGAACGAGACCATGCGGATCTTGCCGCGGATCGAGTCGGTCCGCGCCGTGCCCTCGAGCACCGTGACGGTGCCGTCGGGCGCGACGTTAATGTCGTGGTCGGTCGGCTGAAAGGTGATCGGGCCGGCATTGCCAAGCACGAGATTGCCGTCGGCGGTGACGAGCTGGCCGGTGCTGTTGAGCGAGAACTTGCCGTCGCGGGTATAGAACTCGCCGCCATTGGCCTGCACTGCGAAATAGGCGCCGCCGTTGATCGCCATGTCGAGCGGATTGTTGGTCGGCTCCAGCGGCCCCTGGCTGATGTTGCGGAAGGTGCCGCGGTCCTGGACATAGGAGACCCTGCGGTCGCGGCCGATGAAATTGTCCTCACGCGCGTTCGAGTTCAGATATTCCTCGAACAGCGAGTGGTCGGACTTGAAGCCGTTGGTGTTGGCGTTGGCGACGTTGTTGGCGATGACATCCATCTGCCGCTCCAACGTCATCTGCCGTGACAAGCCGATCAGACGCGCGTTCTGCATCGGAAATCTCCCCTGAGCGGATCTGCCATTTCGCTCTCCCAAGCGCCTTGGCGGATCCCGTGATCGAGACCGTCGGGCTCTCCCAAGCCGTGAGGTCTCGGCCCTCTCTCAGCGAAAGCCGTGCCAACCAGAAAAGATTTTTGTTTTCAATTATTTGCAGATTTTGGGAGGGCGCGGGCGGGGGGCAGAAAGGTTCTGTTAGCCATGTTTGCCCGGCAGATTTTTCCTACCGGAGGCCCAATCGAAAGATTCCGTTAACCATTATTACCGTAGCGTTTGCGCATCAGAGGAGCGCATTGCGCTGGGGCATTCGTATCGCGTCGTTGTCTGCCAGGAGGCTTCGCTCTTTCGACCCCTTTGAGAGATGAACGGGCGCGGCAATCATGGCAGAGAATGAGGAAGGCGGCGCAGCCGCCGAGGGCGCGGAAGCCGCTCCGCCGAAGAACAAGCTCAAGCTCATCATCATGGTCGTCGGTGTGCTGGCCGTGCTCGGCGGCGGTGCTGCGACCTGGTTCTTCTTCTTCCGTCATGGCGATGCCGAGCATCATGCCGAGGCCGCGCCGCCGCCGAAGCCGCCGGCCTTCGTCGACGTCCCCGACCTCATGGTCAACCTCGCCGGCTCGCCCGGCGAGCGCGTGCAATATCTGCGGCTGAAGATCGTGCTGGAGCTGAAGGAAGAGAAGCAGATCGAGGCGATCAAGCCGACGATGCCGCGCGTGACCGACATCTTCCAGACCTATGTGCGCGAGCTGCGTCCGTCCGACCTCAACGGTTCGGCCGGCATCTTCCGCCTCAAGGAGGAGCTGACCAAGCGCGTCAACGCGGCGGTCGCCCCGATCCAGGTCAGCGCCGTGCTGTTCAAGGAAGTCGTGGTCCAGTGAGCATGACGGGCTAGGGATCATGGCGGGCAACGACCAAGTCGACCAGGATGCAATTGCCGCCCAGTGGGAGGCCTCGCTCGACAGCGAGGATCCCGCCGAGGCGGCAAAGGCTGCCGCCGAGAACGAGCTGTCGGAGACCATGGCCCTGCAATGGGCCGCCATGGTCGAGGACGGCAGCCGCGATCTCGGCACCGGCAAGAATTCCGGCGAGCGGGTGCTGTCCCAGGAGGAGATCGACAATCTCCTCGGCTTCACCGTCGGCGACGTCACGCTCGACGACCATTCCGGCATCCGCGCGATCATCGATTCGGCGATGGTCTCCTACGAGCGCCTGCCGATGCTCGAAATCGTCTTCGACCGCCTGGTGCGGTTGATGACGACCTCCTTGCGCAATTTCACCTCCGACAACGTCGAAGTCTCGCTCGACCGCATCACCTCGGTGCGCTTCGGCGACTACATGAACTCGATCCCGCTGCCCGCCGTCCTCACCGTCTTCAAGGCCGAGGAGTGGGAGAACTTCGGCATGGCGACGGTCGATTCCAACCTGATCTATTCGATGATCGACGTGCTGCTCGGCGGCCGCCGCGGCACCAGCCAGCTGCGGATCGAGGGCCGGCCCTACACCACGATCGAGACCGAGCTGGTCAAGCGCTTGGTCGAGGTGGTGCTGGCCGACGCCGAGCAGGCGTTCCGGCCGCTGTCGCCGGTGACCTTCTCGATCGATCGGCTCGAGACCAATCCGCGTTTCGCCGCGATCAGCCGGCCCGCCAACGCCGCGATCCTGGTGCGCCTGCGCATCGACATGGAAGACCGCGGCGGCAACATCGAGCTGCTGCTGCCTTACGCGACCATCGAGCCGATCCGGGGCGTCCTGCTCCAGATGTTCATGGGCGAAAAGTTCGGCCGCGACCCGGTCTGGGAGGGCCACTTCGCCACCGAGATCGTGCAGGCCGAGATCGCCGTCGACGCCGTGCTCTACGAGGCCGACATTCCGCTCAAGCAGCTGATGCGGCTCAAGGTCGGCGACACGCTGCCGCTCGACATGCGCGCCGACGCCAACGTCACCGTGCGCTGCGGCGACGTCACGCTGACCGAGGGGCGGATGGGCCGGGTCGGCGACCGCGTCGCGATCCGTGTGACGAAACCCTTGCGCAAGCCAAGTACGACACTTGCGATGTTCGAGAAGGTGGACGAGCAGAACAAGATGATGGAGGCCCCATGAACCACTCCCTGGGAATGGCGATCGAGACGCTGGTGGCTATCCTGCTGATGCTGACGATCGTCTACTGCGTCACGCTCAACAAGCGCTTGAGGCGGCTGAAGGCGGACGAGCATTCGCTGAAGGCCGTCATCGCCGAGCTGATCACCGCGACCGAGATCGCCGAGCGCGCGATCGGCGGGCTGAAGCTCGCCGTGCGCGACGTCAACGAGAACCTCGGCAGCCAGCTCGCCGCCGCGACGCAGATGTCGGATCAGCTCTACAAGCAGCTCGGCGAGGCCGACAACGTGGTGCGGCGCCTGTCCAAGATCGCCATCGCCGCGCGTCCCGTCACCAATCCGGAGACGGTCGCCGCGCCCGCGGCCAAGCCGTCGTCCGCGAAGGCAGTGGCGGCGGCCGCCGAAGCCTTCTCCGAGCGCCGACGATCCAACGGCCTTGCCGCATGAAGCCTGGGTATGAAGTCATTTCGTAACATCCGCGTCATTCCCGTCGTCCTGGTCGCCGTCGCCGGCCTCGCCACGCTGAAGGTGGCGGGCCTTGCGATCAACGGCGGCTATGTCTTCGACTACAAGCCGAACCAGGGCAAGAAATCCTGGGCGGAAGAGAACCTGAATTTCCCGACCGGCCGCGAGGATCCCGACATCACCGGCTCGACCCCTGCGCCGAAGGAAGCACCTAAGCCGGCAGCGCCCGAGACCAAGATGGAGGGTGGCACCGTCGTCAAGATCGACGAGGGGCAGCCGCAGGTCTCGGCCGCGGAGCGCGCGATCCTGGAACGGTTGCAGGCGCGGCGTCAGGAGATCGAGGCGCGCCAGCGCGAGATCGACATCCGCGAAAGCCTGCTCAAGTCGGCCGAGAAGCGCATCGAGACCAAGGTCGAGGAGATGAAGGCGGTGGAAACCCGCATCTCCGCGACCCAGGCCGAGCAAAAGGCCGCCGAAGCCCAGCGCATGAAGGGCCTCGTGACCATGTACGAGGGCATGAAGCCCAAGGATGCCGCGCGGGTGTTCGACCGGCTCGAAATGGGCGTGCTGATCGAGATCGCCTCGGCGATCGCGCCGCGCAAGATGTCGGACATCCTGGGCCTGATGTCATCGGAAGCCGCCGAGCGGCTGACCGTCGAGATGGCCCGCCGCGCCAATGGCGGCGGCGATCAGTCCGCCTCGGCCGGCGAATTGCCCAAGATCGACGGCAAGCCGACGCAAAAGCCGAATTGAGGGCTCGAGGAGAAGCGCGCTTTCAATCCGCGCGCTGTCGACTGAAGCCCAGAGAAATGCCTCGTGCGCCTAATTCGCGAAGGCCTGTTGCACCCTGCGAACAGGCGGGCGCAACTGCTGCTCCATCTGGGCGAGGATATTGACCTGCTGCTTGATCAGCGCCGCCTTTGAGACGCGGGTCACGAGCTGCAGGGTGCTGTGGCAACAGGCGCATTCATATGTCTTCAGGGCATATCCTCTTGCAATCGGGACGATCGCGACGACCGCTCTTGCTCTGCTACACACAATGCAACCGGCTTCTCCGCTCATTGATTACCCCCAGAGCTAACCAATGCGATTTGCATCGCCGAGATTCACATCTGATTCAGAGTCGCGCGCGAACCGCAACGAGCCGAAGGTTGTGAGTGCGCGCGCTCAGCAACCCGTCAAGGTGGAAATCAGAATCCCGTGGCGGATGCAGCCGGGGCAGGCGGCATCCTCCGGGACTGCGATGACTTGACGCGCGCAGGTGTGAAGTGGCGTACAGTGGTGCTCAAGGCGCCGTCCTACGCTTCGGTCATTCGCAGTCGGCAGCGCAGGAGGAGGCCATGAACTACTCGTCCGCAGCAGAACGCGTCATCGAGGCCGTCAACCGGATGCTCATAGCGGCGATGACATCTGCATGGACATCCGCGCTAAGCCATCAGCATGCCGCGCCGCCGGATGGCGAGGCCGGCAACGATGATCAATCTTCTCTTGGCGAAGAGAGCTCCTCGGCGCCCGATGGCGCCGGGACGCAACACTGAAGAGCCCATTGGCTCGGGGCGTCACAAGATCAGATCGTGCAAGCCGTGGCCGTGAGCCGGACTTCGGCCATGAGGCGGATCAACATCGGGCGGAGATGGTTCAGGCGTGAACGCCAGTTCGAGCCCGTGGAATCCTCCAGCGTGGCCGGGATGACCGGCGAGGTCTAGATGATCCGGCACGACGCTGTGCTGTGAGCCCTGCGAAGCGTTATCCTTGAACTTGAACGACTCGCCGAGCTGCTGCGTCTCGCTTGCAAGCGAATGGTTGGCGCCTCCGCTCGACGACTTCAGAAGGCTCGGATTGAGCGTCGCCTCTGCCATTCCATCGTTGGCACGACCGTGGGCATGCGCCGCCTCGTCGGCGTTTCCTTGAGGCGAGGCGCCGTGATTCCCGGCATTGTTCCCCGGTGCAAGCCCGCGCCCGGCGTGCTGTTCGGCGGCATTCTGGTCAAAATTCAGCGCGGCGATGGCAATGTCAGGCATGTGGCCGCTTCCAGCAATCGCGCCACTTTTGGCCAGCAATGCTGTGTCGGGACCGGCCAGGTGGTCGAAGACAAAACTGGCCTCCGTCGGTGCGGCGACGTATTGCGACATCGTAGACGGTCCGCTGCCCGAAGGAGCTACCGCAACAATAGCGAGTGTTTCGGTCGAGGGCGTTTGCATCGGGTCCGAACTGGAGATGCTCGAATATTCAGTTTGTTCGATCTGGTCCGAAGGCGTATCCAGGTTGTGGAGCGGCTCGCTTGACTGGATGTCCGGACTCTCTGCGAGGAGCGTGCCGTCGCCGCTTCCGGAGTCGGACGAGATTTCGGAAGTGATCGTCATTAGCCCGGCCGCATCACTCTGCAGGGTTGCGGTGAGGTCGGTCAGCTCGCTGGCGACCGCCACTACAGGCGCCGCTGGCGCCAGGATGAAGTCCGAGGCATCGACGGTTGCAATCCCCTGCAAATGGATTTCGAGCAGACTGGAATCGCCGATGTGCAGGGTCTGGTCCGTTGAGTTGACGTACACGATGGTTTCGTTCGACGCGCTGTCATAGATCCAGGCGATCGTATGTGGCGGCACCGTCGTGTTGGTTGAGCTCAACGCCAGGATGGCAAACCCGAGCGCGCCAAAGGCGGTCAGGTCGATCCTGTCCGCTCCCGATGCGAAGTCGGTGATGGTGTCGAACTGACCGGCACGGGAATCGGCAACGAACAAATATGCGAAACGATCGTTGCCATTGCTGCCGGTGAGTTGGTCCGCACCAAATCCGCCGGTTATGGTATCGGCGCCGTTGTTGCCGTTTACCGTATCGTTTCCCGAGCCGCCGTAGATGGCATCATTGCCATCGTTGCCCTTGATCGTGTCATTGCCTGAGCCGCCATAGAGAACGTCCGTCTTGCCGGTCCCATTGACCGTATCACTGCCGGCTCCCGCATAGATGACCTGACCTGTGTCGCCGCCGCCGGCGATGGTTTCGCTCCCCGGCGTTCCGTACACGTTCGGAGGATCGGAGATCACGACGGATCCGGTGGCCAGGTTGTCAAAATCGTTGGGGTCGGCATCACTGGCGCCATGAATGGCGACGGTCACCGTCTGCGTGGTACCGTCGATCGCGGTCACCGTGAATGTGTCGGTCAGGGTGTCGCCGGAATCGAGAGCCTCAACCACGCTATTGTTGTTGTCGAGGGTGTACGTCCATGCGCCGGCTGCGGTCATCGTGAAGGTGCCGTATCCGTCGTCGCTCGCGGTCGGTGAAGAGATCGCGGTGAACGTATTCGGCGCGTTGTCGACGTCGGTACCGGTCAGCGTGCCAGTCGCGATGGGAGCGCCGGGCGAGAAGGTTCCTGCCTCGGTCACTGAGCCGGTCGTGGTGCCGGAAATGAGGGCCGCGTCGTTGCTGCCGTGAATGGTGATCGTCACCACCTGTGGCGTGCCGTCGAGGGTCGTGACGGTAAAACTGTCGGTGAGTGTGTCCCCGACATTCAGCGCCTGCACCGCGCCGCTCGCATTGTCGAGCATGTAGGTCCACGCGCCGGCGGCGGTTAGCGTAAAGGTGCCATAACCATTCGTGCTTGCCTTGGGCGAACTCACTGCTGTGAAGGTATTGGACGCATTGTCGACGTCGGCGGCAAACAGCGTGCCGGTTGCGCTCGGGCTGCCCGGTGTCGCATTGGCAACGCCGCCGGCCTCGGTCACCGCACCGGTCGTGGTGCCGGAAACGATGGCGGCATCGTTGGTGCCATGGATGGTGACCGTCACCACTTGGGCGGTTCCATCCAGAGTGGTCACCGTGAACGTGTCGGTCAGCGTTTCGCCGGTATTGAGCGCCTGCACCGCAGCGTTGGCGTTGTCGAGCGTGTAGGTCCACACGCCGGCAGCCGTCATGGTGAAGGTGCCGTAGCCGGCGGCGCTCTGCGTCGGCGAGCCGACGGCCGTGAATGCATTTGCGATCGTGTCCACGTCGGTATCGGTGAGGGTGCCGGTCGCGATGGGCGTGCCGGGGTTAGCACTGGCGACGCCGCCAGCCTCGATGACGGCGCCGGTCGTGTCGCCGGAGATGACCGCTGCATCACTGGCTCCCTGGATGGTGATCGTCACCACCTGGGGCGTGCCTCCAATCGTGGTCACCGTGAAGCTGTCGGTTAGCGTTTGGCCGGCATTGAGCCTCTGCACTGCGAGGTTCGAATTGTCCACGGTGTAGGTCCACACGCCGGCAGCCGTCATCGTGAAGGTGCCATAGCCGCCGGTGCTCGTCGTTGGCGAACTCACGGCCGTGAACGTATTTGGTGGGTCGTCGACGTCGGTATCGGAAAGCGTGCCGGTCGCAATCGGCGTGCCGGGCGTTCCATTGGCAATGCCGCCAGCCTCGACGATCGAGCCGGTCGTGGTGCCGGAGATGATTGCAGCGTCGTCGACACCGTTGATGGTGACTGTGAACGTCTGACTCGCAGAACTGAGGCCGTCGGAAACCGTGATGACGAAACTGTCGGTCGTGGGCGCCTTCAGCGCGTTGATCGCGATGCTGTCAGGCACGAACGTGTAGGCGCCGCTCGTACTGTTGACGTAGAGCGTTCCGTACGGACCGGGCTTTGACAGGTCGTATGTCACTCCGCCGAGGACCGTCTCGCCGGCGGTTGCCCCTATGACGCCAAAGGTCAGCTTGGCGCTGCCGCTGGTGCTGCTGGCAGCGAAGATTCCGCTCGTCGCAGTGAATGTATCAAACACCACCGTATCGAGCTCGGTCGGCCCCGCTCCGGTGCTGAGTGTCGGCGGTATGGGGTCGAAAACGGGAATGGCGAATGGCGACACAGGCGCCAGCAAATTCTGCAGCGAGGGCGCGTCGGGCTGAATGAAATTGATCGGCTGCAGCGATTGGGTTTTGACGAAGGGAGGCGTGCTCGAGCCATGCGGCCCCTGTCCGTCCAGATTGGCGAGCACGTCCTGCTGCGCGGCGCGCAACTCGTCCATGCGAGCGGCCGAGTTCGCGACCTGATTGACACTGATGGTGGATCCCACTTTCTTGACGATGATCGTTTCGCCGGGATCATCGACGATGATGTGCCGTGGGATCGGCTCCTTGGTCACGAGCTCAAAGGCGCCGTGCGCAAGGTCCTTGTAAGTGATGGAGTCGTCATCCAGGAATGTGACGTCCGGGTCCGCGGCCTCGGCATTTTCCGCGACCGAGAAAGTCAATGCTGCAAGCGTCAGCATTCCGAAACCGCCCGCGTGACTCCGGGCGCGAATACCTGCAATTGGCGTATTCAGCTGGATAGACCCGGTTTCTGCCAGCCGACCTGGTACGAAACTGAAGCTGCCTCGGGTCACGTCGAACAGGGCTGTAGGTGACGTGCCTTCGACGTCGAAGACGAATTCGCTCAGCGCCAGGCGCGTGTCGCAGGAGATGTTGAAGAGAGTACCGTCGATGAAGCGAATCGTGATCTGTCCGTCGGCGTCGGTCTCTATCACGTCGGCCCGGTAGACAGGCGCGCCGGCTACGGCCTGTGTGGCAACGCCACTGGCTCGCGCGAGCGTGCCGCAGCCGATCGCTGTATGAATATGGCCAATGATTTGGACGGGCAGGGCCGCGGCGGCCCTATTGCCAACCTGGACATCGGATGCAACCAACATGGCTCGACCTCGCCTGGGTGATCGATTCAGGCTCGGCGTGCTGCCATGGTCTTTCGGGGCGGCCCTCGCCAAGGGACAAATATCCTGGGCGCTGGCAGCCGAAGGCTTGCCCGCCGAAATCATCAAGTCTGGTCCAGAGAGACGCATGGCGCGGGGACGGCGGCGCGTAATGCCATTCCCGGCGCATATCCCTCCCGCTAAAGTGATTAAATTGACAAACGAGAGCTTATTTAATTTGTGGCCGCTTCCGTAGGGCCGCGGTAAATTAGAACGATTAAAATTATTAAACAAGAAATTTATTTATTGCGGCGGCGCTTCGCGGTTCAAGAAGTGAGCCGCCGCTAGCGGTAGGATCTTCTCGGAAAGGGCGGATCATGTGCAGACCTACGACAGCCGCTTTGGCGACCGGCTTGGTCTTGGCGCTTGCCAATTTCTTGCCGAGTGCGGCTCAAGCGCAAATCGATTCCGCCGGGCCCGCCGTCACCAGCTCGTCTTCCAAACCGATTGGCAAGGTGGTGGCGGCCACAGGCTCCGTCACGATCGAACATGCGGGCGCAGTGATCGTTCAAGCGAATGTCTCAAGTGAGCCCGGCCAGGCCAAGAGGGGTGATCCCGTATATCTTGGCGACGTGGTGCTGACCGGAGACGACGGCCGGGTCGGAATAAATCTTAGCGACGGCAGCTCGTTCAATTTATCGAGCAACGCCCGTATGGTGCTGGATCACTATGTGTATGAGCCGGCCGGCAAGTCCAACGCGACCCTGTTCAGTCTTGCCAAGGGAACGTTCACTTTTGTTGCGGGCAATGTTGCGAAGACCGGCGATATGAAGGTCGATACGCCCGTTGCCACGTTGGGGATCCGAGGTACGACGCCGCACATCGAGATTTCTGATGACGGGTCAGCCAAATTTTCGACGCTGATCGAAGAGGGCAAAAGCAAGGTCCTGAAGAAGCCGCCGGCCGGCGCGGCGCCGGAGCCCGATCGAAGCGCCAATCGCAGGCTCATTATCTGTCGGGGATGCTGAGAAGTTTGCTCGGCCGAAGCCGCCGTGATGCCGGCGCAGCGTCCGGCCCGGCAGAGAGACGCAACATGAGTGCTTCGTTTCGCTCGCGGAGTTCGGCGCTTGGTGTGAAAATCGCACGGGCCAGTGTCATCAGGGCAGGGATGCTCATTCTGATCGTTGGACTCTCCGGTTCGTCAGGCTTGGCGCAGACGTCGAAGAAGAGCAGCTCACTCAAGAATATCGAGCTATGTAACGGGTCAGATCGGGTCTCGCCCGAAGCTCGCATCGAGGCCTGCACGGCCTTTATCGATGCGGGCGAGGGGAGCACAAATGGCTTTGCCGTCGCCCACAACAACAGGGGCAATGCCCATAGCGCCAAAGCCGACTACGAAGGCGCGATCAAGGATTTCGTCGCAGCGACCCGGCATAACCCGAATTATGCGAAAGCCTTCAACAACCTCGGAGTGGCCTATCTGAGGACGGGCTCGCACGACCTTGCCCTTGGCGCTTTTCAAGAGGCGCTGAAGCTCAACCCCAACTATGCCACTGCCTTTGCCAACCGTGCGGCAG
Source organism: Bradyrhizobium sp. IC3195 (assembly GCF_020193585.1). NCBI lineage: Bacteria > Pseudomonadati > Pseudomonadota > Alphaproteobacteria > Hyphomicrobiales > Nitrobacteraceae > Bradyrhizobium > Bradyrhizobium sp. IC3195. The sequence goes on along the minus strand of NZ_JADYVG010000002.1, from coordinate 708,117 downwards.
CGTTCTTGAAGAGGAATGCGTACGACCGTGCAGCGCAGGACTATGACGAAGCAATTCGCCTTGACCCGAAGCTGGAGGCGGCTTGGAGCGGACGCTGTTGGGCCCGGGCCGTCCTTGGCGCCTTGCAGGCCGCGATGGAGGACTGCGACATGGTGCTTCGATCGGGAGCGGGTAACGCCGCGACATACGATTCGCGAGCCCTGATAAATCTGAAAATGGGACAACTCTCCGCGGCTATCGACGACTACAACGCGGCGCTGCGGTACGCCCCCAAGCTGGCGAGCGCGCTGTACGGTCGCGGGGTCGCCAGATTCAAGCTCGGCGACACAGTCGGCGGCAATAGCGATATCTCGGCGGCCAGAAGGATCGAGGCCCGAATCGCCGAAGATTTTGTCCGCTATGGGGTGCCGCAAAGGGACTGACAGGCCGCGACATCGTGCAGCCGTTAACAACTGCTTAACCGCCTGCGTCTCAAATTCAAACTCGCGGAACGGCCCCCGCTCCGTCCGGCACGGCATGCTGTTCCCGCAAATCAAGACATAGCATTAACAAGTCCTTAATTGGCGAGACCTACAGTCGACGGCACGGGCCGGCGCCAGTGCCGGCATGCCCGCCGAACCGGAAGAAATGCCGCCAATGGCGCGAGAGGCTGCCGCTGGATTTGTGTCGCGAGCCCGCGCATCGGCGCGGGGCTTGTCGCGTCACGCCCGCGCCGCGGCCTTGCTGGCGGCCTGTCTCCTGCTTGGCCTTGCGGCGCCCGGCCGGGCGGCCGATCCGATCAGGGGCGAGGCGACGTTTTCAGCCGGTGGCGGCTTTGCCCGTCTCGTCATCAAGCTCGGCGAGGACGTTCCCTCCGAGGTGACGACCGCGGGCTCGATCCTCGTCATCCGCTTCGACCGGCCCGTCGATGTTCCCGTCGAGCGCATTCCAGAAGGCGCGCCCGATTACGTCAATTCCGCCCGCCGCGACCCTGACGGCGGCGCCATCCGCCTGTCGCTGGCGCGGCGCGTCACCGTGAACACCATGAACGCCGGCGAGCGCACCTTCATCGACCTGCTGCCCGAGGGTTGGAAGGGGCCGCCGCCGAGCCTGCCCATGGACGTGGTCAAGGAGCTTGCCGAGCGGGCACGCGCGGCCGAGCGTGCGCTGCGCGCCCAGCGTGCCGCCGCGGAGTCCAGGAAGCGTCCGCCGATCCGCGTGCGCGCCTCGGTGCAGCCGACCTTCGTGCGCTTCGTGTTCGAGATGCCCGACGGGGTCGGCGTCTCCTCCGTGCTCAACGAGCAGAAGCTGACGCTCGTCTTCAACGCCAATCTCAATTTCGACCTGGCGGACGCGGTCCTCGCCGCGCCGCCGAACGTCGCCTCGATCAAGCAGAAGTCCGATATCGACCAGACCAATGTCGAGATCGCGCTGATCGGCGATGCCGACGTGCATTCGTTCCGCGACGAGAAGAACTACGTCGTCGACGTCTCCTTCCAGCCCGACAAGGGGAAGTTGGCGGCAACGCCCGAGGCGACGATCGCGCAGATGAAGCCGGTCGGTCGCGGGCCGGCGGCTGCCGCTGCACCTGCACCTGCACCGGAAAAGCCCGCCGCCGAGAAGAAGGACGCCCATCGCGAGATCCCACCGCCGACGTCCGAGACGATCGCGCGCGAGGCCAGGATCGACATCAAGCCCGAGGTGAAGGTGGAAGCGCCCGCCGCGCTGCCGCCCGCCGAAACGCCGAAACCGGCAGCCTCTCCCGCGGCCGAAGCGGCCCAACCGCCCAAGGAAGCTGCGAAGCCGGCGCCGGCGGCTGCGGCTGCGCCCGTCGAAGCGCCCAGGGAGGTCGCGAAGGAACCGGTCAAGGATGCCGCCAAGGATGCTGGCAAGGATGCTGGCAAGGATGCCGCCAAGGATGCTGGCAAGGATGCTGCCAAGGCTGGGCCGGGGGAGGTGCCGGTCGCGCCCGCGATTGCCAGCGTCGATGCGCGCCGCGACAGCGACGGCTTGCGCGTGACGTTCCCGTTTCAGGTCGCAACGCCGGCGGCGGCGTTCCGCCGCGGCGACACCGTGTGGCTGGTGTTCGATACGCCGAAGCCCGTCGATGTCGAGGCGATCCGCACCAAGGGCGGCGCGATGATCGGCGAGGTCGGCCGCGTCCCGCTCGACAAGGCGCAGGCGGTGCGCATCCGTCTCACCCGTCCCCTGGTCTATTCGCTGACGAGCGAGGAGGTCGGCAAGGAGACCAACTGGATGTTGACGCTCGCCGACAAGATCCAGGCGACGCCGCTGCCGCTGATGATGTCGCGCAACATCACCGATCCCGCGCTCGCCAATATCGCGATCCCCTTCGCCAATCCAGGCCAGCTGCACAAGCTCACCGATCCCGATGCCGGCGACACGCTCTATGTCGTCACCGCGCTGCGGCCGGTGCGCGGCTTCATCAAGCGGCAGGACCTCGTCGATCTCTCGCTGCTGGAATCCGCGCACGGCATCGCGATCCGGCCGAACTCCGACGAGATCGGCGTCGAGGTCGGCTCCGACAAGGTGATTCTTGGCAAGAAGGGCGGCTTGACCCTGTCGCCGGTCGACATCTCGGCCGAGCGGGCGCCGACCGCCGTGCGCCCGATCTTCAGTCCCGAAGGCTGGCGCAAGGGCCAGTCGGAAAACTTCATGGCGCGCCAGGGCGAACTGATGACGGCGATCTCGGCGGTCGAGCCGGCGCTGCGTTCGCTGCCGCGGCTCGATCTTGCGCAATTCTACATGTCGCGCGCCATGTATCACGAGGCCAAGGCCGTGACCGACGTAATGCTGAGCGATCCGCTCAACAAAGAGGAGAGCGGCGCGCTGATCATGCATGCGATCGCCAACATCCTGATCGGCCGGCCGGCGCAGGGGCTTAAGGATCTCGCCAATCCTGTGATCGGCAACAGCCACGATGCCCAGCTCTGGAAGGCGCTCGCTTATGCGCGCCAGGGCAAATGGGCCGATGCGCGCGAAAAGTTCAAGAACGTCGAATTCGCCATCGCCTCGCTGCCGCTCGACATCCAGCGCATCGTGACGATGGACGCGATGCGCGCATCCCTCGAGGTGAAGGACTATGCCGGCGCCTCCAAGCGCCGCAGCGAGCTCGAGGTGGTCGGTGTCCCGCCCGAGGCCGCGCCAGGCTTCGCCGTGCTGCGCGGCCGGCTCGCCGAGGCGCTCGGCCACGACAAGGATGCGCTCGACGATTACAAGCTCGCGGTCGCATCGAATGACCGTCCGGCTGCGGCCGAGGCCAAGCAGCTCGAGATCGCGCTGCGTCAGAAGCGCGACGAGATCGGCAAGGACGAGGCGCTGCGCGAGCTCGAGACGCTGTCGATGACCTGGCGCGGCGATGCGATCGAGGTCAAGACGCTGCAGATGCTGTCGCGCCTCTATGCCGAGAACGGGCGCTACCGAGATGCGCTCACCGCCGCGCGCACCGCGACGCGGCTGCAGCCGAACGCCGAAGCCTCGCGTCAGGCGCAGGATCTCGCCTCCGAGCTGTTCACGCAGCTCTTCCTCGGGCCGAAGGGCGACGAGCTGCCGCCGGTCGAGGCGCTCGGGATGTTCTACGAGTTCCGCGAGCTGACGCCGATCGGCCGCCGCGGCGACGAGCTGATCCGCCGTCTCGCCGAGCGTCTCGCCTCGATCGATCTGCTCGATCAGGCCGCCGAGCTCCTGCAATACCAGATCGATCATCGCCTCGAAGGCGCCGCGCGCGCCCAGGTCGCCGCGCGCCTCGCCATGATCTATCTCGCCAACCGCAAGCCCGACTTGGCCATCACCGCGCTGCGCGCGAGCCGCATCAGCGATCTCTCCGGGGAGCTCCGGCAGCAGCGCCTGCTGCTGGAGGCGCGTGCGCAGAGCGACGTCGGCCGTCACGATCTTGCGCTCGACATTGTCTCCAACGTCGCCGGGCGGGAAGTGCTCCGCCTGCGCTCCGACATCTTCTGGGCGGCGCGGCGCTGGCGCGAGTCCGCCGAGCAGATCGAGCTCTATTACGGAGACCGCTTCCGCGACTTCAAGCCGCTCAATGCGGTCGAGAAGAGCGACATCATCCGCGCCGCCGTCGGCTACGCCCTCGCCGACGACTCGATCGGCCTATCGCGCTTCCGCGAGAAATACGCCCCGCTGATGAGCGAGAGCACCGACCGTCTCGCCTTCGACATTGCGAGCAAGCCGGCCGCAGCCTCCAGCGCCGAATTCGCCGAGATCGCCAAGCTCGCTGCCAGCGTCGACACGCTCGACGGCTTCCTGCGCGAGATGAAGCAGCGCTTCCCCGACGCCACCGCCCGCGCGCCCGGCGCGCCGCAGGCCAAAGATACGAGCGACCACACCGGCTCGCTGCCCACGATCCCGGTCGTGCGGCAGATCAAGATGACGCGGTAGAGCTCGGTGCCGCGCGAAGCGCGGCCCGTGACCGCGCCACAAACTCGTCATTGCGAGCGCAGCGAAGCAATCCAGACTCTTTCCGCGGCGGCAGTCTGGATTGCTTCGTCGCAAGGGCTCCTCGCAATGATGAGGAGGGAGCGGGGGCTGCCACTGAGAGCGGCAAGGACGCAGCAGCGAACGAAGCCTTACCCCCCGTAACTCTGCACCAGGCTCCCCGCCACCAGCGACCAGCCGTCGACCAGCACGAAGAAGATCAGCTTGAACGGCAGCGAGATCGTCGCCGGTGGCAGCATCATCATGCCCATCGACATCAGCACGGAGGCGACGACGAGGTCTATGATCAGGAACGGCAGGAACAACAGGAAGCCGATCTCGAAGGCGCGCTTCAGCTCGGAGATCATGAAGGCGGGGACGAGGATGCGTAAGGCGAGATCGTCGGGCGTGGCCGGCGGCGCCTCGCCGGAGAGATCCAGGAACAGCTTCAGGTCCTTTTCGCGCACGTTCTTCTGCATGAAGCCGCGCAGCGGCACGGAGGCGCGCTGGAACGCGTCCTCGACGCCGATCTGGTTGGCGACGAGCGGGCGGATGCCCTCGTCGTAGGATTTCTGCAGCACCGGGCCCATCACGAAGAAGGTGAGGAACATCGCGAGCGCGATGATCACCGAGTTCGGCGGGGCGGTCGCAGTGCCCATCGCGGTGCGCAGCAGCGACAGCACCACCACGATGCGGGTGAACGACGTCATCATGATCAGGATCGACGGGGCGATCGAGAGCACCGTGAGCAGCGCGATCAGCTGGATCGCGCGCTCGGTGACGCCGCCGCCACCGGCGCCGCCGCCGAGATTGATGCTGATGTCCTGGGCATGCGACGGCATTGCGAGCGAAGCCGCGCCGACCAGGACAGAAAGGAAAAGAACTCTACGCGGGAGGGCGGGCAACCTCACGAAGATGGCTTCGGACGGCCGAGCAGGGAGGCCATCTCGTCTTCGAGATTTTCAAAGCTGGTCTTTTCCGCAGCCGGCTTCGCCGGCGCAGCTGGCGGTGCCGGCGGCTCGCTGCGGGCGGCGCGCGCCGGAGCGGGCGGCGGCTCGGGCGCAACCGGAGGCGCGACCGTTTCCCCGGCCGGGCGGCGCAGGGCAGCCTCGAGTCGCTGCGCCATTTCGGCGAGATTCTGCTCGGCGCTCGAGGGCGCGGCAGCCGCTGCCGGCGGCGGAACGGGCGCAGCCTGCGGCACGGGCGGAGGAGGCGGTGGCGCCGCGGCGCGCTCGGCCCGCACCGGCGGCATCTTCATCGGCTCACTGCCGCGCGGCGGACGCGGCATCAGCGGCGGCTCGCCGCGGGCGATGCGCGGCGGCAGCGGCTCGGGCCGCGGTTCGCGCTCGGGACGTGGCGCGATCGGCTCCGGCGTAAAGCCGCCCAGAGCCGGCTCGCTGCGGCGTTCGGCCAGTGCAGGCGCAGGCCGACGCACTTCGTCGGCGAAGGATGGCCGCGCGGGCCGCGGCGGCGGCTCGGGCATTTGCGGCTCGGGATGATCGAGCAGCTCGGGCCGCGGCGCGTCGTCGGCCCAGCCGCCGGCATCGGGCAGGGGGGCAAGGCGCGGCGGTTCGGCGGCACTCGGACGTTGCGGAATCTGGTCGCGGCTGGGCGCGGCGCGAACGATGTTGGGCTCGACGACGATGTCGGTCGGGCCGCCGATCATCAGCAGATGCTCGACATTGTCGCGCCGGACCAGCACCAGGCGGCGCCGGCCGTCGACCGCGGCGGCGTCGATCACGGCGAGGCGGGGCATCCGGCCGCGCTGGGTGTTGGCGCCGATGCGGCTTCCGGCGAATCGGCGAACCAGCCATGCAGCGACGCCGATCAACGCCAGAACGACGATGAACGCGACGATGAAGGTGATAGGGCTGCCTTGCATACTTGTCCCCGACAAATGGCGCTTTTCTCGTGCCCATGGTCAGTCGAGCCGACCACCGGCGGACGATGCCCCAAACTGCGATTTCTTAACGTTCCACGGCAAGTTTTGCCGTCCCCAACTCTTAATAACCCATGAATCGCCCGATCCAAAACGACTTCTTGCCCTGTGCACGTCTCGCCAAACGGTTGGGTTAATGCCACTTTTCGCGCCGTCGAATCGCGGGGGCGCAAGAATCAGTTTCGGCTGGGGACATGCATCACGACCGGTCCTTAACCAGCTGTTAACCATACAGGCGGCAAATTCTGCCTAGCGGCGGTCCCTAGGGTCCGTCGGGGCGGAGGGAGCCGCGACGATGTCCATCAACGATATTCCGGAACTGTCGGTGCTTCGCACCAAGATGCAGTGGCATCAGGAGCGCCAGCGCGTCCTGTCCGAGAACGTCTCCAATTCCGACACGCCGAAATTCCGGCCGCGCGACCTGGTCGAGCCGAAGTTCGACAAGGCCGGCGCCGTCACGGGGTCCATGGGGCCCTTGGTCCTGACCCGGACCAGCGCCTCGCATTTGGCGCCGTCGGGGGCCCCTTCCGCCTTCGACCAGAACAAGAACGCGGGTTTCGAGACCCGCCCCGCCGGCAATGCCGTCAATCTCGAGGAGGAGATGATGAAGGCCGCCAGCAACCAGATGGACTACGCCGCGGTGACCTCGCTCTATTCGAAGAGCCTGCGCCTGCTCAAGACCGCGATCGGCAAAGGTTAGGCCCTAAAGGAGGCGGATCATGGCAAATGACAGCAGCGACTTCGCCCGCTCCATGGCAATCGCGACCTCGGGCCTGCGCGCGCAGGCCGGCCGCATGCGGGTGATCTCGGAGAACATCGCGAATGCGGACTCGACGGCGCAGACCGCCGGCGGCGATCCCTACCGGCGCAAGGTGCCGACCTTCTCATCCGCGCTCGACCGCACGCTCGACGCGCAGGTCGTCACCCTCGGCAGGATCAAGCCCGACCAGTCCGCCTTCCGCGTCCGATACGAGCCGAACAATCCGGCTGCGGATGCCAGCGGCAACGTCAAATATCCCAACGTGAACTCGGTGGTCGAGATGACCGACATGCGCGACGCGCAGCGGTCCTACGAGGCCAACCTCAACATCATCAGTGCGACGCGCCGGATGATCCAGCGCACGCTCGACATCCTCAAGAGCTGAACAGGACATTTGAGCCATGGCATCACCGACAATTGCCGCCAATGCTTACGCCAGCCTCGCCCGCGTGCTGGAGAACACCGGCACCGGCGCCGGCAAGGGCAGCGAACCGAACGGGCAATCCTTCGCCGCGCTGCTGAAGGACGCCGTCGGCAGCGTCGTGGAATCCGGTCGCAAGTCCGACGCGCAGACGGTGGCGATGGCCTCCGGCAAGGCCAACGTGATGGACGTGGTTACGGCGGTCGCCGACACCGATGTCGCGGTGTCCACGCTGGTCTCGGTCCGCGACCGCGTCATCGCGGCCTATGAAGACATCATGAAGATGCCGATCTGATTTGAAGCGAATGGCGAGTGGCGAATGGCGAGCTCTGGCCACCATTCGCTACTCGCGATTCGCTACTCGCTTCTCGCGCCTTCCTCTAACCCCATCGGAACCTCCAAATGACCGGACCCGAGACCCTCGACGTCGCGCGCGATGCGATCTGGACCATCGTGATCGTGTCGTCGCCGCTGATGGTGGTCGGCCTCGTGGTCGGCGTCATCGTGTCGCTGTTCCAGGCGCTGACGCAGATCCAGGAGCAGACGCTGATCTACGTGCCGAAGATCCTCGCGATCTTTGCCACGATGCTGTTGGCGCTGCCGTTCATGGCCGATTCGATGCACGCCCACATGCTGCGGATATCGTCGCGAATCATAGGCGGCTGAGGCACTATGCGTGAATTATGCGCATCGACGTCTCGTTGCTGCCGGCGCTCGCCGCTTCCTTCATGCTCGCCTTCGCCCGGGTCGGCGCGATGGTGATGCTGCTGCCCGGCCTCGGCGAGACCAACATCCCGACGCGGATCAAGCTGTCGATCGCGCTGTTGCTCACGCTGATCATCCTGCCGCTGCATCGCAACGCCTATCAGGTCGACATGGGCTCGCTGGCGCCGCTGCTGGTGCTGATGCTGCATGAGATCGCGATCGGCATCGTGCTCGGCGCGACCGCGCGCGTGACGTTGTCGGCGCTCCAGGTTGCGGGATCCGTGATCGCGCAGCAGATGGGGCTCGGCTTCGTCACCTCGGTCGATCCGACGCAGGGCCAGCAGGGCGTGCTGGTCGGCAACTTCCTGACCATGCTGGGCGTGACGCTGCTGTTTGCCACCGACAGCCATCATCTGGTGATCGCGGCGCTGAACGACAGCTACACGATCTTCTCGCCGGGCGAGACCGTGTCGAGCGGCGACGTCGCCTCGCTTGCGACGCGTGCCTTCGCCGCCGCGTTCCGTCTCGGCTTGCAGCTCTCCGGGCCGTTCCTGGTGTTCGGCCTCGTCTTCAATATCGGACTGGGCGTGCTGGCGCGGCTGATGCCGCAGATGCAGGTCTATTTCGTCGGCGTGCCGCTGTCGATCTTCGCGGGCTTCCTGGTGCTTGCCGTGGTGCTCACCGCGATGATGGGCACCTTTCTCGACTACTTCATCGGTGTCATGCACCAGATGATGCCGCTCAAGTGAGGGGGATCGATCGGTGGCGGAAGACAACGATCCCGAAAGTCAAACAGAAGACCCGACGCAAAAGCGCCTCGACGATGCGCTCGAACGCGGCGACGTCGCCAAGAGCCAGGAGATCAACACCTGGTTCATGATGGCGGGCGGCACGCTCGTCGTCTCCACCTTCTCGGGCTCGGTCGGCAGCGGGCTGCTGACGCCGATGCGCAACCTGCTTGCCAATTCCTGGATGATCAAGACCGACGGCAAGGCCCTGCTCGCGCTGATGCAGCAGATCGAGCTCGCCGTTCTTGCCGCGATCGGCGTGCCCCTGTTGATGCTGGTGCTGGCGGCCATCGCCGGCAACATGCTGCAGCACCGGCTGGTTTGGTCGGCCGAATCCCTGAAACCCAAGTTCAACAAGATTTCGCCGGGCGCCGGCTTCAAACGCATCTTCGGCAAACAGGCAGCGGCCAATTTTCTCAAGGGCATCGGCAAGCTGGTCGCCTTGGCCGTGGTCATGACCATGATCCTGTGGCCGGAGCGGCACCGCATGGAGGCGATGGTCAGGCTCGATCCGGCCGCCATGCTCGGCGCCAGCACCAGCATGACCATCCAACTGCTCGGCGCGGTGGTCGCCGCGCTCGCGATCGTCGCCATCGCCGACTATTTCTTCCAGTACCGAAGTTGGTTCCAGCGGCAGAAGATGTCGCTCCAGGAGATCAAGGAAGAGTACAAGCAGTCCGAAGGCGACCCCCACATCAAAGGCAAGATCAGGCAACTCCGGCAGCAGCGCGCCAAGAAGCGCATGATGGCGGCGGTTCCCAAGGCCTCCGTGATCATCACCAACCCAACCCACTATTCGGTAGCGCTGTCCTACGAGCGCGGCATGACCGCGCCGATCTGCGTCGCCAAGGGCGTCGACAATCTCGCCTTCAAGATCCGGGAGATCGCGCGCGAGCACGACATCCCGATCGTGGAGAACGTGCCGCTGGCCCGCGCGCTCTACGCCACAGTGGACATCGACCAGGAGATCCCGACCGAGCACTACCATGCCGTCGCCGAAGTCATCGGCTACGTCATGCGCCTGAAGCGCGGATTCAGCGCCGGGCGGGGATAAGATGCCCGAAAAGAACCGGAAATGGCCGTAATCTGGGAATCAGCGTACCTTTTGCCGCTGCTGCCCTTGCACCTCAGGGTCCGATTCAGGCAGGGAGGACCCCACGCGCCCGGTGGCGCGTTGATTCTCTGCCGACAGGCTGCGCCAGCTCGAGAATGACCGCCGAGACCGACCACGACCTCACACGCGAGCCCGTTGCGGCGCACGAGCCGTCGCCGCGCTCGGGCAGCATTGCGCTGGTGCTGCTGGTGGCCGCCGGCCTCGTCGCCGTGGCCGTCGGGCTGATGACGCTCGGGCGCGCGCAGGCGCAGCCCTATATCCTCGGTATCCTCGCCGTGCTGGCGATGGTCGGCCTGTTCAACCTGTTCGCCTTCGCCGCCGGCATCATCCGCTTCGCCGACCGCAATCTCGACGATCCCGTCATCGGCCGCATCTCCGATCACGCCTTCGACGGGCTCGCGGTCACCGACGCGCGCGGACACGTGGTCTACTCCAATGCTGCCTATCTGACGCTGACCGGCGCCACCGGCCCGCAGGACGTGCGCCCCGTCGAGCGCGTCTTCATCGGCAATCCCGACGTCTCGGAAGCCGTGTTCCGGCTGCTCAAGGCCGCCCGCGAGGGCAAGCGGCAGCAGGAAGAGGTGCGCATCTCCGGCCATGACGGCAATCAGGGCCGCTGGCTGCGCATGCGCGTGCGCCCGCTCGGCACCGGCAAGCGCGAGGCGAAATACGCGGTGTGGTCGATCGCCGACATCACGCGCGACCGCGAACGCCAGGAGGACGTGTTCCAGGAGCTCCAGCACGCGATCGAATATCTCGATCACGCCCCGTGCGGCTTCTTCTCGGTCAATCCGGCCGGCGAGCTCGCCTATGTCAACGCGACATTGGCGAACTGGCTCGACTACGACCTCGCCGAGATCGGCTCCGGCGGCCTGAAGCTTACCGATATCGTCTCCGGCGACGGCGCTTCGCTCTTGACCTCGATCGTGGCGGTGCCGGGCGAGGTGAAGACCGAGGTGTTCGACATCGACCTGCGCATGCGCACCGGCAAGACCATGCCGGTGCGGCTCTATCACAAGCTCGCCTTCGGCGCCGACGGCGCGCCGGGGCCCTCGCGCACGCTCGTGATCAGCCGCGCCCGCGACGAGCGCAGCGACCCTGATCGTGCCGCCGAAGTGCGCTTCATGCGCTTCTTCGACCACACGCCGATGGCGATCGCGACCGTCGATCGCGCCGGCAACGTGGTGCGCGCCAATGCGCGCTACGCCAAGCTCAGTCAGGCGCTGGGGCTCGACACCTCCTCCAAGTCGATCTTCCGCGCGGTCAATTCGCGCGACCGGCACCTCCTGATCGCGGCCATCAACCAGGCCGCCGAAGGCAAGGCCGATATCGCGCCGGTCGAGGTGGCGCTGGAAGGGGCCAAGGAACGCTGGGGCCAGTTCTTCGTGACGCCGGTCGATTCGGCCGAGACCGAGGCGGAAGCCGCCATCGTGCACATGCTCGAGACCACCGAGCGGCGCGCGCTGGAAAACCAGATCAACCAGTCGCAGAAGATGGAGACGGTCGGCCAGCTCGCCGGCGGCATCGCCCACGACTTCAACAACGTGCTGTCCGCCATCATGATGGCGAACGACTTCCTGCTGAACGCGCACAAGCCGACCGACCCGTCGTTCCAGGACATCATGCAGATCAAGCAGAACGCAACGCGCGCCGCCACCCTGGTGCGGCAGTTGCTGGCGTTCTCGCGGCGGCAGACGCTGCGGCCGCAGGTGCTCGATCTCGGCGACGCGCTGTCCGATCTCACCATGCTGCTGCGCCGGCTGATCGGCGAGAAGGTCAAGCTCGACCTCGTCCACGGCCGCGACCTCTGGCCGGTGAAGGTCGACGTCTCCCAGTTCGAGCAGGTGATCGTCAACCTCGCGGTGAACGCGCGCGACGCCATGCCTGACGGCGGCAAGCTGATCATCCGCACCGCCAACGTCACCAGCGACGATTCGGGCAAGCTCGCCTACAAGGGCATGCCCGCCGCGGATTATGTCCGCATCGAGGTCGCCGACACCGGCACCGGCATCCCCGCCGACATCCGCGACAAGATCTTCGAGCCGTTCTTCTCGACCAAAGAGGTCGGCAAGGGCACGGGCCTCGGGCTCTCCACCGTCTACGGCATCGTCAAGCAGACCGGCGGCTTCATCTACGTCGATTCCGAGCCGGGGCAGGGCACCTCGTTCCACATCTTCCTGCCGCGCCACATCGCCGAACCGGAGGTGCAGGTCGAGCAGCCCGCAGCCGCAATCGGCGCGACCAGCGGAGCCGCGAAGGAAGCCGCGCCCGCTGGGGCGGCAGAGGCGAAGCCGCGTACCGACCTCACCGGGCAGGGCACCATCCTGCTGGTCGAGGACGAGGAGGGCCTGCGCGCGCTCAATGCCCGCGGCCTGCGCTCGCGCGGCTACACCGTGGTCGAGGCCGAGAACGGCGTCGAGGCCATGGAGGTGCTGGACGAGCAAAGTGGCGCGATCGATCTCGTCGTCTCCGACGTCGTCATGCCGGAGATGGACGGCCCGTCGCTGTTGAAGGCCATGCGCGAGAAGAACCCCGACATCAAGTTCATCTTCGTCTCCGGCTATGCCGAGGATGCCTTCGAGAAGAGCCTGCCCGAAGGCCAGCAGTTCGACTTCCTGCCAAAGCCCTTCACGCTCAGCCAGCTGGTCGCGGCGGTGAAGGAGACGATGACCAAGCAGGGGTGAGACCTGCCGCTCTCCTCGCAATGACGGCTGGTGGGCCAGCTCGGCTCGCGGACCCGGGGAAAAGCGGAAATCGGGTCGTAAACCCGGCGGTAAGCATCCTCCAATGGTTCCCGTAAAACCCCTGTCATATATGGGCTTTTGCCACATCCCCGCGACTGAGGGCCGCAGCCGCAAGTTCCGAAACCGGCTTCACTTTTCGGGAAGTCTGACCATCTTAGGGGCACGTCCCCATGCCGGGGATTTGGGAAACGCACATGACTTTCTCGCTTCGCTCCCGGAAATTCTTCAACACGATCGCCGTCGTGCTGGCGCTTGCGCTGCCGACCGCGCTGACGATCTCGTCGGCCGACGCCCGCGCGGGTGGCGGCATGTCGTCCGGTTCGCGCGGTACGCGCTCCTATTCGGCGCCGCCGTCGACCACGACCGCACCCGGCTCGGCCTCGCAGTTCAACCGCACCTACACCCAGCCGGGCGCAGGCATGAACTCGGCCGCGACCGCGCCGGCGCGCGGCGGCCTGTTTGGCCGCGCCGGCGGCTTCATGGGCGGCCTTGCGGCCGGCTTCCTCGGCGCCGGCCTGCTCGGCATGCTGTTCGGTGGCGGCCTGTTCGGCGGCCTCGGCGGCCTGTCCTCGATCATCGGCCTGATCATCCAGATCGCGCTGGTGGTGCTCGTGGTCCGGCTGGCAATGTCCTGGTGGCAGCGCCGTCACACTCCGCGGGCGGCTTACGCCAATGCTGAGGCCGGCGCAGCGCCCGGACCGCAGACGAACTATCGCAGCGGTCTCGGTGGTGGCCTTGGTGGCGGCCTCGGTGGCTTCGGCTTCGGCGCCAACAACGCGCCGCTCGAGATCAAGCCGGACGACTATGAGGCGTTCGAGCGCCTGCTCGGCGACGTCCAGGCCGCCTGGTCGAACGAGGACGTGGCCAAGCTGCACACGCTCGCGACGCCGGAAATGGTCTCCTATTTCGAGCAGGACCTCGCCCAGAACCGCGCCCGCAACGTGGTCAACAAGGTCACGGAAGTGAAGCTGTTGCAGGGCGACCTCGCGGAAGCCTGGCGCGAAGGCGAGACCGACTATGCCACGGTGGCGCTGCGCTTCGCGCTCACCGACAAGACGGTGGATCGCAACACCGGCGCAATCGTCGCCGGCAGCGAGCAGCCGGGCGAGGCGACCGAGATCTGGACCTTCGCCCGCCGGCCGGGCACAGGCTGGGAATTGTCAGCGATTCAGCAGACCAACTGATCGCGGACGAGATGAGGAACCAGGGCGTCGTGCTTCGGCACGGCGCCCTTTTCTTTTGGGCCTCTCGCAGCACGGCATCGGAATAAGCGAGGGCGCCTCGGGTTGAAGTCAGGCGGCGAACAAAAACAACGTTGGGAGGACAGGATGATCCGTATCGAGAAATCCATGACGATTTCCGGTGTTGCGCTGGCCATGGTCTTGCTTGCTGCCCCATCGGCGCAAGCGCAGTCGGCCGACATGACCTTCTTCGTGACCTCCAACGGCCCCGGCAAGGGCGCCGATCTCGGCGGCCTCGAAGGAGCCGACGCGCAATGCCAGAAGCTTGCACAAGCCGCCGGGGCCGGCACCAAGACCTGGCGCGCCTATCTCTCGACGCAGGCCGCCGACGGCAAACTTGCCGTCAACGCTAAGGATCGCATCGGCAAGGGGCCGTGGCAGAACGCCAAGGGCACGGTGATCGCCAAGGACCTCGCCGAGCTGCACGGCGCGACGAACAATCTCACCAAGCAGACCGCGCTCAGCGAAAAGGGTGAGGTCATCAATGGTGCCGGCGACCAGCCGAACCGGCACGACATCCTCACGGGATCGCAACCGGACGGCACCGCGTTCGCCGGGCCGGACGATCGCACCTGCAAGAACTGGACGTCGAGCACGCAAGGCGCCGCGATGGTCGGCCATTTCGATCGCCGGGGTCTGCGCGACGACGAACCCTCGAAATCCTGGAATAGCTCTCACCCCTCGCGCGGTCCCGACGGCGGCTGCTCGCAGGCCGATTTGAAGACCACCGGCGGCGATGGTCTGCTGTACTGCTTCGCGGCGAATTGAGACGCTGAGTTCTCTCCACCGTCGGAGCTCTCTCCATTCGTCATCGCGAGGAGCTCTTGCGACGAAGCAATCCAGAGTGTCTCCGCGGAGGCATTTCTGGATTGCTTCCGCCTTCGCCAAGGCTTCGGCCGACAAGTCGCTTGCGCTCGTAATGACGGCGTATGTTGAACCGCCGTTCCGCCTCACGCTGACGGAACCTTCAGCCACGTGCTACATTGGTCCGATCGCCTCCACGCTCACGGACCCCCCATGACATACGAGCTCTACTACTGGCCCGAGATCCAGGGCCGCGGCGAATATGTGCGGCTGGCGCTGGAGGAGGCGGGTGCCGCTTACGTCGATGTCGCGCGCGGTCCGCGCGGATCGGCCGCGATGATGAAGATGATGGATGCGCAGAAGGGCACGCCGCCCTTTGCGCCGCCGTTCCTGAAAGCGGGCAAGCTCGTCATCGGCCAGACCGCCAACATCCTGCTCTATCTCGGCTCCCGCCATGGGCTTGCGCCGAAGACGGAAGCCGGCAGGCTCTGGGTGCACCAGCTTCAGCTCACGATCACCGACTTCGTCGTCGAGATCCACGACACCCATCATCCGCTCGGGCCCTCGCTCTATTATGAGGATCAGAAGGCGCCGGCGAAGAAGCGCACGGCCGACTTCTGGGACGAGCGCGTGCCGAAATATCTCGGCTATTTCGAGCGGCTCCTCGCCGGGAGCGGCGGCATTTACGTGACGGGCCGGCGCCTGACCTATGTCGACCTCTCGCTGTTCCAGCTCGTCGATGGGCTGCGTTATGCTTTCCCCAAGCGCATGAAGGCGTTCGAGAAGGATGTCCCGGGCCTCGTCGGCCTGCACGACCGCATCGCCGCACGGCCCAACATCCAAGCCTATCTCGCAAGCGAGCGCCGCATTCCCTTCAACGAGCAGGGCATCTTCCGCCGCTATCGCGAGCTGGACCGATAGCGGCTTCGTGCAGTTGGCGCGTTCACCAGACGCCGGGGATGAGGCGATGGCGCACCCGCGCCGTGTAATCGGTGTAGCCGGGCAGACCCTCGCGCAGCGTGCGCTCCTCGATCGGAATGCGGACCGCGAGCAAGGCGAGGAGGAGCGGCATCATCGCAAGTCCCCACCACGATCCCAGCAGCAACGGCACGCCGGTGAAGAACAGGATCATGCCGCTGTACATGGGATGACGGACATAGGCATAGGGTCCGGTCGAGATCACGTGCTGCGCGCGCTCGGCTTGCAGCTTCACCACGGGCGCGGCGAACGAGTTCTCGCGGAACACCCACATGGTGAACAGTGTCGAGCCCAGGAACAGCCCGAGTCCGAGCACCTGCAACGCCGTCGACATGTCAGAGGATCGAACACGCCGGTCGAGCCCCATCAGGACAAGCCAGGCCAGGATGGCGACGATGAACAGCGCCATGAACATCTTGTCGGCGGCAGGCTGATCCTTTTGCAGCACCGGCCGCAGGCGTTCGGCGAGCAGCGCCGGATCGGTCCGGTAGAGCCACCAGCCGCAGAGTGGGCCGAGCAGAGCGGAGGTTGCGAGGAAGGTCCAGGCCGACGGCCAATGCAGCGTCCCCGCGCACGCGAACAGCAGCGCGCCCATGCCGACGACGAACACCGTGTTCCGCAATAGCAGCCGTGCGAACATGCGCAGGTCCCGAGTGAACGGCGCATGATCCTGGTGCAGCTATCCGGCAAAGATGCGGCCGGACACGCCAAAAGCCCGATCGACCGGATCGGGCGCTTCGGTCTCGGGACGCCTGATCAGGCGAGCTGATCGATCCGCGTGCCCTGACCCGGCGGCAGCGGCGCCGGCGGCTGCGGCTTGAAGGTCGGATTCTCGTCCTTGACCTTTGTCTGATCGTCCTGCGGCTTGGTCGTGTCGTAGTTCGGAACCACGATCGCGATCGGCGGGGGCGCAACGTTAGAAACCTTCATCCGCAAATCCTCACACATGGAAACAATCAAGCCTGCCCTGCGAGGAGCGAAATTTCCTTCAAGCCAATCGTTAAAATGTGAGGGAATCGGCGCGGTGGGATAGGTCGTCTTCCGCTTCATCCACGCGGTGCGAGTACGAACACAGATATCTCCCCGTCATTGCGAGGAGCCCTTGCGACGAAGCAATCCAGACTCTCTCCGCGGCGACAGACTTGATTGTTTCGCTGCGCTCGCAACGACGGAGTACGTGGCGACCCGTCGCGGCCCAACTGCGTCCCTATTCGTCCTTGCCGCGCGTGATGGCGATGGACGCCTCTGTCTTGGTGCGGGTGCATTCCATGTTGAGCCGGCGGTAGCGCATGGTGACCTTGTCGCCGCGCAATAGACCCATCCGCTTCAGGCAGCGCGTCGCTCCCGTCGTGGTGTCGTCCTTGGTCACGGTGAAGACGATCGCCGCCATCGAGCCGACCAGCGCGTAGAATTCCGGCTTCGGCTTGCGATCACCCTTGGCGTAGAGCTCGATGGAATATTTGTCGCCGCGGCAACCCACGGACAGCTCCTTGGCCGCCGGGTGCGTCAGGTAAACGACATTGGCGGCGCGAAAATTCACCTTGAGGCGATCGACCTGGCTCGCCAGCTCCTTGGCGCTGTCGTCGCAGCGATCGGCGCGGGCAGGCGAAGCGAGAGCCACAAGGCCGGTGAAGGCGGCGGCGACCAGGATCGCGCCGCGGACGTTCAGTTTCAATGTCATGATGAAAAGCCCCTTAGGGCACGCATTCAAGCGTCGGCGGACGCGAATCGCAAGGGTGGGCAGAGGCATTTCCACGAGCTGTGCCAATGCCTTCCCGTGCCGAACCTACCCCTCCCATGCGCACCGCTCCCTTTCTTTTCTGGCTAGAATGCGCTTAGAACGCTTCTATGCTGAGAGGCCCGTCAGGGCCGCAAACCCCCGAGATTTGCCCCATGAACGCTCCCACTGCCTTCCCCGACCAGTCCAAGCCCGTTCCGCCCTACAAGCACACCCCGCTGTTCCCGCTGGGCAAGGACGAGACGCCCTATAAGAAGATTTCGTCCGAGGGCGTCAGGGTCGAGAAGGTGCTCGGCAAGGACATGCTGGTGGTGTCGCGCGAGGCGCTGCGGGCGCTGTCGGAGGCGGCCTTTGGCGACATCAACCACTATCTGCGCCCCGGCCATCTGAAGCAGCTCCGCGCGATCCTGGAGGACGGCGAGGCGAGCCCGAACGACAAGTTTGTCGCGCTGGACTTCTTGAAGAACGCCAATATCGCGGCCGGCGGCGTGCTGCCGATGTGCCAGGACACCGGCACCGCGATCATCATGGGCAAGAAGGGCTGCAACGTCATCACCGACGGTGACGACGAGGCGGCGCTGTCCGAAGGCGCGCGTGACGCCTACCTGCGCCGCAATTTGCGCTACTCGCAGGTCGCGCCGCTCTCGATGTACGAGGAGAAGAACACCGCCAACAACATGCCGGCGCAGTGCGAGATCTACGCCGAGGGTGACGACGCCTACAAGTTCATGTTCATGGCCAAGGGCGGCGGCTCCGCCAACAAGAGCTTCCTGTTCCAGGCCACGCCCTCGGTGCTGACCAAGGACCGGCTGCTCGCGTTCCTGAAGGAAAAGATCCTCACCCTCGGCACTGCCGCGTGCCCGCCTTATCACCTCGCCATCGTGATCGGCGGCACCTCGGCCGAGCTGTGCATGAAGACGGTGAAGCTCGCTTCGGCGCGCTATCTCGATGCGTTGCCGACGCACGGCTCGCCCGACGGCAACGCCTTCCGCGACGTCGAGATGGAGAAGGAAATCCATAAGATGACGCAGAGCCTGGGAGTGGGCGCGCAGTTCGGCGGCAAGTATTTCTGCCACGACGTGCGCGTGATCCGCATGCCGCGCCACGGCGCCTCGCTGCCGATCGGGCTTGGCGTGTCCTGCTCGGCCGACCGCCAGGTGCTCGGCAAGATCACCAGGGACGGCGTCTATCTCGAGGAGCTCGAGCACAATCCGGCGCAATACCTGCCGCAGGTCGAAGAGTCGCTCGGCGGTGAGGTCGTCAAGATCGACCTCAACCAGCCGATGAAGGACATCCTGGCGACCTTCTCGAAATATCCGATCAAGACGCGGGTCTCGATGACGGGCACCATGATCGTCGCGCGCGATAGCGCCCACGCCAAGCTGCGCGAACGGCTGGAGAAGGGCGAGCCGCTGCCGGACTATTTCAAGAACCATCCGGTCTATTATGCCGGTCCCGCCAAGACGCCCGAGGGCTACGCCTCCGGCGCGTTCGGTCCGACCACCGCGGGCCGCATGGATTCCTTCGTCGACCAGTTCCAGGCTGCCGGCGGCTCGATGGTGATGGTCGCCAAGGGCAACCGCGCCCCTAGCGTGCGGGAGGCCTGCAAGAAATACGGCGGCTTCTATCTCGGCTCGATCGGCGGCGCCGCGGCGAACCTCGCCGAGCACTGCATCAAGAAGGTCGAGGTGCTCGAATATCCCGAGCTCGGCATGGAAGCGATCTGGCGCATCGAGGTCGTCGATTTTCCGGCGTTCATCATCATCGACGACAAGGGCAACGACTTCTTCAAGGAGTTGAATTTGGGCTAGTTGCTTCACCCGCACGCGCGCGGGGGAAGATGCTCGTGCCGTAACAATGATCGTCATGCCCGGGCTTGTCCCGCCTGCGCGGCCGAAGCCGCTTCGGCGAGGCGAAGGCCCGGGCATCCACGTTCTTAGTGCCGCAAAGAAGCCGTGGATGGCTGAACAACAAGCCCGGCCATGACGAAGCCAATGCTTCAGCGCCTCAACTGCAATTCGTGACCTGGTTGGAGCACAGCGCGCGCCACCAGCCGCGGACGCCGTCGTGGCTCTCGACCAGACCCCAGAGCCCACTGCAGGCGAAGATGCGCTTCGGGCCGCCGTCGGTGTCGAGCGGCCCGCCGAGCTCGCGCTGGGCCGGCATCCATTTGGCATCGATGAAGGGCGCCTGAAACAGCCCGCCCATGCGCGTGGTGCCATTGGCATAGTTCGCGCCGACCTTGTTCGAGGCGACCCAGCCGCGCCCGGCATAGGGCCTCGGCGCGCTGCGCGGATATCGCGTCTCGTCCTCATAGTCCTTGCCCGGCGGCCTCGCGCCTTCGATCAGGAACCAACCGTCCTTGAAGCCGATGATGCGGAATTCGGTGAGCCAGCCGCCCTCGGGCGTGTTCTCGGCGCCGCCGAGCCTCAGCCGGTAGGGCGGCGGCAAGGTGCCAAGCACGCGCGCCTTGATCGACGGCTCGGCGCGCACGTTGAGGCCGCTGGAATCCTTGTCGACGGACCAGGCGCCGAGATCGCAGGGCTCGGTGCCAGCAGGCAGGTTTGCGCGCTTGGCGGCGAGCTCGGCGTGCATCCCGGCGAAATCATTGTCGTCGTTATCAGGGGCCGGCCCGGTGCGCGGCTTCAGCTCGGCTGACGTCGCCCGCGTCGCGTCCGCAGTCAGCGTGACGACCAGAACCTGGCGCGCCGCAAAGACGCTCCCCGGTGTCTTCGGATCGTTCGATGTCGCGGGATAGACCGCGAGATAACCGGTCGACCCCTCGGTTCGATAAGCGGTGCCGGCAACATAGCCTGCCGGCACCAAGGCGAGCCCGCTCGCGCGCCACGCCGGTTCGCTGTCACCTGCGCGCGCGGCCTGTGCTACGGCAGACAGGACTGCCGCCGCGATGAGGAGGAGCGCACGCATCGGTGCAGCGCGCGGTTTACGCCCGCGCGCCGGTGAACGGGAAGCTGCCCATCGGGCCGATGCCCATCTCGCCACTGATGCTGTCGCCGGAGACCGTGCCGGTGAATTCGAGCGTGAGCGGCATCGGCTTGTCGATCGAGACCTTCCAGGAGACGTTGTCGCCGGAGACGGTGCCGTCGAAGATCTCGGTGGTATTGCCTTCCGCGCCCTGCGTGCCCGTGAGCGTGCCGCCAGCAGCCTTCAGGCTCAGCGTCGCCTGGCGCTCGCCCATCGGCGTCGTCATGGTCAGATTCCAGTTGCCGTCTACGGCCATTCCCGTCTCCCGAACAGATTGCGGCGGTCCGCGACGATCCGCGGCCGTCCCTGGCCGAGCCTATAGCCCAACTCGCAGCTCCTGCCTAACGCTCCGGTAGGGCATTTAGGCGCGGGCAGCGGCGCGTCGGCGGTTGGTTACGATCAGCCGCAGAACGAAGTACTGCACGGCAAAAGCCAGGATCTTGGCGCCGCCTGCGACCACCATAAGATAGAACGCCCAGAGCTTCAGATCGCCGGTGGCGGCGACTGCCATCATGCCGGCGCCGATCACGAACATCAGCGCCGCCCAGGCATAGCCCGCGATGGTGACATATTCCGGGACGGTCTCGACGATGACGGGCGGCATGTAGCGCAGCATCCAGCCGCGCTTGAGCATGATCGCGCCGATCGCGAAATGTGCGATCGAGGGTTTTGCCAGCATGAAGCGCGGATCATTGGTCAGCAGCGTGATACCGCCGAGCACGATGACCAGAGCGAGGCTCGCATAGGTCATGTAGTGGAGCGGCTGTCCCTTGAGGCGCGCATAGAGCACCTGCGCGAACGCGCCGGCAATCGCCACCGCCGTTGCGAGGATCACGTTGTCGGTGAGGAGATAGACGGCCAGGAAGATGATAACGGAGAGGAGGTCGGAGGCGAGGCGGGCGAATACGTCCTTCATCGTCATTCCTGTTTCGCGGTCGTGGGCAGGGCGCAGACTGCCGCACCCTACTTGATCCGGCGATGCCCGGCATATCACTTTGTGAAGACAACCGCGTACGAGATAGCGCATGGCAGCCCCCGACCAGAATGCCAGGCCGGGACCAGCAGCGCGGGATTCGGAACCGCAACAAGCAGAGCGCGATGCGCGAGACAGGGAGCCGCGCCGGACCGCCCGTCTCTTACAACGTCAAGACGACGTAAACGACCTCCAGAAAATGAAATGCTGCAACGAGCTGGCCGGTCATCTCGTCGACCAGCCCCGTCCAGGGCAGGCGCGACACCATGGGGAGTGCGGCGGCGAGCAGAAGGCCGGCCGCGAGCAGGGCGCCGCCTTCGAAGAACGTGAGGCTGCGCCGGCGCAGTCGCATCGCCAGGAATGCAAGTGCGGCGCCGGCCGGGGCGAGGACAGCGATGGAGTCCGCGGTGATCGAGAGCATGTGCATCGGCCTTCTTTGACCACGCAATATCCACGTGGATTCCGGGATCGCGATCTCCTCGCGCCCGTTGACGAGGGCTACGCCGCGCCGACCCAATTGCCGTGGAAGCCGTCGGGGACGCGATGTCCGAGCTGCACCAGGGCGGCAGGACCCGCCTCGATATCGGTGGCGTTGAACACGGCGAGATCGCTGCGGTTCTCCCGCGCACGCCAGACCACCGCGAGCAGCCAGCCGTCGCCTTCGGCGGCATCCCTGGATCGCTCGACGAAAACAGGCTCGGAGATGGTGTCGCCGGCCGGCAGCAGATATTGGCCGAGCCGCCTGCCGTTGCCGTCGACATGGACGATGCCCGACAGCGCGCCGAACATCGGCAGTTTCGGATTGGCGCAGGCGTACCAGCCGTGACGGCTCTTCAGGCCGGCGCGGCGATCGTCGATGCGCGGGAATTCCCCGGTGAGATCGTCGAGATACGTCTGCTGGAAGCGGTCGGTATTGCCTGCGAGATCGAAGGTCCAGCGGCAATGGCGGGCGCGCGATTTCTCGGGATCGGTGGGGCGGCCGTCCGGATGCGGAAACAGCGGCGCTTCCTCGAACTGCATGACGTCGGCGACGATGCGGTTTTCGTCCTCCCACGCATTCATGACATGGAAGACGTAGCACGCTTCGGCACGAAACCAGACAATGTCCTTGGCCGTGCCGCTGCGCTTCATCACCCCGACATAGGCGCCCTTGTCCGGCTCCCAGGCATAAGGCGGCCGTCCGCTCATCGCGCGCCCGATGCTGCCGGTGATCGGCAGGATCGGAAACAGCACATGGTTCGCGGTGACGATGAAGTCGTGCACCATGCTGGCGTAGGGCGCCTCGAACCGCTCGAATCGCGTCGCCTTGCCTGTTGCGTCGATCGATCCGTAGGAGAGGGCCGGCGTCAGCGGGCCCGCCGCGTTGTAGCCGAAGAACACCAGTTCGCCGGTGACGGGATCGATCTTGGGATGCGCGGTGAAGCTGCCGGCGACGCGGCCCTGGTAATCGTGATAGCCGCGCGTCGCCAGCGTGCCCGGCTCGATCTCCGTCGGCAGATGCGCTTCTTCCAGCGCCAGCAGCTTGCCGGCGTGGAAGATGATGTTGGTGTTGGCGACGCCGCCGTCGGTCAGGCTCGCCGGCGCATCCGGCAGCTTGCGGCCGAAGCCGCCGAACAGCGCGCGGCCGGCGTCGTGCTCGGCGAGCCATTTCGGCGTGCGGACCCAGCGGTTGCGGTAGCTGGCGCGCCCGTTCTCGAGATGGAAGGCGTGCAGCATCCCATCGCCGACGAACCAGTGCGCGCCGGGCGAATCGAACTGCGGATTGGGGCCGTTGCGGTACAGCGTGCCGTTCAGCTCACGCGGCAATTCGCCGACGATCTTCAGGAAGGGCGCGTCGGCCTCGAATGGGATCGGCGCGATATTGTTGCTGCGCTCGGCCATGGCGTCGTGCTGCACGGCGAATCCTCCCTTATCTTTACATCGTAAAGATTGAGTAGACCCGATCGCAGCTTTCGTCAAGCGAAATCTTTACACTGTCAATATTGCGTCATATAGCTTGCAAATGGCCAAGACAGACACCAAGGGCGACGCGGCGCGCAGCCCGCGTGCCCTAAGAAAAACCACCTCGACCGCGGCATCGCGCGCCTCGCGGCGCGCCAGAACCGCCAAGACCGAGACGCCGTATCATCACGGCGCGCTCCGCGAGGCGCTGCTCCAGGCCGCCGAACGGGTGCTGGAGCGCGACGGGCTCGCTGGCCTGACGTTGCGCGCGGTGGCGCGCGAGGCCGGCGTCTCGCATGCCGCTCCCACCCATCATTTCGGCGACCTGACGGGCCTGCTCAGCGAGCTCGCGGCCGTCGGCTTCCGCCAGTTCAACGCGGTCATGAACGCTTCGTGCGATGCCGCCACCACGCCGCTCGAAGCCGCGCTGGCGCGGCCGAAAGCCTACATCGCCTATGCGCAGGCCCATCCCGGCATGTACGGCATCATGTTCCGCACCGAGCGGCTGGACTATTCAAGGCCGTCGCTGCACGAGGCGGCCGAGGCATCTTTCGCCGGCCTTACCAATGCGATCGGCATGATGCGGCAGGAGCAGATCAGCGGCGACGCGCTGACGCTGAACCAGGGCGCCGCGATCGCGCGAGCCTGGTCGCTGGTTCACGGCTTCACCATGCTGCTGCTCGACGGACGGCTGAAGGACATTCTCGCGCGGCTGCCGGAGGGAACGACGGCCGAGCGGCTGCTCGAGACGATGCTGACCGCTCCAGTGACCGGTAAGCTGCCCGGCTCCTGATCACCAGGTGTGACGCAACTCTTGCTTTATTCAAGCGTTGATGCGCCATGGCAAAGGCATCGCGCTCTCCCTGGAAACGTGCCAACCCCCGTAAACGCGCGGGTAAGGCATCCAAGCATCTCAGTCCTGCACAGAAATCGGCGGCGAAGGCACGCGCCCGCCGCGCCGGGCGACGCTATCCCAACCTCGTGGACAACATGCGCGTGGCAGCGAAGAAGACCTCCAAGAGGAAGACGCCTTCCAAGTCGAAATCCTCCAAGGCAAAGTCTGCGAAGAAATCTGTCAGGAAAACCGGCAAGCGTAACGCAAAGAAGACCTCAAAGTCCTCGCGCAAGCGCGTCGCCTCCGCGCGCGAAAAGGATCCGCGGGGCGGGCTGACAGCAGCTGGCAGAAAGGCTTTCGCCCGCAAGCAGGGTTCCCATCTGCGACCAGGCGTCACCAAGATACAATCCGAGATGACCCCGCAGGAAATGCGCCGGAAGGGAAGCTGGGCGGTTCGCTTCTACGGCCGCGCCAAAGTGCCACCGCTGGTCGATGCCAAGGGTCAGCCGACCCGGCACGCATTGTCGGCACATGCCTGGGGCGAGCCTGTTCCGAGGACGGTGGCAGCGGCCAGGCGCATTGCCGCGAAGGGCGAGCGCCTGCTGGCGCGCTACCGCCGCATCAAGGACAATGCCTAGCGCATTGTCGCGAGCTCGACGGCGCGGCCGCGTGTGCCGATGATCTTGACCTCGTCCTTGCCGCAAGCGAAGCCGCGGGCGAGATCGTCGGCGGCCTTGCGCGCGAGCTCGTTGGCGTTCGGGTTGGCGATCGCGTCGACATAGGCGACGTGGCAGACCGGGCCCGGCGGCAGCCGGGTCACCACCAGCATGGCCTTGGTGTTCGGCCGCCCCTGCTTGTCGGGATCGGAATTGTCGGCGATGTGCCAGCGCTGGATGATCGCGAACGGCCTTGCGCCGTCAGCGCGCCATTCGATGGTCGTCTCCGACGAATTGAACGGGGCGAACCAGACTTTTGCCGCCGGTTCCTCAGCTGCTGCCTTGCGGTTGCGTCCGACCGCGACGATCTCGCGAAGGTCGTCCTCGGCGATCAGCACGATCAGGCCGTCCTTGCCCGGACAAACCCGCGTGCTGCTGCCGTCGAGCGCGCCGGGCTTGCCGATCTGCCGGCAATCTTTTGGTGCCGTCGAGGTGTAGCTGCTGCCCAGGGATTGGGCGTCGGCGCTGTTCAGGCCGATGCAAGCCATCAGGACGGCCAAGCCAATAGTAGTGATACGGTTCATGTGAGGCTTTGATGGACTGGGAACTTCGTTCCATCAGACGTCTTGATTGTGGGCAAGGTTCAAACAGGGTTGGGATATACCTGACAGAAGCGCGGAATCGTTCTACAAGAGCGGCTTCGCTTGGGCTCCTCCTGCCTCGTTCGCGTTCTCATTTTCTCGATCATGCCAGCCACCTCGAACAAACCTTATCGCGTCGGCCGCTCCAAGACCGGGCTCGGCCTCTTCGCCACCAAGCCGATCAAGAAGGGGACCCGGATCATCCGCTATTTCGGACCGATTCTGGACTCGCGGATTCCCGAGCACGACGAGATCGAGAACAAATATCTGTTCGAGCTCAACGGGCGCTGGACCATCGACGGCTCGGTGCGCAAGAACCTCGCCCGCTACATCAACCATTCCTGCCGGCCCAACGCCGAGTCCGACGTCCGCCCGCGCGAACGCAAGGTGTTCATCCGCGCCATCAGGAACATCGAGCCGGGCGACGAGATCAACTACGATTACGGCACCGACTATTTCAAAGCCTATCTGAAGCCGATCGGCTGCAAATGCGATTCATGCGAGAAGAAGCGCAAGAAGCTGCGCGCTGAGGCGCGGGCGGAATCCGCCAAGGTGAAGGCGCGGGCCGAGCGCAAGGCGCAGAAGGCGGGGGCGAAAACCACCGCTACGAAAAAGAAGAAGCTGAACGGCAAGCACTTCCCCGGCAAGGTCGGCCGCGCCAAGGCGTAGCCTCGCGCAGCACCCACCGGCTTTCACGAGTCCCCCTGATTGATCCTCAGGCTGCCGGCTGAAATGCAGCGGAGTCTCCACCACTCCATCATTGCGAGCGAAAGCGACTTGTCCGCCGAAGCCTTGGCGAAGGCGGAAGCAATCCAGAATCCCACCGCGGAAAGACTCTGGATTGCTTCGCTGCGCTCGCAATGACGCTGTTGATACAGCGCGTTCAGATGTCTGACCGTCACCCTGAGGCGGCCCGCCTCTTCGGCGGCCCTCGAAGGGGCGGCCCGCTTGCATCGAGGTCGTTCATACTTCGAGGCTCGCTGCGCGAGCGCCTCTGGCCCCGTAGGTTGAATTGAGCCCTTGCGAAACCTATCGCTTTTCCGCGCCGCTCGCCGTACTCGCTGCCTACCGGCGAGGCGTCGGGCAAAACACCCAAAATCTGTCAATCTCGTCGCACAGAAATATATCGCTTTTCCGAATTTCGGATTTGTGGCATACGTCCGCCATCCCGGCCCTGCCAGAGGGGCGCTTCGCGATCGTCACGAGATGCGGGCCGGGGTGCGGTGGACGCGGTAGCGCCGGCGCGATTTGCGTGAGGACAGGGCGGGCAACCGTGAGTCTCAGGCGATGCGCATACGACACGGCGCGGTCAACGCGATTTGGTTGATGGTCTGGGGTGCGCACACTAAGTCCCGGGCGCCGAGGCCAAATCGTCCGCGGACGGAGAAGTCGTGTGGTCCTGACGCCCGGGGTCTGAGCGTCAAGCCTTGAGGTGATGCGGCGGCCTGACCGGGTGCGCGCATCAGAAGCCGCAAGGCGACGGGGGCAATAGTGCAACGCTCCCCGAGGAGAGCACGAAGGACACCGTTAAAACCATCCGCGCAGGGAAGGCCGGGCGACCGGCATCACCTGTAGTCCACCCCGTGTGCATTTCCTTGTACACGAACTCGGGTGCCGCCGGCGCCCGGCCTTCCCTGCGCCCTCCGGCAACCGAAGGGCGCAAGCAACGAAGCAAAGCTCGGGCGAAATCCGCCGCGAGAACGCGAGGTCATGCATGCATCCGGGTACGATCCGATATGACGAAGCCTTCGCGTTCCCCGGTCTGCGCCGCAGAGCTGGCACGCAAGGATCACGCCGCCACGGCGTGCCCGCTCTTCTTCAAGCCCACATATTGCAGCTCGGCGAACACGCCGGTGGCGATGGCTTGCGCGACGACCATGAGCTGGCCGGCGAGGTTCGGCGACACCGCGCTCGAAAGCAGCAGCGCGATGCTGCCGACGGTCCAGGCGGCGTTGCCGATCACGACCAGCAGGACCAGCGATTTCGCGACCGTGGCCCGCGAGGCGAGCCAGCCAACCAAGGCGGTGTAGGCGATCAGGAACAGGCCGGTCTCGCGCAGCAGCGCTTCGGGCAGGTTGAACAGCGCTGCGAACGCGGTCGCGCCGAAGGTGAAGCCGAGTGCGGCGACGCCGCTGAAGACGGCGTCGGCGAAGAGGGCGCGGCGCAGGAAGGTCGATGCATCGATCATCTCAGGTCTCCTTGGTTGGGCTGGGGTGGAACTTTAGCGCCGACCGCGCCACCAGGCGCGGAGCAGACGGGCGAGCCGGAACGGGCAGAGGCTCCTGCCGACGCCGTGCTCGAAAGCGATGACCTGCGCGAGGACATAGTCGCCGGTCGAATGCAGCAGCGGCTCCGGCATGTTGAGGCTGCGCGCCAGCATCCGGGTTGCGAATGCCATGGCCCAGGGCAAGACGTGGTCTGCGACGGTCCGGTAGAGCAGCAACGCGATCATGGTCATCTCCTGTTGCGACCAAAGATGCGCGTGCTCGTCCCCCATTTCGATTACCTCGGTGGTAATGGAAGCGCCTAAATTCGCGTGCTAGCTTTTGACCATGAACGCACATGCATCCACCGCCCGCACCGAACGCAGTCAGCCGGTCCATATCGGCGACCATTTGCGCGAATGGCGGCAGCGCCGCCGCATGAGCCAGCTCGATCTCGCCGGCGAAGCCGAAATCTCGGCGCGGCATTTGAGCTTCGTCGAGACCGGCCGCGCCGCGCCCTCGCGCGACATGGTGCTCAGGCTCGCCGAGCGGCTCGACGTGCCCTTGCGCGAACGCAACGTGCTGCTGGTCGCAGCCGGTTTCGCTCCGGCCTTTCCACAGCGCCCGCTGGAGGATCCCGCCTTGAAATCAGCCCGTGCGGCGATCGACCTCGTCTTGAAAGCGCATGAGCCCAATCCGGCGCTCGCGGTGGACCGGCACTGGAACCTGGTCTCCGCCAATCGCATGGTGGCGCCGCTGCTCGATGGCATCCCGCAGCATCTGCTCGGCCAGCCCGTCAACGTGCTGCGGCTGGCATTCCATCCCGAGGCGTTGGCACCGCGCACGGTCAATCTCGCCGAATGGTGCGGGCACCTCCTGGAACGGCTGCACCGGCAGTGCGAGGCGACAGCGGATCCGGAGCTGATCAAACTCTACAATGATCTGAAGAGCTATCCGATTCCAGCGCGCTCGGCCCCGCTGTCGAGCGACAACGTCGCGATCCCGTTCAAGCTGCGGCATGGCGGGGAGATCCTCAGCTTCTTCTCCACCACCATGGTGTTCGGCACGCCGGTCGACATCACCCTGTCGGAGCTGGCGCTGGAGACGTTCTTTCCGGCGGACGAGCGCACCGCCGAACGGCTGAAGCAGATGGCGGCCGGGCTGCGCTAGCGCCGTTTACAGGACGGAGCAGCGCTCGCATAATCGGCGGATGGACACACGCGCGTTCCGGCGATTGCGGCCGGCCAATCCCGTCGGTGATCTCCTGCGCGGCTGGCGCACCCGTCGTGCATTGAGCCAGGCGGAGCTGGCGTTCGAGGCCGGCATTTCGATCAAGCATCTGAGCTATGTCGAGACCGGGAAGGCGGCGGCAAGCCGGGACATCCTGCTGCAGCTCGCGTCGGCGC
Organism: Bradyrhizobium sp. IC3195; assembly: GCF_020193585.1. Classification (NCBI taxonomy): domain Bacteria; kingdom Pseudomonadati; phylum Pseudomonadota; class Alphaproteobacteria; order Hyphomicrobiales; family Nitrobacteraceae; genus Bradyrhizobium; species Bradyrhizobium sp. IC3195. The sequence continues at coordinate 678,813 of NZ_JADYVG010000002.1, read as the reverse complement.
TCGATCTGTCGTTGCGTGATCGCAATGCGCTGCTCGAGGCCGGCGGCTTCGCGCGGCAATATGGCGAGCGCGATCTGTCGACGCCGGAGCTTGCCGAGGCGCGGCGTGCCATCGATCTTCTGCTTCTCCGTCACGAGCCGTTCCCGGCAATCGTCACCGACCGGCGCTGGAACGTGATGCAGGCCAATCGCGCCGCCTCGCGCCTGATGACCATGCTGCTTGGCCCTCTACGCATGCAGCGGCCGCTCAACCACATGCGCATGTTCCTCGCTCCCGACGAGCTCAAGCCGTTCGTCGAGAACTGGCCGATTGTTGCGGCCGCGCTGCTGGCACGGGCGCGGCATGAGGCGATGGCCGCGCCGCTCGATGAGGCCCTGCAATCGACCTGGCGCGAATTGATGCGGCTGCCGCAGCTGCCTGAGGCGACCGAGGACAACGCGGCCCCGGGGCCGCTCTGCGAGGTGCGCCTGCGCAAGGGCGATATCGGCGTTGGTTTGATCGGTGCGGTGCTGACGCTCGGCACCCCGCAGGACGTCACGCTGCAGGAGCTTCGCGTCGAGATGTTCATGCCTGTTGATGCCGCCTCCGAGGCCGCCTTGGTCGCGCTTGCAGCTCAGGACGCTTGAGCCTGCACGGCTTCGCGCCGCTCGAAGCTCATGGCCTGCATCACCTCCGCGAACGGCCCGTTGCGGTCACTCAGTGTCGCCGTGGTGAGGCCCGCGCCATGGGCGCCGACGCGCGTCGCGGCGCGGATCAGGATCCATTCGCCCTCAGGCGGACGGAAGAAATACAGGCTGATCTCCGGGTTGATGAAGGTCCATTGGCGCATGTCGACGATCTGCGCGACGCCGCTGGAGAAGTCCGCCGCCTGCACCGCCTGGAGCAGCGGCGTGTTCGGCTCGCCCTCGACCAGCGGCGCATCGAGCCGCATCCAGGCCGCGGCCGGGCCCGGCTTCTCCAGCGCGCCCTCAATGAGCCGCACCGACACGTTCTGGAAATAGCGGCTCCATTTCTGCGCGAAGGCGGGCGGCGGGCTGCCGGCCTCGGGGCCCTTGTCGACGGGCGTGGGCCTCGCGAACGGATCGATGGGCGACTCGCCGCTCGGCGCCGTCAGCAGCGCCGTGCAGCGGCCGATCTCGGTCTCGCCGTCCATCAGCCGCACCTGCAGGGTCTTGGCCTTGCGACCGTCGCGCAGCAGCTCGCTGACCGCCCTGAACAGGCGCAGGCCCGCCGGCCGCCACAGATCGAAGGTCAGGCGCCGCACAGCAAAGCCGGATCTGGCGGCGAGGCGCTCGACCTCACGGGTCATCAGCGCGGTGGTGGCGCTTCCCTGCAGCATGTCCGGCGACCACGGCCCGCCGGCATGCTCGGTGGCCCGGAACAGTTCGCCGTCCGGCTTGAAAATGGCGCTCATCGCGGTCTCCCCTTTGGGCTTGATTGTGGTCGTAAGTATCGTGGCCGTAAGTATCGGGGCGGGGAGAACCGGTCACAATAACCGCAGAGGTGAAGTCGTGAGCCATGCAGGACGGGTGCCTTGCGCCGCCCCCGGTTCGGCTTATGTTCGGGCGGACCCTCGAAGTGCCCGAAGGAGGCGCCTGACATGAGCACGCTGAAACCGCTCCAGATCGACGTCGTCTCAGATGTGGTCTGCCCCTGGTGCTATATCGGCAAGCATCGCATCGAGAGCGCGCTGGCGCTGGTGCCTGACGTTCCGGTCAAGCTCAATTTCCGTCCCTTCTTCCTCAATCCCTGGGTGCCGCGCGAGGGCATCAGCCGCGAGGCCTATCTCACCCAGAAGTTCGGCTCGGTCGAAGCCTATAAGGGCATTGCGGGACGCGTCGTCGCGGCCGCGAGCGAGGAGGGGCTCGTCTACAAGCCGGAGCTCGTGGCGCGCCAGCCCAACACGACTGACTGCCACCGCCTGATCCTCTGGGCGGAAGCGATCGGCAAGGCGCCTGAGATGAAGCAGCGCCTGATGGAGCTGTACTTCCGCGACGGCGGCGATCTCACGGATGTGAACGTTCTGGTGCAGGCGGCGGCCGACATCGGCCTCGATGCCGACGACGTGCGCAAGCGCCTCGCCACCGACGAGGACGTCGCGCGCGTCTCGGCAGATGCGCAGGAAGCCGCCGACAAGGGCATCTCCGGCGTGCCGACCTACGTCTTTGCGCAGAAGTACGCCGTCTCCGGCGCGCAGGATCCGAACCTGCTTGCCCGCGCCATCCGACAGGTCTCCGAGGAGATCAACGCGCAGGCGGCGGAGTAGCTTTTTATTTTCGGAGCCGGCGAACCACGCCGCGCGCGGCCTCGTGCGCGGCGTTGAGGCCGACCAGCGCGCCGTGAATGAGCGCCACGACCGGGTCGTGCCGCCGCAGCGGGATCAGCACATCGCCGATGGAGAGGCGTCCGCGCCAGATCGGGTTGATCATGGGGTGATCGGCATTCGCCGTCGAGTCCGCGCTGGCGACGGCGGGGTCGGCGCAGAGATGGCGGGTAAGGTCGAGCGTGAGCTGCACGCCCGGCGAATATTTTGCAAAGCGCTCGTCGATCCCAAGCTTGAAGAAGAAGGCGCGATCCTGATGGCGCAACACGATGCCGGCGGCAATCGGCGTCGCGCCGGCGCGAAGGGTGACGATCTCGCACTGCGCGGTCTCTGCCAGCGCCGGCACGGCGCGGCGAATGAAGGTCGCGTCGCCCGGATGCTGGACCAGCGCGGTGCCCCGCTTGCCCTTCCAGCCGCTCGCTTCGAGCTGCAGAAAGGTTTCGAGCGCACGTCCGATCTGGTCGGAGCTGCGCGCGATCTCGAACACGACGGAGCCGTGCTCCTCGAGACGGTGGCGCTGGCGCCGCAGCTCCTTGAGCTTCTTGGCGCCGAGCGCCTCGCGCAACAGTGCGTCTCCATCCTGCGTCGCATCGAGGCTGGCGCGGATGTAGGAGCTGAGGATTCTCGGCTTCAGGCGGTCGCGCTTCAGCACCTGCTTGAGTGATGCCATGGCTGCGCCGTCGAGCGCGACGTCGGTCAGCACGAGCGCATGCGCGCCGGCCTCGCGCGCCTGCTGCAGCAGACGCGCAGCGGCTTCGAGCGGAGCGTCGCGGTCGAGCAGCGGGCTGCACAGCGTGCCATAGGGATGCGCGCTCACCAGGGCGGGCAGGGGAATCTTCAAAGCGCGCCAGAGTGAGACCACCGGCATCAGGCCGATCAGCCGGGCCGAAGTGCCGTCAAATGCGGACAGTGCCGAGGCATCGGTGCGACCGCGCGCAGTTGCGCTGACGGCGAGCTCCCAGGCGGGCAGGTAATATCCGTTCGGCTCGATCGCCCGCTGCGCCAGCGCGCGCCATTGGCCGGTGTCGACGGCCGCAAGCGGAACAGGCGCGCGCGCCATCGCGGCATCCCTTGCCGATGCCGGATTGATCGCAGCCTGATGCGCGATGTCGACCACGTCCCGTCGTCCCCGTTCACACGAGCTGGGGCCCGTGCCACCGGCCATGCTTAGCGCAAAGATTGGAAAATACCGTTGGCACGCCGCCGCAATTCGAGCGGTAGTGTTAACATTCCATTCAGCATCGGGCCAGGGGTGACCCTGAGGAATCGTGGCTAGTCTCCCGGCACGAAATGATCGCGGGTGCTCGCGCGGCCGCCGCTGGCGGTATCGGTGATGGTGATCTCGATGTCGCGGGAGGTCTTCGGCAGGTCGCTGGGCCCGACCTGTACCGAGAGCCTGACCTCGCGGGTCTGATCCTGCCCGACCTCGATGATGGGCTTGCCGCTGGGTTCCGCCTCGATGCCGGCGACGCGAATGGTCGCGCCCGGCAGACCGGAGACTTCGAGCGCAAACGATCGCTGTGCACTCTTGTTGAGGATACGCACGGTGTAGTCGTTGCGCACGCCGCCGTCCGAAAGCTGGACGAAGAGGGGATTGCGCTCGTGCAGTACGTTGACGTCCATCGTCGCGCGAGTGGCGAGAGTGTACAGCATGATGCTGCCCACAATGGCGATGGCCGCGGCATAGATCAGCGTGCGCGGACGGATGATGCGGTAGATCGCCGGCTTGCCCTCGCGTCGGCGCTGCATGTTGATGTCGGTGTCGTAGCCGATCAGGCCCTGGGGCCGGCCGATCTCGCGCATGACGTTGTCGCAGGCGTCGATGCACAGGCCGCACTGGATGCAGCCGAGCTGGATGCCGTGGCGGATGTCGACGCCGGTCGGGCAGACATTGATGCACTGATGGCAGTCGACGCAATCGCCGGCGGGATCGCCATGGGCGCGCGCGGCATCCGCCTTCTTCACGGACATGCGCGGCTCGCCGCGGTCACGCCGATAGGTGACGTTGAGCGCCCATTCGTCGGTCAGCGCCGCCTGGATCCGCGGCCACGGGCACATGTAGATGCACATCTGCTCCCGGGCGTGACCGGCAAAGACATAGGTCGTGGCGGTGAGGATGCCGATCCAGAGATAGGCGATGAACGGGGCCTGGAAGGTCGCGAGCTCCTTCACCAGCGTCGGCGCGTCGGAAAAGTAGAGCACCCAGGCGCCGCCGGTCCACCAGGCGATCATGATCCAGAGGAAGTGCTTGAGCGCGACCTTGCGAAGATGGTCGAACGTCCAGTAGCGCTTGTCGCCCTGCATGCGCTCGCGCCGGTCGCCCTCGACCCAACGCTCGACCGCGTAGAACAGGTCGGTCCACACCGTCTGCGGGCACATGTAGCCGCACCACAGCCGTCCCGCGACCGCGTTCATCAGGAACAGAATCATCGCCGCGATGATGAGGAGACCGGTGAAATAATAGACCTCCTGCGGCCACAGCTCGATGAAGAAGAAGTAAAAGCGCCGATGCGGGAAGTCGATCAGCACGGCCTGGTCGGGCAGGCCGGGTCCGCGATTCCAGCGCACGAACGGCAACAGATAATAGGTCCCGAGCGTGACGCACAGGATCGCCCATTTGATGCGGCGGAAAGGGCCATGCACCGATTGCGGATAGACCTTCCTCCGCTTCTCGTAGAGAGGTCCCTCGATGAAGGTGTCGTCGGTCATCCCATGCTCCCCGCGTTTTGCGAAGGCGAGAGTCCGACTTGCCGGCGCAGAAGAGCCGGCAAAGAATCTCCAGCACTGCGCGGACTTTCGGGCTCGCGATGTTGTAGTATATCGTTTGGCCGTCACGCTTTGGTTTGACCAAGCTCAATGCGCGCATCTTTCCGAGATGCTGGGATAGCGCGGCCATGGTATTTGCGCCCTACGCAAGGGCGCTCTCGCTCAGGAGAGGTCATGGTCACGACGTCTTTTACGCCGATCGCGTCGCTCGTTGGCGGTGCGATGATTGGCCTCGCGGCCGTTCTGCTGATGTGGGCAACGGGTCGGATCGCCGGCGTCAGCGGCATCGCGGCGCGGCTGTTTCCGCCCTATGAGGACAGCGAACTCGCTGGGCGCCTTGCCTTCGTCGCCGGTCTTGCTGCTGCGCCCGTGCTGGTCCGGCTCGTCACCGGAGGTCTGCCGGAGCAGACGATCGCGGCGGGGCCGGCCCTCCTGATCATCGGCGGATTGCTCACGGGTTTCGGTTCGGTGTGGGGCAGCGGCTGCACCTCGGGCCACGGCGTTTGCGGCCTGTCGCGGCTGTCGGTGCGCTCGCTGGTTGCGACCATCACCTTCATGGCGGCCGGCATGGCGACCGTGTTCTTGATGCGGCACTGGAACTGACGGCGATGGCAATCCTGGTTCAATTCGCGATTGGGCTGATCTTCGGCCTCGGCCTCATCGTCTCCGGCATGTCGAACCCCGCAAAGGTGCTGAACTTCCTGGACGTCGCCGGCATTCAGGCAGGGACATGGGATGCAAGCCTCGCCTTCGTGATGGCGGGCGCGGTGGCCGTGACCTTCGTCGGCTTCAGCCGCGTTCTCAAGCTTCCGCGTCCATTCTTCGCTGATCGATTCTATTTGCCGACGCGGCGAGACATCGATCCCAGGATCGTCGCAGGTCCGGCGATCTTCGGCATCGGCTGGGGGCTGGTAGGCTTTTGCCCGGGGCCGGCGCTGACCGCGCTCGGATTTGGCTCGCTCTCCGCCGTCATGTTTGTCGTGGCGATGTGCGCCGGCATGGTGCTCGCCCGCTTCATCGCTCAGCTGCCGTCATCGACGCGCTACATCACGCCGGCCGATCCACTCGAAACCTGAGGTTACGGGACCGGGCGAATAGTCTCGCCCGGTCTCCGACCATCAAGCCTTCATCGCTCACCAGCTGCCGACGCCGACGCTGACGCCGGGCGCGCGAATGCCGACGCCGGCGCGCGGGCCGTCATCGTAGTGGCGATGATAGCTCCGGCGCTCATAGTAGCGGTCGCGCGGCATGTAATTGTAGGAATCGCGCACGATCACGCGCGACCCGCCGCGCGTGCGATAGCAGCGACCATCCTCGTCGCAGACGAGTCGCACCTGCTGCACGAGATCCGGATTGGTGTATTCGCCGGTCGTATAGATATCGGAAGCCTTGGCCCCCGAGGCGGCGGCCAAGGCCCCCACGCCTGCCAGCAGCGCAATAGTCAACGTCCTCATCATGTCCTCCTCGAAACTGCCCTCGGCGGTAACAAGAAGGGGAGGCGGTGATCGTTCCGGGTCATCTACAGGTTTTTCCCGGAACCTGTCGTCAGGGGCGGGTTCCTAGATCGGCTCGTAAGTCTCCGTGCCGCAGATGTCGTCGGCGTCGGCGCGCCGGCGGTCCACGACCCTGCCGTCGTTGATCGTCACGATGTAGGTCTGGGCGCCGAGCGACGTACCGGTCGCCGAGGTGAGCTGCGCGCGGACGCACGCGGTCCAGCCCGGTCCTCGCAGCTCACGATGCGGCGGGGCGACGTGAACCTCGCGCGGATAGGACGTTGCGAGAAAGACGACGTCGATCTGCTCGCGCACCACGCGCTTGACGTCGGGCGGCGCTTCCGGCGGCTGCTCGGGCTCCTTCATGCGCATGAATTCCGGCACCGGTGCGCGGCTGTCGGCAAAGCCGCAGGCACCGAGCGCAAGCGCGCCAATGAGCAGCGCCGCATGAGCAATGATCCGCAACATCCGTGAAAGGTCCCCTGCGGGCCGACAGATAGGCACGAATGCGATCGGACGAAGTCCAGGCCGATCAAGATTTGCTGAGGTCCCGGAACCCGGACATCGCTATTCCGCGATTGGGGGCTGGCTTGTACCCCAGAGGTGGGGGATTGCGGTAATGCGGATTCTGGTCATCACGCCGCCGTGCTGGCGCTGAGGGCCGCCTCAGCGCAGGCGCAGTGCCCGCCCAATGACCGCGTCGAGTCGATCGACGTTGCGGGGCTCATCATCGCTCGCGGGTGTTACGCGCGTGATTGCGAGCCAGTCATGATGGTGGTGTGCACGCGATGCGAACCTTCGTTCACATCGCGCCCGCTATTGCACGAAAGCGAGGCCGACGCGCTTGTCGCTGCGCCAAACTGTGCGACAATGCCGTACGAAATGGTCACAGGCGATCGAGAGCGTGACCGATTGCGGCAACATGACGGGAGTGTCGAGGTCGATCGCCGCGCCGCCCGCCGACATGTTTCGCACCGTGCAAGGAATGCCGCTGTTTTCGAACGTGATCTTTCCGCCCTTGAAAACACGGTGACGTTGCGATGTGCGCTTCTCAATCATCTGCATCAGTCCTGCCGATGAGTATGAAGTAGTGCATAGAAATTACGTTGAACTAAACTCAATACTGGCGCTACTTGCACGGCGTTTCAGACTTTGTTTACGACGTTGGAGCGGCGAGCCGCTCGTGCGAACCTGCCCAAAGAGCCTACCCAAAGAGCCTACCCAAGTGCCTTTCCTTTATGGCGTGACACGCCGATGGAGATATTGATGAAGACTTCGCTTTCGATTTTGTTCGCCGCAGCGCTCTCGCTGGCCTCGATACCCGCCCACGCCGTCAAGTGGGACCTCTCGACCATGACCTGCAAGCAGTTCCTCGAGAGCGGCGAGGACAACATCGGCGTCGTGCTGACCTGGATGGACGGCTGGTACAAGGGCGACGAGGACAACGCGATCATCGACACCGACATCTTCATCGAGAATGCCAAGAAGTTCGGCGCCTATTGCGGAAAGAATCCGACCGTCAGCGTCGTCACCGCGGCCGACGAGATCCTCGGCAAGTGACATTGCCGGCGCAATGACGGCAAGCGCGATCGCGCTTGCTGTCCCGACACGATTTCCATCGAGAGCCGCCTCGAGCCTTGCGCTTCGCGCGGCTCTCTTGTTTTCAGGGCGCGTTCACCCCGGCAGCATCGCGAACGCGCTCGACACCATCGCGGCCGGCTTGCCGTCGGCGGCCGAGAGCAGCGTGACGCGGCCAAAGCTCATGGTGCGCCCGAGCCGCACCACGCGCGCATCCGCCAGCACGTCGGACGCGGCGATCGCGCGCATGAAATGCGTGGTCTGATCGACCGTGGTCATGGGACGGTAGCCGCGATTGGCCGCGAGGATCGCGATCACCATCGCGGTATCGGCGAGCGCCATCAGGGCCTGGCCGCAGACCACGCCGCCGTTGCGGCACAGCCGCTCCGAAAACGGCATGCGCAGCAGCGCGCCGGGCTGCCAGTCCGGGTCGTCCGCGCGCGGCACATGCTCGATGCGCTCGACCGCGAGGTTGAGATCCTGGACCCAGGGCGCAAAGACCTCGCCGAGGATGCGACTGGCGTCGGCGGGGCCGAACTCGGCTTCTGGCTGCGTTTGCATTGCTGTCGCGCTCTCCTGTGTTGCCGGATGTTTCACCGCATTGTGCGCGCATCCGCGAGGCAAAGTCACCCGGTCTGGCGCCGGCCGCCTCGGCTTGAAAATGCCTGACTTGGCCCGATATGATGCCTGGCTTGGGTAGGGGTGGATGATGTTGCGTCGCTGTATCCTCGTCTTTGGCATGGGCCTGCTCGGTCTCGCGCTGAGCGGGTGCACCAAATGCGGTCCGATCTGGGACGATTGGCTGCAGGCGCCCAAATCATGCCGATCGGATCGGCACTAGCTGCCAACGGGTCGTGACCGGGCTGACGAGATGACACGGCGCGGGGCGATCCGCGCCTCATGGAAGACTTAAGGAGTGGATGATGAAGCTTTTCCGTTTGGCCGCGGTGCTGGCCGTGCTGGCGGGACCTGCCTACGCACAAATGCCCAACATCAATTTGATGCAGGATGCTCCGAGCAAGTCCCCGGAGGAGAAGGCCATCGAGGCCGAGCGCGAGAAGGCCTACAAGGAAACGCTGAAGAAGATTCCGGATTCCAAGCCGTCCAGCGATCCCTGGGGCGGCATGCGCGCCGAACAGCCGAAGCAGCCGGCGGCGCCGAAGGCGTCGGCCGCAACCAGTGCGCCGAAGAAGACCAAGAGCGGGACGGCCGCCAACTGACCCGTTCCGGGGACGCACAATGCTCCTCGGAAGGACTCCTCTTGATCCGGCCGGCGCCCTACATTGTCAGTGGCGTAGTGCGTCAAGGAAGGCAGGACATGGCCGATCGTCCGCGGGATCTCGCCGAGCGGATGGCGCGCCGGCGCAAGGCGGCCGGCAAGCCCGGCCAGTCCGCCGGCGACGGCTATCTGCGCGAGACCTTCACGCTGCCGCGCGCGGCGGCGCGGGAGCGGGCGCAGGCCTTCTTTGCCCGCTATCCCAAGGCCGGCTATATGAGCGAGGTCGAGACTTGGCGCGAATTGCCCGGCGGCGATATCGAGTTCACCATGCGTCGGCTGCCCAGCGCGGACTGACGCTGGCTATGGCGCGCTTTGGCGCATGAGGTCGAAACGGTTCAGGCCGTCTTTCGCCCGATCGCCTTCAGCTCCCGGTCGATGCGCAGCTGCACGCGCCGGATCGCCAGCAGGTCGATCCTGGTCTCGGTCTTGCCGGTCTTGATTCGGTCGCCAATGCGGAACTGCCACTGCCAGATACCGGGAATCGCCGTCTTGGCGATGGTGAACTCGACGCCCCTGTGATTCATGGTCGCCTCCCACGATTCACTCTTGTGCCTGCAAACATGTTGGTCGTCGCAATATTCCGCAGGCAAGAAAAATGTCGCCCGCGCCTCCGTGGTTCTCCGACCATGAACAAAGTTCCTGGAGCCCGGCCGGGGTGCATCCGGCGGTCCCGCATCGCGGTTCCAATCGAAGCGCCGGATCCGCTCGACGGCATGTGCCTTGCTTGCCGATCACGGGCAAGCAACCATGGGCGCCTCATGCTCGGCATTCCCCGCCGCTACTCGCATTTCGTCTTCGGCATCATCCAGTCCGGGCTGACCTCGCTGATCGCGGCGGGGATCGCCAGCTTTCCCGCCGGCAGCCCGATGCTCTTCGTGCGGCACTGGATGGTGTCCTGGCTGATAGCATGGGCCGCGATGCTGCCGGTCGTGCTGCTGGCGGCGCCCGCGATCCGCGCCTTCTCGCTGCGCCTGACGCAGGAGGAGCAGGAGCCCCGCGCCGGCCGGTAGCCGGGCGAGCTAGCCGGCTGGCTGACGAAAGCAGGCGCGCGAGGCCGCAGACTGGCCCCGTACCGGTCCCAATTTCGACATCCGTCCGCACCACTGCGGACACACCCGTCGGCAAGATTTATCCGTTCGGCGCAGCCATGGGGGAAACGTGGCGCGCCGGAAACGGGGTGGCATCATATGGATAACGTAGAGCGGTCATTCGCCGCCGCGACGGCGGCTGGCTTCGTCGTGCTGGTGATAGGTCTGGTTTTGCTGGCGGTGCTCTAGCAGGCGCTGCTGCAGACGGAACTGACGTGCTGGGCCGTCCTATCGAAGGCGCCGGCGCGCCTTGCCTCTCAAAAGTGGCAAAACAACCCCATGCACAGTACGGGTCCTGGCGATTTCATCGCTTCGCCAAGGGGTTGCTGGTAGTATTTAGCTACCTGGTGCATCCGCGGTCGCGGCGCCCCGACCGGCGATGCCGATCGGAGGTTCCGGGCAAGGAACAGAGCGGAGTGCCGCATCGCGGGCGGGCCTGGCCCGCTCCGGACGGCGGTCCTGGCAGTGCCTAATGAACCTTGATCTCGTTCAGCGGCAGACGGAGCTCGGCGGCGCGCTCTTCGCGGTCCTTCTTGCGGAACTCGTTTTCCTTGCGCTCGAACTTCACCATCTCCTCGTGGGCGGCGTCCAGCAGCGGCTTTCGCCTCAGCGTGTCGTGGTGCGTGTCGTTGTTCGTCATGACCAGAGATCCCCAAAAGTTGCGGTCCCATCCCCACAGAAGGCCCGAGACCGCGAAAGGTTCGGTGCCGTAGGATTACGGAAACATGACGGCGCCCCGGTCGCGCGTCGTTGATCCCGGTCATGTTCGCTTCGAGGAACCCGGCGCAGGCCCGGCTATTTCGGCGGCTGCAGCCCTGGCGATTTGACCCAATCGTTCAGATGATTGGCAACGTCGGCCTGGCGCGCCTTCTTGAGCAGCGCGTCCCGCTCCGGCCCGGGAGGTAGCTTGGACGCCTGCTCGCGGACCTGCTTCACCCATGCCGACAGCCGGTCCTGAAGGGTCAGTTGCTGCTTGAAACGTCGTCGCTTCAACATGGCGCGCTCTTTCCTTGCGAGGAGGCGGGAGCGCGAGGTCAGCGTTCTCATCACCGATAGTGGCCAGGGTCCGCGCGGTGATGATGCATTAGGATCCAGAAATGGATCCGCGTCTGTTCAGTTGTGCACGCAGTGCGGACGGCGTGACGATCCAGCATGGCCGGTTCGACCAGCTCCGTTGTCTCCTGGTCTAGTCAAAATCGGGCAAAAGAACATATTGCGAACCTAGAACAAATGGGGTACATTGCTTTTATCGCCGAGCTGCCTCGCAACCGTTTGTCCCTCACGCGAATCCTCGCCATAAGGAGCACGACCCAATGTCCGCAACTGCCCTGCGTATCGTCGAAGGATCCTCCATGGACAAGAGTAAAGCTCTGGCCGCCGCGCTCTCCCAGATCGAGCGGCAGTTCGGCAAGGGCTCGGTGATGAAGCTCGGCAAGAACGACCGCTCCATGGACATCGAGGCGGTGTCCTCCGGCTCGCTCGGGCTCGATATCGCGCTCGGCATCGGCGGCCTGCCCAAGGGGCGCATCGTCGAGATCTACGGGCCGGAATCGTCCGGCAAGACCACGCTGGCGCTGCATACGGTGGCGGAAGCGCAGAAGAAGGGTGGCATCTGCGCCTTCATCGATGCCGAGCACGCGCTCGATCCGGTCTATGCCCGCAAGCTCGGCGTCAACATCGACGAGCTCCTGATCTCGCAGCCCGACACCGGCGAGCAGGCGCTGGAGATCTGCGACACCCTGGTGCGCTCGGGCGCGGTCGATGTTCTCGTGGTCGATTCGGTGGCGGCGCTGGTGCCGAAGGCCGAGCTCGAGGGCGAGATGGGCGATGCGCTGCCGGGACTTCAAGCACGGTTGATGAGCCAGGCGCTGCGCAAGCTCACGGCCTCCATCAACAAATCCAACACGATGGTGATCTTCATCAACCAGATCCGCATGAAGATCGGTGTGATGTACGGCTCGCCGGAAACCACCACCGGCGGCAATGCGCTGAAATTCTACGCCTCCGTCCGCCTCGACATCCGCCGCATCGGCGCGATCAAGGAGCGCGACGAGGTGGTCGGCAACACCACGCGCGTCAAGGTGGTCAAGAACAAGCTGGCCCCGCCGTTCAAGCAGGTCGAGTTCGACATCATGTACGGCGAGGGCGTCTCCAAGATGGGCGAGATCCTCGATCTCGGCGTCAAGGCCGGCATCGTCGAGAAGTCCGGCGCCTGGTTCTCCTATGACAGCCAGCGCCTCGGCCAGGGCCGCGAGAACGCCAAGGCGTTTCTGAAGGGCAACCCCGACATCACCGCCAAGATCGAGACCGCGATCCGCCAGAATTCCGGCCTGATCGCCGAGCAGATTCTCGCCGGCACGCCGGAGCGCGACGCCGACGGCGAGGAGCCGGCGGACGAGTAAGACCTAACGCGAAAATTTTTCGCGAGGAGCGGGCACTGAGGACGTTGAGTTGCCGACGTCTTCGGTGCCCGTTTCGTGTTGCGTGAGGGCGCGTCGACGATGAAGCGTGTGATTCTGACTAGTTCGTCCGGCGTTGGTCTCACCTATGCCGGTCGTGCTGACATGGTCGTCCCGTTGATCTTTCGGTTCGTTTGGGGGCCGTTGCCTACGTCGCACCACCTCGAGGACTATCTTACGGGAGGCTATTACAGGGGCGATCCGGAGGTGCGGTGGTCCGATCTTGTTGGCCGGTTGCCTCAGACCGGTCTCGCACACAAGGAGACTGGCCTGGTTTGGTTTTGCGAGACCTATGGCGTCGAGTTCATCGAGCTGTGGTTCGACCCTGAGCCTAACAGTCAATTGCAACTGATCTGGATCCTGGACTATTTGCGGTCCCATCCATCGATCACCCATTGTCTGAGACTGCGACGGGTCAATTTCGATCTGCGCGAAGCGGACGGCCCGCAACTTCGCGATCGTACGGTGCGGGAATCGGAGATCGCAGAGTGCGACTTCGAGATAGCCAACATGGCCTGGGAGGCGTATCGGGCGCCGACGCCTGAACTTTGCTTCGGGTTGCTGACAAGGGATTTACCCAGGCTACCTTTCCTGAAGCCGGCTCTGGAAGCGCTGCTAGCTGAACTGCCGTCACCAATCACCGGATTGGGCGCGACGGAGTCGCGGCTTGTCGAGCTGATTGCAAGGGGGCACAACCGTACAAAAGAACTGTTTCAGCCGGGCGGGCTGCTCGAAACGCGCGTGTTCGACCAGTGGGAGCTGGGTCCGTTGCTCGAAGGGCTTGCGTCGGGCCCGATGCCGGCGGTCGCAGGTCTCGATCCGAAACTCGCGACGCTCGCCCCGCACGATGCGCGAGGTCGCAACGCCGCCTATCGTCGGAGCCGGTTGTCGCTGACTGAATTTGGCAAAGCGGTTCTGGAAGGCCGCGAAGATTTCCGTCGCCACAATCCGATTCGACGTTGGTGGGGCGGCACGCTTCTCACCAATGAACGGTTGTGGCGGTGGGATCGCGAAAGCCCGCTGTTGGTTCCGCCGTAGGTTGGATTCGTAGCGTGGATTAGCCGAAGGCATAATCCACCGCTGTTCGTATCTGTGGAGAGAGAAGAGGTGGGTTACGCCTCGCGGACTGCACTTTGCGCAGCCGCGAGGCTAACCCGCCCTACAAATCCTACTCCGCAGCTTCTGCGTAATCGCTCACCGGCGGGCAGGAGCACACGAGGTTGCGATCGCCGTAGACGTTGTCGACGCGGCCCACGGGGCACCAATATTTGTCGGTGCGCGAGACGCCGTCGGGGAAGCAACCCTCCGTGCGGGTGTAAGCGCGCTTCCAATCGTCATCGGCGATGTCGTGCACGGTGTGCGGAGCGTGGCGCAGGGGCGAGGCTGCGATCTCAAAGCGGCCGGCCTCGACCTCGGCGATCTCCTTGCGGATCGCGATCATGGCGTCGCAAAAGCGATCCAGCTCCGCCTTGGATTCCGATTCGGTCGGCTCGATCATCAGCGTGCCCGGTACCGGGAAGCTCATGGTCGGGGCGTGGAAGCCGTAATCGATCAGGCGCTTTGCGATGTCGTCGACGGTGACGCCACTCGTCGTCTTCAGCGGACGCGGATCAACGATGCACTCATGCGCGACGCGTCCCTTCTCGTTCTTGTAGAGCACCGGGAAATGCGGATCGAGGCGCGCTGCGATGTAATTGGCGTTGAGGATCGCGATCTCGGTGGCGCGCTTCAGGCCTTCACCGCCCATCATCAGGATGTAGATGTAGGAGATGGTAAGGATCGACGCCGAACCGAACGGCGCGGCCGAGACCGGACCGACCGGCGCGTCTGCCTTCGTCGCGGGGTGGCCGGGGAGGAACGGGGCGAGATGCGCCTTGACGCCGATCGGGCCCATGCCGGGGCCGCCGCCGCCATGCGGGATGCAGAAGGTCTTGTGCAGGTTGAGATGGCTGACGTCGGCGCCGTAATCGCCGGGCCTGGAAAGGCCGACCTGCGCATTGAGGTTGGCGCCGTCGAGATACACCTGGCCGCCATGGCCGTGCACGATGTCGCAGATCTCGCGGATGTGCTCCTCGAACACGCCGTGGGTCGAGGGATAGGTGATCATGACAGCTGCGAGGTCGTTCGCGTGCTTCTCCGCCTTGGCGCGGAGATCATTGACGTCGACGTCGCCGTTCTTCTCGCAAGACACCACCACCACGTCCATGCCGACCATCGCGGCCGAGGCCGGATTGGTGCCGTGGGCGGAGGAGGGGATCAGGCAGATCTTGCGATGGCCCTGTCCGCGCGCGGCATGATAGCCGCGGATCGCGAGCAGCCCGGCATATTCGCCCTGCGCGCCCGAGTTCGGCTGCAGCGAGATCGCGTCATAGCCGGTGATGTCGCAGAGCCATTTCTCCAGGCGTGCGAACAGCGCGTGATAGCCTTGAGCTTGCTCGCGCGGGGCGAACGGATGCAGCGAGCCGAATTCCGGCCAGGTCAGCGGCATCATCTCGGTGGTCGCGTTCAGCTTCATGGTGCAGGATCCCAGCGGGATCATGGCGCGGTCGAGCGCGAGGTCGCGATCACTGAGCTTGCGCATGTAGCGCAGCATCTCGGTTTCCGAGCGATGCGCATGGAAGACGGGATGGGTCAGGAACGCGGTGCCGCGCTTCAAGTCGTCCGGCAGCGCCTCGCGCGTCTCGGCGTCGATCTCGGCATAGGCAAGCTTGCCGCCGAAGGCGCGCCAGACCGCTTCAATCGTCGCAGGCGTCGTGGTCTCGTCGAGCGCGATGCGAAGAGCCGTATCGCTGACGCCGAGATTGATCTTCTCGCTTGCTGCCCGCGCGACGATCTCGGCGCGCTTGCCGCCGGCATCGACGCTCAGCGTGTCGAAGAAGCTGTCCGATTGCGGCGCGAAGCCGAGCTTGCGCAGGCCGGTCGCGAGCACGGCGGTGCGGCGGTGGACGTTGCGCGCGATCTGCGTGAGGCCCTCGGGGCCGTGATAGACCGCGTACATCGAGGCGATCACGGCGAGCAGCACCTGCGCGGTGCAGATGTTGGATGTCGCCTTCTCGCGGCGGATGTGCTGCTCGCGGGTCTGCAGCGCGAGGCGATAGGCCGGCGCACCGCGGGAATCGACGGACAGGCCGACGATGCGGCCGGGCAGCGAACGCTTCAGCGCATCGCGCACCGCCATATAGGCCGCGTGCGGTCCGCCATAGCCCATCGGCACGCCGAAGCGCTGGGCCGAGCCGATCGCGATGTCGGCGCCCAGTTCGCCGGGCGAGGCGAGCAGCGTCAGCGCGAGGAGGTCGGCGGCTAGAATCGCGAGTGCGCCCTTGGCCTTCAGCGCGGCGATCGCGGGCCTGAGGTCGCGCAACGCGCCCGAAGAACCGGGGTATTGCAGCAGCGCACCGAGCACGTCCGATTTGTCGAGATCGGTGAGGGGATCGCCGACGACCAGAGTCCACCCCAGCGGCTCGGCGCGGGTGCGCATCACGGCCAGCGTCTGCGGATGCACGTCCTTGTCGACGAAGAAGGCCCTTGCCTTGACCTGCGAGTGGCGCTCGGCCAGCGCCATGGCTTCGGCGGCGGCGGTGGCTTCATCGAGCAGCGAGGCGTTGGCGACGTCGAGCCCGGTGAGGTCGCAGATCATGGTCTGGAAGTTGAGCAGCGCTTCCAGCCGGCCCTGGCTGATCTCGGGCTGATAGGGCGTGTAGGCCGTGTACCAGGCCGGGTTCTCCAGGATGTTGCGCTGGATCACCGCGGGCAGGACCGTGCCGGAATAGCCTTGGCCGATCAGCGAGGTGAAGACCTGGTTCTGACGCGCAAGCTCGGTCATGTGCGCGATCGCCTCGGTCTCGCTCAAGGGCTTGCCGAGGTCGAGCGGGCCGGCCTGCCGGATCGAGGCCGGCAGCGTTTCCGCGATCAGCGCATCGACGCTCTTGGCACCGACTGTCTCGAGCATGGCGGTGACATCGCGCGCCGATGGGCCGATGTGGCGGCGGACGAAGGAGGTGGCGGTGTCGCCGTTGGACTTGCGGTGCGCGGTCATCATTGGGTCCTCGCTTCAGATTTCGCTGTCAGTGTCATGCCCCGCGAAGGCGGGGCATCCAGTACTCTCCAGCAGCGCGGATTGAACCGAGGGGCCGCGGCGTACTGGATCACCCGCCTTCGCGGGTGATGACACTGAGCATGAGGTTAGACTTCGCTTCATCTCACGCCGTATGCGCCTTGTAGGCGGCTTCATCCATGAGGCCGCCGAGCTCGCTTCTGTCGGCCATCTTGATCTTGAAGAACCAGGCCTTGCCTTGCGCGTCCGAGTTCACCAGCGCCGGCTCGGCCGCGAGCTCGGCATTGGTCTCGAGCACTTCGCCGGTAACGGGCGCGTAGACGTCCGAGGCAGCCTTGACGGATTCGACGACGGCGGCGGCTTCGGCCTTCTTCAGCGCGCGGCCGACCTTGGGCAGCTCGACGAACACGACGTCGCCGAGCTGCTGCTGGGCGTAATCGGTGATGCCGACGGTCGCGACATCGCCGTCGATCGCCAGCCATTCGTGATCAGAGGTGTACAGCGTCGTGGTCATTTCGAATCCTCAGCGTTTGTAGGTGTTTTTCACGAAGGGCATGGCGGCGACCTGCAAGGGCAGTCGCTGGCCGCGCACCTCGGCGAAGAGCTTTGTGCCAAGCGCGCTCAGATTCGTGGGCACGTAGCCCATCGCAACCGGCGCATTCAGGCTCGGGCCGAAACCGCCCGAGGTGACTTGTCCGACCGGTGCGCCGCCCGCGTCATTCGCAAACAGCAGCGCGCCCTCGCGCACCGGCGCGCGGCCTTCGGCGCGCAAGCCGACGCGGCGGCGGGATGCGCCGCCATCGAAATGGGCGAGGATCTTCGCAGCGCCGGGAAAGCCGCCGGTGCGCGCACCGCCGCTGCGGCGGCTTTTCTGCACCGACCATTCCAGCGCGGCCTCGACCGGCGTGGTCGTGGTGTCGATGTCGTGGCCGTACAGGCAGAGCCCGGCTTCCAGCCGCAGGCTGTCGCGGGCCCCGAGGCCAATCGGCAGCACGTCGGGATTTTCCAGCAGCACCTTTGCGAGGCGTTCGGCATCGCCTGCTGGAACCGAGATCTCGAAGCCGTCCTCGCCGGTGTAGCCGGAGCGCGAGACGAAGCACTTGATGCCGGCAACCTCGTGCGGGCCGGCGTCCATGAACTTCATGCCTGATACCTCTGCACAGAATTTCGCCAGCGCCGCTTCCGCCTTCGGGCCCTGCAACGCGATCAGCGCGCGGTCGGCAAGCTGCTCGATCACGCAGGCGTCGGACAGGTTGGCGCGCAGATGCGCCTCGTCCTCGGCCTTGCAGGCGGCGTTGACGACCAGGAACAGGTGATCGCCGAAATTGGCGACCATCAGGTCGTCGAGAATGCCGCCGTCGTCATTGGTGAACTGGGCGTAGCGCTGCCGCCCTGCGGCGATCGCCACGATGTCCTGCGGCACCAGCCGCTCCAGCGCGCGGGCGGCGTCCTCCACATTGCCGGATTTCGGCCGGAGCGCGAGCTGGCCCATGTGGGAGACGTCGAACAGGCCCGCTTTGGTGCGGGTATGGAGGTGCTCTTTCAAGACGCCCGCGGGGTACTGCACGGGCATGTCATAGCCCGCGAACGGCACCATCTTGCCCCCTAGGGACACATGGAGGTCGTAGAGGGGGGTGCGTTTCAGGGAGTCTTGGTCGTGCGCTAGCATCTTGAGGGCCCTCGGCGGTTCCCCGGGGAGGATTCCCCGATGGACACCAGTCGAAGCCCCATCTGTCGCTGTGCCTGAGAGTATTATCCCGTCGGCGGACGCTGTCCGGGCCTAGACCCGTCGGCGCCTCTTTCCAGATGCTGTCAAAGCCACGCGGTCCTTTTGCCTGAGAGTTTCCGGGGCGGTTGCTCCTTCGGCGCCGGCTACCAGGTGCCGGTCTCTCCCGACGTGGCCGTACGATACAGATGGGTAGAGACCACAGGGGAGCCAAGCCTGTCAACGCGTCCGCGCGCCCTATCCAACGGGATTGCAAGGGGATTGAGCGCCTGCGGCAACCCTCTGATCTCTCTGCACAGTTTCTGGACAGCGAAGCTGGCCTTGTCTAAAAGCGCTTTGGCCCGCAGATATCAGCCTCAACGGTCCGGTTTGGACCGCGAAAAGCGGGCCCAAGCATACCGATTGGATGAACATGAGCGGCGTCAACGAGATCAGGTCGACCTTTCTGAACTTCTTTGCCGAGAACGGCCACGAGATCGTGCCGTCCTCGCCACTCGTGCCGCGCAACGACCCGACGTTGATGTTCACCAATGCCGGCATGGTGCAGTTCAAGAACGTCTTCACCGGCGTCGAGAAGCGGCCCTATCAGCGCGCCACCACCTCGCAGAAATGCGTGCGCGCCGGCGGCAAGCACAACGACCTCGACAATGTCGGCTACACCGCGCGCCATCTCACCTTCTTCGAGATGCTCGGCAATTTCTCGTTCGGCGATTACTTCAAGGAGCGCGCGATCGAGCTCGCCTGGAAGCTGATCACGAGCGAGTTCGGGCTGAAGAAGGACAAGCTGCTCGTCACCGTCTACCACACCGACGACGAGGCGGCCGGCCTGTGGAAGAAGATCGCCGGCTTCTCCGACGACCGCATCATCCGCATCCCGACCTCGGACAATTTCTGGGCGATGGGCGACACCGGGCCGTGCGGCCCGTGCTCGGAGATCTTCATCGACCGCGGCGAGCACATCTGGGGCGGTCCTCCGGGATCGCCGGAAGAGGACGGCGACCGCTTCCTCGAATTCTGGAATCTCGTGTTCATGCAATACGAGCAGGTGACGAAGGAGGAGCGCGTTAATCTGCCGCGTCCCTCGATCGACACCGGCATGGGCCTGGAGCGCATGGCCTGCATCCTCCAGGGCGTCGAGAGCGTGTTCGAGACCGACCTGTTCAAGAACCTGATCGACGCGACCTCGTCCGCGCTCGGCAGCGGACCGAACGAGCAGAACGTCGGCTCGTTCCGCGTCATCGCTGATCACTTGCGCTCGTCCGCCTTCCTGGTCTCGGACGGCGTGCTGCCCTCGAACGAGGGCCGCGGCTATGTGCTGCGCCGGATCATGCGCCGGGCGATGCGCCATGCGCAGCTCTTGGGTGCCAATGAGCCGCTGATGCACCGGCTGGTCTGGGCGCTGGTGCGCGAGATGGGCCAGGCCTATCCGGAATTGATGCGCGCGGAAAAGCTGATCGAGGAAACGCTGCGGCTGGAAGAGACCCGCTTCCGCAAGACTCTCTCGCGCGGCTTGGCCATCCTCGACGAGAAGAGCGCGTCCTTAAAGAAGGGCGACATGTTCGACGGCGACGTCGCCTTCACGCTCTACGACACCTACGGCTTCCCGCTCGACCTGACGCAGGACGCGCTGAAGTCGCGCGGCATCGGCGTCGACCAGGCGGCGTTCACCGACGCGATGGAGCGCCAGAAGGCCAAGGCGCGCGAGTCCTGGAAGGGCTCGGGTGAGGCGGCCTCCGAGGCGATCTGGTTCCCGCTGCGCGAGAAGCTCGGCGCCACCGAATTCCTGGGTTACGAGACCGAGAGCGCCGAGGGCGTGGTCTCGGCGCTGGTCAAGGACGGCGCCGAGGTGACGAGCCTCAAGGCCGGCGAGACCGGCGCGATCGTGCTGAACCAGACGCCGTTCTATGCGGAGTCCGGCGGCCAGGTCGGCGACACCGGCGTGCTCTCGGGCGAGGGCGGCATCAAGGTCCGCGTCACTGATACGCAGAAGAAGCTCGGCGATCTCTTCGTCCATATCGGCACGGTCGAGAGTGGCGAAGTGAAGCTCGGCACGGCGCTGCAGCTCGAGGTCGATCATTCCAGGCGCTCGACCATCCGCGCCCATCACTCCGCGACCCACATCATCCACGAGGCGCTGCGCCAGGTGCTCGGCGATCACATCGCCCAGCGCGGCTCGATGGTGGCGCCGGACCGGCTGCGCTTCGACTTCGTGCATCCGAAGCCGATCACGGCTGAGGAGCTCGCCCGGGTCGAGGACATCGCCAACGACGTGGTGTTGGAGAACGACGAGGTCACCACGCGCGTCATGGGCGTCGACGAGGCCCGCGAGGCCGGCGCGCGCGCGCTGTTCGGCGAGAAGTATGGCGACGAGGTCCGCGTCGTCTCGATGGGCAGGACCGCGCGCGAGCGCGGCGCCAACGCGCTCGGCTGGTCGGTCGAGCTCTGCGGCGGCACCCATGTGAAGCGCACCGGCGATATCGGCCTGATCACGGTCACGAGCGAGAGCGCGGTCGCCTCCGGCGTGCGCCGGATCGAGGCGCTGACGGGCAACTACGCGCGAAAACATGCCAACGACACCATGGCGCTGGCGAAGATCGCGGCGAACGAGCTGCGCACCTCGCTCGACGACGTGCCGGCGCGCATCTCGGCGCTGATGGAGGAGCGCAAGAAGCTCGAGCGCGAACTCTCCGATGCCCGCAAGAAGCTGGCGATGGGCGGCGGCGCCGCAGCCGGCAACAACGGCGCAGCGTCGGGCGTGCGCGAGGCCGGCGGCGTCAAGCTGATGGCGCGTGCGGTCGAAGGCATCGAGATGAAGGATCTCAAGAGCCTCGCCGACGACGGCAAGAAGCAGATCGGCTCGGGCGTCGTCGCCATCGTCGGCGTCACCGGGGACGGCAAGGCCGGAATTGTGGTCGGCGTCACGCAGGACCTCACCGCGCGCTTCAACGCGGTCAATCTGGTCCGCATCGCCTCCGAGGCGCTCGGCGGCAAGGGCGGCGGCGGCCGGCCCGACATGGCCCAGGCCGGCGGGCCCGATGGCGCCAAGGCCTCCGAGGCCCTGAGCGCGATCGAAAAAGCGATGGCGGGCGCTTAGCTCAATGTCTACCGGACTGGCGAGCGCTCAGCCCTCTTCAGGAACACGTAGTCGGCGGAGTAGGGCGCGCTCCTGAACTCGCCGGCCTTGTCGCAGGCACCGTCGAGCTTGCCGCCATGGGTGTTGATGCGCTGGACCGTGGTCACGGGCGTGAGTGTGCCGCTGCCGCGATGCGAGGTGACGTTCAGTTTCAGCCAGGGAATGTCGGCTGCGGTCGCGCCCGGCGCATTGCCGGCGGCTTTACCCGTCACCGCGCTGCCGTCGGCGAGCTCGCAGTTCGGCCCGGCATAGTGTGATCGGCATGGTCGCATCTCCGCGCGAGGGCCACAGAATTGAAAAAGGGCCGCGCTTTGGCGCGGCCCTTGATCATGTCTGGCCCAGTCGGGCGAAATTGCGGACAGCTTACGCCGCCAGCTCTTTCGTGAGGTTCTCGGCGACCTTGTCGAGGAAGCCGGTGGTCGAGAGCCAGCGCTGGTCGGCGCCGACCAGCAGCGCAAGGTCCTTGGTCATATAGCCGGCCTCGACGGTGTCGACGCAGACCTTCTCCAGCGTGGCCGCGAACTTGGCGAGCTCGGGGTTGTTGTCGAGCTTGGCGCGGTGCGACAGGCCTCTCGTCCAGGCGAAGATCGAGGCGATCGAGTTGGTCGAGGTCTCCTTGCCCTTCTGGTGCTCGCGGTAATGGCGGGTCACCGTGCCGTGGGCAGCTTCCGCCTCGACGGTCTTGCCGTCGGGGGTGAGCAGCACCGAGGTCATCAGGCCGAGCGAGCCGTAGCCCTGCGCGACCGTGTCGGACTGCACGTCGCCGTCGTAGTTCTTACAGGCCCAGACATAGCCGCCTGACCATTTCAGCGCCGAGGCCACCATGTCGTCGATCAGGCGGTGCTCGTAAGTCAGGCCCTTGGCGTCGAACTCCTTCTTGAATTCGCGGTCGAAGATGTCCTGGAAGATGTCCTTGAAGCGCCCGTCATAGACCTTGAGGATCGTGTTCTTGGTCGACAGGTACACCGGGTAATTGCGCAGCAGGCCGTAATTGAAGGAAGCGCGGGCGAAGTCGATGATGGAATCGTCGAGATTGTACATCTCCATCGCGACGCCGGCGCCGGGCGCCTTGAACACTTCCTTCTCGATCACGGTGCCGTCCTCGCCGACGAACTTCAGCGAGAGGGTGCCCTTGCCGGGGAACTTGATGTCGGTGGCGCGGTACTGGTCGCCATAGGCGTGGCGGCCGATGATGATCGGCTTGGTCCAGCCGGGAACCAGGCGCGGCACGTTCTTGCAGATGATCGGCTCGCGGAAGATCACGCCGCCGAGGATGTTGCGGATGGTGCCGTTCGGCGACTTCCACATCTGCTTGAGATTGAACTCCTTCACCCGGGCTTCATCCGGGGTGATGGTGGCGCATTTGACGCCGACGCCGACCTTCTTGATCGCCTCGGCGGCGTCGATCGTCACCTGATCGTTGGTGTGGTCGCGGTATTCCATGCCCAGGTCGAAATAGAGCAGCTCGACATCGAGGAACGGGGTGATCAGCTTGTCCTTGATGTACTGCCAGATGATCCGGGTCATCTCGTCGCCATCGAGCTCGACGACGGGATTGGATACCTTGATTTTTGCCATGATCGGGGAAGCCTCTTGGGAACGGCGCTTTCGGCGCGCCACGGGAATATCCGCCGCCTCTTAGCACCTGATAGCAGCGGGCGAAAGCCAAGGGATTATGCACTTTTAGCTCATCCAGCTTGCGCAGGCGAGGAGCGGCCGGCCGGGCCTCGGCCCGGCCTTCGGGCCCGTTTCGGGCGAGATTCAAAAGTCGAATCCAAGTCGTTATTTCCCTTGAGAATTTTGTCAGGACAGGCAAACGACAGACCGCGAGGCGGCCCGGTCGTGGGGGCCGCTTGAATCAATTCCTAAGGCGGCCTTGCCAAGGCCTTGAGACGAAGAGTGGAAGCGAAAGCAGATGTCGGGGACTGACAAGAGCAAAGCGGGCCTTTCCCTCGACGGTCCCATCGTGATCCTGGTCGAGCCGCAGCTCGGCGAGAATATCGGCATGGCCGCGCGCGCCATGGGCAACTTCGCCCTCGACCGGATGCGCATCGTCAATCCCCGGGACGGCTGGCCCAACATCGCGGCCCAGCGCGCCGCGGCCGGTGCGGACCATATCCTGGAGAAGGCGCAGCTGTTCGACACGGTCGAGCAGGCGGTCGCCGACCTCGACCTCCTGTTCGCCACCACCGCACGTCCCCACGACCAGGCCAAGCCGGTGGTCGGGCCGGAGGCCGCAGCGGCCGAGATCGCAGGTCACGTCGCGACCGGCGGCAGGGCCGGCATCCTGTTCGGCCGCGAGCGCTGGGGTCTGACCAACGAGGAGGTCGGGCTCTCCAACCGCATCATCACCTTCCCGGTCAATCCGGGCTTTGCCTCGCTCAACCTCGCCCAGGCCGTGCTGCTGGTCGGCTATGAGTGGTTCAAGCGTGCGACGTCGGGCGCGTTGCCGCACGCCATGCCTGAAAGATCCGAGCGCGCCTCGCAGCACCAGATGCAGGCCTTCTTCGACAATCTCGTGCGCGAGCTCGACAAGGTCGAGTTCCTGCGCCCGGCCGAGAAGCGCGACACCATGCTGGTGAACCTGCGCAACATCTTCACCCGGATGGAGCCGACCAAGCAGGACATGCACACGCTGCACGGCGTGATCATGGCGATCGCCGAGGGGCGCAAGGGTCCGGCCAAGGGCGGCGTGCTCGACGGCGAGCAAGCCACGCGCCTGCGCGCGCTGCTGGCCGAGCACGGGCAGGGCGGCGGTGTGCCCGACAGCGGCTCGACCGTGCGGGGCCTTGCCCGCCTGCTCCGCCGCAACCCGACCGACGCCGAACGCCTGCTCTGGCAGGCGCTGACGCGTGATCGCCGCTTCGCAGGTGGGTTCAAACGCCAGACCCCGGTGGGGCGCCACATCCCGGACTTCGTCTCCTTCCCGCACCGGATCGCGATCGAGCTGGTGAACCCGGGCGAGGGGGAGGCGATTGCGGCCGATCGCGCGGGACGGCGGACTTGGCTCGAGGCGCGCGACTATCGGGTGCTCGACATCCGGGCCGTGGATGTGGAGCGCGATCTCGAGGCGGAGCTGGTGCGGCTTGCCGGGATGTTGGGACAGTAGAATCTCAGCGGGCTGGGGCGTCATCGAAGCGGACGGATGCGGCGACGATGGCGGCAAGCAGCGCGGCGATCAGGATGATGGCCAGTGCGGCTGTCCACCCATAGGCCTCAACGGCACTTCCGACCGCGACAGGTCCGGCCACCTGGCCGAGATTGCTGCCCTGCATCACCAGTCCGGTGACCACAGGAATGAGTGCGGCGGATGGCGCGAGCAAGGGGATCGATGAGATCAGGACGGCCGGCATCAGGCCACCGACCGCAGCGAACAGGATGCACAGCAGAAGCGTGGGCGTATCGCCGAAGATCTGCAGGAAGATGCCAGGAGCTGAAAAGCCCATGGCCAGACAGGCCGCGAAGATCAGCACTGAACGCCGGGCACCGCGCGCGAGCAGGTAGCCGGCAGCGACATTCCCGGTGATGTTGCTTGCGGTGGCGAGAGCACTGAGCATGCCGGCAGTGCCATGGGGGATGTTCATCCGCTCCATCAGCAGCACCGGGAGGAAGCTGAACAGCGCGAAGAACATCAGGCTGTAGAGGACAAAACATCCGGCCAGCAGAAGCGGGCCTTTGCTTGCCGCCACGTACACGGCATCGGACATCGTCCGTCGCCACGATGCCGGGGTGCGCTTCGGAGCGGCCGGAATACTCATCCACGCGGCCACGATGGCGATCGCTGCAGGACCGGCGCTGCCCCACCACAGTGCGCGCCAGTCGCTGAAGAACGTTCCGACGAGCATCGCGAGCGCAATGCCGGCCGGCATGAAGCAGCTCCACAGGGCAAGCGGAACGTCCTGTTGCCCGGACGGGACTGCTCTGTTCAGGATCGCCGGACCCGCAACAATGATCAGAAGAAATCCTGAGCCTTCTACGATGCGCGATGCGAGAAGCACCGCATAGTCGGTTGCGAGCGCGCCGATGATGGCGCCAAGGATGAGCAGCCCGAGGCCGAGAATGAGACTTCGCCGATCTCCGGCGCGGGCGACGAGGGAGCCGGCAGGGATACCGCCCAACAGGCCGAGAACAGCGATGATCCCGGTCAGCCAGCCGGCAGCGGCGAGGTCAAGGCCCAGATCCTTTTGCAGCATGGGCGTGGCGATCGCAGCCTTCCCCACCTGGATCGCGGCGAGGGCGCCGGAGCCCACGACGATGCTCACCACATGCCAATGCCGATCTCGCAAGGACGAGGCAGGTGCTGCCGCCGCCATCAGGCCGCCTCCGTGAGCCGCCCAGCGGCCAGGGCGCGAGCGATCTCGGCGACATGGCGTCCCTGAAAGCGTGCCCCGGCCAGTTCGTTGGCGCTTGGACGACGATCCCCGCCGCTGCCGTCGTCGGCGAGGGTCGATGCGCCGTAGGGCGAGCATCCGGTGACCTCGTCCATGCGCATCTGTCCCTTGAATGTGTAGGGCAGCCCGACCACGACCATGCCGAGATGCAGCAACACGGTGTGCACGGACAGAATGGTGCTTTCCTGGCCGCCATGCTGGCTGCCCGTCGATGTGAAGACGCTGCCGACTTTGCCCACGAGCTTGTTCTCGAACCACAGGCCGCCGCACTGGTCGAGGAAGTTCTTCATCTGCGCGGCCATGTTCCCGAAACGCGTCGGGGTGCCAAGGATGATCGCGTCGTAGTCCGGCAATTCGGCCACGGCGGCGGTGTCGGCGCGTTGATCGAGCTTGTATCCGGCCCTCTGCGCGACGTGGTCGGGAACAATTTCCGGCACGCGCTTGATGGCGACTTCGGCTTCGGCCTCCCGTGCACCCCGGGCCATCTCTTCAGCCATCGTCTCGATGTGACCGTAAGACGAGTAGTACAGCACCAGGACCTTCGTCATTTTGCTTCCTCGCTCTCTCAGGTGAGTAGCAGCCAAAATAGGTCTGTGCTTGATCAGCGGTAGCGCGATAAGATCGATGAGTTTGATCGATTGGATAGATCATGCTGGATCTGCTGACTCTTGATCAGTTGCGAACATTCGCGACGGTGGCGGAATGCGGGAGCTTCCGCTCGGCCGCGGCTCGGCTGTCCCGTGTTCAGTCCGCCATCAGCCATGCCATTGCCAATCTGGAGGCCGAACTCGGTGTTGCGCTGTTCGATCGCACGGGTCATCGGCCAGTCCTGACGCCTGAGGGACAGTCACTGCTCGCGAACGCACGTGACATTCTTCTCAGAGTGGATGCGATGCGGGCGAGAGCCCGGGGCCTTGGCGAGGGAGTCGAGCTCGAGCTTTCCTTGACAATCGACACGTTGTTTCCGATCGGCATGGTCGGCGCAGCATTGACGAAGATGCGCGCTGCCTATCCCTCGGTTTCAATCAGGCTTGCGGTCGAGCCGCTGGGTGGACCGATCGCCTCGCTGATCGACAAGCGCAGTTCGCTTGCGATCGTGGTCGGCGAGGATTTTCGCGATCCGCGGATCGCACTCGAGGCGATCTCGTCGGTCGAGCAGGTTGCCGTCGTTTCCGTCGATCACCCATTGGCGAGGCGGCAATCGCGCAACAGGATCAGCCTTCAGGATCTGGCCGATCATCTGCAGATCGTTCTGTCCGATCCGACGCCGCTGACGGAAGGGCGCATGTTCGGTGTGCTTTCGCCCCAGACCTGCCGGGTCACCAATCAGGACACCAAGCATGCGATGATTCTCGCCGGTCTCGGCTGGGGCCGCCTGCCGTTCTGGCTGGTGGAGCGCGATCTGAGGGAAAGGCGCCTCGTGCGCCTTGCCACCACCGCCCTCGGACGGCGCAGCCAGGTTGCCGCAGAAGCCTATCTCGCGCACCGGCTGGACCAGCCGCTCGGACCAGCCGCGCTGGCTTTTCGCGAGGCCTTGTTGCAGATCGCCGAGGCGTAGGCGGACACGGCTCGAGGCGCGTCGCGTGCTCGACATTAGGGCAGTGGATGTGGAGCGGTGATCTGGAGGCGGAACTGGTGCGGCTTCAGGGGATGATGGCCAAGTCGGCCTGAGCATCGGGCCGCACGGACCCGTCGCCTGCAAGTGCACAACCAAGGGCTGTGCATAGACAAGATTGGTTGCTATGAAGTCTCTGGAAATTGAGTGGGGACTGCATGTTTGGAAGGATCGGCCGCGCAGGAGTTCGTGCGGCAGCAAGCTTCGGTGTAGTGGCGCTGACGGCCTTGCTCGAAATATCAGGCGCTCGCGCGGAAATGCCGTTGGCTTCCAAGTGTAACGCGGTCGGCAATTTCAGCCTCGATGACAGGATCGCAGGCTGCACCGCCATCATTCAGGCGGCGGGGACGGGCATGCAGCAAGGTGTGGTCATGGCGCGCTTCCGCCGCGCCATGTTCTACCGCCAGAAGGGCGAGATCGACCTTGCGATAGCGGACTACAACGAGATCATTGAGCGCGATCCGGGCAATCTGAACTCCCGCATCGCGAGGGCTTCTGCGCTGATCCAAAAGCGAGAGCCCGAGGCTGCGCTGCTTGATTATGCCAAGGTGATCGAGCTCGATCCGAAGAATACCTACGCCTATATCGGACGTGCTCACGTCTATTCGGCGAGACGCGACTTCGTCCGTGCCATCGCCGATTATGATCAGGCCCTTCTGATTCATCCGGACAATGTCATAGCGCATGTCGAACGAGGCCTCTCTTACGTCCGGAATGGGGATCCCGATCGGGCCATGGCTGACTGCGATCGTGCGGTCGAGATCAGCCCACAAAACGGTGGAGGCCAATTGTGCCGCGGTCGAGTTTACTTCGCAAAGGGTAAGAGAGAGCTCGCGTTGGCCGCACTGGATCAAACCATCCAGATCAAACCCAGAAGCGAGAATTTTTACTACTTCCGAGCCGAATCCTTTTCTCAACTGGGTGAACTCGACCGCGCGATCGCCGACTATGACCGGATCATCGAGCTAAACCCACAGAGCCGGTCTGCCTATGGTTGCCGGGGCGTCGCCTATTTTCAAAAGGGTGATTACGATCGCGCCATTGCCGATTACAATCAGGTGATCCAGCTGGCACATAAGGGTCAAGGAAACACCGGCGATCGGCAGAGTCAGCTTCAAGGTCAGGATGCAGATCCCATTTCTGCGTCCGTCGCAGGTGAATCGATTGCGCTCGCGTCCACGGATGGCCCCGTGCTCCGCGCTCGGGGTGGGGCCTACCACGCGAAAGGGGAGCTTGACCGCGCTATCGCAGACTTCGATGACGCGATACGCCTCAACCCCAAGGATAAGGATGCATTCGGGCTCCGCGCCAACGCGTACAAGGCCAAGGGGGACTTCGGCCGCTCGCTCGAGGACTACGATCAACTCGTGCAGCTCGATCCCAAGGATGCGCGCGCCTACTTTCATCGTGCGAGGCTCTATTGGCAGACCGCTTCCTTCGCCCAATCGTTGACCGATCTGGATCAGGCGATCGAGCTCGATCCGAAAGGTGCCTATCCAGTCATCTGGCGCGAAATTGTTGCAAGGCGCAGCGACCAACCGAGCCGGCTGAGCGAGGCTGCAAAGCGGCTCGACGCGACGAAATGGCCCGCGCCGGTCGTCAACCTCTTCCTGGGTACGACGACGCCGGAGCAAGTGCGCAGCGCAGCGGACGATGCCGACCCGGCGAAGAAGAAGGGGCAGGTCTGCGAGGCGAATTTCTATATTGCCGAGCGAGCCCTGCAGAGCGGCTCCAGGGAAGAGGCGTTAAAACTGTTCGAGCAGGCGGCTGCCGATTGCCCGAGGACCTTTATCGAGAAGTCGGCCGCCGACGTCGAGCTTGCCGCGCTGCGAGCGAGCCGCTGATCGAGCGGACGGGTCCGTAGGCGGGCAAATCAAAGCTTACAGTTGAGACGGAATGGTGGGCACGGCGCGTCGCGCCTTTGCCCACCCTACGAAGTCATCGTAGCCCGGATGGAGCGCAGCGCAATCCGGGACAGTGTCCCCGTTACGAAGCAAGAACCGTCACACGGTCTCCAACTGCTCCGCCGCCCGCTTCTTCTTCGTCTTCGCCTGGCCGAGCAGGGGGCCCGCCGTAAGCGCTGCCGTATCGGCCACGCCCGGATCGCGCGAGATCATGGCGGCGACGATGGCGCCGTCGATGATGAGGCCGAGCTGGTGCGCCAGCACTGCAGGCTCGGCCGAGCCGAGCTCGCCGGCGAGCTTCTCGATGTGGCCGAGCACGATCTTCTTGTGCTTCAGCGCGATGTTGCGGAATTGCTTGGCATCCTTGTCGTGCTCGCCGACGGCGTTGATGAAGGGGCAGCCGTAGAAGCGCTCTTCGGCGAACCAGCTCTTCAGCGCGGGGAAGATGCGCGTGAGTTTCGCCTGCGCATCGCCGCCGCCTTGCTCCATGGCGCCGATGAACCATTCGCGCCATTGCTTGCCTTCGCTCTCCAGCACCGCGTTGACGAGGCTGGTCTTGGAGCCGAACAATTTGTAGAGCGTGGTCTTGGCGGTGCCGGCCTCTTCGATGATCGCATCGATGCCGGTGGCGTTGATGCCGTTCTTGCAGAACAGATGCGTTGCGGCGCTGAGCAGGCGCCCGCGTGCGGATTCGTCGTCGCCGGCAGCGGCGTGGGGCGGATTCTTCTTCGATGACGGCTTTGCCATGAGCGACAACTTAATCGCAGCCGCCTCGCATCAGCAAGCCGCATCTGTTCGGCGCCGAAAAGATTCGCATCCGCGCGCGCGTCTGCTCCGCCTTTGAGCAGGAGTGGGCTGACCAATCTGCAGGCAGCGACGCTTAAGCGGCTCCAAAGCCTCGCCTTTTGTTTTTCGCGAGATCTGGCACGCTCCATGCAAGGAAACAGACCGTTCGGTATCCTGCCGATTTCCACTTCTGCCAGGGAGAAGATTGATGACTGCCGTCGTTCAGAAGACAGTGCTGACGGGGTGCCTCGCGCCCATCGACAAGAACGGGCTCGAGCAACTGATTGCCAACGGCAAGGCAAATCCGAAGGTCATCAAGACCTTGAAGTGCAAGACGGTCGCGGAGGGCAAATTCCGCCACGCCAACTATATCCGCAACCTGCCGCCCTACATCGTCGACGAGCCGCCGGGGCTTTTGGGTGACGACACCGCGCCCAATCCGTCGGAAGCCTCGCTCGCCGCGCTCGGCTCGTGCCTTGCGGTCGGCCTGCATGCCAACGCCGTGCACCGCGGCTGGATCGTCAACAAGCTCGAGCTCGAGCTCGAAGGCGATCTCAACATCACCGCGGTCTGGGGCACCGGTGACACCTCCGACAAGCCGGTCGGCTTCACCGATGTCCGCGTCAAGGTGGACATGGAATGCGAGGGCATCTCGCCGGACGAGATCAACGCGCTGGTCGCCCATGTGAAGAAATGGTCGCCGGTCGCCAACACCTTCACGCGGCCGGTCAATCTCGAGGTCGGCATCTAGCAGACGGCAATCAGGACAGGGTGCGGGAGACGATCATGGGTTCACTGGCTTTATCGCGGGCCGACGTTCTGGATCAGCCC
Source organism: Bradyrhizobium sp. IC3195 (assembly GCF_020193585.1). Classification (NCBI taxonomy): domain Bacteria; kingdom Pseudomonadati; phylum Pseudomonadota; class Alphaproteobacteria; order Hyphomicrobiales; family Nitrobacteraceae; genus Bradyrhizobium; species Bradyrhizobium sp. IC3195. The sequence goes on along the minus strand of NZ_JADYVG010000002.1, from coordinate 647,387 downwards.
GCACCGTCCATTGCGGACGAGGTGGCGCGGATCGCGCGCCAAGAGCTCGCGCCGCTGGCCGCCGGCATCGACGACGGTTCGGTCTATCCAGCCGAGGTGCTGCGCAAGTTCGGCGCGGTCGGAGCGTGGGGCAGCCATGTGCCGCACGAAGGCCCCGCCGATCTGCGCTGCGCGATCCAGGCGATGGCGGCGATCGGCGAGGTCTGCGGTGCCACGGCCTTCATGGCGTGGTGCCAGAACACGCTGGTCTGGTACGCGGCGAACTCCACCAATGTGAAGCTCGCAAAGCGCTTCGGAGATGCCTTCTCGACCGGCCGCGTGCTTGGCGGCACCGGGCTCTCCAATCCCATGAAGAGCTTCTTCGGCATCGAGAAGCTCAAGCTAAAGGGCCGCAAGGTCGAGGGCGGCTACATCGTGCGCGGTGCGTTGCCCTGGGTCTCCAATCTCGGCCCCGATCATTTCTTCGGCACCATCTTCGAGCGCGAGGACGAGCCGGGCATCGCAAGTGGCGAGCCCGGCACGGTCATGTTCCTCGCCGACTGCTCGGACCCTGCGATCACGCTGACGCCCTGCAAGCCGTTCCTCGCGATGGACGGCACCGGCACCTATGGCGTGCAGTTCCGCGACGCTTTCGTGCCCGATGAGCTGATCCTGGCCGATCCCGCCGCGCCCTTCGTCAAGAAGATCCGCGCCGGCTTCATCCTGCTGCAGGCTGGCATGGCGTTAGGCGTGATCAAGGATTGCATCAACATCATGGACGAGGTCGACAATCCCCTCGGCCACATCAACCGCTATCTGCCGCAGCAGCCGGTGCATTTCCGCGAGCTCGCCGCCGAGCTCGAGGCCGAGACCATGGCGCTGGCGCGCGATCCCTACAACGAGGAGGAAACCTACTGGCGCAAGGTGATCGCGCTGCGGCTTCGCGCCGGCGAAGCCAGTGTCGCGGCGGCGCATGCGGCGATGCTGCATTGTGGCGCGCGCGGCTATCTCAAGAGCCACCGCGCGCAGCGGCGCCTGCGCGAGGCCTATTTCGTCGCGATCGTCACGCCGGCCACCAAGCAGCTGCGCAAGATGCTGGCCGAGTCCTGAGCTCTACGAGTCCACCCGAAGACCCCCAACCTCAACGGAGAGGCTGCCATGACTGACGTTCTGATCACTGCCGTCGAACTCGCCGATCTCTTGAAGACCGAGCCGTGTGTCGTCATCGACACCCGCAATCCCGACGCCTACGCCGCCGGCCATCTGCCGGGCGCCGTCAACGTGCATGAGATCTTCACGTTCCTCGCGACCTCCACGCCCGAGGGCATGGCCGAGCTCAAGACCAAGTTCGCCGATGCGTTCGGCGGCGCCGGTCTTTCCGGCAAGGAGACGGCGGTGATCTACGAACAGTCGATGAACTCCGGCTTCGGCCAGTCCTGCCGCGGCTATTACCTGCTCACCATGCTCGGCTATCCCAAGGTGAAGGTGCTGCATGGCGGCTTCGACGCCTGGTCGTCCGCGGGCTTCCCGGTGACCAAGGATGTGCCCGCGCCTGAGAAGGCCTCGTTCTCGATCGTGCCTGAAGCGGGCGAGATCCTGATCGACGCCAAGACCATGCTCGCCGCCGTCGGCAAGCCGGGCATCGCGATCCTCGACGTCCGCGACGTCGACGAGTGGATCGGCGACAGCTCGTCCCCGTACGGCAAGGATTTCTGCCCGCGCAAGGGCCGCATTCCCGGCGCCGTATGGTTGGAATGGTATCGGATGATGAAGCCGACCGCCGAAGGCCCGCGCTTCAAATCGAAGGATGAGATTCTGGCCGAATGCGCCACCGTCGGCATCTCGCAGACCACGCCGGTCTACCTTCAAGGGGGCGCGCGCTTCGAACACGTTCCTGGCGCTGAAGAACGCCGGCGTGAAGGACGTGCGGATGTATTTCGGCTCCTGGAACGAATGGTCGCGCGATCCCTCGCTGCCGATCGAGCAGGGCCTGCCGATCGCATCGGACGTCACCACCAAGGCAGCCTGAGCGCGCGCCTCGTCCTTCGAGACGACCGCTTCGCGGTCTCCTCAGGATGAGGCTAAGCGGCACCGGTGTCTGTTGATATTGTTGCCGCGCCCTCCGACCTCATCCTGAGGAGCCCGCCTAAAGCGGGCGTCTCGAAGGATGGGCCCCTTGCGGACGAGGCGCGATTCCCAGCGCCTTGATCCGTGAGGCCAGCGTGGTCGGCTTGAGGTCGAGCATCTCGGCGGCGCCGCCGGGGCCGAAGACTTTTCCGGCGCAGGCCTCAAGCGCGGCGAGAATGTTGGCGCGCTCGTGGTCGCGCATTTCCGACGACGTCATGATTGCGGGGCGCGCGTCGGGCCTCTGGCGGGTGGCGCCGCTGGGCGCTTGTTCACCTGAAGGATCGGGCAGATCGATGCGCAGGCGGCCGTTCTGCGACAGAATCGCAGCGCGCTCGATCACGTTCTGGAGTTCGCGGACATTGCCGGGCCAGTTGTAGCGGGTCAGCCGCCGCGCATCGCCCTCCGACAGACGGAGGTTCGATTTCAGCGCCTTGCTCTCGCGCGTCAGGAAATGCTGGGCCAGCAGGGGAATGTCCTCGCGGCGTTCGCGCAAGGGGACGGTCTCAATCGGAAACACGTTGAGACGGAAGTAGAGATCCTCGCGAAAGCGGCCGCGCTGGACCTCCTGCTTGAGATCGCGATTGGTCGCGGCGATGACGCGAACGTCGACGGCGCGGGTGCGCGCCTCGCCGACGCGCTCGAAATGGCCTTCCTGCAAGACGCGCAGCAGCTTGCCTTGCAGCTCGAGCGGGATCTCGCCGACCTCGTCGAGGAATAGCGTGCCGCCGTCGGCGAGCTCGAAGCGGCCGATGCGGTCGCGCGTTGCGCCGGTGAAGGCGCCGCGGACATGGCCGAAGAACTCGCTCTCGAACAATTCGCGCGGGATTGCGGCGCAGTTGACACGGATCAGCGGCCGGTCGCTGCGGGTGGAATCCTCGTGGATGGCGCGCGCGATCAGCTCCTTGCCGGTGCCGGATTCCCCGGTGATCATTACCGCCGCGGTGGTCGGCGCCACCAGCTTGACCTGGCGCAGCGTCTTCTGGATCGCCTCGCTGCCCCCGATGATGCCGCGCGGATTGGTCTCGATGCGGATTTCCTCCTGGAGATAGGCGTTCTCCAGCTCGAGCCGCTCGCGCAGACGGTCGACCTCGGCAAGCGCCGCGTGCAGCTTCTCGGCGGCCTCGCGGCGCTGGCTGACGTCGCGAAACACCACGACGGCGCCGACCACGACGCCGCGATCGCGGATCGGCGTCGATGTGTATTCGACCCAGGCGGGCGAGCCGTCCTTGCGCCAAAACACCTCGCCGTCGACCTGGTGCACGGCGCCGTCGCGGAACGCCGCATAGATCGGGCAATCGTGGTTGTGATAGTGCCGGCCATCGTGGTGGGTGTGGTGGACGATCGGGTGGATCTCCTTGCCGACCAGCTCCTCGGCGGTCCAGCCCAGCATGCGCTCGGCCGCGGGATTGACGAAGGTGGTCTTGCCTTCGGCGTTGACGCCATAGATGCCTTCGCCGGCGGCGCGCAGGATCAACTGGTTCTCGCGCTCGATGTCCTGGAACACGCGCTCGACCCGCTGCCAAGTCGAGATGCCGCCGCGCATATGGTCCTCGGCGGCGGCATCGACATTGCGCCGGCGGCGGGCTTCGAGATCGGTCAGCGTCAGCAGCAGCAGCGTGCGGCCGTCATGCGGCAGCAGGCAGCCGGCATATTCGAGCTTGAGATCTTGCCCGGTCGCATGGCGTGGATTGAGCGCCGTGGTCCAGTAGGCGCCCTTGTGCAGCACGGCCTGGGTGAAGACGGTGAGGGCGGCAAGCTCGCCGGCGTGGAGCGTGCTGGCCCTGGTCTGCCGCAGCAAAGCGCGGTCGTAGCCGAGCAGGGCACAGGCGGCGGGATTGGCATCGACGATCTGGTCGCCAAAGGGATCGACCAGCAGCATCGCCTCGACCGAGGATTCGAAGGCCGCGATGCGCGGGTCGATGACGGGGGCCACCTCGTCGTGGGCGGGCATTGGCGTCGTTGCCATTGCGAAATCTCGTAATTGAACTACGAAATCTCGTTTATCACGAGTTTTCGTAGCGGCCAAGCGCGGGTGAAAATGCTGCGTCATCAAGGCAATGTCCGCTTCTTCGTCGGTGGCATGCTCCTTGCGTAATTCCTTCTCGCATTGACGCGCAGGAGGGCCGATGTCCACGTTCGACAATCCGTTTGATCCCGATCGCAAGCTTCGAGCCGGCTGTGTTTGCGGCCAGCATCGTTCCGCAGCTGAGCATGAGCAGGCGACGGCGCTGCATTGCGAGCCGGTCGCAAGCGAAGAGCAGCGCTACGAGGGCGTGGTCGCCTCCGCATTGATGCGGGCGATGTTTCCGCAGGACGTGGCGCGGCGCGCGTTCCTAAAGTCGGTCGGCGCCTCGACGGCGCTCGCCGCGCTGTCGCAATTCTTCCCGATCAAGACGGCGACCGAGGTGTTCGCGCAAGCCGGCGCGCCCGAGAAGAAGGACCTTAAGGTCGGCTTCATCCCGATCACCTGCGCCACGCCGATCATCATGGCAGCGCCAATGGGCTTCTATGCCAAGCACGGCCTCAACGTCGAAGTGGTGAAGACCGCCGGCTGGGCCGTGATCCGCGACAAGACCATCAACAAGGAATACGACGCTGCGCACATGCTGGCACCGATGCCGATCGCGATCTCGCTCGGCCTCGGCGCCAACGCGATTCCCTTCACCGTCCCGGCCATCGAGAACATCAACGGGCAGGGCATCGTGCTGGCGAGCAAGCACAAGGACAAGCGCGATCCGAAGGACTGGAAGGGGCTGAAATTCGCCATCCCCTTCGACTATTCCATGCACAATTACCTCTTGCGCTATTACCTCGCCGAGCACGGTCTCGATCCCGATACCGACGTGCAGCTGCGCTCGGTGCCGCCGCCGGAGATGGTCGCGAACCTGCGTGCCGACAACATCGACGGCTTCCTCGCGCCCGACAACATCTGCCAGCGCGCAATCTATGACGGCGTCGGCTTCATGCATCTCCTCTCCAAGGAGATCTGGGACGGCCATCCCTGCTGCAGCTTTGCCGCCAGCCGCGAGTTCATCACCACCGCGCCGAACAGCTTCGCGGCGCTGACGCGGGCGATCGTCGATGCCACCGCCTATGCTTCCAAGGCCGAGAACCGGAAGCAGATTGCCGAAGCCATCGCGCCGGCGAACTACATCAACGCGCCTGTCACCGTGCTGGAGCAGGTCCTGACCGGCACCTACGCCGACGGCCTCGGCGGGGTGAAGACCGATCCCAAGCGCGTCGATTTCGATCCGTTCCCCTGGCAGTCCTTTGCGGTTTGGATGCTGACGCAGATGAAGCGCTGGGGCCAGATCAAGGGCGACGTCGACTACAAGGCGGTGGCCGAGCAGGTGTATCTGGCAACCGATACCAAGAAGCTGATGAGCGAGATGGGCCTCACGCCGCCGGCGAGTGCCTACAAGTCGTTCGCGGTGATGGGCAAGAATTTCGATCCGGCCAAGCCGGAGGACTATCTGGCGAGCTTCAAGATCAGGAAGGCGTCGTGATGGCCCGCGCTCTATCTTCACCTCGCCCAGCTTGCGGGGAGAGGTCGGGGGTACAGGTCCCTCGACAATCTCACGTGTCGAGGGAGGCCCCTCACCCCGACCCTCTCAGCGCGAGCGAAGCTCGTCGCGCCCCCGTAAGAACGGGGAGAGGGAGATGACCGCCTCCCTCCGCCTCCGCGCCGGCCTCGTCTCCATCGTGCTGCTCGCCGCCTTCCTCGGCATCTGGCATCTCGCCACACGCTCGACCGGCACGACGGCGACGATGAGCCCGGAATACGCCAAGCTGATGGGCCTCACGGCGACGCAGGGCAAATCGGCGATGCCCGGGCCGCTCGATGTCGGCGCAAAGCTCTGGGAGCATCTGAAGCGGCCGTTCTACGACAACGGGCCGAACGACAAGGGGCTCGGCATCCAGCTCGGCTATTCCATTGCGCGCGTCGGCACCGGCTATCTGCTGGCCGTGCTGGTGGCGATCCCGCTCGGCTTTCTGATCGGCATGTCGCCGCTGCTGAGCAAGGCGCTCGATCCGTTCATCCAGGTCTTGAAGCCGATCTCGCCGCTCGCCTGGATGCCGCTCGCGCTCTACACCATCAAGGATTCCTCGGTCTCCGCGATCTTCGTCATCTTCATCTGCTCGATCTGGCCGATGCTGCTCAACACGGTGTTCGGCGTCGCGAGCGTGCGCAAGGAATGGATCAACGTCGCGCGGACGCTCGAGGTCGGCACCGTCAGGCGGGCCTTCACCGTGATCCTGCCGGCAGCGGCCCCGACCATCCTGACGGGCATGCGCATCTCGATCGGCATCGCCTGGCTCGTGATCGTCGCCGCCGAGATGCTCGTCGGCGGCACCGGCATCGGCTACTTCGTCTGGAACGAGTGGAATAATTTGTCGATCACCAACGTCATCATCGCGATCCTCCTGATCGGGATCGTCGGCATGCTGCTCGACCAGATCCTCGCGCGCTTCACGCGCATGGTCACGTTTCCGGAGTAGGGGCGATGACCGACAAGTTCATCTCGATCGAAGGCATCGCCAAGCGCTATCCCGGCGCGGGCGGCGCGACGACCACCATCTTCGAGAACCTCTGGCTCTCGATGGCGCGGGGTGAGTTCGCTTGCGTGATCGGCCATTCCGGCTGCGGCAAGACCACGGTGCTCAACATCCTCGCCGGGCTCGATGCGCCGAGCGAGGGCGCTGTCATCGTCGACGGTCAGGCGATCTCGGGCACCAGCCTCGACCGCGCCGTGATCTTCCAGAGCCATGCGCTGCTGCCCTGGCGCACGGTGCTCGGCAACGTCGCCTATGCCGTCAGCTCGAAATGGCGCAGCTGGGACCGCGCCAAGGTCAAGGCGCATGCGCAGAAGTTCATCGATCTGGTCGGCCTCTCCGGCGCCGAGCACAAGCGTCCCTCGGAGCTGTCGGGCGGCATGAAGCAGCGCGTTGGCATCGCACGGGCGCTGTCGATCACGCCGAAGATGATGCTGATGGACGAGCCGTTCTCGGCGCTGGACGCGCTGACGCGCGGCACGCTGCAGGACGAGGTGCGGCGGATTTGCCTGGAGACCGGGCAGACCGCGTTCATGATCACCCACGACGTCGACGAGGCGATCTATCTCGCCGACAAGATCTTCCTGATGACCAACGGTCCCGGCGCGGTGCTGGCGGAGGTGGTCGAGAACCCGCTGCCGCGGGACCGCGGCCGCACCGACCTGCACCGCCATCCGCTGTACTACGCGCTGCGCAACCACATCATCGATTTCTTGGTGACGCGCAGCAAGACTTTTACCACTGAAAAGCCGGATCACGATCCGCGCAACGTGCCGACGGTGCAGATCGGCAAGCCCGGGCTCTCGATCGCATCAAGCGGCGAAGAGCCGCGACAGACCAGGATGCCGGGGACAAACCCCGGATTGAGCGCCTAGCAAGGAGACCCTAATGAAACGCGAAGACCTCACCGAAAAACTGCTCGACATCAAGCGCGAGAAGGGCTGGAGCTGGAAGCACATCTGCGAAAAGATCGGCGGCTATTCCGAGGTGCTGATCGTCGGTGCGATCATGGGCCAGATGAAGCTGACGAAGCCGCAGGCTGCCAATGCCGGCGAGCTGTTCGGCCTGTCGAAGGCGGAAGTTGCCATGCTCAACGAGGTGCCGATGCGCGGCACCGGCACGCCGATGCCGCCGACCGACCCGCTGATCTACCGCTTCTACGAGATGGTGATGGTGAACGGTCCGGCCTGGAAGGCGCTGATCGAGGAGGAGTTCGGCGACGGCATCATGTCGGCGATCGACTTCGACATGGGCATCGAGCGCGTCGCCAACCCCAAGGGCGACCGCGTCAAGATCACCATGAGCGGCAAGTTCCTGCCGTATAAATATTACGGCGCCAGCGGCAACGTGCCGGAGTACGGCTTCAAGGAGGAGTGACCGCGGCGAAGGCGGCGCGCAGCTCGCCGACCGGCGCCATCTCGCGGATGTAGGTGAAGGACCCCTTGTCCTTCATCTCGCGCGCGCAGTTCAGGAACGCTGCGAGCGCGTAGCGCGACATGGCTCCGCCGACGCTGATGCGCTTGACGCCAGCGGCGGACAATTGCTCGACGGTTAGCGTCGGGTCGGCAAAGCCCATCACGTGGTTGAAGGGCTTGCCCAGCGAGGACACCACCGTCCTGATCGTGGCGAGATCGTACAGGCCCGGCGCATAGAGGACGTCGGCGCCAGCGGCCTCGAAGGCCTGCAGGCGGCGGATCGTATCGTCGATGTCCTTGCGGCCGTGCAGGAAGTTCTCGGCCCGCGCTGTCAGCGTGAACGGAATGGGCAGCGCGCGTGCCACCTCCACCGCGGCCTGGACGCGCTCGACGGCGTGGGAGAAGTCGTAGATCGGGCGATCGCGATCGCCGCTGAAATCCTCGATCGAGCCGCCCACCGCGCCAGTGTCTGCGGCACGCCGAATAGCTTCGGCGGCGCGTCTCGGCTCATGTGCGCCGCAATTCTCGAGGTCGACGCTGACGGGCAGGTCGGTCGCTTCCACGATCGTGCGTGCGTTGGCGAGGATGACGTCGAGGCTGACGCCGCTGCTGCCGAGCATGTTGGCGACCCCGAGGCTCGTAGTGGCCAGGGCTTCGAAGCCCATCGCCGCGAGCAGCTTCGCGGTGCCGGCATCCCATGGATTGGGAATGATGAAGGCACCGGGCCGCTCGTGCAACGCGCGAAACGCTCTCGCCTTGTCCAACTGGCTCGTCATGGCTCGTCTCCATTGTCTGTCCCAACGAGCTTTAGGCGCACTTTCGTCATCCGCCAAATTTGTTATTCTGTCAGATATCATCAGCTTTTTGCATGAGGTCGCGATGGACAGTGACGCCCTTAACACCTTCCTGGCGGTTCATCGCAGAGGCGGGATTTCGCATGCCGCGAAATTCCTGCACCGCTCGCAGCCGGCGATTTCGCGCCGTATCGCTCTATTGGAGCAGGAGCTCGGCGTTCCCCTGTTCGAGCGGGTGGCAGGCCGCACCCGGCTGAGCGATGCCGGGCGCGTGCTGATCCCCTATGCCGAGCGCGCAGTGGCCGCGGCGCAGGATGCCGAACAGGCGATCCGCGCACTGACCAAGCAGAATGCAGGGCCGGTTTCGCTGGCCGTGACCGGGACGCTCGCTGACAGCCGCCTCTCGACCATCATGAAGCGGTTTACCAAGGAGCATCCCGCCGTCGTGCTGAGCTTGCGGACGGCGACCAGCGCGGAGGTCAGCGATCTCATCCGGCGCGGCGAGGCCACAATTGGCCTGCGCTACAACGCCGACCGCTCCGGCGACCTCGCCTGCGAGCAGATCCTGCGCGAATCGTTGCAAGTGGTCTGTGCGCCCGACCATCCTCGCGCCGGACAGCGTGTGAAACGCCTCGCCGAACTTGGTGGCGAGCGCTGGATCGCATTCCCCGAGATTCGCGGGCGCCGCGAGATTGCCGCGGCTCACGTGTTCGCGCTGTTTCTGACGCGGGGACTTGGCGAGGTGGAATGGACGGCCGTGGACAGCCTCACTGCGCAGAAGCGGCTGGTGGAATCGGGCTTCGGTCTTGCACTGCTGGCAAAAAGCCACGTGGCTGAGGAGCTGCGTGCGGGCTCGATCGCGACGGTCGCCGTGGGCGACCTTGATGCGCACCAGGATATCGTCCTCGTCACGCGTCGTGGCGGGTTTTTGAGCGCTGCCGCAGAGCGCCTGCTCGAAACCATCCGCCGCAACTATGCCGGGCCGAATGTCTCGACCACGCGGGAAGGCAGAAGAAGAACGCCGGCGCGCAAGGCTATTGCGCGCCAGCGGGTCGGTTGACTCGATTATTTCCCCGCCTTCACCTCGGCGGCGGCAACTGCGAGCAACTCGCTCATCTTGGCGCGAATCGCCTGCTCGGTGACGGTGACGTTCTTGGCGGCGAAATCGGCCGTCAGCTTGCGCACGACGTCGGCATCGCCGGCCTCCTCGAAATCGGCCGCGACGACCTCCTTGGCATAGGCGATGGCGGCATCACCCGTGATTCCGAGCTTCTCGGCTGCCCACAGGCCGAGCAGCCGGTTGCGGCGGGCCTCCGCCTTGAACTTCTGCTCCTCGTCGAGGGCGTACTTCTTCTCAAAGCCTTCCTGGCGTTTGTCGAACTCGCTCATGCCTGTTCCCAAATCCTCGCTGAATGGAGCGGGAGCCTTCCGTTGCGGCGACCCGGCTGCATGCCTACATAGATAGCACGAATCGGCAAAACAACGGGCCGTTAAGCCGCAGGCAAGACGGTATAAGTTGGTGCCGGACGGCCGGATCGATTGTGCTCGGACAGCCAATCGGATAGGTTGCCTAAGGCTTGGTTCCCGTTCTGTTTCCAACGGGTTATAGATGGGTTCCTGGCCGTTCACGGCAGCTCCGCTGTGGGTCGTAATCCTAGTCAACCGGAGCACACCAAATTCATGGATTTCAACAAAACACGGTACATCCCCATGAGCCGTCGGCGTCGCATTTATGAAGGCAAGGCAAAGGTTCTTTACGAAGGCCCCGAGCCCGGTACCCTGATCCAGCACTTCAAGGACGACGCCACCGCGTTCAATGCGAAAAAGCATCAGGTGATCGAGGGCAAGGGCGTCCTCAACAACCGGATCTCGGAGTACCTGTTTCAGCACCTCAACGACATCGGGGTGCCGACCCATTTCATCCGCCGCCTCAACATGCGCGAGCAGTTGATTCGCGAGGTCGAGATCGTGCCGCTCGAGGTGGTGGTGCGGAACGTCGCCGCCGGCTCGCTGTCGCAGCGCCTCGGCATCGAGGAGGGCACGCAGCTGCCGCGCTCGATCATCGAGTTCTATTACAAGAACGACCAGCTCAACGACCCCATGGTGTCGGAAGAGCACATCACAGCCTTCGGCTGGGCGACGCCGCAGGAGATCGACGACATCATGGCACTCGCCATCCGCGTCAACGACTTCCTCACCGGCCTCTTCCTCGGCATCGGCATCCGCCTCGTCGACTTCAAGATGGAGTGCGGGCGCCTGTTCGAGAATGAGATGATGCGCATCATCGTCGCCGACGAGATCTCGCCGGACAGCTGCCGGCTGTGGGACATCAAGTCGAACGAGAAGCTCGACAAGGATCGTTTCCGCAGGGATCTCGGTGGTCTGCTCGAAGCCTACACCGAAGTTGCAAAGCGTCTCGGCATCCTCATGGAGAACGAGCGTCCCCAGGGCACCGGCCCGGTGCTGGTGAAGAGCTGAAGAGGACTTTTGACGTGAAGGCACGTGTCACCGTTACCCTGAAGACGGGCATCCTCGATCCGCAGGGCAAGGCCATCGAAGGCGCGTTGAAGTCGCTCGGCGTCGACGGCGTCGCCAGCGTCCGCCAGGGCAAGGTGTTCGACATCGAGCTCGCCGGCGCCGACAAGGCCAAGGCGGAGGCGGCGCTGAAGGAGGCCGCCGACAAGCTCTTGGCGAACACCGTGATCGAGAATTATGCGATCGAGATGAAAGCCTGAGCGGAGTGGCGGATATCGGCAAAGAGCTGATTTTCGAGCTGCTGAAGCAGGTCGAGCAAACGCTCGGTGATGTCGAATACAAGATCGACGAAATCAGGTCTGAGCTGAGCGCCTGTCGAGAAGAGCAGCTTCTCATGCTGCACGACCTTCAGGTGGCGCAGAGCACGTGGTCTGGCAGACGAGGCATGTAACCAGTCTGAGCGTCTGGACTCACAGCCATCCCGCCCGCCGAAAGCGCCAGTACAGCGACCCGCATGCCGCCAGCATCACGCCGAGCAGCATGAAATAGCCGTACTCCCATTCCAGCTCCGGCATGTGCTTGAAGTTCATGCCGTAGATGCCGGCGAGCGCGGTCGGGACCGCGATGATGGCGAGCCAGGATGCGAGCTTCTTGGACACCGCCGTCTCCTGGGCCTGGCCGACCAAAAGGCTCGCCTCGAAGGCGAAGGCCAGCACCTCGCGCATGGAATCGATGCGCTCCTGGATGTTGCGGACGTGGTCGGTGACGTCGCGGAACAGCGGCTGCATGGCCTGCCGCACCATCGACAGGTCGTCATGCTCCAGCCGGCGGCAGACCTCCACCAGCGGGCCGATCGCGGTCCTCAGCCGCAACAGGTCGCGGCGCAGCATGTAGAGCCGCTCGATCTGCGCCTTGCTGATCTGCTTGGAGAGCACGTCATCCTCGATGCTCTCGATCTCGTCGTGGATGCTCTCCAGCACGGGCGAGTAATTGTCGACGATGAAATCGAGGATGGCATAGAGGATGTAGTCCTCGCCGCGCGCGAGCGCCCGCGGGCAGCTCTCGCAGCGTTCGCGCACCGGCGTGTAGGAGGTCGAAGCGCCGTGGCGCACCGAGACCAGATAGCCTTCGCCCACGAAGATGTGGGTCTCGCCAAAGGCAATGCGCCCCTCGATCAATTGCGCGGTGCGCGCGACGATGAACAGGGCCTCGCCATATTGCTCGATCTTCGGCCGTTGATGGGCGTGGTTGGCGTCCTCGATCGCGAGGTCGTGCAGGTCGAACTGCTTCTGCACCGCGCCGAGCAGCGCCATGTCGGGCTCGTGCAGCCCGATCCACACGACATGGCCGGGCTTGGCTCGCCAGCTCGAGGCCTCGCTGATGGCGATATTGGCGACCCGGCGGCCGTCGACATAAGCGCCGGCGGCGACGACGCCCTCGGCGGATACTGGTTCGGCGAGAGATGCGGGCAGCGACGGGACGTTCATGGCTTCAATCCCGGGCAAATCGAGCGGCCAAAGGCGCGTGGCTATGGCCTGTGTACAAGGGCGCTCCGCAACGCTAGCACTGGTAAAATCTCCGTCAAATGGTTATGTCTGTTCACGAATTGGCCCGTTGGCCAGCCTCGATTCCCAGTCGCGTCGGAACCTCTGCCATGAAAGCCGCCATCCTCGTCTTTCCCGGAATCAACCGCGAGCGCGACATGGCGCGCGCGTTGAGGCTGATCTCCGGCAGCGAGCCCGCGATGGTCTGGCACGCCGAGACCGCGCTGCCTGCGGGCACCGATCTCGTCGTCGTGCCCGGCGGCTTCTCCTACGGCGATTACCTGCGCTGCGGCGCGATTGCGGCGCGTGCACCGGTGATGGATGCGGTGCGCGACTATGCGGCCAAGGGCGGCCTCGTGCTCGGCGTCTGCAACGGCTTTCAGATCCTGTGCGAGTCCGGTCTCTTGCCGGGCGTGTTGATGCGCAACGCGCGGCTGAAATTCATCTGCCGCGACGTGCATCTGCGCGTCGAGCGTTCCGACACGCCGTTCACGCGCGGTTACAATGCCGGCCAGGTGATCCGCGTGCCGGTCGCCCATGGCGAGGGCAATTACGAGGCGGACGAAGAGACCATCAAGCGGCTCGAAGGCGAGGGGCGGGTGCTCTATCGCTACTGCTCCGCCGACGGCGTGGTCGACGAGGCCGCCAACATCAACGGCGCGGCGCATTCGATCGCCGGCATCGTCAACGACCGGGGCAACGTGCTCGGCATGATGCCGCATCCGGAAAACCACGTCGAAGACATCATGGGCTGCACCGATGGTCGCGGCTTGTTCGCCGGTCTCGCCCAGCATCTGGAAAAAGCTGCGTGATCTCGTTCGTGACGAGGCGTGCTCTCGCCGCGTTCGCGGCGCTAGTGTTCGCCAACGTCGCATCCGCGCAGGATTATCCCAAGCGTCCCATCACCATGATCGTGCCGTTCGCGGCCGGCGGCACCTCGGACGTGATCGCGCGCGCGGTGGCCGAGCAGATGGGCATCGCGCTCGGCCAGACCATCGTGATCGAGAATGTTGCGGGGGCCGGCGGCTCGACCGCGCTGGCGCGGGCCTCCCGCGCCGAGCCGGATGGTTATACGATTGCGATCGGCAATGCCGGCACCAATGCCGCGACCTACAAGATCTATCCAAAACTGCCGTTCACGCCTGATTCCTTCGTGCCGATCGCGATGGTGGCGAAGACGTTCGGCATCATCGCGCTGCGCAAGGACTTTCCGGCGAAGGACCTGAAAGAGTTCATCGCCTATGCCAAGGCCAATCCGGGCAAGATCAATCTCGGCCATGCCGGCGTCGGCTCCTCGAACTATCTGATCTGCAAAAGCTTCGTCACAGCAGCCGGGATCGACGCGACGCTGATCGGCTATCGCGGCGCCGCGCCCGCGCTGACCGACGCGGTCGGCGGCCAGATCGACGGCGTCTGCGATGCGGCCGCCTCGGTTTCCCAATCGATCAACGACAAGCTGGTGAAGGGCCTCGTGGTCGGCTCGACCGTGCGGCTCTCCACGCTGCCGGATCTGCCGACCTCGGCGGAAGCGGGCCTGCCCGAGTTCGAGGCACAAGGCTGGAACGGCCTGTTCGCGCCCAAGGGCACGCCGCCGGCCGTGATCGCCAAGCTGAATGCCGCGGCGCGCACGGCCGTCGAGACTGAAGCGGTGAAGAAGCGCTTCGCCGACCTGTCGACCGTCGCGCCCGATGCCGACGAGCACGCGCCCGACGTGCTGCAAAAGCTCGTGACGCGCGACGTCGAAAAGTACCGCAAGATGCTGGCGGACGACGCCAACAAGTAGCCCGGCCAAGTTGTCTGCTGGCGGCCGGCGTATGGCCGCCCGGAAGCTTACTGGAGCACGGGAATGCGGGCGATGACCTTGATCTCGAAGTCGAAGCCGGCAAGCCAGTTCACGCCGACGGCCGTCCAGTTCGGATAGGGAGGATCGCCGATCTCCTCGGCGCGAACGGCCATCACCGTCTCGATCTGGCTCGCCGGATCGGTGTGGAACGTGGTGACATCGACGACATCGTCCAGCGTGCATCCACCAGCGCCGAGCACGGCACGCAAATTGGCGAACGCGCGCCGGACCTGGTCCTCGAATACCGGTTCGGGCGAGCCGTCCTCGCGGCTGCCGACCTGCCCCGACACGAACAGCAGGTCACCGGAGCGGATCGCTGCGGAGTAGCGATGCGCTTGATAGAGCGCGTGGCGGTTGGCGGGGAAGATTGCCTCTCGCTGGGGCATGGCAGGGCCTTTCGGTTAATGGGCGTGAGCGGATCGTGGGTGTTCCATGGCTGGCGCGTCACGGCAATTTCAGATACGTTTCGTATGTGAGATATCGCTCACATACGAGGCGTATGTCAAGGGGGCAGGGCATGGCAAAGGGGAAGCGCGCCGCGGCCATGGCGGAAAACCGGGCCAGGCTCATCCGCGCCGCACGTGCGGCATTTGCCACGCAGGGCTATGCAGACGCGTCGATGGACGAACTCACTGCGGCCGTCGGTCTGACGCGGGGCGCGCTGTATCACAACTTCGAAGACAAGAAGGGGCTGCTCTGGGCCGTCGTCGAGCAGATCGACGGTGAAATGGCGGAGCGGCTCCGCATCGTTCGGGAGCGAGCGCCCAGCCCGTGGCTGGGCCTGCTCGCCGAGGGAAGCGCCTATATCGAAATGGCGCTCGAACCTGAGATCCAGCGCATCATGCTCCTGGATGGACCTGCCGTGCTCGGCGATCCCTCCAAATGGCCCGGCGAGAACGCCTGTCTCGATATCACCATGCGAACGATCCGTGCGCTGATCGAGGAGGGAATCGTGAAGCCGGTCGATGTCGAAGCGGCGGGGCGGTTGCTGAACGGGGCTGCGCTCAGCGCCGCCTTGTGGGTCGCGGCCGCCGACGATCCCAAGAGCGTGCTGAGCAAGGCTGTTGATGCATTTCGAGTGCTGGCGAGTGGATTGCTACGCGAGGCGCGTGAACCTGCATAGGTTTTGCGGCGACTGACCCCTCGTCACCATTAAGGCGCGCGTCCGGGTTCGCTGATTCTTGCCGGTTGACGCAACTCAAAGTTGTTTCATCGGTTCGATTGCATTATCAGGAGGCCGGCTGTCGTTGTGCTTTCCGGATGTCACATGCCCGTTGCTTTGGTCGTTCTGCTGCTCGATATCACGCTGATCTATCACGCCTCGCGAACCGGACGGTTGCGGCCCTGGGCCTTCATCATCCTGCTGGTGCCGATGATGGGCGCGATCGCCTATATCGCGGTCGAGCTAATTCCTGAATGGTTTTCCAGCCCCGGTGCCCGGCAGGCGCGCCAGCGTGTCGCCAATCGCCTCGATCCCGAGAAGCGCTATCGCGAGCTGTCCGACCAACTCGCCGGCACCGACACCATCGCCAACCGTGCGGCGCTGGCGGAAGAGTGCGCGAATATCGGCCGGTTCGGCGAAGCTGAAGCGCATTATGATCACATCCTGAAGCTGCCGATGGGCCACGATCCCGCCTATGCGCTGCGCAGGGCGCAGGCGCAATTTGCCGCCAGCCGCCCGGCCGATGCGCTGGCGACGCTGGACGATCTGCAGAAGCAATGGCCCGATTTCGATTCCGCCGACGCGCATCTGCTCTATGCCCACGCGCTCGCCGAGGTCGGACGTGTCGACGAGGCGCTGGAGGAATATCACGCGCTCGCCGGCTACTTCCCCGGCGCCGAGGCGCGGGTGCGCTACGGCATGCTGCTGCAAACGGTCGGCCGCACCGCAGAGGCGCGCATGGTCTTCAACGAGCTCCTGATCCAGATGCGCCGCGCGCCGAAATATCTGCGCAAGGCGCAGGCCGATTGGCTGTCGATCGCGGAGAAGCAGTTGTCGGCATAAGGAGTCCGGCCCGCGTGAGTTGTTTTGATGCCTTGGGCGATTCCTTTTGATTGTTCGGCCCACATTTGAGAGAACGTTCCTGCCCGCTGACGTCGCCGAGCGGCGTCGTCATTCGCAGCAACGCCAGGAAGCAGCAACATGGTGAGTGACACAAGCGTCCGGGCTGGTCAGTGCCATTGCGGAGCGGTGCGTTTCGAGGCGACGCTGAGTGACGGTTTCAATTCGATCCGCCGCTGCACCTGCTCTTACTGCCGGATGCGCGGTGCGGTTGTCGTCATGGCGGAGATGGGCGGCATCAAGTTCCTGAAGGGCGAGGATGCGCTGACGAGCTACCGCTTCCACACAGGATCAGCGCAGCATTTTTTCTGTTCCCGCTGCGGAATCTACACGCATCATCAGCGTCGATCGGACCAGAATCTGTATGCTGTCAACGTGGCTTGCCTTGACGGGGTAAGTCCATTCGATTTTCCTGAGGTGCCCGTCATGGACGGCGTCAATCACACCAACGACACCGGCAAACCGACGCGCCGTGCAGGTACCCTCCGCTTTATTTCGGCGGATTGACCATCGCCATCGGCCACCGCCACTTCAACCGCTCCGCCGGCACCGTCATCGCGGCAACTCCCGCCATCACCAGCAGTAGCCCCAGCGCGAGGTTCGACGGCACGCTCTCGCCGAGCAGCAGCACGGACAGCCCGACACCGATGGGGATGCGCAAGTAGCCTTGCGCGTTGGTCGCCAGCGTGCCGAGCCGGCCGAGACAGACGTAGAACAGCATCAGGCCCAATGCGCTGGAGACGATGCCCATGACGATCGTGGCGATGATCGCGGTCGGCGTCGGGTGCAGCGTCCAGGGCTGGTCGATGAGCAGCGCGGGCGGCAGCAGCACGAGGCCGCCGAACAGCAGCGAGCCGGTTGCCACGACCATCGGATCGTACTCGGAGAGCCGCAAGCCAAAGATCGTCGCGCAGGCAAAGGAGATGGTGGCGAGCAGGATCGCGATCTCCGCCACGATCTCGCTGCCAAGGCCATGCAGAGCATCGAGCCCGACGATGGCCGCAGTGCCGGCGAGTCCCAAAATCGCACCCGCGAGCTTGAGCAGCGTCGCCGGCTCGTGCCGCGTGATCAGCGAGGTGATCAGGAAGGCGAAGATCGGCGTGGTCGAGGCCAGCACCACCGTGTTCGACGCCGGCACGTATTGCTGCGACCAGGTGATGACGAGGAACGGAAAGGTCGAGTTGATCAGCTGCTGGGTCGCGAACAGCTTCCAGGCCTTCAGATCGGTCGGCAGCTTGACGCCGCGCATCCACAGGATCGCGAACAGGAAGACGAAGGCGATCAGCGAGCGCGCCGAGATGAAGGTGATGGGCGGAATGGTGGGAAGCGCGAGCTTCGTCAGCGGATAGGTCGAGCTCCAGCAGCACGCGAGCGCGAGCAATAGCGCATAGTCGCGCCAGCTGCGCGCACCGGTGGCGATGGATGGCAATTGCGGTGATGCGGCCGCCGCCGGGCGATCCGCCTTAGATGTGCTCTGCGGCACCTTTTTCCTGCTCCCCGGCGCCAGCAGCGCTTGGCGGGAAGTCTGGGCGAGGGCGCGCGAAAAGGGAAGCCGCCGAGCTATGCGTTTGGCTGAGGGAGCGCCTTCCGCTTCATCCGCTTGATCGTGCCGGAAAAGGTGAGCAGCACGCGCGTGCCGGACGTCATCTTGCCGCGCAGAAAGATCAGCGAGCCGCCGGCGCGGGTGACCTCGCCGGTGCATTCGATCAGCTCGCCCTCGCGTGCCGCGTCGAGGAATTCGCAGGCGAAGTTGGTCGTCACCGCCCGGCTGTCCAGGACATGGGTGGCGATCGCAAAGAGGGAATAGTCGGCGAAGGCCATGTAGCAGCCGCCATGGACGTTCCCGGAGCCGTTGAGGTGCTTCTGCTCGACCCGGAAGGCGCTGCGGACGCTGCCGTCCGCCTCGATCCGGTGCCAGAACGGGCCGACATGGGACTCAAAACTGTCACGAAGCCAGGTCCGCCAGCCCACAAATTCGCCCTCGGTGGCGACGTGGAGGTCGGGACGGCGGGGCGGGGGCGCTTTGGTCAATTCGTGCAAGGAAATAGGCCTTCAATTGCGGGTCTTTAGACCTTAAATCCGATCCGACCGCGCCGTGCAATTCCCGTTCCCGCCGGCCCTGCCGGCGCAAAACGTGGGACAGCGGGAAAATGCGCCATAAAGGGCTTTTCGAAGCCGTCCGATGTTCCTAAGAACGGCCAAACCGCCGCCGAAAGCCTCGAATCCATGAAGAACGAACCCAAGATCACCCCGGAACTGGTTGCCGCCCACGGGCTCAAGCCCGACGAGTATGAGCGCATCCTGAAGCTGATTGGGCGGGAGCCGACCTTCACGGAGCTCGGCATCTTCTCGGCGATGTGGAACGAGCATTGCTCCTACAAATCCTCGCGCATCCATCTGCGCGGCCTGCCAACCAAGGCGCCCTGGGTGATCCAGGGCCCCGGCGAGAATGCCGGCGTGATCGACATCGGCGACGGCCAGGCTGTGGTCTTCAAGATGGAGAGCCACAACCACCCGAGCTATATCGAGCCGTATCAGGGCGCGACCACCGGCGTCGGCGGCATTTTGCGCGACGTCTTCACCATGGGCGCGCGCCCGATCGCCTGCCTCAATGCGCTGAGCTTCGGCGCGCCCGAGCATCCGAAGACGCGGCATCTCGTCTCCGGCGTGGTGGCGGGCGTCGGCGGCTACGGCAATTCCTTCGGCGTGCCGACGGTGGGCGGCCAGGTGCGCTTCCACACCCGCTACGACGGCAACATCCTCGTCAATGCCATGGCGGTGGGCCTCGCCGATGCCGACAAGATCTTCTATGCGGCAGCCTCCGGCGTGAACATGCCGATCGTCTATTTGGGCTCCAAGACCGGCCGCGACGGCATCCACGGCGCCTCGATGGCCTCGGCCGAGTTCGACGACAAGTCCGAGGAGAAGCGCCCGACCGTGCAGGTCGGCGATCCCTTCGCCGAGAAGCTGCTGTTAGAGGCCTGCCTCGAGATCATGGAGAAGGGCTGCGTCATCGCGATCCAGGACATGGGCGCAGCGGGCCTGACCTGCTCGGCGGTGGAGATGGGCGCCAAGGGCGACCTCGGCGTCGACCTCGACCTCGATGCGGTGCCGACCCGCGAGGCCGGCATGAGCGCCTACGAGATGATGCTCTCGGAGAGCCAGGAGCGCATGCTCATGGTGCTCAAGCCCGAGAAGGAGAAGGAAGCCGAGGCGATCTTCACGAAGTGGGGGCTCGATTTTGCGATTGTCGGCTACACCACGCCGAGCAAGCGCTTCGTGGTCAAGCATGGCGGCGACGTCATGGCCGATTTGCCGATCAAGGAGCTCGGCGACGAGGCGCCGGTCTATGATCGCCCGCACGTTCCGTCCACAGCGCTGCCGGTCGTGCATGCCCGCGACGTGCCGGCGCCGATGGGCCTTGGAGCTGCGCTGGAGAAGCTGATCGGCACGCCGGACATGTGCTCCAAGCGCTGGGTGTGGGAGCAGTACGATCACGTCATTCTCGGCAACACCATGCAGCGTCCCGGCGGCGATGCCGCCGTCGTGCGCGTGCAGGACGGGCCGAAGGGCCTCGCGCTCACTGTCGACGTCACGCCGCGCTATTGCGAGGCCGATCCTTATCAAGGCGGGATGCAGGCGGTCGCGGAAGCCTGGCGTAACATCACCGCGGTCGGCGGCAAGCCGCTCGCGATCACCGACAATCTCAACTTCGGCAACCCTGAAAGGCCCGAGATCATGGGCCAGTTCGTCGGCTGCCTCAAGGGCATCTCGGAAGCCTGCCGCACGCTGGACTTCCCGGTCGTGTCCGGCAACGTCTCGCTCTACAACGAGACCAACGGCCGCGCGATCCTGCCGACGCCCTCGATCGGCGGTGTCGGCCTGCTCGACGATTTCACCAAGTCGGCGTCCCTCGCCTTCAAGGCAGAGGGCGAGGCGATCCTCCTGATCGGCGAGACCCATGGCTGGCTCGGCCAATCCGTCTATTTGCGCGACGTTTGCGGCCGCGAGGAGGGTGCGCCGCCGCCGGTCGATCTTGCGGCCGAGAAGCGCAACGGCGATTGCGTGCGCGGCATGATCCATGCGGGCACCGCGACCGCCGTGCATGATTTGTCGGACGGCGGCCTCCTGATCGCGCTGGCCGAGATGGCGATGGCGGGCGGCATCGGCGCCAAGCTGCTGGCGGCGCCGACCGCGCTGGTGCCGCAGGCCTATTGGTTCGGCGAGGACCAGGCGCGCTATCTCGTCACCGTGCCGGAAACCGAAGCCGGCCGCGTGCTCGCCAAGATGCGCGGCTGCGAGGTGCCCTGCGTGCGGATCGGCACCACCGGCGGCGATGCCATCGCGATCGCGGGCGAGACGCCGGTTACGATCGACAGCTTGCGCAAGTCGTTCGAGCGCTGGCTGCCGGAATATATGAGCGGCAAGGCGGCGTAAGGCGCTGCCACAAATCAGATCTGTAGCCCGGATGGAGCGTAAGCGTAATCCGGGACCGCTATCACTTGTGGCGAGGTCCCGGATTGCGCTGCGCTCCATCCGGGCTACGGACCGAGGGACCGCGCCTCACAACACGCGTGACGCGCCCGGGATCTGCCGCAACGCGCGCGTCAGCGCCCAGCTCGCTGCGACAGTCAGGACGAACCCGACCGTGGCCTTGACGATCGCCGGCAGGTCATAGTCGAACAGCCAGTATTGCAGCCACAGCGCGATCGGATAGTGCACAAGGAACATGCCGAACGCGTCGCCCTGCATTGGATCGAGCAGCCTGGCTGAGCCTGATTGCTTGAATCTCTGGAAAAGGGCCAGGATCAGAAACATGATGGCCACGCTGAAGACGGTGAAGCAGATGGCATAAAGCGCTTCATACCAATCCGGCAACGGCGACGGGTTGCCCAGTATTTCGCGCTTGATGAAGATCAGCCCCCACAACAGGCAATACGGAACGATCGCCAGGACCATCCAGTCCCAGCTGACCTTTGCCATGCGGCCGTCGACAGAGAGCAGCCCACGATCCATTTGCGCAACGCCGATGCCGGCGCCGAAAAAGAAATAGGTCGCGTACAGCATCACGCGCCCGTGCTGGACCGAGAACGGCCCGAACTCGAACCAGCTGCTGTGTCCGTAGTGAACCAGCCCGGGAATGTAGAACGCGGCGGTGACAGCCAGCATGACCGCGAAGAACACGGCGGGCCGGCGGCGACCGTGTAGCGAGAGGCGATTGATCGGATCGAGCAGGTTGGGTGACAGCCGGTACAAAAGACAGGCCACCAGGTCGAAGGCAAACAAGACCCAAAGGAACCAAATCGGTCCGCTCGGCCACGGGCCCTTCGTGACCATATTCCACCAGAATTCCGCAAAACCGATCTCGGGATGGTGCCGCAGGGAGATCGCGTAATAGGCGAGCGGAATGACTGTAAAGGCGCAGATCGCGAAGGGTAGGCCAAGCCGAAGCAGGCGATCTGCCAAATAGCTCCGCACTCCCTTCCGAGCGATGCCAGACCAGGCGAACAGTCCCGACAGGAAGAAGAACATCGCCATGAAGAAGCTGTCGGTGGCGAGCACGATCATGTCGAAGCCGAAGAAATAACTCGGATCGGTATGACCGAAATAGGTATAGGGGATCACCGCGTGATGCAGCAGCACCACCAGAGTGAGGAAGGTGCGGGCGCGATCGATCGCCAGATTGCGCACCTTGCTCGTGGGCGCGGCATGCACCTCCGCGCCGATCGTCGCTGAATGTGACATCGTCATCGTGGCCGCCCCGATCCTGACCTCGGCTGGACTGTGCCGCCGGGAACTCGATTCAGCAAGGGCCGTTTGTTTCGGAGGTCGCCCCCGACTACCTCTAGGAACCAGTTCCTCGCAGCAATGTTAGCGTTCGCCGAAAACAGCGTAGGCCGTGAGACGCGGCAGTTCGGAGCTGGCGATGTCGATCCTGAAATGGGCCCTGATCTTCCTCCTTGTCTCGATCGTGGCCGGCGTGCTCGGCTTCACCGGCGTCTCGGCCGCCTCCGCCGATATCGCGCGCTTCCTGTTCTACGTCTTCGTCGTGATCTTCCTGGTGCTGCTGATATTGGGACTCACGATCTTCAGGACGTAGCTGATTCAGCCCTCTCCGCCGTCATGGCCAGGCTTGACCCGGCCATCCACGCCTTACCGCGTACAGAACGTGGATGCCCGGGCCTTCGCCTCGCCGGAGCGGCTTCGACCGCGCAGGCGGGACAAGCCCGGGCATGACGGTCGTGGGTTGCGGCGCTTATCCCACTTCCTCGATCTTCACCTTGTCCGGATAGAACGCGAGATGGCCTGAAATCTCCGTCATCGCGGGGAAGGGTGTCTCGTAGGTCCAGATCGCGTTGTCCAGCGTCTTGCCGTCGGCCTTGACGCTGTAATAGTTCGCGTCCCCCTTGTAGGGGCAATGGGTGACGCGGTCGGTACGCTCCAACAGGGCCATGTTGGCGTCCTCCCGCGGTACATATTGCACTGCCGGATATCTGGCCTCCTTCAAGGTCAGCGCCTTGCTGGTCTCGGCGATCACGATGTCGCCCGCCGTGACGCGGACGCGCCGGGGATTTGGGGTGATGGTGATCGGGTGGTCGGGCCCTGGAAGCTTCATGATTTCACGCCTTTTCGATCAATCTGCCGCGCGCGGCACTTTGTCGTGCCTTTGTCCTGATGGGATCAGGGATATAGTGCCGGAAGGCGTGACGTAGAAGGCCGTTCACGCTAAGTTTGACCTTGCCGGCGAGGGGACCCCCGGCAGCGATTCGATGATGAGGCTGCTTTGCAGCCGAGATAAGGAGCAAGACCCGAATGCCCATGGACGCCCACGATATCGAGGCGATGATCAAGGCAGCGATCCCCGATGCCGAGGTGACCATCCGTGACCTCGCCGGCGACGGCGACCACTATGCCGCGACCGTGATCTCGGAATCCTTCCGTGGCAAATCGCGCGTCCAGCAGCACCAGATCGTCTACCAGTCCCTGCGTGGCCAGATGGGCGGCGTGCTGCACGCGCTGGCGCTGCAAACCGGCGTGCCAGGTACTTGACGAAGCTGCACCTGACCTGACCAGCGCCACGAGGGGACGATGATGGCTGCGGACAATCCGCACGGCGCGATGTTCCGCGTCATTGTGCCGAACCAGCACAGCCGCGTCACTTTCGTCGAGCTGTTCTTCGACCTTGTCTTCGTCTTCGCCGTCACGCAGATATCGCACACGCTGCTGCACCATTTCACGCCGCTCGGCGCCGTGCACGTCGCGGTGCTGTTTCTCGCGGTGTGGTGGCTGTGGGTTTTCACCGCCTGGGTTACCAACTGGCTCAATCCCGAGCTGACCCCGGTCCGGCTCCTGCTCTTTGCGATGATGTTGGGCGGCCTCGTGCTGTCGACCACGATCCCGACCGCCTTCGAGGGCCGTGGCCTGTGGTTCGCGATTGCCTATGCGGCCATGCAGGTGGGGCGTACCGCGTTCTGGCTGCTCGCAACGCCGCTGCATCGAACAGCGGTGCGGCATAACGCAATCCGCATCCTGACCTGGCTGTCGATCTCCGCGGCGTTGTGGATCGCGGGCGGCCTGGCCGAGGGCGAGAGGCGGCTATGGCTGTGGATCGCGGCGGTTACCTGGGAATACATCTCGCCGGCCGCGCGGTTCTGGGTGCCGAAGCTGGGCTTTTCTTCCGTTGAGGCCTGGGCGGTCGAAGGCGGCCATATGGCCGAGCGTTGCGGTCTATTCGTCATCATCGCGCTCGGCGAGGCCATTATCGTCAACGGCGCGACCTTCGCTGAACTGGAGTGGACCGCGAGCAACATTCTCGCCTTCGTCTCAGCGCTGGTCGGCGCCATCGCGATGTGGTGGATCTATTTCCACAAGGGCGCGGAGGCCGGCTTGGAGCGGATCTCGAAGTCAAGCGAGTCCGGCCGCCTGGCGCGGCTCGCCTACACCTATCTGCATATGCCGATCATCGCCGGCATCATCCTGACCGCGGTCTCGGACGAACTGGTACTGAAGCATCCGTCCGGCCATTCCGACGTCCGCACGGTTCTGAGCACGATCGGCGGCCCCCTGGTGTTTCTGATCGGCACCATCCTGTTCAAGCACGCGGTCCGCGGCTTCCTCCAGCTTTCGCACGGCATCGGCATCATCGCGCTATTGGTGCTGTGGTGGTTTGCGTCGGATTTGTCGCCGCTGTGGCTCTCGATCGCGACGAGCGCCATTTTGATCGTGGTGGCGGTGTGGGAGTCGGTGTCGCTGGGGTCGGCGCCCGAAGAAGCCGAGGAGCATTGAAGCCCGGCCTTACTCCGCGACCTCCAGCGCGTGCACCGAGAACATCTTCGCCGCATCCGTCCAGCTCTCGCGGACCCGCCAGCCCGCGCCCTGGGCCAGCGCGGCAAAACGCGCGATGCTGTATTTGTAGCTGTTCTCTGTGTGGATGCTCTCGCCCGGGCGGAACGAGAAGCTGGTGCCCAGCAGGCGCACGGTCTGGCTCTTCCTGCTGATCAGGTGCATCTCGATGCGGTGCCGCTCGCGGTTGTAGATCGCGCGATGGGTGAAGGCGGACAGGTCGAAATTGCCGCCGAGCTCGCGGTTGATGCGCACCAGCACATTGAGGTTGAAGCGCGCGGTGACGCCGGCCGCATCGTTATAGGCGTCGAAGAGGATCCGCTCGTCCTTCTCGAGATCGGCGCCGATGATCATCTGCGCGCCCTTGCCGAGGATCTTGCGCGCGCTTTTCAGGAAGGCCTGCGCTTCCTGCGGCTCGAAATTGCCGATGGTGGAGCCGGGGAAGAAGCCGACCTTCGGCATGGATGCAACCTGCTTGGGCAGCTCGAACGGCGTCGTGAAATCGGCCGCCACCGGATAGATGCCGAGCGCTGGGAAATCCCGCTTCAGGCCGCTCGCCTGTGCCTTCAGGAAGTCGCCGGAGATGTCGACGGGGACATAGGCTGCGAATTTGCAATGATCGAGCAGCAGGCGCACCTTCGTGGTCGCGCCGGCGCCGAACTCGACCAGCGCGGCGTGCTCCGGGATGATGCTTGCGATCTCGCTTCCGCGCTCCTTCAGGATCGATAGCTCGCTGCGCGTCGGATAATATTCCGGCAGCTTGGTGATCGCCTCGAACAGCTCCGATCCGGTCGCGTCGTAGAAATATTTCGGCGACAGTTTTTTCGGCTGCTGCGAGAGGTCCTCGATGGCCTCGCGGGCAAAGGCGGTGGTCTGCTCGTCGGGAAGATGGGCCTCGGCCAAAGCGCTGGCGTGCACATTCATGATACTCTCCTGAACGCGCTGTCCGGCGCGCATCTGTCGTCGGAATACTTAGTCGTAATCGGCAAGCCGCAGCCCGGTGAACTGCCAGCGGTGGTGCGGATAGAAGAAGTTGCGATAGGTGGTACGGCTGTGGCCTTGCGGAGTTGCAAGCGAGGAGCCGCGCAGCACCAGCTGGTTGACCATGAACTTGCCGTTGTACTCGCCGAGCGCGCCCTCGACGGCGCGATAGCCGGGGTAGGGCGCGTACGAGCTGCGGGTCCATTGCCAGACGAGGCCGAAGGCGTCGTTGAGCTGGCCAGCGCGGGCCGCGACCTCCCATTCCATCTCGGTCGGCAGGTGTTTTCCGGACCAGCGCGCGAACGCGTCCGCTTCGTAATAGCTGATGTGGCAGACCGGCGCGTCCGGATCGACCGGCTTGAGGCCGGCCAGCGTCATCACCTGCCATGCGCCGTCGACCTCGCGCCAATAGCCGGGGGCTTGCCAATCTTCCTTGCTGGCCGCGGCAAAGCCGTCCATCAGCCACAGGGTTGCGGTCCGGTAGCCGCCGTCCTGCATGAAGGCGAGCCACTCGGCATTGGTGACCAGATTGCGGGCGATCCTGACCGGGCCGACCAGGGCGCGGTGCGCCGGCTTCTCGTTGTCGAAATGAAAGCCGTCGTCGACATGGCCGACGGTGTGGATGCCTTCGTTCAGCGTCAGCCAGTCATCGCCGCCGCGCGTTGCGGCCGGGAAGCGCCAGGCCGGGTCATACGCCGGATAGATCGGGTTCTGCGCAAAGGCATGCAGGATGTCGGTGAACATCAGCTCCTGATGCTGCTGCTCGTGATTGAGCCCGACCTCGACCAGCGGCGCGATTGCGCGGAGCTTGTCCGCGCCGGCCTCGCGGAAGAATTTGCCGACGGCCGTATCGACGTATTTGCGATAGGCGCCGACCTCGTCGGCGCTGGGGCGGGTGATGTCGCCGCGATGATTGCGAGCATGTCGCGGGCCGGCGCTGACGTAGTAGGAATTGAACAGGAACGCGAAATCGGGGTGGAAGGGCCGGTAGCCCGCAGCATGCTCGCCGAGCAGGAATTGCTCCCAGAACCAGGTCGTATGGGCCCGGTGCCATTTGGTCGGGCTGGCATCCGGCATGGACTGGATCTGCTGGTCCTCGGGCGACAGCGGTGCGGCCCGGCGTTCGGTCTCATTGCGGACAGTCGAGAACGCCGCTTCCAGCCGCTGGGCGAGGTCGTCCTCGCGGGAGGACGGTGACGAACGCAGGGAGGCCGTGGCTGAGGCTTGTTTCGTCACGTTTTTCTCCAGACAGGACAAGAGAACGTTGTTCGCACGACCCGGTTCCATGAACAGGGTTCGTCCTAGATAGGGGCTCCGTTACGGTATGAAAGTCCTCTGCGGCGATGATATTGATGTCATCAGCCTATGGACCCGGCTGGGGTCAATCCGGCCGCGGGGACCCGTCGCCGCCATTTTACTTTGGATGCACAACGGTTTGGGCTACATATATGGGCAGGTATCGGGTTAAATCGGCTGAGCCGGCCCGAAGCAATTGGTGAGGGCTCTGCCCCAGAAGGACACGGATATGAGCATCGCGGAATTCATCGACAATGAAGTGAAGTCGAACGACGTGGTTCTGTTCATGAAGGGGACGCCGCAATTTCCGCAGTGCGGTTTCTCCGGCCAGGTGGTCCAGATCCTCGACCATATCGGTGTCGGCTATAAGGGCCTCAACGTTCTCGAATCCGCCGAGCTGCGCAACGGCATCAAGGAATATTCGAACTGGCCGACCATTCCGCAGCTCTATGTGAAGGGCGAGTTCATCGGCGGCTGCGACATCGTCCGCGAGATGTTCCAGGCCGGCGAATTGCAGCAGCTCTTCTCCGAGAAGGGCGTCGTCGTCGCGGCCTGACACGTGACCGTGCTGACGCGCCGGATTGGCGGCGCGGAGCTCGAGGTCATCGTCGCCGATATCACCACACTCGGCGTTGACGCCATCGTCAACGCCGCGAACACGTCGCTCCTTGGCGGGGGCGGCGTGGATGGCGCGATCCATGACGCCGCTGGTCCCGAGCTTCTCGCCGAATGTCAGACGCTCGGGGGATGCCCGACCGGCGATGCCAAGATCACGAAGGGCTATCGTCTGCCCGCCCGATACGTGATCCATGCCGTCGGTCCGGTCTGGCACGGCGGCACTCGCGGCGAGGCGGCGGCACTTCGTTCCTGTTACCGCCGTGCGCTGGAGCTCTCCCAGGCCAATGGGCTGACTTCGCTGGCGTTCTCCGCGATCTCGACCGGCGTATATCGTTTTCCTGCCGACCAGGCGGCAAAGATCGCGGTCCATGCCGCCATCGAAGCCCTGCCTGCTGCGCCGCTGGTTGCGCACGTCATATTTTGTTGTTTCTCGGAGGCAAGCGCCGCCCTCCATTCGGATGTCTTGGCGCGGTACGGCAGCCCTTGTGCCTGATGACGCGGTCGGTACACTCCGAGGCGCCATGTTCCGGGGAGGGGATATGATTTCACAATTTGGACTGCGTGCGCTCGCCTGCGGCGCGTTGGTGTCGCTTGCCGCGATCTCGCCGGCGCGCGCGGAGGGCACTTACGAGATTCCGGCCGGCGCACGTTTCAACCAGGAGAAGCTCGGCAGGATCACCGAGTTCTTCAAGAACGAGGTTGCGACGGGCAAGATCGCCGGTGCAAACGTGCTGATCCAGCAGCATGGCAAGCCGGTCTATCACGAAGTCTTCGGCGTTCAGGACGTGGTCAGCAAGGCTCCGATCACGGACAAGACCATCTTCCGCCTGTCGTCGCTAACCAAGGTGATCACCTCCGTTGTGGCGATGCAACTGATCCAAGACGGAAAGATCAAGCTCGACGATCCCGTTTCGAAATACATTCCCTCCTTTGCAAATGTGAAGGTCGGTGAGGAGAAGAAGGTCGAGGACGGCACCAAGACGCTCGAGCTGGTACCACTGGCCCGGCCCATTACCATTCTCGATCTGATGCGCCATACCTCCGGGATAACCTACGGTTTCTACGGCGATAGTCTGGTTCGCAAGGCCTATCGCGACGCTAGCATCTACGCGGGCGAATTCGATCTCGCCGAGTTCGCCGAGCGGATCGCCAAGCTGCCGCTGCACAATCAACCCGGCGCACTCTGGCAGTACGGCCATTCCACTGACATTCTGGCGCGGATCATGGAAATCGTGTCCGGAAAGACATTGTTCGAACTCGAGAAGGAAAAGCTGCTCGATCCGCTCGGTATGACCGATACAGGCTTCTTCGTCACCGAACCGGAGAGACTGAAACGACTCGCCCAGCCGCTGCCGAACGACAGCAATTTCCGGGTCGGCCGCGAGTACAGGACTGAGGTTCGCCAGAAGTGGGAATCCGCCAGCGGCGGCATGGTTTCGACTATGGCGGACTTTTCCCGCTTTGCGCAGATGCTGGTCAATGGAGGAACGTTCGAGGGCAAGACCTATCTCAGCCCGCAGACGTTTGAGCTAATGGCATCGGACCATGCAGGCAAGGACTCCGGCGTTGAGCGGGACTACTTCTATTTTCCCGGTGACGGTTTTGGCATGGGACTTGGGTTTGCCGTGCGCACCGATCCCGGTAATGCCAAACCTCCGCCGCCCGGCGATCTCGGGGAATTGAAATGGGACGGCGCCAGCGGTTGCTATTTGGTGGTTGATCGCAAGCAGGACATGTTCTTCCTGGTGCTGCAGCAGACCCCGAGCGAGCGCCAGCGCGTGCAGCGGACATTGAAGCAGCTGGTTTATGAAGCCATGGAGAAGTGACATGAACGGGCGCCGCGCGCTGTTCGCGGCGCTCGTTCTTTTGTTCGGCGTCGTAAGTGCGCGGGCGGGCTCGGAGGGCCGCGCGCACAGATTCACGCCCGAAGGCCTGGCAAAAGTCTCCGACTACATCAGGAACGAGATCGCGACCGGCAAATTTCCGGGGGCGATTCTGCTGCTCCAGCAACACGGCAAGCCGGTCTACTGCGAGAATTTCGGCGTCCGCGACGTCGCGACCCAACTTTCGATGAGCGCGGACACGATCTTCCGCCTCTATTCGATGACCAAGCCGATCACCTCGGTCCTGGCGATGATGCTGGTCGAGGAGGGTAAGCTTGCGCTCAGCGATCCCGTCTCGAAATACATTCCGGCTTTTGCCGGCATGAAGGTCGGCGTCGAGAAGAAGGCCGAGGACGACAAGGTCTCGCTGGAGCTGGAGCCGCTCAACCGTCCGGTGACGATCGAGGATTTGATGCGGCATACCGCCGGGATTCCTTATGGCTATTATGGCGGGGACCTGGTGAACAAGCTCTATGCCGACGCCGGACTGTTCGACAGGAATTCGACCAATGCCGAATTCGTCGCGAAGATCACCGCGCTGCCGCTCGCCGAACAGCCCGGCACGATCTGGGACTACGGCCATTCCACCGATGTGCTCGGACGCATCATCGAGCTGATCTCGGGGACATCGCTGCTCGAGTTCGCGAAGACGCGGCTGCTCGATCCACTCGGGATGAAGGACACGGCGTTCTACGTCGCCGATCCCGCCCAGTGGCCGCGTATCGCCGAGCCGATGCCGCAGGATCGGGCGATCAGCCCGATCACGCAGGTTCGCGATATCAGGAAACCGCTGCGATGGGAGTCGGGCGGCGGCGGCCTCGTCGGCACGGTCGGCGATTATGCCCGCTTCTCGCAAATGCTGCTCAACGGCGGCACGCTTGAAGGTCGACGTTATCTGAAGCGGGAAACCATCGCCTTGATGGCGAGGGATCATATCGGTCCCGAAACCCGCGTCGAGCGCGACAAGCACTACTATCCCGGTGAGACCAGCGGCTACGGCCTCGGCTTCGCCGTGCGTATCGCGGTGCCGCCGGGCACGAAGTGGCCGCTTGGCGAATATCGCTGGGACGGCGTTGGCGGCACCTTCTTCTTCATCGATCCCGAAGACGACCTGTTCGGAATCTTCATGGTGCAGACCCCCTCGCAGCGCGGCCGGATCCAGCTCGAGCTGAAGACGCTGATCTATCAGGCGATGGGGCGGTGAGACCTCTCCCCCTTTGCGTAGCCGGATGGAGCGAAGCGCAATCCGGGACGTCCTCACCGCGTGGATAGATCCCGGATTTCGCTGCGCTCCATCCGGGCTACGGGGCTGAGCTTTACGCCCCGCGCACGATCTCGCGCACGTACCCGATCGTCTCCTCGATCTGGCTCGCATTGACGTCCAGATGGGTGCAGGCGCGGATGCGGCCGTCCATCATCGCGAGCGTCACGCCGCGCTGACGGAGGGCCGAGACCATCTTGTCGCCGGGAATGCCGGCGCCGTCGGGCTTGAAGAACACGAGATTGGTCTCGGGCTCCTGCACCTCCATGCCCGAGATCTGCGACAGGCCGCGGGCGAGCGCGCGCGCATTGGCGTGGTCGTCGGCCAGGCGCTCGACGTGGTGGTCGAGAGCATAGATGCACGCTGCGGCGCAGATGCCGGCCTGCCGCATCGAGCCGCCGAGCCGCTGCTTCCACTGCCAGACCGCGTCGATGAAGGCGCGCGAGCCTGCGAGCACGCCGCCGATCGGTGCGCCCAGGCCCTTGGAGAAGTCGATCCAGGCCGAGTCCCAGCCCGCGGTCATGTCGCGTGGCGAGATGCCGCTCGCGACCGTGGCGTTGAGCAGGCGCGCGCCGTCCATATGGGTGACGAGGTCGTGCTGCCTGGCGATCGCGACGATCTCGTCGAGCACCGCCTTCTTCCAGATCGTGCCGCCGCCGATATTGGCGGTCTGCTCGACGCTGACGACGGTCTGCGGCGGCTGGTACCGCGTGCGCGGATGCAGCGCCTTGCGAAGAGTCTCCGGCGTGAACTGGCCATCGGGGCCCTTGAGCTGGGTGACCTGGAAACCGCCGATTGCGGCATGCGCGCCGCCTTCGCGCGCGATGATATGCGCGGTCTCATGGGCGAGGATTTCGTCGCCGGGGCGGCAATGCACCAGCGTCGCGGTGACGTTGCACATCGTGCCCGAGGGCATGTAGACCGCAGCTTCCTTGCCGAGCAGATCGGCCACGCGCTCGCACAGCGCGTTCACGGTCGGATCGTCGCCGACCTGTTCGTCGCCGACTTCCGCCCGCGCCATCGCCTCCCGCATCCCTGCCGTCGGCTTGGTCTGCGTGTCCGAGAGCAGATTGATGCGCACCGGCGGCGCCTTGGGATCGACGGGGGGAGGGGTGTAGAGCATCAACTTGCTCCTCGAATGGAATGGCACTCTCTCGCGGGTCAGCGAGCTTTGGGTGGACGCCGGGCGGCGTGACGAAACCGCATAATAACGATTTCTGTCGCGGTCACACGATAATCGATCAGATAGGGATAAGGGTTGACCGGCAAGCGACGGACGTATGCACGCGTAGTTGTTCGCCCTGCGTAGGGGTAGTTCTCTAGCAATGCTATGAGAGCGACAATGCGGTCGCGCACATGGCCTGCGCCTTGGGGTGAGCGCACCTCGATGTAAGTTAGAACTTGGTCGATTTGGGCGAGCGCCCGCTTCGTATAACGGACCTTCACAGCCCGTGCTTGGCCCACATTGCGCGGACCTCGTCGGCGCTGGCCAACTCACCGCGCGCGATTTCTGCTTCGGCCTCGGCGAGATCCGCCTCTTCCGCCGCCGTCAGCTGGATCGGTGGCTGATCGATCCCGGCAAGCTCGAGCAGGGCCCGCGCCAGATCGTCCTGCTCTGAATCAGGCAGGCTGGAAACCTTGCTGAAGGCCTCTTCCAGAAGACGAGTCATGCTCAACTCCGCGATGTGGCGACCATAGCACAGATGGCCTGCGACATGGGAATGGCCCGTTCAAACAAAAAAGGCCCCGGAGAACCGGGGCCTTTGAACGTCGATATGCCCAATAATCAGCGCGAATAGAACTCGACGACCAGATGCGGCTCCATCTGCACCGGGAACGGCACGTCGGAGAGGCCGGGGATGCGGGCGTACTTCGCGGTCATCTTGCCGTGGTCGACTTCGAGATAGTCGGGGACCTCGCGCTCGGGAAGCTGGCTGGCTTCGAGCACGTGGGCGAGCTGCTTGGAGGCTTCCTTGACCTCGACCACGTCGCCGACCTTGAGCTGATAGCTCGAAATGTTGACCTTGCGGCCGTTCACCTTGATGTGGCCGTGGTTGATGAACTGGCGTGCGGCGAAGATCGTGGAGACGAACTTGGCGCGGTACACGACCGCGTCGAGACGACGCTCCAGCAGGCCGATCAGGTTCTCGCCGGTGTCACCCTTGAGGCGGCTGGCCTCGACATAGATGCCGTGGAACTGACGCTCGGAGATGTTGGCGTAATAGCCCTTCAGCTTCTGCTTGGCGCGCAGCTGCACGCCGAAGTCGGAGAGCTTGCCCTTGCGGCGCTGGCCATGCTGGCCGGGGCCGTATTCGCGGCGGTTGACGGGACTCTTCGGGCGGCCCCAGATGTTCTGGCCCATACGGCGATCGATCTTGTACTTCGCCTCACTGCGCTTAGTCATCGCGTCCTCTTCAGGTCATGGTTTGAGGAAACGCGCCCTCCTGTGTGACGGGATGATCCCGGCACCGACAGGTCCGATCCCCAAAGCTTAAGGGAGAGGACCACGGGTCGCGAAACGCTTCGCGGGCCGAAATCGGCCCGCGAGCAGGCGGCTTTTAGGGGAGTTTGGGGTTGGCTGTCAATTCTTTAGCCTGTCATTCCGGGACCTGCGACGACGGTATTCTTATGTCCTGACCGCCCGGACCGGCTTTGACCCCGCCGCCCGCAATTCGGCAGCAATTTCAGTGTTCAGGACCTGTTCCAGCCGGGTCAGGACCCGCGCGATCGGGGCGGCGTCGGTGACGCGGTGGTCCCAGCGGATCACGACATGGATGGTCTGATCTGGCTCGACCAGCCCATAGCTCAGGACAAAGGGGCCCGGCGTGATCGGGTGGAGCTCGCCGCCGCCGTAGGCGGCGACCGAGCTTACCGCAAAGCTGCCGAACCAGTTACCGCGCTGACGGCCGAAATTCAGACCGATGGCCAAGGACAGGCGCCGCAATGGCAAAGGCAGGCGGGTCGCCCGCATGATCTTGCGGTACATCGGAACATCCTCGATCGGGGCCGTCTTGCCGCGTCGGATTTCCGCATCGACTTCTGCCAACGAAAGAGCCTCGGGACCCGCGATTCGCTGCAGCAGCACGCATTCCTCGCCATCCTCGACCCGCGCGATCGCGACCGTCGCCACGCTCTTTGGAAGCTCATACAGAGCCGGCCAGGGCCATTTGACGTAAAGGGTGCGCAGGATCGGCTCGTCCTTTGCAACCAGGGCGAAAGCCTTGACGAACATCGCGGCCCAGCCGGCGGGCGCGGCCGCGTCCGCGCGGGCCTCCAGCAGGGGGCAGATATTGAGCGAACGGGCCAATGAAACGAAAGGTACGCCCTTCGAGGCGTGCATGAGGTCGCAGATCACACGACGACGCAGCGAAATGGTCTTGGGCGTCCCGCGCATAGGCCTCCGGTTCCAAATCAAAAGATCAAAATATGTGCAACGAGCGGGGCCCGCCTGCTCGCTCTAGCACGAACCAACCCGCTTGGGGCCGGTCGGTTCGCCGCACCGGGCAGCGCCAAAGATGGACCCCCTTTAGACCAAAAAATCATCCATTTTCAATGATTTATATCTCGATCAGGCGCTCTTGGTCGCGTCGGTCGGTCATGCGTCGATCGGCCCGATCAGCGCCTGACCCCCTCGTAGGCCGCCATGATGCCGCGCTGGAACAGCGACCAGTCGAAGCCCAGCGCAATCGCGCGGTAGCCGCGGTCGATCAGCGCATTGGCCTGATCGGCGGTGCGCGCCACCCCGCCGATCGGCACCCCGCACTTGAGGATGCCCGCCTCGGCGCGCGCGATCAGGTCCAGCAATTGCGGATCATCCATCTGGCCGCGCTTGTTGATGGAGGTGGCGAGATCGCCGGGACCGATGACCGCGACATCGATACCGGGCGTTGCCATGATCTCGTCGATGCGATTGACCGCGTCGACGTGCTCGATCGTGATCATGCAGATCATCTCGTCGTCGGCAGAGGCCATGTAATCAGGCATCGACTGGCCCCAGCGGAACGGCGCGTGGAAGGGACCCCAGAGCCGATCGCCGCGCGGCGGGTAGCGCACGCTGCGCACCGCTTTCTCGGCATCCGCGCGGCTCGTGATCATCGGGAAGTTGATGCCGAAGGCACCGATGTCCATCGGCGCTTTCGCCAGCCACGGCTCGTTGGCGGCGATCCGCACCAGAGGCGTGCACGGCGTGCCCGTGGTCGCGGCGATCATCGCGTGGGCTTCGGTCAATCCGATCGGGCCGTGCTCGAGATCGACGATGATCCAATCGAGCGAGCGCGCCATGATCTGCACCATCTGCACGCTCGGGATGGTCGCGATCGCACCGAAGGCGGGGCGACCCTCGCGCCAGAGCTGACGGAGGCGGTTCAGCGGCTTTGCGGGGACCGACATGGAAAAACCTGCGGGACGATGGCGACGGCAAAGCCTAGCAGCGCGCCGCCAGTGCGCAAGCTCAGGCCACCGCGCGTCCGCCGAAGAACGGCGTCAGCGTGGCGCTGAGACCATGCACGCGGTTCGATGTAAAAAACATCTCGGCACCGGACTGCGCGATGCCGCCGGTCGGCGGGCCGAGCAGGTCGGAGACGCGGCGGGCGATCGCGGGCGCCGGATCGATCCAGTCGACCGGCCAGGGCGCGAGCTTCTTCATCCGGTCGAGCAGAAGCGGAAAATGCGTGCAGGCGAGCACCACGGTGTCGGTGCGCGCGCTCGCATCCGAGGCGTCGCCGACGAAGCAGGGAGCGAGCTCGGCGAGGATGGCTTCGTCGCTGATCGGGCTACCGCCGAGCGCGGCTTCGGCCAGCGAAGCGAGCTCGGGCGAGCCGACCAGCGTCACCTCGCATCCTTGTGCGAAATCGCGGATCAGCGCCTTGGTGTACTCGCGCTTCACCGTGCCCTTGGTGCCGAGCACCGAAACGCGGCGGGTCCTGGACTGCGCACAGGCCGGCTTGATCGCCGGCACCGTGCCGACGAAGGCTACGGAATAGGCGGCGCGCAAGTGAGACAGGACCAGGGTGGACGCCGTGTTGCAGGCGATGACGACGAGGTCTGGACTATGCCGGCCGATCAGCTCCCCCATCAGCGGCACGACGCGGGCGATGATCTCGTCCTCGCTGTGGTGGCCATAGGGGAAGAAGGCGTCGTCGGCGACGTAGACGTAATGCGCGTCGGGCCGCGCCGCCACGACCTCGCGGAGCACCGTGAGCCCGCCAAGGCCGGAATCGAACACCAGGATCGTCGGAGAATTGGTCACGTCGCCACCCTAGCCCGGCATGGTTACCATTCGGTTTTTAGGGCGATTTTGCGGCGATCCCGCAAAGACCGGGGGGCGTCTCGTGTCACGGACGCGCTGCGTCGTCATCCCCGGCGTCAGATCGGCCGCGCGGCGCTCACGCGATCCTGTTGGTGGTGGTCCCGCGCTCGGTTGCCAGCTGCTTCTGCAGGCGATCGATGTTCTGCAACAGGCGCTGGCTGGTCAGCACCAGGAAGTAATAGCCGAATTGCGGATCCTGGAAGTAGATCTCGAGCAGCCGGTCATAGGTGATGGTCAGCACCTGGCCGTCCTCGATGCATTCGACCGTCCCCGTGCGCCGGTTGTCCGGCGTGAGGAAGCCGAGCTCGCCCATCAGCGCCCCGGGCCCGATCTCGACGTTGATCTCCTTGACCAGGAACTTGCCGGTGACGGTGAGGAACATTTCGTTGGCTGGGTCACGCATCTTGAAGAGGATGTCGCCGTGCCGGTATCTGCGCTCGGTCATGAATGGCTTGAGCCATTCGATCGACATGTCCCCTTCGGCCGCATGGCGCGCCTTCTTGACCAGCTTCAGCATCTGCCGCAGGCGCAGCGCGTTGATCGGAAGCATCAGGAGATAGAGCAGGAACGTCGCGACGTTGGCGGAGAGCGCGCCGAAGAGAGCGAAGAACGCGCAGCCGATCATGTTGGCGACGCGCAGCGGCACCATTGTCCGCATCAAGAGGGTGGCGACGAAGAAGACCGCCCCGACCACGGCGAACAGATTGGCGAGCGTGATGTTGTGGACGAAGATCTCCAGGAGCCGGTTGAAGATCGCCTCGTAGGTGACGCTGTCGGGATCGAGCCCCATCTGGACCAGGATTTTCGCGATCCTGAGGTTGTCCGTGGCCGCTTCGAGGATGCGGTCGAGGATCGACGAAACGTCTGCGCTGCCGGACGGCATGGTACTAACCCCACGTAAGGCATTCAGTCCTGGTCGGCACCCGTATAGCCGAAATCGAATGACGACCGCTTGAATGACGCTTCGGCCATCGTGCCGCAAGGGGCAAATTTTAGCCTGATCGGGCGTTTCGGCAATTGCCCGTTGGTTGCGCGTCCGGCCGCGCAGGCCCGTGATTCGGGCCAGCCGTGCGGGCTTGAGCGTCGCTGACGGGCCCGAAGCGACCTTCGTTTACGGCTTGGCGGCGGGTTGCACGACCCGCTGCTCGACGAGGCCGAGCCGCCCCGGCAGAGAGCCGGCGCGCAGCAGCATGGCGACGCTGTTGGCCTCTTCCAGGGTGAAATTGCCGGAAATCTGGCCGGAGCCGCCGGTGATGGGCTCGCGGATCACGGGCGCGGAGATCACCTTGTCGTCGAGCACGATGGCAAAAGGCTTTCCGACATTCTCTGCCGTGATATGGGCGAAGCGCCGCGTGCCGCGGCCGTTGAAGCGGAACGATGCGATCGGCTCCTTGCTGTCGCCGGTCAATCCCGGGCCGGCATAGCTGATCTCGCCGCCCTCGAGGGCGCTGTCCTTGGCGACGAGATAAGGAAGCTTGTCCTTGAAGCCGAGCAGGACTTCCGTGCCCGCCGGCGGTGTGCCCGATTGCGCCTGCTCTGCGGACATCGAGAGGTCGATCAGGCGGAAGCCGACCTTGACCTTCCTGGCGAAGATCGCGGTGATTTGCTCGGGCTCCATCAATCCGGGCAGGAAGATGCGGATACGGTCCATTCCCTCGGGCTGGACGCTGGCGAGCTTGACGCCGGCGTCCTTGAGGCGCTGCTCGATCATGGCGATGGAATCTTCGACGAGATCGCGCAGCCGCGCGGCGGATGCGGCATCGGTCGGCGCGAGCCTGAGCAGCCCGTCGCCGGCGTCGGTGACGTTGAGCGCGTGTGTCGGCAACCCCTCCGCCGCCGCGACGAGCTTGCGCGTGAGCTGTTCGCGGCCTTTGCCGTCAGCGATCTTCACGTCGACGCCGCCGTCGCGGATCGCAAGTCCGGAGAACGCGATGCGGCCCTCGCGCAGGATCTTGTAGACGTCGTCGCGCAAATCCGTGACGACCGCCTCCCGCAAGGCATCGGTGTCGACCCTGTAGACGATCCGCGATCCGCCCAGCTTCTCCATCTTGTCGGCGATGAAGGCGGCGACCTTGACCCGCACCTTGTCGAGCTGGCTGTCGGCAAGCGAGGCACCGGGCAGGGCGATCGCGGATACCATTGTGAACGCAGCGACCAGCCGTGCGATCCGGTTCCGCAGGGGCGTCGTCATGATGACCTCGAGTCTTGCGGCAGGGCGCTGGCGAGTGAATTCAGTGGCAGTTCTTGGTCCCTCGATCAGGCGCAGAGGTTCAAGTGGCGCAGCCGGTAGGCAATGGACGAACGGCAAATCATCCATCATTCTGGTCCGGCTCGGCCGAACACGGCCGAGACCTCGCCGAACCAAACTGTCAAAAGATACGGCGGCGGGGACATGCATCTGAGGGAGGACGGAATTCATGGCGGGCATCCACGCGCTCGATCGGTTGATCGGCAACGACTATCCGGAACTGTTGACGGACGAGGAGGTCCGGGCGTTCGAGCAGGTCCCCTACGCCGACCGCGTCGCGGCCGAGAGTACCTATGACGCCATCAGGCTTGGTGCCGAGCGCAATCCCGACGGGGCGGCGATCCAGTTCCTGCAAAATGCCGATCCCGCCGACGCGCCGCTGGTCGTCACGCACCGCGATTTCATCGCGCGCGTCACCCAGGCCGCCAACATGTTTCACGCGCTCGGCGCCGAGAAGGGCGACGTCATCAGCTTCATGCTGCCCTTGGTGCCGGATGCGTTCGTCACTCTGTTCGGCGCCGAGGCCGCCGGCATCGCCAATCCCGTCAATCCGCTGCTCGAGCCGCACCAGCTCGCCGAAATCCTGGAAGCTGCGAACACCAAGATCCTGGTGGCGCTCGGGCCGATGCCGGGCACCGACATCTGGCAGAAGGTCGAGCAAATCCGCCCGCATCTGAAGCATCTGAAAGCCATCGTGCAGGTGTTCGGCGGCGGCGATCCGGCCAATGGCATCTTCGCCTTCAGCGACCTGATCAAGCAGCAGCCGTCGGATCGGCTGGTCAGCGGGCGCAAGATTCGCGGCAGCGACATCGCAGCCTATTTCCACACCGGCGGCACCACGGGTACGCCCAAGCTGGTGCGGCATACCCATGCCAACCAGGTCTATCAGGCATGGGCTCTCAATCTGTTGCTGAAGGGGAAACCCGGCGCCAATCTGCTGTTCGGCATGCCGCTGTTTCACGTCGGCGGATCTCTGACGCAGGTGCTGACGACTTTGTCGGGCGGGGGTTCGCTGGTCGTGCTGTCGCCGAGCGGCTGGCGCAACCCGAATGCGGTGAAGAACATCTGGCAGCTCGTCGCGCGCTTCAAGCCTGAAGCTCTGTCGAGCGTGCCGACCGTGCTCGCAGCGACGCTCGCGGTGCCGCCTGGGAATGCGGATATCTCGAGCCTGAAATATGCGGCCGGCGGCGGCTCGGCGATTCCGGTCGCGGTCGGCTCGGCGATTCAGGAGACGCTGAAGCTGCCGGTGGTCGAGGTCTACGGCATGACCGAGACCTCGAGCGTGCACACGCTCGCTTATCCGGGCCGGCCGATCCGGCTCGGCTCGGTTGGCCTTCCCATGCCCTATGCGCGCGTGCGCATCGTGCAGCTCGACGCCGACGGCCGCCTGATCCGCGACTGCAAGCCGGACGAGATTGGTGTCGTCATCATGGCCGGGCCCGGCGTGTTCGGCGGCTATCTCAGCGACGAGCACAACAAGGGTGCCTTCATCGACGGGGTCTGGGTCAATTCCGGCGATCTCGGGCGGCTCGATGCCGACGGCTATCTGTGGATCACCGGCCGCGCCAAGGATCTCGTGATCCGCGGCGGCCACAACATCGATCCGGCGCCGATCGAGGAGATCATGTTCCGCCATCCCGCCGTCGGCTTCGCCGCGGTGGTTGGCCAGCCCGACGCCTATGCCGGCGAATTGCCGGTAGGCTACGTGCAGTTGAAGCCCGGCGCAAAGGTTGAGCCGGGCGAGCTGGAAGCCTGGGTGCGCGAGCGCACCCCGGAGCGCGCCGCCGTTCCTGTGCAGGTCATCCCGATCGATCCAATGCCGGTGACGGGCGTCGGCAAGGTGTTCAAGCCGCAGCTGCGCTGGGACGCGGCCGCGCGCGTGTTCACCAAGGTGCTGGCGCCGCTGGTCGAGCGCGGCATCGATTGCAAGGTGAAGGTCGGCCCGCACGGCAGCCACGGCTCGATCGCGACCGTGACGCTGACGGGCCTGCCGGCTGGGCAGCGCGAAGCGGTGGAGGGGGAGGTGCACGCACTGCTCGCACCCTTCGTGATGCGCCACGAGGTGGTGCAGGCGTAGGTCCGCGCCTGCGGGGCGAGGGCTGACTGCATTAGCTATAAGCCGCGATCGAGGAGTTTATGTGATGGGCCTCACATAGAAAAATTTGGCTTTCATCGACGCTCCGAATAGTCTCAGGGAATTGCATCCGAGGGGGCTGCAGTGATTCCGTTTCGGCTATTTGGTTTATTGATTTTTGCGACCTTACTGGCCTGCGGATCGGCACACGCCGATCGGCGGGTCGCGCTCGTCATCGGCAATTCCGCCTACAAGAGCGCGCCCAAGCTCACCAATCCCGCGAACGATGCCACGCTGATTGGCGGCATGTTCAAGAAGGCGGGCTTCGATTCCGTCGACGTCAGGCTGGATCTCAGTGCGAGCGAGATGAGGCGCATGTTGCGCGAGTTCGCCGGCAGGTCACGCGATGCGGACATGGCGGTGATCTACTATGCCGGCCACGGCATCGAGCTCGACGGCAACAATTATCTCATTCCGACCGACGCGACGCTGGAGACGGATGGCGACGTTCTCGACGAAACCATTCCTGTCGAGCGCGCATTGTTCGCGGTCGAGCCGGCCAAGCAGCTGCGCCTGATCATCCTCGATGCCTGCCGCGATAACCCCTTTGCGAAGACGATGAAGCGCACGCTGGCCTCGCGGGCGATCGGACGCGGCCTCGCTAAGGTCGAGCCAACCAGCCCGAACACGATGATTGCCTTCGCCGCGAAGGCCGGCTCGACTGCATCCGACGGCGATTCTCGCAACAGTCCGTTTGCTGCCGCGCTGGTCGAGCACCTGCCGAAGCCGGGCCTCGATCTGCGCAAGGCGTTCGGCTTCGTGCGCGACGACGTGCTCAAGACCACCGGCTACAAGCAAGAGCCCTATGTCTATGGCTCGCTCGGCGGCGACGACGTGCCGCTCGTAATGAAGCCGGCCGCAACCGGTCCGCAGGCAAACCCTCAGGACGCGGTTCGCAGGGACTACGAGCTCGCGCTCCAGCTTGCGACGCGCGATGCCTGGGAAGCCTTTTTGGCGACCTATCCGGACGGCTTTTATGCCAGCCTCGCCAAGGGACAGTTGAACAAGATCGGTGCCGAAGAGACGCGTCTGGCTGCCGAGCAAAAGGCCAAGGCGGCCGAGCAGGAAAAGGCAAGGCTGATCGCCGAGCGCGCCCAGAAAGCCGAGCAGGAGAAGGCGGCTGCTGCTGCGAAGGCCGCTGAAGAGGCGCGAATCGCTGCCGAGAAGCAAAAGCAGATTGAACAGGCCAGGGCGGAAGCGGCCGAGCAGCAGCGCAAAGCTGCCGAGGCGGCGGCCGCGAAAGCGCTGGCCGAGAAACAGGCGGCAGAGAGGGCCAAGGCCGAGCTGGCGGCCAAGCAGGCCGCCGAGAAAGCGGAGCAGGCCGCCAAGCCGGCCGCCGATCGGCAGATGCCCGAAGTCGAGAACCAGAAAGTGGCTGCGCTCTCGCCCGGACCCACATCCACATTATCGGCGGCCGAGCTTTCCAAATCGGTACAAAGCGAACTGCGCCGCGTCGGTTGCCTGACCTCGTCTGCGGAAAGCGAGTGGAGCTCGGCCGCGCAGCGCTCGCTGACGCTGTTCAACAAATATTCCGGCACCAAGTTCGACGTGAAGCTGGCCAGCGTCGACGCACTCGATGCTTTGAAGGCCAAGCCGGGACGGGTTTGTCCGCTGGTGTGCAATTTCGGATTCAAGGCCGACGGCGACCAATGCGTGAAGATCACCTGCCGGGCCGGTTATCGTGTCAACGACGATAACGAATGCGAAAAGGTGCAGGAGAAGAAGCCGGTTGCGACGCGCGAGAATTCCAGACCGCGAGACGATGAGCGGAAGGCAAGCGAGTCCGCGCCGTCAAAACCGCAGGCGACCGGTCAGGTCTTTTGCAACAGTGCAGGGTGCCGGCCGGTCCGGCAGGGTTGTCGGCTCGAGACGTGGGGCAATAGGACTGCCGGCCAAACGGCCGGCGGCGGCACCAGCATGGTCGAAGTCTGCAACTGAGCTGGTGATTGCCCGCCTGCTACCCCGCAGGCATTCGTGTTTCCACCAGCCGCGCCCAGAACGAGGCGCCGTGACCCAGAATGTTGTCGTTGAAGACGTAAGCCGGGTGGTGACACTCGTTGCCGTCGCCCATGCCGACCAGCACCATCGCGCCGGGGCGTGCTTCCAGCATGAACGAAAAGTCCTCGGCGCCCATCATCGGGACGAACTTGTCGTTGACGCGCTCAGTGCCGACGATGTCGCGCGCGACGTCGGCGGCGAGTGCGGCCTCGCGGGCATGGTTCATCGTCACCGGATACATCCGCGTGTATTTCGTTTCGGCCGAGCCACCATAGGCGCGGGCGATGCTGTCGGCGACTTCGCCGATGCGGCGTTCGACGAGATCGCGCACTTCGGGGTCGAGCGTGCGCACGGTGCCGGCGAGCTCGGCGACCTCCGGGATGATGTTGAAGGCGGTGCCGGAGTGGAATTGTGTGATCGAGATCACCGCCGATTTCAGCGGATCGACGTTGCGCGCCACGATCGATTGCAGCGCGTTCACGATTTGCGAGCCGATCAGCACGCTGTCGACAGATTTGTGCGGACCGGCGCCGGCGTGGCCACCCTTGCCGCGGACCGTGATCTGGATGTTGTCGGAGGAGGCGAGCATCGCACCCGGCGTGGTGGCGAAATGGCCCTCGGGCAGGTTCGGCATGTTGTGCATGCCGTAGACCTCCTGGATGTTCCAGCGCGTCATCAGTCCGTCCTCGACCATCGCCTTGCCGCCGCCACCGCCTTCCTCGGCGGGCTGGAAGATCATCACGGCCGTGCCGTCGAAATTGCGCGTCTCGGCGAGATATTTGGCCGCGCCCAGCAGCATCGCGGTGTGGCCGTCATGGCCGCAGGCGTGCATCTTGCCGGGGACCTTCGAGGCATAAGACACGCCCGACGTCTCCATGATCGGCAGCGCGTCCATGTCGGCGCGCAGGCCGATCGTCTTGCCGGAGGCCGACTTGCGGCCGCGGATCACGCCGACCACGCCGGTGCGGCCGATGCCCGTCACCACCTCGTCGCAGCCGAATTCGCGCAAGCGATCGGCGACGATGCCGGCGGTGCGGTGGACTTCGTAGAGCAGCTCGGGGTTCTCGTGGAAGTCATGGCGCCAGGCGGCCATTTCGTCGGAGAGGGCGGCGACGCGGTTGACGATGGGCATGAGGGAATCCGCTTTCTGGTTGTCGTTTGCAGGGTGGGTTAGCCCCGTGGATGCGCAAGCGCATCCACTTGGCGTAACCCACCACGGTTTCCGTGGGAGCGAAAGAGGTGGGTTACGCCCAGCGGACTGCGCTTCGCGCAGGCCGCAAGGCTAACCCACCCTACGATCCTACGCTTCCCCGAACACGCGCCTGAAGATCGTGTCGACGTGCTTGAGGTGATAGCCGAGGTCGAACTGCTCCTCGATCTCGGCGTCGGTGAGATATGTCTTCACCTCACTGTCCTTCTTCAGCAGCTGAAGGAAGTCGCCTTCGCCGCGCCAGACCGGCATGGCGTTGCGCTGCACGAGCTTGTAGGCGTCCTCGCGGCTGGCGCCCTTCTGCGTCAGCGCCAGCAGCACGCGCTGCGAATGCACGAGGCCGCCGAGGCGGTCGAGGTTCTTTTGCATGTTGGCGGGATAGACCAGCAGCTTGTCGATCAGGCCGGCGAGGCGCACCAGCGCGAAGTCGAGCGTCACGGTGGCGTCCGGGCCCATCATGCGTTCGGCCGAGGAGTGCGAGATGTCGCGCTCGTGCCAGAGCACGACGTTCTCCAGTGCCGGCGTCACATAGGCGCGCACCATGCGGGAGAGGCCGGTGAGGTTCTCCGACAGCACCGGGTTGCGCTTGTGCGGCATGGCGGAGGAGCCCTTTTGTCCCTCCGAGAAGAACTCTTCGGCCTCGAGCACCTCGGTGCGCTGCATGTGGCGGATCTCCACGGCGATGCGCTCGAT
Organism: Bradyrhizobium sp. IC3195; assembly: GCF_020193585.1. Classification (NCBI taxonomy): domain Bacteria; kingdom Pseudomonadati; phylum Pseudomonadota; class Alphaproteobacteria; order Hyphomicrobiales; family Nitrobacteraceae; genus Bradyrhizobium; species Bradyrhizobium sp. IC3195. The sequence continues at coordinate 602,621 of NZ_JADYVG010000002.1, read as the reverse complement.
CGAGGAGGCGATCACGCCGAGGGTCGAGAAATACATCGCGTGACGGTCGCGCGGGATCACCTGGGTCGAGATCGGCTCCGGCACGAGTCCCATGGCCTTGGCGACATGCTCTTCGACGCGCGGATCGATCTGCGCGAAGGTGCCGACGGCGCCGGAGATCGCGCAGGTCGCGACCTCCTTGCGCGCCGCGATCAGACGGTCCTTGGCACGGGTGAATTCGGCATAGGCATAAGCGAGCTTGAGGCCGAAGGTCACGGGCTCGGCATGGATGCCGTGGCTGCGGCCGATAGTCGGCGTCATCTTGTGCTCGAAGGCGCGCTTCTTCAGCGCGGCCAGCACCTTGTCGAGGTCGGCGAGCAGCAGGTCGGCGGCGCGGGTGAGCTGGACGTTGAGGCAGGTATCGAGCACGTCGGAGGAGGTCATGCCCTGGTGCACGAAGCGCGCCTCGGGGCCGACGATCTCGGCAAGGTGGGTGAGGAACGCGATGACGTCGTGCTTGGTCTCGCGCTCGATCTCGTCGATGCGGCCGACGTCGAAGATGGCGTCCTTGGCCTTGGCCCAGACCGTCCGGGCGGCCTCCTTGGGGATGGTCCCGAGCTCGGCGAGGGCGTCCGCCGCATGCGCCTCGATCTCGAACCAGATCTTGAACCGGGTCTGCGGCTCCCAGATCGAGGCCATTTCCGGGCGGGTGTAGCGGGGGATCATGGGGCGGCTCCAGGAAGGTGGGCGGGCGGTCCCGAGAACGGCGGCGCCGGCCAAAATGCTTTTTACGCCGTGATGTAACAGAGCAGGCAGGGCGAAACAAACGGTCTGGGCCCCGGAAGAAGGGCATCGCCGACCTTTCCACCAGACCGGCCGGCCGGGATGGCGGCGCCTGGCCGCAGATATTAGCTGTCAATCACGGATCATTGACTGACAGATATTGAAATCTGTCAGCGGGACGTGTATATCCGTTCTCGGACGCCCCGATTGGGCGTCCCGCGACAAGCCCCGGGGAGCCCGACATCCGAGCCACGCTCGGATCGGAGGGCGGATTGAAGAGCGGGGACCGCGGACGAATGGAGACTTAGACAATGACGACCGAAATCCTCAATTTCACTGGCGTGATTGGGCATTGGCTCAATTTGCTGGTGGCGCGCCAGATCGCGGCGCAGGCTGCAAAACTGCCGCATTAAGGCATAGGCTTTCCGAAACGACCGGCCAGGGCGCTTCGGAAGCAGCCCTACTGCCGGAGTAAACTGAGCCCTGAATGGGAACATGGTGCTGGCATGAATGAAGCCGTTGTCTTGACGCCGGAGCGGATCCTCGAAGTCACCGAGGACGTGCTCAGGCGTTACGGACTTGCCAAGGCCACCGTGGTCGACGTTGCCCGTGCGCTCGATGTGAGCCACGGCAGCGTCTACCGTCATTTCCCCAGCAAGGCCTCGCTGCGCGAGGCCGTTGCCAAGCGCTGGCTGGACCGCATCGACGCCCCGCTGCTGGCGATCGCCAGGGAACAGGGGGCGGCGCCCGACAGGCTCGACCGCTGGCTGCGCACGCTGTTCGCGGCCAAGCGTTCGCGTGTGCTCGACGATCCTGAAATGTTCGAGACTTATCTGACTCTGGCGCGTGAGGCCTGCGCGGCCGTCAAGTGCCACAAGGACACCATGATCGACCAGATCGCCGCGATCCTGACCGACGGCGTGCAGCAGGGCGAGTTCGCCGTAGGCGACGTCAAGGCGACCGCGCGCGCGATCTTCGATGCGACCGTCCGCTTCCACCATCCGGCCCATGCCGAGGAATGGAAGGACGCCGATCTCCCCGCGCGCGTCGATGCGACGCTGGCGCTGCTGCTGCGCGGGTTGAAGGCGGCCTGAGGCCGCAAGGACTGAGCCGCGTGCCGCCGATCAGCCTCTTGCCTTGTGAAGGAGGGCGCCGTCGCGCAGCGACGGCGAGTGCCTTCGCGCGTTGAGCGCCGGGTCGGACGACGGCACCACCGGCGGACTATCCGGATAGGCGTTGACTGCGATTTCGACGGCGTCCTTCGACCGCTTTCGAAGCCGGTAGAATGTCAGCTCCTGATCGAACATCGGGCAGCGAAAGTGGACGACGGCCGTGTCGGGCAGGCGGCAAAGTTCGTCGATGAGCTCGCCTACCGTGATGATTGGGGGATGGTCGACTGCTTTGTGGTGACCCTTACTCATGACCCTTTACTCCTTCTCTGCCGTACCAACCGGCGCCGGATCGGAACCGTTCCTATTTCGCCAGCAGATTGAGGAGCGTCGAGGGATCGGGTAGTGCGGCAGCTTTGCTGCTAGATCCTCGTCAGCCCGCAGGTCGCGGCGAGCCGCACCAGCTGCGCATCAGTGCGCGCGCCGGTCTTCGACTTGATCAGGTAGTGATAGTTCTGCACGGTCTTGACGCTGAGATTGAGATGCGCCGCGATCTCTTCGGTGGTGGCGCCGCCGGCGAACTGGCGCAAGATCTCGATCTCGCGCTCGCCCAGCTGGTCCAGCACCGAGCCGGTCGGGGACAGGCTGTCCTCCGCCAGCACATGCGCGATGTCATCGCTCATGGCGCGCTCGCCGCGGGCGACGCTGCGGATGGCGTTCACGACCGCGGACGGCTCGCTGCTTTTGGTGACGAAGCCGGAGGCGCCAGCGCCGAAGGCCGACTTCACCAGCACGGCCTCATTGTGCATGGTGAAGACGAGAATGCGCGCACGCGGGCTGCGGGCGCGGATGTTGCGGATCGCCTCCAGCCCGCTCGCGCCGGGCATCGAAATGTCGAGCACCACCACGTCGGGGTCATGCGCCTTGAACGCGCCGTAGGCGTCGGCGGCGTTGTCGGCTTCCGCCACGACATGCAAATCGCCCTGGCTCTCCAGCACGCGCCGATAGCCTTGCCGCACGATCGGATGGTCGTCGACCAGCAGCACGGAGATGCCTGTTGCCGCCACCTCGTTCATCCCGGCCTCATGCAGCGAGCGGAATGGTGGCGGCGATGCTGAGGCCGCGGTTCGCGGGCAGGATCGACAGCGATCCGCCGGCGGCCGTGACGCGCTCGCGGATTCCGGTGAGGCCGAAGCCGGCCGATTGCGCGACGCGCTCCGCATCGCCGCCGCCGTCGTCCTCGACGCGGATCAGCAGCGCATCGTCCTCGCCGGCGCGCCGCTCGACGCGGAGCGAGATCTCGCGCGCTGCACTGTGGCGCAGCGCGTTGGTCAGGCATTCCTGTGCGACCCGATAGGCGGTGGTGGCGGCCGGGCCGCTGATGTCGGTGAGGTCGCCCCTGAGATCGAGCTGGATCGCCGGCCGCGCGGCGCTGTGCGAGCGCCAGCTGTCGACGAGATTGACCAGGCTCGCCTCGAGCCCGAGCTCCTCCGGCAGCGGATTGCGCAGCCGGTTCAGCGCGTCGCGCAGCGAGGCCATCAGATGGTGCGTCGCCTGCGAGATCATGCGCGCGTCCTGCGCGATCCCATCATCCTTGTGCTGCTTCGTACTCGCCGTCTCGATCGTGTTGGCGAAGGCGAGAATGGCGGACAGATTCTGCCCGAACTCGTCGTGCAGCTCGCGGGCGAGCGCGCGGCGCTCGTCGTCGCGGATCTCGATCAGGCGGCGCGTCAGCGCGGCGCGCTGCTCGGTCGCTTCCTCCAGCCGGCCGCCGAGCTCGCCGACGGCGCTGCCGATCATCGCCAGCTCCATCGAGCGGAAGCGCGGCAGCCTGGTGCGATATTGGCCGCGCGCCATGCGCTGAAGCGCGGTGACGATCGCGCGCGCCGGCGCCAGCGCGTGCGCGATGGCGAGCGAAGCAAGCAGGGCGATCGCCGCCGCCATCAGCAGCGCGACGTCGATGACGTTGAGGACGTAGTCCCAGGCGAGCGCGATCGCGGCGGCCGCATGGGGCGTCGCAACGACGGCGCCGGCGGCTGCGGCGCGGGGACTGACGGGCCGCACCACCTCGGCGTGGCTGCCGAGGAAGCTCGGCACGATGGCGGCGAACCAGCGCGGCGGCGTCTTGCCCAGCCCCTCGCTCTGGCCGCAGAGCGGCTTCTCGAAGGCCGCGGCCGGCTGGAACTCGACGCAGACGCCGGGCGAGATCAGCTTCATCGTCTCCAGCGTGCGCCAGTCCGGAACCGGCAGGAGATGCTCGCGCGCCCTGCTGCTGCGCAACAACAGCTCGCGCCAATACAGCGCCTGAAGCGCCTGCGCGACCCGCTGCGCCGACGCCGCCGTCGCCCGATCGACGCTGCGATAGGCATCGAACGTGGCCCATACGGTCGCGGCTCCCAGGCACAGCGCTACGATTAGAAGCAGGCGGGCTACAAGCTGAAGCACGAGGCGCATGCGATCACCCCCGACGTTTGCTAAGGTCAGCCTAACAACGCCGCCGTGCCTTGCCAATCGCAGAACGCTAGGGATTGCAGCTCGGGCAAATTTCCCAAGCCGGATTGGGCATGGGTCTTTGGACCTGAAACGGCGGCTTTGATCTAATCGGTGAGGACACGTTGCAGGCCGGCGCCTGCAAGCCAGGAGCGGTGCAGCATGAGTTCGATGACGATTGGACCAATCGCAAGCCAGGCTGCCGATCCATCCGAGCGCAGCGCGCTGCTGTTCTGGATGATCTTCACCGGGCTGTCGATCTTCGCTGTCGTGCTGCTGTGGCGCTTCGGCCTGATTCACCTGATGCTGACCTCGGACCGCACCTACATTTCAGCGGTGATCGCGGCGCTCTACGTCCTTACCTGCGGCCACTGCTTCCTGCGGACCCGGGCCATCGCGCGGGAAGGGGCGGCGACGCGGCGCTGCCGCGCGGTGCTGTCGGCAGCGGGCGGCAGCAAGGCGCTCGATGCGAGCGCCGTGGCGCTGCCGCGCGGTCTGGTGCGCGACCACATCGAAAGCCTGGTGACCAAGGCCGCGGCGCAGGACTACCGGCCGGTCGACCAGACGCTGCTGCTACGTAATCTCGCCGATCGCTTGCGCGGCTCCAACGGGTTCGGCGCCTTCGTCTCCGATACGCTGATGAAGCTCGGTCTGCTCGGCACCATCATCGGCTTCATCATCATGCTGGCGCCGATCGCGGGGCTGGACGCCGCCGACAAGGTCGCGATGCGCTCCTCGATGGGCTTGATGAGCGACGGCATGGCGATCGCGATGTACACGACGCTGGCCGGCCTTGTCGGCTCGATCCTGATCCGCATCCAGTACTACATGCTCGACGCCGCGACCCAGCGGGTGTTCTCGGACGCGGTGGTGCTGACCGAGACCTATGTGACGCCGGTGCTGGAGCGCAAGGGTTCGGGAACGCCGTCATGATGGATGATTTCGGTCTCTATCCGCGCGAGGAGCCGTTCGACCCGCTGGGCGTGATGCTGTTCAAGGCGCTCCAGGTGATCGCCTTCCTGTTCTTCCTGGCGCTGCTGGCGGTCTCCCCCGACGCCAAGGACGGCAAGATCGATTCCAAGGCGGAGTTCATGATCACGCTGGACTGGCCGGACAACCACCCCGACGATCTCGACCTGTTCGTGCAGGATCCCGCCGGCAACATCGCCTGGTATCGCCACCGCGAGGCCGGCTTCCTCACGCTCGACCGCGACGACCGCGGCGGGGCCAACAATTTCATCATCGTCAACGGCAAGAAGATCGCCTCGCCGATCCGCGAGGAGATCGTCACCGTGCGTGGCATCCTCGCCGGCGAGTACGTCGTGAACGTCTCGCATTTCGTCGCCACCACGGGCGAGCCTGTGACGGCCGGTGTGAAGGTGCAGAAGCTCAATCCGACCGCGCAGGTGATCTTCGACAACAAGTTCACGCTCGACCACACCGGCGACGAGAAGACCGCGGTCCGATTCCGGATCGATGCGGAAGGCAAGGTCGTCGATGTCGATCAGCGGCCGAAATCGCTGTTGGAGACGTTCCGCAGCAGCTGGCGCAACGGCGGCGATCTCGATGCCAGGACCGGTGTGAGCAGGAACGCTACGAGGGTACGCCGTGAGTAACCTGCAAACGGTCATCCTGACGCTATCGGTCGCGTATGCCGTCATCGGCGCGCTGCTGCTGGTCGTTCTGGTCTATGCGCGGCTGCACTGGTCGCTGAAGGCGGTCGCCGTGGTCGTGACCAGCACCTTCTACATCGTCAGCTTCACCGAAATGCGCGGCCTGCTCGGTTGGGCCAGCACGGAGCGGCTGCCGACCACCTTCAAGCTGCTGAAGGCCCGCATCGTCGAGCCGCATTCGCTTGAGGGCGATCCCGGCTCGATCTATCTCTGGGTCGAGGCGCTGGACGAGGACAATCGCCCGAGCGGCATCCCGCGCGCTTTTCGTGTGCCCTACAATGACCGGCTGGCCGACAAGACCCACGCCGCCGAGAACGAGATCGCGGCCGGACATCCGCAAGGAGGGCGCGCGGCGGATTTCGGCGGCGGCGACGGCAGCCTGATCGACCTGGTTCGAGAATATGTGACGCCGAAGACCATCCTGGAGACCAGCGGCGGCGATTCCTCGACCGGCGAGTTCACTGCGCCGCCGGCCGGTGCCCAGGACGCGGTGTTCACGCCGATTCCGCCGCCCCGGATGCCGCCGAAGGACGAGCAATAGGCCCACCACCATCATCGTAGAGCAGTGCTGGCAAACGGCCCAGTGCTGGCGCATCCTGTTGACCTCCCTCAATTTGGCCTCATCGGCCTCGAATAAGAATTTGAGGGGTGGAGGGTGCGTGCTTCTCGCTGTCTTCTCGGATATCCATGGCAACAGGCAGGCGTTCGAGGCCTGCCTGAAGATCGCGCATGCGAAGGGCGCAGAGGGCTTCGTCCTGCTCGGCGACTTCGTCGGCTATGGCGCCGATCCGGAATGGGTGGTGGACACCGCGATGGAGCTGGTCGCGCAGGGCGCCGTCGCGGTGCGCGGCAATCATGACCAGGCGATCAATTCCACGGCCGAGACGATGAACGCCGAGGCGCAGATCGCGATCGAATGGACCCGCGGCCGCCTCGACACGGCGCAGCGGCGGTTTCTGGCCGAATTGCCGATGCAGGTGGAGGACGATGGCCGCCTGTTCGTGCATGCGGAAGCCTCGCATCCCCAGCGCTGGCACTATGTCCGCTCGACCGTGGACGCCGCCAAGAGCCTGATTGCGACACGGGCCCACGTCACCTTTTGCGGCCACATCCACAGGCCGGCGCTCTATTCGATGTCGGTGACGGCGAAGATGACGAGCTTCGTGCCGAAGACCGACGTCCCCGTGCAGCTCCTGCGCGGACGGCAATGGCTCGCCGTGCTCGGCTCGGTCGGCCAGCCCCGCGACGGCGATCCGTCGGCGGCCTTCGTGCTGTTCGACACCGAGTCGTGCCAGATCACCTATTGCCGCGCGCCCTATGACGTCGAGACCGCAGCGAGCAGGATCCGCGACAACGGTCTGCCGCCTTGGCTTGCCGACCGCTTGTTGCAGGGGCGCTGACGGATGCCCAAACCCCTGGTCAAGTCAGGCGCGGAGATCGACGGTTTTACGATCGGCGAATGCGTTCATGCCGGCGGCATGGCGACGCTGTGGACCGTCACCCATCCCGGCATCGACGTGCCCTTGCTGATGAAGATCCCGCGGGTGTCGGAGGGCGAGGACGCCGCCGCGATCGTTTCCTTCGAGATGGAGATGATGATCCTGCCGCGGCTGGCGGGGCCGCACGTGCCGGCCTGCTTCGGCACCGGTGATTTCGCCCGCCAGGCCTATGTCGTGATCGAGCGCATTCCAGGTGCCACGCTGTACAAGCGGCTCCCCGACCTGCCGCTGCCCTATGACGAGGCGCGGCAGCTCGTCGCCAGAATCGCCACGGCGCTTGCGGATCTGCACCGGCAGAACGTGATCCACCACGACATCAAGCCGAGCAGCATCATGTTCCGCGAGAGCGGCGAAGCGGTGCTGATCGACTACGGCCTGTCGCATCACAACCACCTGCCGGACCTGTTGCAGGAGGAATTCCGCCTGCCTTACGGCACCGCGCCCTATATGGCACCCGAGCGGCTGCTCGGGCTGCGCGACGATCCGCGCAGCGATGTGTTTTCGCTCGGCGTGCTGCTCTATTTCTTCACCACCGGCGAGCGGCCGTTCGGCGAGGGCGAGACGCTGCGGGCGATGCGGCGCCGGCTGTGGCGCGATCCGCATCCGCCGCGGAAGCTTCGTGCGGATTATCCGCCCTGGCTTCAGGAGGTGGTGTTGCGCTGTCTGGAGATCGAGCCGGTGTGGCGCTATCCGACCGCGGCCCAGCTTGCCTTCGATCTCGCTTATCCGGACCAGGTCAAGCTCACCGCGCGCTCGGAGCGGGTGAAGCGCGATTCCCTCGGCATCGCCTGGCGCCGGCGCTTCAACCAGGGTGTCATGGCGCCGCGCGCGAAATCGGATGTCGCAGCCCAGATCGCATCGAGCCCGATCCTCGCCGTTGCGCTCGACACGGCGGAGGGCGCTCCGGAGCTGAACGAGGCGCTGCGCGTGACCACCGAGCGCATCCTCGCCACCTTGCCCTCGGCGCGGCTTGCCTGCGTCAACGTGCTCAAGCTGAACCGGATTGCGATCGATCGGACGTTGGACGAGCAGGGCTCCAACAAGCATATCGATCGTCTGGTCGCGCTCAGGCATTGGGCAACGCCGCTCAAGCTGGACGAGAGCCGGCTGTCGGCTCATGTGCTGGAGGCGGTCGATCCCGCCGCCGCGATCCTGGAGTTTGCCAAGGCCAACCAGGTCGACCACGTCATCATCGGCGCGCGACAGAGCTCGTTCCGGCGCATGCTGCTCGGCAGCGTGTCGGCCAAGGTGGCCTCGGAGGCGAGCTGCACCGTCACCGTGGTGCGGCCGCCGCGATTGGCGGGGGACGGCGGCGGGCCGGAGGCCGGCGAAGGTTAGGCCGGCCGGGGCGATTTGCGGGCCGGATCAGGCCGCGTGGACGGCAAATGCGCGCTTGCGGCGGATCGGCCAGGCGAATTGCGGTCCCGGCTCGCCGTGATCGGCGCTGCCGCCGAAATACTGGATGATCTCGCGGCAGGGCTCGCAATTGAACAGGTTACGCGACGCGGACGCCTTGGTCATTTCCTTCAGGCAGTTCGGGCAATGCGGTTTCATGGGCGGTCCGGAAAAGAGGTCTTAGTGTCGGCGCGGCGAGCCAAGCGAACGGTCGAGGTCCGAATTGTCGAGCCCGGCATCGTCGTCCAGCGTGCCATCGGCGCGCTCGAGGCGGCCGAAGAAATAATCGAGGCTCGGATGCGGGCGCCGTGGAATCCGGCACCGGCGCTTCGGCTGACGCCTCACGAGTGCGATCTGCATGGACGTCAGCCCCTGGTGCGGTCGCGACGGATGTTGCGGGCCGGACGTGCCGGGGCCTCGACCGGTCCGGCCGAGGGACCGAACACCACAAACGCACTGAAACCAATCCACAACGCCACGCCAGTCCAAACCAGGGTCGTCGTCATGATGTGCTCCCGCGAAAACAGGCAGGAATCACTTGCAATGATTTGCGCGAATCAGTGAAGTCCGGATGAGTACGGACCAAGGCTACAATTTTAAGCTTTGCGCCTTGCAGAACCCGTGGAAGCCGCAGTTCTTCCCGCGTGCGACCGACGTACTTTGCCGGTGCGCGCATGATCGAGGATATCCCGGATGCGCCTTGCGTCTCGAACACAGCGAAACCCATAGCGCCCGGTGTAGTCGGTATCGGGCGAACGGGTCGAGCGCCCTGACGCAAAGTTCAGGTGGCCGACGCCGCCGCCGATGTCGAGGATTTCGAACACTTCATCCATGGCGTCGAACGAAGTAGCGGTCACGCTGCGTCTGCTCCAGGCCGTGCGCACGATCAGCGCGCGGCGGTCGGTGATCACATAAAGCGTCTGCAGGTCTTGAAGCAGCATCACGAACGGAGCTGCAATCATCCCAACTCCAATCATTGCCAGAGGTTGGGTCGCTTGGTCGATCCAATCGTTGCTGACGGCGATGACGGTCAGCAACAACCAGGGAAATCCGATCCACCAGAGAAATCGCCACATTGTCGCGTTGGCGGTGGCGTCGGGCTGCCCCTGCCAGACCACTTGCTCTCCATCATGAAGGGACTCGGCGAGAAGACGAAGCAGGCCGGCAGTAAACGGAGTGGCGCGGAGTTTATCCATTCCACTTGGTCGTAGCGGCCGCGGCTCCGGTTCGGATAGCGATGGTCTCAGATCGCCTCGCCGCGTGCCCCAAGTGCCGCGTTGCGGATCGCGGCGATGTTGGTCTTGTAGGCCTCCTGCGTGCCGCCTTTGAACACCGAGGTGCCCGCGACGAAAGCGTTGGCGCCGGCCGCGGCGAGCGCACCCGCGACATCGGGGCCGACGCCGCCGTCGACCTCGATGTCGATCGGGCGGCCCGCAACCATCGCGCGGATGTCCCGGATCTTGCCGATCGCGGAGGGGATGAAGGCCTGGCCGCCGAAGCCGGGATTGACCGACATCACCAGCACGAGGTCGACGAGGTCGAGAACGTATTCGAGCGCGCTGATCGGCGTCGCCGGATTGAGCGAGACGCCGGCCTTCTTGCCGAGCGCGCGGATCGCCTGGAGCGAGCGGTGCAAATGGGGACCTGCCTCCGCGTGCACGGTGACGTGGTCGCAGCCGGCCTTCGCGAAGGCCTCGAGATAGGGATCGCAGGGCGAGATCATCAGATGCGCGTCGAAGATCTTCTTGGTGTGCGGGCGCATCGCCCTGATGACGTCAGGACCGTAGGAGATGTTCGGAACGAAGTGCCCGTCCATCACGTCGAGATGGATCCAGTCGGCGCCGGCGGCGTCGACGCTGCGCACCTCCTCGCCGAGCTTCGAGAAATCCGAGGCCAGGATCGAGGGCGCGATGGCCAGGGGGCGGGGGGCGAAAGCTTGGGTCATGGCGCGTTTTCCCGGGGGCGGACGGACGACGAATGGCCTCGCCTAACATGGGCTCTTGTGGCGGGCAATGCAGGAGGGGCGCGCTTCCTGTGGGCGGAAATTTCTGCCGCCGGCGGCATGAATTGCCGATGTTCCCGCGGCCTGCACGACCCGACGGATGCGGAATTCGTTGAGCTTTTCGCGATGGCACGGCGCTTGCTGAGTTCAGCCGCAGAACATTGGTCGCGGCATGCCGCATCCTGTTGGAGTTGTGCAATGTTGTTCGCCCTTGGTGCGGTATCGAGCGCGCTCGACGCGATCCAGTCGCTGACAAACGCGAAATCGTCGTCGGCGGCGCACAAGATCGGCTCCTCGCAGAGTGCGCCGACCAATCCGTTCGCAATCGACAGCGGCAGCAGCACGACCGGCGCGACCTCGTCGGTCAATGCAGGTAAATATCCGCAGATCTCGGCGGAGACGATGAATGCGCTGTTCGCGGCGCAGGGCCAGTCGGCCAACGGCACATCCTCGACGTCGAAGGGCCGGGAGGCTGCGCTGAAGGATCTGTTCTCGCAGATCGACGTGGATGGCGACGGCAAAATCACCAAGTCCGAGTTCGAGGACGCGCTCGGCGCGGGCGGCACCAATCTGGCCCAGGCCGACGACGTGTTTTCGAAGATGGACGCGAATGCGGATGGCAGCGTCAATCTCGGCGAGATGACGAAGGCGCTGAGAGGCGGTCACGGCCGTGATCACGCGGAAGGCGCGGGCGATGGCTCGGATTCCTCGTCGCAATCCAGCCGCGGCTCGACGTCGACCACGACGACCAATGCCGACGGCTCGACCACCACCATCGTCACCTATGCCGACGGCTTCAAGATGTCGACCACGGTGCCGGGCGCCGCCGGCTCGTCGAATGCGAAAAGTGGCGGCAATTCGCCTTATGATTGGTTCGGGCAGATGATGCAGCGCCAGGCGCAGGCCACTGCGGGATCAGCAGCTTCATCGATGTCGATCAGCGTGTGAGCGCGTCCCGAAGTTACCCGGCAAGTTCGTGCGTGATGTCACGACAGGCATAGCGGTCGCGGATCTCGCGATTGAAGAACGTTCCTTTTGCGCGCGCATCCCTGAACGCAGCAGCGATCTCGGGCGGAACATCCTCATAGACATAGAGGCGCCCGCTGACGAACGTCACCTTCAGTTCGCGTCTCTCTGGCGCATAGCGAAAAAAGCGGATCACGGAAGAGGGCATGGCCGCACACCTTGTCCGCCGGGTAACGCTTGGGTGACGGTTTCGTTTCTAGCCGAACCGGTCCTTCCAAGCCGCCTGCGCGCCCGGAAACGGTAGGGCCGTCGCGCTGTAGACGCCGCGGGCGATCGCGCGGGCGACCACGTTGGCGGCGATCGTGCCGAGCTCGGTGAGGCCAACCAGCGGCTCGATCGGCGTTTCGCAGGTGGCGGCGGCGAACAGCACGTCGCCGTCGGTCGGCGCATGCACCGGATAGATCGCGCGGGCGAAGCCGGTATGCGCGATCATCGCCAGCCGCTTGGCCTGGGGCTTGGTCAGCGCCGCGTTGGTCACGACGGCGCCGATGGTGGTGTTCTCGCGCGCGCTCGCGGCAGGACCGCCCTTGATGCGCATGCGGAGCATGTCCTCGGTGAACTTGTCCGGCAGGCTGCGTCCACCGAATTCGCCGTCCACTTCGAACGGCGCCGCCCAGAACCACGGGCCATTGCCGACGGTGACGCTGCCCACGGCGTTGACGGCGACGATCGCCGCGACCTTGATTCCGCTCGGCGTCACGGCCGATGCCGAGCCAAGCCCGCCCTTGAACGTCGCGGTGGTGGCGCCGAAGCCGGCGCCGGCGCTGCCAAGCGCGAAATCCGCGCTGGTTGCGGCAGTCGCCGCGGCATAGCCGAGGTCGCGATACGGCGAGAAGCGTCCCCAGGCCTTGTCGCCGCCATTGAGCAGGTCGAACAGGATCGCCCCCGGCACGATCGGGATCAGCGCTTCGCGAACCCGGTGGCCGCGGCCCTGCTCGGCGAGCCGGGCCTGCACGCCGCCGCCGGTGTCGAGGCCGAAGGCCGAGCCGCCCGACAGCGCGATGGCGTCGACGCGCTCGACCGTGTTGGCGAGATCGAGCAGTGCATCCTCGCGCGTGCCGGGGCCGCCGCCGCGCACGTCGATCGCGGCGATCGCAGGAGAATCGAAGATGATCGCGGTCGCGCCGGAACCGACTTTCGGATCTTCGGCGTGGCCGACCCGGACGCCGGCGATATCGGTGAGAAGGTTCTTCAAGGCGGCCTCGTGTTTGAGAATTCAGGATCTGCGATAGCGCAGCAATGCCGCAGGCTCAACCGGCGAGCGCGGTCCTCAGCATCTTGGCGAGCTCGGACTTGCGGTAGGGCTTGGCCAGCAGCAGCACGCCGGAATCGAGCCGGCCGTGATGGACGATGGCGTTCTCGGTGTAGCCCGAGGTGAACAGCGTCTTCAGGTCGGGGCGGCGCTTGTGGGCTTCGTCGGCCAGCTGGCGGCCATTCATGTTGCCGGGCATGATGATGTCGGTGAACAGCAGGTCGATGGTCTCGTCGCTGTCGATGATATTGAGCGCCTCGGCGCCGTTGGCGGCCTCGAGCGCGGTATAGCCGAGGCTCTTGACCTGCGTCACGACATACTGCCGCACCAAGGCATCGTCCTCGACGATCAGGATCTTCTCGTTACCGCCGGTGATTGGCGCATTCTGGAGCGATTCGAACTCGGTCTCCTGCACACCGGTCGAGCGCGGCAGGTAGATCTTCACGCTCGTGCCGTGGCCTTCCTCACTGTAGATCTTGATGTGCCCGCCCGATTGCTTGACGAAGCCGAACACCATGCTGAGGCCGAGGCCAGTGCCCTTGCCAACCTCCTTGGTCGTGAAGAAGGGATCGAACACCCGGTCGATCAGCTCGGCAGGAATTCCGGTGCCGGTGTCGCTGACCGCGATCATCACGTAATTGCCGGCAACGACGTCGGGGTTCATGCTGGCATAGCCGTCGTCGAGGAAGATGTTGCGGGTCTCCAGCACCAGGGTGCCGCCCTCGGGCATGGCGTCGCGCGCGTTCAGCGCGAGATTGAGGATCGCGGTGGAGAGCTGGCCCGGGTCGACCAGTGTCGGCCAGGCATCCTCGGTGAGCTGCGGCATGATGGTGATCTGCTCGCCGAGCGTCGGATGCAAGAGCTTGGCGGCTTCGAGCGCCAGTGCGTTGACGTCGATCTCGCGCGGCTGCAGCGGCTGCTTGCGGGCGAAGGCGAGCAGGTGCTTGGTCAGCTGCGCGCCGCGCTCGGCGGCGTCGTCGATCAGCTTGGTGATCGCGGCAAGATCGGGCCGGTCGGCGACCGCGTCGCTGAGAATGCCGATCGTGCCCGTGATCACGGTCAGCACGTTGTTGAAGTCGTGGGCGACGCCGCCGGTCAATTGGCCGATCGAGTCCATTTTCTGGACCTGCCGGAGCTGGGCTTCGGCGGCCTGCTTGTCGGTGAGGTCGCGGCCGATGAAGAAGTGGCGTTTCACCGGCTCGGACCAGGTGCCCATCCAGTTCAGCGTGACCTCGTGACCGTCGTAATGGTAGTAGCGCGCCTCGAAGCTGCGCTTGACCGCGCCGCGACGGGCCGCCCGCATCTCGCTCCGCGTCTTCTCGAGATCGTCGGGATGGATGAACTCGATCGCGCTGTGCCCGACCATGTCCTCGGGGCTGTAGCCGAGAATGTTCTGCACGCTCGGGCTGACCTGGACGAAATTGCCGTAGCCGTCGGTGACCAGGATCAGGTCCTGCGATGTCTCGAAAATCCGCTGGCGTTCCTCGGTCTCGCGGCGCAGCTTCTCTCTAGCCTGCTTTTCTTCCGTGATGTCGTGGGCGATCTTGGAAGCGCCGATGATCTCTCCATCGTCGGTCCGCAGCGGCGAGACGTTCAGGACGACGTCGAGCGGGCGGCCGTCTTTGCGGATTCGGACCGTCTCGTGCTGGGCGATCGATTCATTGCTGGCGATCTGGTTGAGGGTGCTTCTGATCTCGCCCTTGCGATCCGGCGGCACGATGATGTCGATCGGCTTGCCGACGGCCTCGGCGGCGGAGTAGCCGAATAGGTTTTCGGCGGCCTTGTTCCAGCTGGTGATGATGCCGTCGAGCGACTTGGTGATGATCGCGTCATTGGAGGATTCGACCACGGCGCCGTACAGCGCGAGGCGCTTGCCGAAATAGTCGCGTTGCGAGGCCGATTGCTGGCGCAGCTTTCCGACGAGGCCCACTGTATGCGCCTGGAGGCGGACATTCTCGATCAGAAGCACCGCGAGCACGAAGGTCGCCGCGGCGAGGCCGTAGAGCCGGCCGGCATAGAATCCGAGATCGAAGCGCGCGACGTTGACGATCGCCGACAGAGCGATGTCGAACAGCCAGGCGCACATGACCACCATCAGCCAGATGTCGATCACCGTATGCGGCCTGCGGAACCAGAGCGAGACCAGCGCGGCAAAGCTCAGCGACCACACGAAGGACACGACGCCGATCATGGTCGCCGTGTAGCGGCCCTCGCTCAACAGGACCGGCAACAGATCGTGCTGCGCGGTGACGATCCAGGCGAAGACCGCCATCGCGGCGACGACGCCGAGCCCGCAGGCATAAATCGCGGTGCTTACCGCGCCGCGGATCCGGGGCCCACCGTCTTTCTCCTTCAGCCAGGCATATGCCATCACGCAGAGCGGAAAGCCGGCGTGCCAGATCATGTAGAGCCACACCGTGGTCTGTCGGCCCGCGCCCAGGAGTCCGGTCGGGGTGAACAGCCCTGGGAAGGTGAGGGCATGAACCAGCGCCGCCGCGGCGGTGAAGAGATAGCCGCTGGCGAGCCACAGCAGCGCGCGGGTGCGCAGGATCGCAAATTGCGACAGCAGCAGCACTGCCGTGACGATGTCGCTCACGGCCAGCGCGGATTGATAGCTGGCGACGAAGGCTGGCACCGGCAGGAGCGGGGTACCGGCAAAGGGCACGGCTGCGGCGAACAGGAGCGAGGACACACCGACAATCGTCAATGCTGCAGTGCGGTCGGCCGACGTGGCCGGCAGGGTCGACAGAAATGTGCTTCGGTCGATCGGCGCAGGCACGTCCATTTCGCGCGAGTCGATGGGCTTGAGCATCTCCGCTAGTCTCATTCGCCGGCAGTCCGTTCATCGTAGCGGGTTCTGGGCGCAGGTGGTCACGGAACCGGTTTACGACTCAACCGAGGGTTACAGCTTACCTAATTTCGGTGAGAGCACGGAACAGGGATTGGTAAGGGGCACTTTACTGGGCGGTGTCATAATGCCCTGCCGCTGCGGCCGGTTCCAGGCTTGAAACAGGCGATTTTGATTTCGAGATCGGGAGTTTGCCCATGCCCCGCGTTCTCATCATCGACGACCAGAAGGACGTCCGCGCGATGGTGGCGATCGTGCTTCGGGTCAACCATTTCGAGGTCGTGGAGGCCGAAACCGGCGCGGCGGGGCTGAAGGCCTTTGCGGAAAGCCGCTTTGACGCAGCGATTGTGGACATCTTCCTCGGTGATACCAGCGGCGTCGACGTCATCACCGCCTTGCGCGAACGCGCGCCGGCGCTGCCGGTGATTGCGGTATCCGGGATGACGGCACTCGATTTCATGGACCAATCGCCCCACCTCGCCAACGTGGTCGGCCTGCAAAAGCCGTTTCGGCCGAACGATCTGCTGCAGGCCCTACGGAAGGCCCAGGCCGCGGCCGGCGGCGAGATTTCGGCCGCGGTCTGACCGGCAAAAGAACGCCCCGGCAAGCCGGGGCGTGGTCGCGATGGCGGGAGCTTTCGGGGGATCGCTGATCGGGATCCCCGAAGAGCATTCTCGATCAAGAGCCCTTGGCGCCGAGCTCGGCGTAATTGCCCTTGGCGTCCCACTTGTAGACGACATAGTCGATCTGCTTGAGGTCGCCCTTGGCGTCAATTTCGATCGGGCCGAGCACCGTGTCCCACTTGCCGGCCTTGATGGTCTCCATGACCTTCTTGGCGTCGGTGGTGCCGGCCTTCTTGACCGCCTGCGTCCAGACCTGCAGCGCAGCGTAGGTATAGAGCGTATAGCCTTCCGGATCGATGCCCTTGGCCTTGAACGCCTCGACGATCTTCTTCGCGGTCGGCTTGTTGCGCGGGTCGGGACCGAAGGTGAACAGCGTGCCTTCGCCGGCGGGACCGGTGATGGAGGCGTACTCCTTGTCGGCGAGCGCGTCGCCCGACATCAGCACCGTCTTCATTCCCTGATCGCGCATCTGGCGGAGGATGAGGCCGGCTTCCTGATGGTAACCGCCGACATAGACGAGTTCGACATTGTCCTTCTTCAGGCGCGAGACGATCGCGTTGAAGTCCTTGTCGCCCTTGTTGTAGGATTCGTACATCTTCTCGGTGATGCCGGCCTTGTTGAGCGCCTTCTTGGTCTCGTCGGCAAGACCCTTGCCGTAAGTGGTCTTGTCGTTGAGGATCGCGATGTTCTTGCCCTTGTAGTTCTTGGCGATGTACTGCGCGGCGATCAGGCCCTGCTGGTCGTCGCGGCCGCAGACTCGCGCCACGTTCCACAGCTTGCGCTCGGTGAAGAGCGGGTTGGTCGAAGCCGGGGTGATTTGCAGGACGTTGCCGTCCGCATAGGCTTCAGAGGCCGGGATCGAAGACGACGAGCAGAAATGGCCGGCGACGAACGGGATCTTGGCGCCGGCGATCTTTTCCGCGATCGAGCGGGCCTGTTTCGGATCGCAGGCGTCGTCCTCGGCGTTGAGCGCGAGCTTCTTGCCGTTGACGCCACCGGCGGCGTTGATGTCGGCGACGGCCATCTCGGCGCCGTTCTTCATCTGGCGGCCGAAGGCGGACTCGCCGCCGGTCATCGGGCCTGCGACTGCGACGGTGACATCCTGCGCGAATGCCGCGCTCGATAGCGCGAGCGATGCGCCGAATGCCAGACCGATGAGCTTCAGTGATTTCATGAGATACCTCGCGGGTGGTCGCCTGTGGAAGTTGCCGGGCATGCCCGGTTCAAACCGGCGCCATTCTTGAATGAATTCGAGGAGAAGTCACCGGCAAAATACGGGCATACGCCAAGATATCTAGCCGCATTCTCGCGCAGGGCGGGGCCGGTCAGTGCCGGCCGCCTTCCAGATAAGCGGCGCGGATTTCGGGGCGCTGCAGCAATTCGGCGCCGCTGCCGGCCAGCGTGATCAGGCCGTTGACCATGACATAGCCGCGATGGGCCAGCTTGAGGGCGTGGTTGGCGTTCTGCTCGACGATCAGCACGGTCAGGCCGTCCTGCCGGTTCAGCGTGCGGATGGCGTCGAAAATCTGCCGCGCGATCAGCGGGGCGAGCCCCAGCGAGGGTTCATCGAGCAGGAGCAGGCGAGGGCGGCTCATCAAGGCGCGGCCGATCGCCAGCATCTGCTGCTCGCCGCCGGACAGGGTTCCGCCGCGCTGGGCGAAACGTTCCTTCAGGCGGGGAAACAGGGCGAACACGCGCTCGAGCGTGCTCTCCCGTTCCGCCGGCGTGCTCTCGGTGACGTCGGCCCCCATCTGGAGGTTCTCGGCGACGCTCATGCGCGGGAAGATGCGACGGCCTTCGGGCGACTGCGCGATGCGCAAATGGGCGATCTCGTGGGTCGGGACGGCCGTGATGTCCTTGCCCTCGTACAGGATCTGCCCGGCGCGGGCGCGCGGCTTGCCGAAGATCGTCATCATCAGCGTCGACTTGCCGGCGCCGTTGGCGCCGATCAGCGCCACGATCTCGCCGGAATTGATGTCGACGTCGACGCCCTTCAAGGCCTCGATCTTGCCGTAGGCCGCGCGCAGGCCCCGGATCGCGAGCAGGGGGGATGCCGCCGTCACGATCCGCTCTCCATGACGGCCACGGCCTCTTCCTCGTCGGTGCCGAGATAGGCGGCGATCACCTTGGGATCGTCGCGCACCTCGCGCGGCGTGCCCTGTGCGATCTTCACGCCGTGATCCATCACCACGATGTGGTCGGAGATCTCCATCACCACCGACATGTCATGCTCGATCAGCAGGATCGACGTTCCCAGGTCGTTGCGGATCGAAAGCAGGAGCTCGTTCAACGCGGCGCTCTCTCGCGCGTTGAGGCCGGCAGCCGGTTCGTCGAGGCACAGCAGTGCGGGCTCGGTGCACATCGCGCGCGCGATCTCGAGGCGGCGCTGATCGCCATAGGCGAGATTGCCGGCGGCGTCGTCGGCGCGGTCCAGCAGGTTGACCCGCTTCAGCCAGTCGGAGGCGAGATCAATCGCGCGCTTTTCTGCGTCGCGATAGGCGGGCGCGCCGACAAGGCCGAGCAAGGTGAAGCCCGAGGCGCGCATCAGCATGTTGTGCTGCGCCACCATCAGGTTTTCGAGCACGGTCATCCCGGGAAACAGGCGGATGTTCTGGAACGTGCGCGCGACCTTGGCCTGCTTGGCGATACGGAAGTCGTTGAGCCGCTGGAGCGCGATTTCCTTTCCGTCATCGTGGGTGAGGCGGATGGCGCCGCCGGTCGGCTTGTAGAAGCCGGTGATGCAGTTGAACACCGTGGTCTTGCCGGCGCCGTTCGGCCCGATCAGCGCGGTGATCTTCTTCCGCTCGGCGGCGAACGAGAGATCCTGCACGGCGACGATGCCGCCGAAGCGCATGGTCAGCCGGTCGACGCTGAGGATCTTGTCGCCGCTCATCCGTGTCCTTCCTTGACGAGGTCGGAGGAGATGGCCTGCGCCTTCTTCAGATAAACGGTCGGCGCGCGATGGCCGACCAGGCCGCGTGGCCGCCAGATCATGATCAGCACCATGGCCCAGCCGAACACCAGCATACGATAGGTCTCGAGGCCGCGGAACAGCTCGAAGCCGCCGATCATCGCCAGCGCGGCGAGCGCGACGCCCAGCTGCGAGCCCATGCCGCCGAGCACGACGATGGCGAGCACCAGCGCCGATTCCTGGAAGGTAAAGGATTCCGGGCTGATGAAGCCCTGGCGGGTGGCGAAGAACGCACCGGCGAAGCCGCCGAACATGGCGCCGGTCGCAAATGCCGTGAGCTTGGTCGTCGTGGTGTTGATGCCGAGCGCGCGGCAGGCGACCTCGTCCTCGCGCAAGGCTTCCCAGGCACGCCCGATCGGCAGCCGGCGCAGGCGGATCGTCGCCCAATTGGTGAGCAGCGCCAGCGCCAGGATCAGATAGAACAGGAAGACGATACGGTGGGTCGCCGAGTATTCGATGCCGAGCTTGTTGGCCAGCCCATCGTCAGTGTTGCTCAGCGGAATGCCGAACAGGGTCGGACGCGGAATACCGGACACGCCGTTCGGTCCCCCGGTCAGATCCTGCCAGTTGATCAGGACGAGGCGGATGATCTCGCCGAAGGCGAGCGTCACGATGGCGAGGTAGTCGCCGCGCAGGCGCAGCACGGGGAAGCCGAGCAGCACGCCCCAGAACGCGGCGAGGATGCCGGCGAGCGGCAGGCAAATCCAGAACGACCAGCCGAAATTGGTGGCGAGCAGCGCGTAGGAATAGGCGCCGACGGCATAGAACGCGACGTAGCCGAGATCGAGCAGGCCGGCGAGCCCGACCACGACGTTGAGGCCCCAGCCGAGCATCACATAAGTGAGCACGAGAATGGCGAGGTCGAGGATGTAGCGCTGGTTATAGAAGATCACGGGCACCAGCAGCGTGAAGATCAGCAGCGCGGGCGCAAGATAGCGGCCGACCAGCGACATGCCCTTCTGCACCGCTGGCGGCACCAGCTTCTCCGTGCCGGCCGGGCCGATCCATTGTCTGAGCAGCTCGATCACGATCGAGCCGCCGAACACGGCGGCGACGAGGTAAGCGAGCTCGCCGAAACGCGTCCAGTAGGTGAGCTGGCCGTCGGAGCCCGCCTCGGTGCGGACGCCCACCATCAGCGAGAACAGCACCAGGGCGATCACTGCGTTGATGAAGGCGGTCTTGAGGAGAGCTGGGATGCCCGTTGCAGGTTTGGTCGTGTGGGTGGAGGGAGCTGTCACGCGCGTCAGACTTTTTCGACTTCGGGACGGCCGAGCAGGCCGGTCGGCATGAAGATCAGCACGACGATCAGGATCGAGAACGCCGCAACGTCCTTGTACTCGACCGAGAAATAGGCCGACCAGAACGTCTCGATCAGGCCGATCGCAAGGCCGCCGAGCATGGCGCCGGGCAGCGAGCCGATGCCGCCGAGCACCGCGGCGGTGAAGGCCTTGATCCCGGCGACGAAGCCCATGAAGAAGTCGACCAGGCCGTAATAGAGCAGGTACATCAGACCCGCAACGGCGGCGAGCGCCGCGCCGATCACGAAGGTCATGGAGATGGTGCGGTCGACGTTGACGCCGAGCAGCGCTGCCATGGTCTGATCCTGCTCGCAGGCGCGCATGTCGCGCCCGAGCCGGGTGTTCGACACCAGCCAGGTGAAGATCGCCAGCAGCACGATGGTGGTGATGACGACGATGATCTGGATGTTGGAAAGCTGGATGACGAAGCCGTCCGCGCTTTCATGCAGCGTATAGCCGCCGGTGATGACCGGCGGGATCGGCTTGACCCGGGCGCCTTGCGCCACTTGCGAATAATTCGTCAGCACGAAAGACATGCCGATGGCCGACAGCATCGGGGCGAGGCGGAAGGAATGGCGCAGCGGCCGGTAGGCGATGCGCTCGATGGTCCAGCCATAGAGCGCGGTGATCGCCATCGAGACCAGCAGCACCACGAGCAGGATCAGGGGAATGGCCGTGAGGCCGAGCGAGATCAGGATCAGGAAGGTGATGAGGGCGATGAAGCCTCCGATCATGAAGACGTCGCCATGGGCGAAGTTGATCATGCCGACGATGCCGTAGACCATCGTGTAGCCGATCGCGATCAGGCCGTAGATCGAGCCGAGCACGAGACCGTTGATGAGCTGCTGGGCGAAATAATCCATAAGCTGCCGTACCCAAACTTGACGCGGCTCAAAGGGAGCTCTTGCAGAGAGTTCTTGGGCCCCGGCAGCCCTTGAGCATTTGGGTTTTGTAACAGGAGGGAACTGGCGGCTGCAACTGGCCCGGTCTCCACCTTAAGGCTTGTACAGAGATCATTTCGGCGCCGGGTTCCCTGGGTCCTACGAGGAACCCGGTTCCCGAGGCAACCAAAGTGGATGCCGGCCGTTGTCTCCCCTCTGACGTCCAACAAGGGAGTTTCCCCGAATGACGAAGCAGCAGAACCAGAATCCGGGTCAGCAGAATCAGAATCCCGGCCAGCGCAATCCGCAGCAGGGTGGTGGCCAGAAACCCGGACAGCAGCAGCAGGACCCGCGCCAGGGCGATCGCCCGGGCCAGCAGCAGGGCGGCCAGCGCGACCAGGAATAGCGAGTTTGGGAGCCCAGGAGTGAGGAGAGGCCCCGCCGGAAGGCGGGGCCTTTTTTCTTGGGGCAATCGTTTGCCCGTCATTCCGGGATGGTGCGTCAGCAGCAGGCCCGGAATCTCGAGATTCTCAGATGCGCAATTGCGCACCATAGTTCGGCTCCTGCGAGCCGCCCCGGAATGACGAAAGCGGGCGGGCAGTTAAGGTAAACAAAGAGTTTAAATTGCCGCCACAGTCTGATGCGAGTTAGCTCCGGCATGGCCGCCGCCTTCGATCGAAGGCTCGGCAAACCAGGCGGGAAGCGGCATGTTCAGGAATTGGCGGATCGGCTCGGTCAACGGCGCGCTGCTGGCGGCCTATTTCATTCCCGTCTGGAGCCTCATAGCCTTCAGCATCATTGTCGCGCCCGTGCGCGGCCTCTACGAGCGGCCGAGCGTCGCGGTGGCGCTGTACCTGAGCGACCATCTGCAGATGGCGGGCATGGACACGGTGCGTGCCGCCTGGCTGCTGGCGCTCGGAAGGCTGACCGTGGTGGCGTTCTTTGCGATCTACCTCGTGCTGCTCTGCATTCCCCGCACCCGTAAGGGCGGCGGCAGTGACGAGGCGCTCGGGATTGCGCTGGCGATCGGCAGCCTGATCTCCTTTGCCAGCATGGTGATGGCCTCGAAGGTCGGCGAGATGGCCGCGCTTCGGCTCCACGCCACCGAGCTCCTGATGCTGCTCGGTGCCGCCGTCGTGCTCGTGATCGAGAAGCCGGAGGCAGCGTCGAAGGCGGCCGAGGTCGCCGCACCGCCGAATCTTCAGCCTCTAGGTCTTGAGCAGGCCGAGCTCCTGCACAATCGCTGAGGCTTCCTTGACGGCGTGGTTCGCCGCCGGCACGCCGCAATAGATCGCCTGCTGCAGCAGGATCTCCTTGATGTCGTCGGGCGTGAAGCCGCCCTCGGCCAGCGCCGCACGCACGTGCAGGCGGAATTCGTCCCATTGCCCGAGCGCGACCATGGTGCCGATCACCAGCACGCGCCGCGTGCGCTCGTCGAAATGCGGCCGCGTCCAGATCTCGCCCCAGGCGTAGCGGGTGATCAGGTCCTGGAAGTCGGTGTTGAAGGCATTGCGGTTCGCGATCGACTTGTCGACCCAGGCATTGCCCAGCACCTTGCGGCGCACATTCATGCCGGCATCGCGGCGCTTCTGGTCGTCCATTCTGTTCCTCCTCTTTCGTCATTGCGAGCGCAGCGAAGCAATCCAGAAATGTGTCCGCGGAGACGGACTGGATTGCTTCGTCGCTACGCTCCTCGCAATGACGGTTGTTGCTAGCGCTGCGTCAGGAACCCCACCACCGCATCCGTGAACGCATGCGGCTGCTCGACGTTCGAAATGTGCGCGGCGTCGATGATCGTCATGCTGGCGCCGGGAATGCTGGAGCGGATCAATTCGGCCGCCGAGATCGGCGTCGCCACGTCGTGGCGGCCGGCGATCACGAGCGTCGGACTCTTGATTTTCGGCAGCAGCGCGCGCTGGTCGAGCGTCGACAGCGCCTCGCAGCAGGCGAGATAGCCCTCGACAGGCGAGGCGAGCAGCATCGACTTCATCTTCGCGGTGATCGCAGGCTCGCGCTCGCGGAAATCCTGGGTGAGCCAGCCCGCGATCACGGCATCGGCGACGGCGGCGATGCCGCCCTCCTTTACCGCCTTGATGCGGTTGTGCCAGTTAGTTGGATCGGGATAGTAGCAGGACGTGTTGGCGAGGATCAGCTTGCCGAACCTTTCGGGCGCATTGGCGCCGAGCCATTGCCCGACCATGCCGCCCATCGACAGGCCGCACCAATGCACCTTCTCGATGTTGAGGTCGTCGAGGATCGCGAGCACGTCGCGGCCGAACCGCTCCATCGTGTAGGGGCCAGGCGGGACGTTCGACTTGCCGTGGCCGCGGCGATCGTAGCGGATGACACGGAACACCTGCGTCAGCGCCTTCATCTGCGGCTCCCACATCTGCAGCGTGCAGCCGAGCGAGTTCGACAGCATCAAGGTCGGCCCGCCGTCGCGGCCCTCGACGGAGACGTTGAGCAGGCATCCGTCGGCATCGATCATGGGCATGCGGCGTCTCCGTTCTTAATCTTGATCGAGGTTGTCGAGCAGCCGGTCGATCAGCGCCTGTGACGCCCCTTGATAGGCCATCGGCTCGAACAATGCCGCAATTTTTTCCGGCGAAAGGTGCGCGATGACTTGCGAATCGGCCGACAGCACCTCGCGCAGATGCTTCTTCTCGGCGACGGCACGCTTGCTCGCGGCCTCGACGAGATGATGCGCGTTGCTCTTGCCGATGGCTTCGGCGAGCGCGAAGGTGACGGCCTCGGCCATGATCAAGCCATGCGTCGCATCGAGATTGCGGAGCATGCGCGCTGCATCGACCTCGAGACCCTCGGCGATGTCGACGACGGCAGCCAGCGCGCCTGATGTGACCAGCATCAATTGCGGCAGCGTCGGCCATTCCGCGTGCCAGGGGCCGGCACTGCGTTCGTGGTCCTGCACCTGGGCGGCGAAGATCGTCGCGGCGAGCTGCGGGGCCATGGTGGCAGAGCCCAGCGCGCTTGCGGCGGCGACCGGGTTGCGCTTGTGCGGCATGGTCGAGGAGCCGCCGCGGCCTTCGCCGGCGGGCTCGAACGCTTCGGCGACGTCGGTCTGCATCAGCAGCGAGACGTCGCGCGCGATCTTGCCGCAGCTGCCGGCGAGAATGGCGAAGCAGGATGCGGCCTCGGCGATGCGGTCGCGATGGGTATGCCAGGGCGCCTCGGGCAGCGGCAGGTCGAGCTCCTGCGCCAGCCGTTCGGCCACCGCGAGCCCCTTGTCGCCGAGCGCAGCGAGCGTGCCGGCAGCGCCACCGAATTGCAGCGCGAGGCCCTCGCGGGAGAGCCGCCGCAGGCGGCAGCGGGCGCGGGCAAGGCTCGAGGCGTATTCGGCGGCCTTCAGCCCGAACGGCATCGGCAGCGCATGCTGGAGCCAGGTCCGCGCCACCATCGGGGTGTTGCGATGGCTGCGCGCCAGCGCGGCAAAGCCCTTGATGGCACGGCTGAGGTCGGCATCCAGCGCCGCGATGCCGGCGCGAAGCATCAGCATGGTCGCGGTGTCGATGACGTCCTGGCTGGTCGCGCCCCAATGCACGTAGCGCGCGGCCTCCGCGTCATTCTTGCCAACATTGGCGGTCAGCATCTTGACCAGGGGAATCGCGAGATTGCCCGACCGCGTCGCGGCCTCGGCCAGTGCGGCCATGTCGAAGCCATCGGCCTTGCACGCCGCCTCGATTGGTCCGATGGCGGATGCGGGAATCACCGCACTGGCCGCCTCGGCCCGTGCCAAGGCTGCCTCGAAATCGAGCATGTTCTGCAAGGTCGACCGATCGTCGCAGACCACGCGCATGGCGGCGCTCGACAGCATCGGTGCGAGCAGGGGGGAGATGGATGTGCTCATGTTGCGCGCGACCTAATCATCATGGCCCGGCCGTGCCAATCCCCCACCGCCCGCACACGTCATTTTGCAGTTGCGAATATGCATTGCACGTGACCGGGCCCCGGCCTTTTCTTTGCCGCGCCGCTGCGTTACTTGATCAGCACTATAGTTACGCGATCCGGGAGGCACCCTCATGGCCATGACGATGAACGGCGAAGTCCAGCTTGCAGCGCCGCGCGAGGCCGTGTGGGCCAAGCTCAACGATCCCGAGGTGCTGAAGGCCTGCATCCCCGGCTGCGAGGAGCTGGAGAAGACCGACGACGGCGGCTTCCGCGCGACGGCGAAGATGAAGGTCGGGCCGGTGTCGGCGCGCTTCAAGGGCAAGGTCACGCTGTCCGATCTCGACCCGCCGAACGGCTACAAGATCTCCGGTGAGGGCGAGGGCGGGGTGGCCGGATTCGCCAAGGGCGGCGCGACCGTCAAGCTCGCCGAGAAGGACGGCGGCACGCTGCTCTCCTACGACGTCGAGGCGCAGATCGGCGGCAAGTTGGCGCAGCTCGGCCAGCGCCTCATCAACGGCGCCGCCAAGAAGCTTGCCGATGAGTTTTTCGCGAACTTCGCCAAGGCCGTACAGGGCTGAAGGTCCAATACCTTTAGGGTAGCGCCTTCGGCATGGCGCCTTGCGCCCGGGGCGATGTTGCCCCGGGGCATAATGGCCCATATGATGGGTTGGAATAATTATAAGAACCGCTTCGACGGGACCCGTCGGGGTGCTGACAGAGAGTGCTTATGGCAAAAATCTCCCTCATCGTGAACGGCAATCCAGTCACCGCCAATGTCGATCCCCGCACGCTCCTGGTGCAATTCCTGCGCGAGAATCTGCGGCTGACCGGCACCCATGTCGGCTGCGACACCTCGCAGTGCGGCGCCTGCGTCGTGCATCTCGACGGCAAGGCCGTGAAGTCCTGCACCACGCTTGCGGTGATGGCCGATGGCCACGAGGTCAAGACGATCGAGGGGCTGGCTGCGGACGGCGCGCCGCTGCATCCGATGCAGGAGGCCTTCCGCGAGCACCATGGCCTGCAGTGCGGCTTCTGCACGCCCGGCATGATCATGACTGCGATCGACATCGTGCACCGCAAGGGCCACGAGCTCGACGACCACACCATTCGCGAGGAGCTCGAAGGCAATCTCTGCCGCTGCACGGGCTACCAGAACATCGTCGCCTCGATCTCCGCCGGCGCGAAGGCGATGGCCAAATCCGACCTCGCGTAACGCGCCTCCCGCGATCAGGACATACAGATGTACGAATTCAAATATCATCGCCCTGGGACCGTTCGCCAGGCGGCCAACCTC
This sequence comes from Bradyrhizobium sp. IC3195, assembly GCF_020193585.1. Taxonomy (NCBI): domain Bacteria; kingdom Pseudomonadati; phylum Pseudomonadota; class Alphaproteobacteria; order Hyphomicrobiales; family Nitrobacteraceae; genus Bradyrhizobium; species Bradyrhizobium sp. IC3195. The sequence goes on along the minus strand of NZ_JADYVG010000002.1, from coordinate 575,592 downwards.
CTGGTGAAGAACGAGGACGCCAAGGTGATCGCCGGCGGCCACACGCTGATTCCCGTCATGAAGCAGCGCCTCGCCAGTCCCCCGCATCTGGTCGACCTCTCCCACATCGAGGGGCTCAACACGATCGAGATGAAGGGTCGCTCGCTGGTGATCGGCGCCACCGCCAAGCATGCCGAGGTCGCGACCTCCGCCATCGTCGGTGAAGCCATTCCGGCGCTGGCGAATCTCGCCGGCGGCATTGGCGATCCCGCCGTGCGTCACAAGGGCACGATCGGCGGCTCGCTCGCCAACAACGATCCGACTGCCGATTATCCGGCCGCGGTGCTCGCGCTCGGGGCCACCATCGTCACCAACAAGCGCCGCCTCAAGGCGGAAGAGTTCTTCCAGGGCCTGTTCACGACCGCGCTCGAAGCGGATGAGATCATCACCAAGGTGATGTTCCCGCTGCCGAAAAAGGCCGCTTACGTCAAGTTCCGCAACCAGGCCTCGCGCTATGCGCTTGTCGGGGTATTCGTGGCGCGGCGTCCTTCGGACGTGCGCGTTGCGGTCACCGGTGCGGGCTCCGAAGGCGTGTTCCGCGTCACCGCATTCGAGGAAGCCTTGAAGAAGCGCTTCGCCTCGAAGGCGCTGGAGGGCATCGCGGTACCGGCAGAAGGCCTCAACAGCGACATCCATGGCAGCGCCGAATACCGCGCGCATCTCATCGGCGTGCTGACGCGGCGCGCCGTCGATGCCGCCAATGCCAAGGAATGAGCTGACCTCATTCCTCGGTCCAGACCTGTCCCCGGTGAGGGCGTAGCGAGACTGGCTTTTCCATGACTTCAGCGGCCACTTCTTCCGGTGCTTTGCCGGCATCGGTCGATGCGATGCTCGAACTCCTGACGTCGCGCGGCTATCTCGCTGAGCGCTCGCTGGCGACGGTGACGTATCTGTCGCTGCGTATGGGCCGACCGCTGTTCCTGGAAGGTGAGGCCGGCGTCGGCAAGACCGAGATCGCTAAGGTGCTCTCGGCGGCGCTGGGGCGGAAGCTGATCCGCCTGCAGTGCTATGAAGGCCTCGACGTTTCCTCCGCGGTGTATGAGTGGAACAGCGCGTCGCAGATGATCGCGATCCGGATGGCGGAAGCCGCGGGCGACACTGATCGCGATCAGCTTTCGAGCGATATCTTCGCCGACCGCTACATGATCAAGCGGCCGCTGCTCCAGGCGCTGGAGCCTGATGTCGCCGGTCCGCCGGTGCTGCTGATCGACGAGCTCGACCGTGCCGACGAGGCGTTCGAAGCCTACCTGCTCGAGATCCTCAGTGACTTCCAGGTGACCATCCCCGAATTCGGCACCGTGAAGGCGCCGCACCCGCCGATCGTCATCATCACCTCCAACCGCACCCGCGAGATACACGACGCGCTGAAACGGCGCTGCCTCTATCACTGGGTCGATTATCCGGCCGCCGAGCGCGAGCTTGCGATCGTCAAGACGCGCGTGCCCGGCATCTCCGCCAAGCTGTCGCAGCAGGTCGTCCGCTTCGTGCAGGCGCTGCGCAACCAGGACTTCTACAAGTCGCCGGGCGTTGCCGAGACCATCGACTGGGCCACGGCGCTGTCGGAGCTCGATGCCCGCTCGCTGACCCCGCAAGTGGTCGGCGACACGCTGGGCGCGCTGCTCAAGTACCAGGACGACATCACCCGGATGCAGGGCGACACGCTGCAGAAGGTGCTGAAGGACGCGACGAGCGAGAATTGATCTTCACGTCATTCCGGGGCGCGCGTTAGCGCGAACCCGGAATCCATCGGGCCGCAGAGTTGGTGGATGAATGGATTTCGGGCTCGATGCTGCGCATCGCCCCGGAATGACGACCGAGGGTGCTGAACCAATGGCCATCAACCACCTTGCCCCCGAAAAGACCGAGCAGTTCGCCGACAACATCGTCGGCTTCGCCCGCGCGCTGCGTGCGGCCGGCCTGCCGGTCGGGCCGGGCGCTGTCATCGATGCCATGAGCGCGCTGCAAGTGATCGACATCGGTAGCCGATCCGACGTCTTCACCACGCTGGAGGCGATCTTCGTCAAGCGCCATGAGCATGCGCTGATCTTCAAGCAGGCTTTCAACCTGTTCTTCCGCGCCTCGGAAGAATGGAAGCACATGCTGGATTCGGTGCCGCTGCCGGACGAGGCCAAGAAGAAGCCCCAGGCCGGCGCCCGCCGCGTCCAGGAGGCGATGGCGCAGCCTCGCATGACCGAGACGCCGCAGCACCAGGAGCAGGATCTGCGCCTGTCGGTCTCCGACAAGGAGATCCTGCAGAAGAAGGATTTTGCGCAGATGAGCGCGGCGGAGATCGCCGAGGCGCTCCGTGCCATCGAGCGGATGAGGTTGCCGCAGGCCGAGCTCTTGACGCGCCGGCGCCGGCCCGATGCGCGCGGCCTGCGCCTCGACCTCCGCCGCACGCTGCGCGCCTCCTTGCGCACCGGCGGCGACATCATCGACATCCATCGCCTCGGGCGCATCGAGAAGCCGGCGCCGATCGTGGCGCTGCTCGACATCTCGGGCTCGATGAGCGAATACACCCGTCTGTTCCTGCACTTCCTGCATGCGATCACGGATGCTCGAAAGCGCGTTTCGGTGTTCCTGTTCGGCACCCGCTTGACGAATGTCACCCGTGCGCTGCGCCAGCGCGATCCCGACGAGGCGCTGGCGAGCTGCTCGGCCTCGGTCGAGGATTGGGCCGGCGGCACCCGGATCTCGGCCTCGCTGCACAACTTCAACAAATTGTGGGCGCGGCGGGTGCTGAGCCAGGGCGCCATCGTGCTCCTGATCTCCGACGGGCTGGAGCGGGAGGCCGATTCCAAGCTCGCCTTCGAGATGGACCGGCTGCACCGGTCCTGCCGGCGGCTGATCTGGCTGAACCCGCTGCTGCGGTTTGGCGGCTTCGAGGCCAAGGCGCAGGGCATCAAAATGATGCTCCCCCACGTTGACGAATTCCGCCCGGTACATAATTTGAGTTCGATCCAGGAGCTGATCACGACGCTCTCCCAGCCGCTGCCGCCGCATCACCGCAGCCTGATCCGCTCCGCAGCTTGAGAGGCCAGCCATGCTCGATCGCGACGAGGACATCCTGAAGGCGGCGGAGGACTGGCAGAAGGCCGGCCGTGGCGTCGCACTGGCGACGGTGGTGGAAACCTGGGGCTCGGCGCCGCGCCCGGCGGGCTCGAGCCTCGTTATCAACGACGAAGGCACGTTCTTGGGGTCCGTCTCCGGCGGCTGCGTCGAGGGCGCGGTGGTTACGGAGGCCATGGATGTGATCCAGAGCGGCAAGCCGAAGATGCTGGAGTTCGGCGTCGCCGACGAGACCGCCTGGAACGTTGGGCTGTCCTGCGGCGGCACCATCCGCGTCTTCGTCGAGAAGGTCGGTTAGCCGTGAAGCTCGACATCCTGCACGAACTCAATGCCGAACGCGCCGCGCGCCGGCCGGTCATCCTGGTGACGGACACCGAGAGCGGCGAGCAGCGGCTGGTGAAGGCGAAGGATTTCGCCAAGGATCCGCTGCGCGCCGAGCTCGAGAAGCAGCTTCGCATAGGCAAGAGCGCCAATGTCGAGGCCGGCGGCAAGAAGCTGTTTCTCAACGTCTACGCCCCGACGGCAAAGCTCGTCATCATCGGCGCGGTCCATATCAGCCAGGCGCTCGCGCCGCTGGCGCGCTCGCTCGGCTATGACGTCACCGTGGTCGATCCGCGCACGGCCTTTGCGAGCCCCGAGCGCTTTCCCGACATTCCGTTGATCGCCGAATGGCCTGATACTGCGCTGCCGCCGCTCAATGTCGATGCCTACACCGCGTTCGTGGCGGTGACGCACGATCCCAAGATCGACGACCCCGCGCTGCTGCACGCCTTCGAGCGCAACTGCTTCTATATCGGCGCGCTCGGCTCGCGAAAGACGCATGCCAAGCGTGGCGACCGGTTGCGGGCGCAAGGCGCCAAGGAAAGCGACATCGCGCGCATCCACGCGCCCATTGGGCTAGCGATCGGCGCGGTCTCGCCGTCCGAGATCGCGGTGGCGATCATGGCCGAGATCACGGCCGTGCTTCGGCTGCCTCCCAAGGAAAAAGAAGAAGCGGCATGAAGTTCGGCCCGGCGAGCCCCAGGGATGCGATTGGCGGGGTGACCGTCCACACCCTGCGCCAGGGATCGCTGGTGCTGAAGAAGGGCACGACGATCGGACCTGCCGAGGTCGAGGCGCTGGAGCGCGCCGGCATCAAGGACATCGTCGTGGTGCGCATGGAGGCGGGCGACGTCTCCGAGGACGTTGCCGCCGCCAGCATCGCGCTCGCCATCGGCGGCGAGGGCATCCATGTCGAGCGCGCTTTCACCGGCCGTGCCAATCTGTTCGCCGCGCGAGCGGGCGTGCTGGTGATCGATCGCGCCGCGGTCGACCGCATCAACAACATCGACGAAGCCATCACCTTTGCCACGCTCGCCGCCTACAAGCCGGTGGTCGAGGGCGAGATGGTCGGAACCGTCAAGATCATCCCGTTCGGCGTCGAGGCGAGTTTGCGCGATGCCGCGGTGAAGGCGGCGGGCAAGGACGTGCTGAAGGTCGCGCCTTACGTGATCAAGCGCGTCGGCGTGGTCTCGACGCTGCTGCCGGGCCTGTCCACCAAGGTGATCGACAAGACGCTGCGCGTCACTGCCGAACGGCTGGCGCCAGCCGGCGCCAGCATCATCGCCGAGCGCCGGGTCCCGCACGAGGAGCAGGCGCTGTCGGCCGCGATCAAGGAATTGCTCGGCCTCGGCGCCGAGCTCGTGATCGTGTTCGGTGCATCCGCGATCGCTGACCGCCGCGACGTGATTCCGGCGGCCGTCACCGGAATCGGCGGCGAGATCGAGCATTTCGGCATGCCGGTCGACCCCGGAAATCTCCTGCTGATCGCCCGCGCCGGCGAGGTGCCGGTGCTGGGCGCGCCGGGCTGCGCGCGCTCGCCGGTCGAGAACGGTTTTGACTGGGTCTTGATGCGGCTTCTCGCCGGCATCAAGGTGACCCGCTCCGAGCTGATGAGCATGGGCGTCGGCGGCCTCTTGATGGAGATCGTGACGCGGCCGCAGCCGCGCGCCAAGCCGGAGACCGAGGGCAACAGCCAGGTCGCGGCCATCGTGCTCGCGGCGGGCCGCTCGACCCGGATGGGCGGGCCGAACAAGCTGCTCGCCGAGCTCGACGGCAAGAAGCTGGTGCGCCTCGCGACCGAGCAGGCGCTGGCCTCTAGGGCATCCGAGGTGATCGTCGTCACCGGCCATCAGGCCGAGCTCGTCGAGCAGGCGCTGCAAGGCCTGAAGGTGACATTCGTCCGCAATCCGGACTTCGCCGGCGGCATCGCCAGTTCGGTGAAGGCCGGCATCGCCGCCGTTCCCGAGACCTGCGATGGCACCGTCGTGTGTCTCGGTGACATGCCGCTGATCGACGCCGGCCTGATCGACAGGCTGATCGACAGTTTCGCGCCCGACCGCGGCAATCTCATCGTCGTTCCCGTCAGCGAGGGCCGCCGCGGCAACCCCGTGCTGTGGTCGCGCCGGTTCTTCAAGGAGCTGATGACGCTCGACGGCGACGTCGGCGCGCGGCATCTGATCGCCAAGCACACCGAGGCGGTCGCCGAAGTGCCCGTGGACGGCGAGAGCGCCTTCGTCGACATCGACACGCCGCAGGCGCTGGAGGCGGCACGGCGGGGCTGAAGGTGCGTAGGGCGGATTAGCCGAAGGCGTAATCCGCCGCTGTGTTTCTCCGCGGAAACAAAAGAGGCGGATTACGCTTCGCTAATCCGCCCTACGGGACTACGGCATCCTGCAAGCCTGCCGATTTCAACCCCCCGTTCACCATCTGGAAACGACCGCCGCTTAGAGTTGCCGCCACCTGCCTTGGGGGGAGGGGTTTTTCCATGGCTTCGAACGTCGTCGCGCGCCGTTGCGCGATGTTTTTCCTTGCGCTGTCCGTTTTTGCATCCGGCGCGCGCCATATGACAGAAGCCCAGGCCGCCGGCGCTTTCGCGGTCGGCAAGTGCGGCGCTTATGGCCAGGCCTATGATTATGGCCACGAGCACGAGGCCCGCGCCGCCGCGCAGAAGCAGTGCAAGGGCGATTGCACCACCATGACAATGAAGCGCGCCTGCGCTGCGATGTCGGTCGATATGACCAATCCCTGCGGCGCCTACGGCTATGCCGTCAAGCCGAATATTTCCGCCTCGCTCAACGCCGCTACGCGCGAATGCTACAAATACGGCGGCAAGGAATGCGTGATCCGCGCCTGGGCCTGTGACGCCAAGGGGTGATTTTCTCTTGCTGTCGTGATCGGGCGTTGCGTAGCATCGCCTCGGGAATGACAGTGGAAGGCATACATGCAGTTCGACACCAAGATCGCGGTCGTGATCCGTACCGATCTTCAAGCCTGGCAGAAGCTGAACGTAGCCTCCTTCCTCACCAGCGGCATCGCCGCGGCCTTTCCGGAATGCATCGGCGAAGCCTATGAGGACGCCTCGGGCACGAAGTATCATGCACTGATCGGCCAACCGATCCTGATCTATGGCGCCGACGGTCCGGCGCTGTCGCGCGCGCTGGACCGCGCGCTCACCCGCAACGTCAAGGCGGCGGTCTATACCGAGGAAATGTTCAAGACGACGCATGATGCCGCCAACCGCGAGGCGGTGAGGGCGGTTGCGCGCACCGATCTCAATCTCGTCGGCATTGCGATGCGCGCCGAGCGGAAGGTGATCGACAAGATCGTCGATGGTCTCAAGTTCCATAGCTGACAGATCGAGAGCATCGCGCGGCGTCATCGGGGTGTCATGATGGACCCGCCCTTGCGCAAACATTGTGCTTTTTGACTCTCGTCAAGGGTGCGCCGGGCGGCGTCGCTATTCTGCTTCACAAAGCACAAGGAGCAGACCGATGCCGACCATGAAAGCCGCAATCGTCAAGCAATTCGGCAAGCCGCTGGTGATCGAGGACGTGCCGGTGCCGCAGCCCGGTCCGGGCGAGGTTCTGGTCAAGGTCAAGGCCTGCGGCGTCTGTCACACCGATCTGCATGCCGCCTCCGGCGACTGGCCGGTGAAGCCGGTGCCGCCCTTCATCCCCGGCCATGAAGCCGCCGGCATCGTCGCCGCGCTCGGGCCCGGCGTGAAGAATCTGAAAGTCGGCGATGCCGTCGGCGTCGCCTGGCTGCACGACGCCTGCATGTCGTGCGAATATTGCGAGACCGGCTGGGAGACGCTGTGCGAGCACCAGCACAACACCGGCTACAGCGTCAACGGCGGCTTTGCCGAATATGTCATCGCTTCGGCCGCGTTCGCCGCCAAGCTGCCGGCGACGATCGATTTCGCGGCCATCGCGCCGATCCTCTGCGCTGGGGTCACCACCTACAAGGGATTGAAGGAAACCGAGGCCAAGCCCGGCGAGTGGGTCGTGATCTCCGGAATCGGCGGGCTCGGCCATGTCGCGATCCAATACGCCAAGGCGATGGGGCTGAAGGTCGCCGCGGTTGATATCGCCGAGGACAAGTTGGAGCTGGCGCGTGAAACCGGTGCCGATCTCGCGGTCAACGCGCTGGCGGATGGTGCAGTGGAGAAGGTGCTGACGGCGAGTGGGGGAGGCGCGCATGGCGTGCTGGTGACGGCGGTGTCGACTGCTGCATTCGCTCAGGCGTTCAAGATGGTGCGTCGCAAGGGCACCGTCAGCCTCGTCGGCCTGCCGCCGGGCGAATTCCCGACACCGATCTTCGACGTCGTGCTCAAGCGCATCACCGTGCGCGGCTCCATCGTCGGCACGAGGCGTGACCTCGACGAAGCCATCGCGTTCGCCGCCGACGGCAAGGTCAAGGCCGAGGTGACCAAGGTGCCGCTCGCAGCGATCAACGACGTCTTCGACCGGATGAAGGCCGGCAAGATCGACGGCCGCATGGTGCTGGATTTTGGCTAAAGCGTTTTCGAGCGAAGTGGACACCGGTTCGCGTAAAGAAAACGCGTCAAAACAAGAATCTGGCGCTTTACCCCGGCGGCATGCCGTCGAACTTCACCAGGCCAGGGTCGAGAGGATCCCACTCATGGCCGCGCGCGGCGAAGGTCACCGCCTGCGGCCTGTAGCGGGCGGGCTCGTCGAGGCTTGCCGCGCGGATCGTGAACACGTCAGGCTGCGCCGCGAAGGTCATGTAGACGGCTACGCCGCATTGTGTGCAGAAGCCGCGGGTCTTCACCTTGCCGTTGTCGGCGACCATGTCCCAGTGCCTGGCATCGCCCGTCAGCGTGACGCCGGCGCGCGCGAAGGTCGCGTACGAGCCATGGCCGCTGCCGCTTTCCCGCTGGCAGTCGCGGCATTGGCAGTGATTGCTGAAGAGGGGCTCCCCTTCGATCGAATAGCGGATCGCGCCGCAGGCGCAGCCGCCGGTATAGGGCTTCTCCATCGCAATATCTCCCACTCAACCTTCGCCGCTGATCTCGTCGAGCTTGCGAACGACCTTCTTCCAGCCGCCGCTCATCACCGTGTAGGCCGACTCGTTCCTGGGCAGGACGAAGCCCGCATGCACGAGGCGGATCCGCGTGCCGGCTTCGACCGGGGTGAGGGACCAGGTCACGACGGTGTCGAGCGGGGCGCCATAGCCGGTGTTGCGCTCGTCGCCGCCTTTCCAGGCGTAGACGAGGCGGCGATGCGCCACGACCTCGAGAACCCGGCAATGGATCACGCCGTCCCAGTTGCCCCCCGGGGTGGTCTGGAAGGTGAAGGCCTTGCCTTCGACGGCTTCGAAGCCGGTCGGCTGCATCAGCCAGCGCCCGATCAGCTGTCCGCTGGTCAGCGCCTTCCAGATCGTCTGGGCTGTGTGAGGGAAGACCTCGTCGATGACGATGTCTCTTGTGTCGGCTTTCAACGCGGCAGCACTCACGGGTCGATCTCCTTCAAGAGGTCACGCAGGTTCCGGAAACGCTCGCGCCAGAAGACGCCGTAATGGTCCATCCAGGTGACCAGCGGCTCGAGTCCCTGCGGCGCGGCGCGGTAATAGACGTTGCGGCCCTCGGCGCGCTCGGCGACGAGGCCCGCTTGCTTCAACGATTTCAGGTGTTGCGAGACGGCTCCTTGCGTGACGCCGCTGCCGCGCGTCAGCTCGGCGACGCTGATCTCTTTGCTCTCGAACACACGCTCGAACACGGCGCGGCGGGTCGGATCGGCAAGGGCGCGCATCACGGTGGTGACGGGGTTTGGGGTGGCTTCGATCATGCCATCAAATTAGCGGATACTAATGCATTAGTCAACACTAATTCGTCTGGACAGTCGCCGCCCCCGCGCGCTCTTGACTATGACTGACCAGTCAGTCATATATATCGAATGACGAAGAAGCCGACCAAAGCCGCCTTGCCCTCCGCCGCTCCCACCGGAGCGAACGACCCTGGGACTGCTGGCCCCGATGCAGCGCCTGCCTCGAACCGCGCCTCGCGTGCGGCGGAGCGGCGTGCGGCGATCGTGGAGGCGGCGATGGAGGAGTTCATCGCGCGCGGCTTCGCCGCCACCAGGCTCGACGACATCGCCAAGCGCGCCGGCGTCGCCAAGGGCACGATCTACCTGCACTTCAAAGACAAGGAATCGATGTTCGAGGAGCTGGTGCGCATCGTCATCGTTCCCGTGGTCGCACGGCTGACCACGCTGCCGCCGCCGGCAGGGTCGGTGCGCGACCTCATCGAGACGTTCGCCGGCAACTTCCTGAAGGAGGTGATTGGCACGAGGCGGGGCGATCTGGTGCGTCTGATCGTGGCGGAGGGGCCGCGCTTTCCGTCCGTCGCCGACTTCTACTACCGCGAGGTGGTCTCGCGCGGGATCACTGCCATGCGCGCGCTGATCGAGCTCGGCATCGCCCGCGGCGAGATCCGGCAGAAGGACCTCGCGCGCTATCCACAGATCCTGGTCGCGCCCGCGATGATCGCCGTGATCTGGCAGAGCCTGTTTGCGCGGCATGCGCCGCTCGACGCGCAGGAGATGCTGCGCGTTCATCTCGATTTGATTTTTGGCGAACGGAGGACGACATGAGGTCGTCGCAAGTAATTTCTTTCTTGGCATTGGTCCTTGTGCTCGCAACCGGGCTTGCGGGGTGCAAGGAGAAGCGCGATCCCGGCTTCCAGGGCTGGGTCGAGGCCGACATGATCTTCGTCAGTCCGGACGAAGCCGGGCGCGTCACCAAGCTCAACGTCCGCGAAGGCGACGAGGTCAAGGTCGGCGATCACCTCTATTCCGTCGATGACGATCTCCAGCTTGCCGACCTCAACCAGCAGAAGGCGACGCTTGCGAATGCGCAGCAGACCTATGACCGTGCGGCCTCGCTGAACAAGACCGGTTCGGGCACGCAGGCCAATCTCGATTCCGCCGTGTCCGCCTTGCGCGTCGCGGAGGCGCGGGTGGCGACCTCGGAGACGCGGATGGCGCGGCGCAAGGGCTTTGCGCCGGTCGCCGGCACCATCCAGCAGATCTATTTCCGCGAAGGCGAGATGGTGGCGGCGCAGCGGCCGGTGCTCTCGATCATGCCGCCCGGCAACATGAAGCTGCGCTTCTTCGTGCCGGAGACCGAGCTGCCGAAGCTCGCGATCGGCGACACGGTGCGTGTCTCCTGTGACAATTGCGCCGCCGACCTCACCGCGAAGATCTACTTCATCGCGACCTCGGCCGAATACACGCCGCCCGTTATCTACAGCCTCGAAGAGCGCAACAAGCTGGTCTATCTGATCCAGGCGCGACCCTCGCGGCCCGATGCCTTGCGCGTCGGACAGCCGATCGACATCCACCTCAATCCCAAAACTCCTGAGACCAAGACACCGGTGGCGGACAAGCGATGAGCAACGGCAACGGCATCGCAATCGACGTCAAGGGCCTGACCAAGTCATTCGGCGGCCGCGAGGTCGTGCACGATCTGTCGATGCAGGTGAAGCGCGGCTCGATCTACGGCTTCCTCGGTCCCAACGGCTCGGGCAAGACCACCACCATCCGCATCCTCTGCGGCTTGCTGACGCCCGACAGCGGCGAGGGCACCTGCCTCGGCTACGACATCCGCCGCGATGCCGAGAAGATCAAGCGCCAGGTCGGCTACATGACCCAGCGCTTCAGCCTGTACCAGGACCTCTCGGTGCGCGAGAACCTCGAATTCGTGGCGCGGCTCTATGGCCTCGCTGACGCGCGCGGCGCCGCGCGCGACATGATCAAGCGGCTCGGGCTCTCGGGGCGGGAGGAGCAGCTCGCCGGCGAGCTCTCGGGCGGCTGGAAGCAGCGGCTGGCGCTCGGGGCCTGCACGCTGCCCAATCCACAATTGTTGCTGCTGGACGAGCCGACCGCCGGCGTCGATCCCAAGGCGCGGCGCGATTTCTGGAACGAGATCCATGCGCTGGCCGCCGAGGGCCTCACGGTGCTGGTCTCGACCCATTACATGGACGAGGCCGAGCGCTGCCACGAGATCGCCTACATCGCCTACGGCTATCTGCTGGCGCACGGCACGGTGGAGGAGGTCATCGCGAAATCCGCGCTGACGACCTATACCGTCACGGGCGACGACCTGAACGAGCTTGGCGCCGCGCTCACGGGCAAGCCCGGCATCGACATGGTGGCGCCGTTCGGCACCTCGCTGCATGTTTCCGGCCGCGACGTCCCGGCGCTCGAAGCCAGCATCGCGCCCTGGCGCGAGAGAGGCGGCCTGCACTGGCAGAAGTCCAAGCCCTCGCTCGAAGACGTGTTCATCGAGCTGATGGGACGCTCCAAGGACAATTTCCAATGAGCGCGGTAGAACATCCCAAACCACGGCGCGAAATCCGCGAGCGTTTCGGTTTCCTGCGGCGCTCCTACGCGATGCTGGTCAAGGAGTTCATCCAGCTGAGGCGCGACCGCGTCTCGTTCGCGATGATCGTGATGCTGCCGGTGATGCAGCTGATGCTGTTCGGCTATGCCATCAACACCACGCCGCGTCATCTGCCGAGCGCGGTGCTGCTCCAGGAGGATTCCGATCTCGCCCGCTCGGTGCTGAAGGCGCTGGAGAACACCAAATATTTCCGCTTCCTCTACGAGGTTCACGACGTCGACGATTTCGACAACCTCCTGAAGTCCGGCAAGGTGCTGTTCGGGGTCGAGATCCCGCGCGGCTTCGAGCGGGCGGTGCGGCGCGGCGACAGGCCGGCGCTGCTGGTCGCGGCCGACGCCACCGATCCGGTCGCCGCAAGCGCTGCGCTCGGCTCGCTCGGCATGATCGTGCAGACCGCGCTCGCGCACGATCTCTATATCGGCGAGCCCCCGGAGATGCCGTTCGAGATCCGCGCCCACGCCCGCTACAATCCGGCCGCGAATTCCAGCCTCAATATCGTGCCAGGCCTCGTCGGCACCATCCTCACCATGACCATGCTGATCTTCACCGCGCTCTCGGTCACGCGCGAGGTCGAACGCGGCACCATGGAGAGCCTGTTGTCGATGCCGATCAAGCCGATCGAGGTGATGTTCGGCAAGATCGTGCCCTACGTGCTGGTCGGCTTCGTCCAGGCCTTCCTGATCATCAGCATCGGTGTCGGCCTGTTCGGCGTGCCCGTGCTCGGCAATCTCGTCCTGCTGGCGCTGCTGTCGACGCTGTTCATCACCACCAATCTGGCGGTCGGCTACACCATCTCGACGCTGGTTCAGAACCAGCTCCAGGCCATGCAGATGTCGATGATGTTCTTCCTGCCGAGCATTCTGCTCTCCGGCTTCATGTTCCCGTTCGCAGGCATGCCGGCCTGGGCGCAATATCTCGGCGAATGCCTGCCGCTGACCCATTATTTGCGGATCGTCCGCGCCATCATGCTGAAGGGCGCGACCATGGAGAATTTGCGCTTCGATACGCTGGCGCTGGCGGCCCTGATGCTGCTCGCCATGATCGTCGCGGTGACGCGCTTCCGCCGCACGCTGGATTGAGGCACAATACCCCGGAATCGAGGGGCGGGATGGCCAAGTTTGCGAGCAGGAAAGCGCGGCAGCATGCCGTCTTGTCGGAGGACTTCGAGCGCGAGCTGACGCGGGAGGTGCTGCGCACCGAGCTGTTGCGGGTCCGGGCGCTGATCGCGACCGGCTGCGTCATGACGCTGTTCCTCACCGCGATCTATCTGATCGACCCCGCCGTGGTGAACCGGGTCTGGCGCGGCACCGAAGGGCTCGCCGAAGTCTACGGCCTGCTCGTCGGGTTCATTTTGTTCGAGGTCTGGGTCCACACCCAGATCAGGAAGAACCTCCGCCTCGACCGCGACGTGCCGGTGGCCAGGCGCTATATCGGCACGCTGATCGAGACGTCGCTGCCAACCGTGATCCTCATCCTGCAGATCCGGTCCATGGGCGCGACCCAGGCCCTCGGCTTCGCCGTGCCGCTGATGTATTTCATTTTCGTCATCCTCTCGACGCTGCGGCTCGATTTCTGGCTCTCGACCTTCACCGGCTTCGTCGCTGCTGCCGAGCTGTTCGTGGTCGCACGGGTCTACGATCCCTCGAGCAGCGTCGGCGAGCCCCAGCTCTATTTTCACGCGGTGCGCAGCGCCATCATCCTGATCTGCGGTGTGCTCGCCGGCGCCGTCGGCGCGCAATTGCGCCGGCAGTTCGCCGCGAGCATCGCGGCCGCCACCGCGCGTGACCGGGTCACCAATCTGTTCGGCCAGCATGTCTCGCCGCAGGTGGTGGAGCGGCTGATGACGGCGGGAACGGGCGCTAGCGGCGACGTCCGCCGCGTCGCGGTGATGTTCGTCGATTTCCGCGGCTTCACGGCCGGTGCGCAGTCGCGCAGTCCGCAGGAGGTGGTCGACCGGCTCGACGGCGCCTTCGCCGTCCTGGTCGACATTCTCGACCGCCAGGGCGGCATCGTGAACAAGTTTCTCGGTGACGGTTTCCTCGCGCTGTTCGGCGCGCCGCTGGAAGCATCCGACGCCGCGCACCGCGCGGTCGCCGCCGGCCGCGAGATGCTCCGGGCAATGGACCGCATCAACGCAGAGAGCAGCTGGCCGCTGCGGATCGGCATTGGCATCCATTTCGGCGAGGTCGTCGCCGGCAATATCGGCTCGCCCCGGCGCAAGGAATACACGGTCATCGGCGATACCGTGAACTTCGCCTCGCGACTCGAGGCGCTGAACAAGGATTTCGGCTCGCAGCTCTTGATCTCGGCGTCCGTGCGCGAGGCGCTGGGAGCCGACGGCAGCGATGCCGTCGCGCTCGGCGAGGTCGAGGTGCGCGGCTACGAGCAGAAAGTACCGGTGTTTCAGCTGGGGTAATGTGCATCACACATCGGCGCGCGCAGTTCACTTTCATCCAAGCGATTGCTCCGATTGCACTCAATTTTGGGGCATGACGAGCGATGTTTTCGGCTTGTAGAGTGCTGCGCGATGCGGCCGGTCGCGGCCGCGACTTGCATGAGGAAGTGACGATGCAGCGCCGCTACATCACCGTCGACGTGTTCACCGACCGCGCCTTCGGCGGCAACCAGCTCGCTGTGGTGCTCGATGCCGGCGGGCTGACGACGCAGCAGATGCAGGCGATCGCGACCGAGTTCAATTATTCCGAGACCACTTTCGTGCTGCCGCCGCGAGACAGAGCCAACGACGCCGAGGTGCGCATCTTCACGCCGGTGCAGGAGATCGCCTTTGCGGGCCATCCCAATGTCGGCACCGCCTTCGTGCTGGCCTCGATGGCGAAGGAGCCGAAGCCACGCCTGCTGTTCGAGGAAAAGGCCGGGTTGGTCCCGGTCGAGATCGTGCGAGAGCAGGGTAGGGTGATCAGAACCGAGCTCACCGCGCCGCAGCCGCTGCAGCGGCTCTCAACGCTGTCAACAGCGGAAGCGGCGAGCTGCATCTCGCTCGTTGCCGACGACATCAAGACCGACAATCACGAGCCGCAGGTCGTCACCGTCGGAAACGCGTTTCTGGTGATGGAGCTGCATTCGCGTGAGGCGCTGAAGCGGGCCCGGCCCGATGCTGCGGCCTTTGGCAAGGTCTTGCCGCGCGACGGTGCCCGCTCGGTGTGGTTCTATACGCGCGATGTGCCGGCGACGGAGGCGCCTTGCGAGCGACAGGCGCGCATGTTCATGCGCGGTGCCAGCGGCCTCGTCGAGGATCCCGCCACCGGCAGCGCCACGGTTGCCGCCGCCGCGCTGTTCGCCGATCTCGATCCCGCGCGCGATTGTGAGCTCAAGCTCACACTCGGCCAGGGTTTTGACATGGGTCGTCCAAGCATCCTCTCGACCCGCGTACGCAAGCAGGACGGCAAAATTGTATCCGCTCACGTCGGCGGCGCTTGCGTGCAGATGATGGAGGGGACGTTCCGGCTGGCGGGGGAGGGGTAACTTGTCATTCCGGGGCGCGCGTAGCGCGAACCCGGAATCCATCTAGCCGCAGTGTTGGTGGAGGAATGGATTCTCAGGTGCGCAATTGCGCACCCTAGCTCGCGCTACGCGCGCCCGGGAATGACGGCTGTGGCTACACCTGCCGCCCAGCCAAATTCTTCACCGCAACCCCATCGCGCTCCTCGATGATCTCCGCGATCATCTGGCGGTGGCAGTGGGTGTGGTCGCGCTCGTAGCAGAGCAGGCACACCGGGCCGGCCTTTTTCACCAGCGCAGAAAGCTCATCCATCTCTTCCCTCGCCTGCGGCGTCTTCAGGTGCTTGGAGAAGATCTTCTCCAGCACGTCGTATTGACCGCTGCGGGCGGCGAGGCGGCCTTCCTTCGGCGTGCCGAGCGCGGCGAGATGGACATAGCCGATGCCGCGCTCGTCGAGGCCCGCCGAAAGCTGCCTCTTGGAAAAGCCCGGCCGACGCGACGACGTCACCGCGCGCACGTCGACCACGAGCTTGACGCCGGCCTGTTCCAGCTCGTCCAGCACGGCCTTCGGCGGTGTCTGCTCATAGCCGATGGTGAAGAGCTTCTTCGCCTTTGCCATGGGACCCTCAACTCACCCGTGCGATCAGTTCCATGGCGCCGTGCGGTGCGCGCACCTTGCCCTCGTGGATGACGTAAGCGAACACGTCGCGCGGCTCCTTCTTCGGCTTGGCCTTGTCAACCTTCGGGAGATCGTCGGGTTCACCGCCCGAAGCCCAATCCTGGAAGCGCTGGGCCCAGGCATCGAGCTGCTTCGGCGGATAGCAGGTCTTGATCTCGTCATTGCCCTTCTGCAGCCGCGCGTAGACGAAATCGCCGGCGACATCTGCGATGGCGGGATATTTGCCGTGCTCGGCGAAAACCACGGGCGTCTCGAACTCGCGGATCAGCGCCACGAAGTCCGGCGTGCAGAAGCTGTCATGGCGCACTTCCACGACATGGCGCAGCGCGCGCCCCTCGAGCTTGCGCGGCAACAGCTCCAGGAACTTGCCGAAATCGGCGCCGTCGAACTTCTTCGTCGGCGCAAACTGCCACAGCACCGGCCCGAGATGATCGCCGAGTTCCAGCACGCCGGAATCGTAGAACCGCTTGATGGAATCGCCGGCCTCGGCGAGCACGCGGCGGTTGGTCGCGAAGCGCGGTCCCTTCACCGAGAACACGAAACCGTCAGGCACCTCGCTCGCCCATTTGCGAAAGCTCTCCGGCTTCTGCGAGCCGTAATAGGTGCCGTTGATCTCGATCGAGGTCAGCTTCGAGGCGGCATAGGACAGCTCCTTCGCCTGCGCCAGCTTCTCCGGATAGAACACGCCGCGCCAGGGCTCGAAGGTCCAGCCGCCGATACCGATGAAGATGTTGCCGGATTTTTTGGACGCAGTTTTTGCTTTGGCCACGGGAGGATCTCGCATCGACGGGGAGGGATCTCATCCTAATCAAACCAGATGTGATTGGCCAGTTGGCCGGTCCGGTCTAAGCTCGCGACGGGCCCGCGAAGAAGGAGAACAAGATGCGGATGCTGCTGGTGGGGGGCGCACTCGTCATGATGACATCTGCTGCCATGACAAGTTCTGCCGTGGCGGATGACGACGACACGAAGGGCGCGCAGAAGCTCGCTCAGCAGGGCCGCGACGACTATTGGCATTGCCTCGCGCGGGAATATTCGCGCGAGTCCAATCAGGGCCTGTCGGAGCAGGATTTCGGCCGCTCGGTTGCCGGAGCCTGTCCGTCGGAGCGGCAATATTACCGGGTCACGCTGCTCGATTATCTCACCACGCAATATCCTGATATCGATGCCGGCGCTCATCTCGCCACCGCGAACAGAGCGGTGGAGGCGGCGCAGAAGGACATCGTGATGGCCTTCGTCAAGCACCGGCCGCCCCAGAAGTAGGGGAGTGGCGAATCGCGAATAGGGCGACAAGGCATGCCATGCTCATTCGCCACTCGCCATTCGCGATTCGCCCTGGGCCTTCCAGTCGCGCGCTCATCCATGGTATCA
Organism: Bradyrhizobium sp. IC3195; assembly: GCF_020193585.1. Taxonomy (NCBI): domain Bacteria; kingdom Pseudomonadati; phylum Pseudomonadota; class Alphaproteobacteria; order Hyphomicrobiales; family Nitrobacteraceae; genus Bradyrhizobium; species Bradyrhizobium sp. IC3195. The sequence continues at coordinate 558,233 of NZ_JADYVG010000002.1, read as the reverse complement.
GTGAGCCCGTCTGGAGCAGGAACTTGCATGTCGTCTGAGTCGGTGGGTGGCATTCTGGGGGCGATCGTCGCGGCGGTCGTCCTTGCGGTTGCCGTCGTGTTCGGGCCGATCGGCCAGTACGGCAAGCCGCCCAAGCCGGCGAAGGCCGAGCCGGCGGCGGCGGCACCCGCAGCCCCGGTCGCGCCCGCGCCGCGCGGGCCGGTCATCCGGGAAGTGCCCAACCAATAGGGTTTGAAAATCGGATTTCCGCCCCCTTGCGGAACGCTTTTGCCATTCCCATCTAGCTTCTAACGGCGACGTTGAGCGTAAAGACCTCCGTCGCTGGAACGACCTTGGAATTGCTTAAGGCTTGCGCCGGATGTACGCGCGGCCCGCCGTTCCGGGGTCGTTGGCATTTTAGGCCCCTTTTCGGCCCTTCCCCAGACCCCCGGCTTGGCAGCGCAGGATGCGGCGGATATACGCTGCCGTCATGAACGAAGCGATCAGACCGGGCATCGACAACCAAGCCCACGAGGGGCCGGAACTGTCGGTCATCGTCCCAACTTTCAACGAGCGCGACAACGTCACCGTGCTGTACCGGCGCCTCGAGGCGACGCTCGCCAACGTCGTCTGGGAAGTCGTGTTCGTCGATGACAATTCGCCCGACGGCACCTGGGATGTCGTGCGTGAGCTGGCGCAGCGCGACAGCCGGGTGCGCTGCGTCCGCCGCATCGGCCGCCGCGGCCTGTCGGGCGCCTGCATCGAGGGCATCCTTGCCTCCAGCGCGCCCTATGTGGCCGTGATCGATGCCGACCTCCAGCACGACGAGACGCAGTTGACCAAGATGCTGCTCTTGCTCGCGAGCGATCAGGCCGACCTCGTCGTCGGCAGCCGCTACATCGAGGGCTACAAGAGCGAAGGCTTCAACAGGCAGCGCGCCGGCGCCAGCGCGCTCGCGACCGAGGTCGCCAAGAAGATGCTGCGGGTCGAGATTGCCGATCCCATGAGCGGCTTCTTCATGATCCGCCGCGACCGCTTCGAGCAGCTCGCGCCAAAACTCTCCGTGCACGGCTTCAAGATCCTGCTCGACATCGTCGCGACCGCGCATGGCAGCTTGCGGGCGGTCGAGATTCCCTACACCTTCGGCGCCCGCCAGCACGGCGAGAGCAAGCTCGATTCCATGGTCGCGCTCGACTTCCTCGGCCTCGTCTTCGCCAAGCTGACCAACGACATCGTCTCGCTGCGGTTCATCCTGTTCGCGATGGTCGGCGGCATCGGCCTCGTCGTGCACCTGACCACGCTGTTCATCGCGCTTCGCCTGTTCAACGTGCCGTTCCCGGAGGCGCAGGCCGCCGGCGCCATCGTCGCCATGACCAGTAATTTCATCCTCAACAATTTCCTCACCTATCGCGACCAGCGGCTGAAGGGCTTTGCGCTGCTGCGCGGCCTGATCGCCTTCTACATCGTGTGCAGCGTCGGCCTGCTCGCCAATGTCGGCGTCGCCTTCTCGGTCTACGACCAGGAGCCGATCTGGTGGCTGGCCGGCCTGGCCGGCGCGTTGATGGGCGTGGTGTGGAACTACGCGATGTCCGGACTGTTCGTCTGGCGCAAGAAATAGCGCGTGATGGGCGGGGCCGACGCGCGGATCGTCCGCAACACCGCGCTGCTGATTGTCGCGCTGGTGGGATTGCGGCTCGTCGCAGCCGCCTTCACGCCGATCACGTTCGACGAAGCCTATTACTGGATGTGGTCGAAGAGCCTCGCCGGGGGCTATTACGACCACCCGCCCATGGTCGCCTATGTGATCCGCGCCGGCACCATGATCGCGGGCGATACCGAGCTCGGCGTCCGCCTCGTCTCGATCCTGCTCGCGCTGCCGATGAGCTATGCGGTCTATCGCTCCGCCGCAATTCTGTTCGGCGGGGTGCGTGTGGCCGCGACCAGCGCCATCATGCTCAACGTGACGCTGCTGGCTTCCGTCGGCACGCTGATCGTCACGCCCGATGCGCCGCTGCTGGTCGCCTCCAGCTTCGTGCTGTTCTTTCTCGCCAAGGTGCTGGAGACCGGACGCGGCGCCTGGTGGCTCGCGGTCGGCGCCGCCGTCGGCGCGGCGCTATTGTCGAAATACACCGCGATGTTCTTTGGCGCCGCGATCCTGATCTGGCTCGCTTGCGTGCCGAAGCTGCGGCGCTGGTTCCTCTCGCCCTGGCCCTATCTCGGCGGCCTCGTGGCGCTGGCACTGTTCTCGCCGGTGATCCTCTGGAATGCCGACCATCAATGGGTCTCGTTCGCAAAGCAGCTCGGCCGTGCCAAGATCGAGGACTTCCGCCCGGTCTTCATCGCCGAGCTGATCCCGACCCAGATCGCGTTCGCAACCCCGCTGGTCTTCATCCTCGGCGCCATGGGCCTGCATGCGCTGACCTGGCAGCGCGCCGGCGCGCTGGCTTCGCGCGTGCTGATCGAGACGATGTTCTGGACCATCGTCGCCTATTTCGTCTGGCATTCGCTGCATGCGCGCGTCGAGGCCAACTGGTTCGCGCCGGTGTATCCGCCGTTCGTCATTGCCGCGGCCGCCGCGGCCAATCTTGCGCAATGGAAGCCGCGTCAGCGGCGCCTCGTCGACGTTTGCCTGCGCTGGGCCGCGCCTGTGGGCATCGTCATGTTTGCCGCCTTGATCGTGCAGGCCAATACCGGCTGGTTGTCCGGATATCGCCGCGATGCAACCGTGCGCAGTGTCGGTGTCGGCTGGCGCGAGCTGGCGGCCGGAATCGAAGCGGTGCGCGCGCGCAGTGGCGCCACCTGCGTGCTGGCGCAGGATTACGGCACCACGAGCTGGCTCGCATTCTATCTGCCGCGCGGCACCTGCGTCGCGCAGCAAAGCCAGCGCATCCGCTGGGTCAACATGGCCGAACCCGATCCCAAGCTGCTCGCCGGCAAGCTGCTCTATGTCGACGAGCTGCGCGCCGACGGTCATCCTGCCCTCAATGCTCTCTTTGCAAAGGTGACGCAGGTGGCGCAATTGCAGCGCAAGCGCGGGCCGCTCGTGGTCGAGACCTACGGCATCGACCTGCTGGAAGGCGCCAAGGGCGAGGTGCTGGACCGCTCGCCGCCGCCGGAAGCGCGGTAGCGGCTTAATCGATCATCTCGGCCTTGTCAGCATCCTGTCCCGGCCCATCGCGATCGCGCCAGAACCATACGGTGACGACGCCGGAACGGCCGCGGACCCGGGCGAGCAGGGGGCCGGACAGAACGCCGTCGGGCGCGCCCTGGAAGTCGGCCGCATCCAGCAGCGTGTCGCTCAGCGCAAGGCGCGCATCGTTCTGGGCGGCAATCTCCATCAGCCGGCTTGCGACGTTGACGGTGTCGCCCGTCGCCGTGATGTGCTGATGGCTTTCGCCGAGTCGCGAGGCGACGATCGGGCCGCAATGCGCGCCGATCTTGTAGCCGAGCTGAGCCGCGATCGCCGGCGGAAGCGAGGCGATCCAGCGTGCGAGGCCGCGATGCAGATCGACCGCGCATTTCAGCGCGCGCGCCGAATCGTCGGGCATCGCGCGCGGCAGCCCGAACAGGATCATGGCGCCGTCGCCGAGAAAGCCCGTGATCATGCCGCCGCAATCGATCGCGATCCGGTCGATCAGCGCATGAAACGCCTTCAGAATATCCGTGAGCTCGTCCGGATCGATCCGCTCGCTCAAACCGGTGAAGCCGGAGAGATCGACGAACACCACGGCTGCATCCTGCCGCACCGGCTTCGAGAGGAAGTTCGGATCTCGCGAGAGCCAATCCCGCAGCGCCGGAGCCTGGAATTGCGCAAGCGACCTGCTCTTAGCGGCGAAATATTGCGTGCGGCGGCCTCCGGCCCACAGCTGCACGCCGGCAAAGACCGCAACCGGCGGCACGGCGGCGGCGAGCGTGGTCGCGGCGTTCAGCCAGACGCCGTGCGTGAACGCGAACAGGTTGAGCCCGGCCCAGGCAATCATCACCGCGGCCGCCGCCATGGTGCCGAGCGCGATGCGCCGCCAGGCGAGCAGGCCGACCAGCAGCACCGGCAGCAGGATCGCCGTGAGCGCGTCGGCAATGCGGACGCGGTGGTCACGCAGGATGGCGTCGCCGGCGACGAGATGCGTGATTGCGGTCGAGACCACCTCGACGCCGGGCATCAGGGAATCGAACGGCGTCGGATAGAAGTCGCCGCCGCCGGCGACGGAGGCGCCGATTACGACGATCCGGTTCTCGATGGCCGCGCGATCGAGCGTGCCGTCGAAGATGCTCTGTGCGCTGACGGTACGGATGGTGCGGCGCGGGCCGTAATAGGTGATCGGCAATGCCAAATTGCTGTCGGTCGGCACCACGCGATCGCCGAGCATGAGATGGCCCGGCGCGACGGTCAGCGGCTCGTCGAGCGCGCGCGCCGCAACGCGCAACGGAAACGACAGCTCGACCTTGTCGCGGGTCCGGAACAGCATCGGCACCGAGAGCGGCGAGCCCGATTGCCCGGTCGCGACGTTGACGATGCCGACCTCGGCGTGATCGGCGAATGCGGGCAATGGCTGCAGGAAGCGCTCGGCCTCCGGCAGCACGGCCAGCGGACCTTCGCTGCTGGGTGACACGGTTTCGCTGGCCGAGGGGAAGATCGCGGCGGCGGCGAGCACCATGCGGCCGGTGGCCAATGTGTTGGCCAGCGTCGCATCGCCGATCGCGGCGCTGCGGTCGACCAGCAGCAGGTCGATCGCCACGACCTTCGGCTTAAACTGCACGATGTTATCGACCACGCGGGCAAGATCGGCGCGCGGCAGCGGATAGGTGCCGCCGCGCTTCACCACGGTGTCGTCGATCGCCACGATGGTGACGAGATCCGGCGGACGCTGCACGCCGCGGGCCTGCGTTCGCCAATCCGTCAACGTGGCTTCGAGCCGGTCCAGGAAGCGCAGATGGCCGTGGGCGTGCGTGGCATAGATGCCCGCGCCCCACAGCGCGGTGAGGACGAGTGCCACCAGGATCTGAACGCGTCGGCTGCGCATGCGGTCTTGCAATCGTATAATCCAAATCTCATGGGCCGGGCCTTGCCGGCCCCGGCTCATTGCCCGAGTCTGGCCATGAGCGCGTCGACGCGCGGCTGGCCCCAGGTCTTGACCGTCAACGGGCCGGTTGGCTCGACATCGACGCCTTCCCCGGGTCCAAGCACGACACCGCGTCCACGAGCCCTGCGGCTCACGCCGACCCGGCCGTCTGCGACGAACACGGAAGTCTTGGTGTCGGCGACATCGACCGCCCATTTCGTGCCGCGTACTGCGGCAATCGCTTGCGGCGTCAGCACCTTGAAGGGATTGCCGCGCGGCTTCTTGGGTACCTCGATCAGCAGCGCTTTGCTGCTCAACTCCACGGAATCTATATGTCCGTCGCGGTTGGCGTCCTTAAGTTCAAATCTGGCGCCGTTTTCCGCAACGATGGTAATGCCGTTCTCGCAGCGCCAGGTCTGCGTCCCGGCAGCCGACGGCGATGCCGTGCAGCCCGCATTCGCTGCAGGCTGCGCAGTCGCAGATCCGATCAACAGAAACGACCCCGCCAGGGCGAAAAACCCCGCGCGCGCGATCCCTCTCATGCCAGCCTCCGTTTGCGTGCTCGGCACAGCTCAGGGCAGGATGATACGGTACCGTATCACGCGCAGAGGCTGCTGAAAAGTGCCGAAGTGGGAGCTATTTTCTCGCACCCGCGATGTCCAGAACCGAGGCGATCAACTTTCAATCACGGCGCCGTGCCGCGGTGCCCGGCGCGTCATGAGCATGCACCGTTGTCGCGCGGCCGACGAGGCCCAATCCGACGCGTCGTCCACCAGCCTCGCGCAACGCTGGCGCGTTACGTTCGGGGGCAGTAGAGGGCCACGAAAATGACGATCTCAAGTGCGTCATGGATGTGGGCGCAGACGTCCGCAGAGCCTGCTGAACCGGCCGAGAATTATAGTTAACAGACCCGACTAAGTCCGTAGTTCTGCGGGCTTTTTTCTCAAAACGGGACAGCGTTAACGGGTTGTCGCAGATCCGCCCGAACTTAATCCGCATTTAACTAAAAGTCGCCTTAATGACGCTCCGACCCTCTGCGAGATGCTGTTCCCGGATCGTGACCAGCGGCACTTCGAAGGGGGACAGAGTGACACCGTCCTGGACGCAAGGCGAATGAGTACGAGTATCGCTGCGCAGAGTAACGCGGCACGGAAGTCCAAGAATTTCTCGAAGACCAATTCGCGGAAATCTTCCCGGAAAATGACCACGACCAATTGGCTTGGCGCCGCGGCGATCGGCTGCGCCGTGATGGGCGCCGGCTGGACCATTCACAGCAACATCTTCGGCGCGAGCGTCTATCCCTCCGTCGGCAGCGTCGGCTACGACGAGCCGGTGATCAAGCGCGCGCCCAGGGTGGTGCTGCGCGAGGCCGGCGAGGCCATCAAGGAAACCTTCGCGCTGCTGCCCGACCGCCTCCAGGTCGCAGCTCCGATCTCGCGCGAGATGTTCAACGAGCGCTTTGCCGCGGCCGCAACGCAGGGCGTGCCGTCGAATGCCACAAGCGCCGCACCCGCAACGCAGGTCGTTGCGGTGGCCAAAGACGCCCCGAAGCAGGGCGTGATCGCGAAGGTCGCGGAGGCGCTGAAGCCGGCGGCCAAGGGCGCCGACAACGCCGCGGACAAGACCAAGCGCGCGCCGGCTGCCCAGCTGCAACTCGCCTCGGCCGACCCGGCCGAGATCGTGCCGGCGCCCGAAGCCAAGCAAAAATCCTTCGCCGACCGTGCCAAGGCCGCGGTGATGTCGATCACCGCTCCGCGCCAGGCGATGGTGGAAAAGCTGTGGGGCAAGCGCGAAGCGTCCGGCGGGCTGCTCGCCTACGCCTCGGCCGATGCCAGCATCACTGCGTCCATCGCCCCGAAGGAGCAGAACCCGATGTTCGGCGGCGCTCCGCCTTATGAGCGGGACACCGCGGTCTACGACATCACGGCCAAGATGGTGTATCTGCCCGACGGCACCAGGCTCGAGGCGCATTCCGGCCTTGGCGCCAACCGCGACGATCCGGACTCCCGCCGCCTGCGCATGCGCGGCGTGACGCCGCCGCACATCTACACGCTGAAGCCGCGCGAGGCGCTGTTCCACGGCGTGCCGGCGCTGCGCCTGACCCCGATCGGCGGCGAGAGCGCGATCTACGGCCGCGACGGCCTGCTCGCCCACACCTTCATGCTCGGGCCGGGCGGCGATTCCAACGGCTGCGTGTCGTTCAAGGATTACTACGCGTTCCTCGACGCCTACCGCAACAAGGGCATCCGCAAGCTCGCGGTGCTGGCGCGGGTGGAGTGAGGCGAGCTCAGGCCGCAACGGTCTTGCGCAGCGCCATCTCGGTCGCGATCGCGCGCCGGACCGCGGGGCGGGCCTGCATGCGTTCGAGATAGGCCGCGAGCGGTGGCCATTGCGCGATGTCGATCCCTGCCGGACGGAGCAGAAGCAAGGTCCAGGTGAGATGGGCATCGGCCACGGTGAAGGCGTCGCCGACGAGGAATTCGCGGCCCGCCAGATGCGCTGCCGGCACCGACAATGTCTGCATGATCCTCGCGCGCGGCTTGGCCAGCGAGCCGTCGTCCTTGTACCAGAAGGTTGGAAACAGGAACGCCTTGTGGATCTCGGCGCCGACGAAGCTCAGCCATTCCTGCAGGCGATAACGATCGATGTCGCCGGGCCGCGGCGCAAGGCGTGCCTCCGGCTTCACATCGGCGATGTATTGCAGCACCGCTGCGCTTTCCGTCAGCCGCTCGCCGTTCTCCAGCACCAGGACCGGCACCGCGCCCTTCGGTGACACCTCACGGAAGTCGCGGCCGTCGTCCACGAGCCGCTTGGTCCAGATATGGGCGAGGTGATACTGCGCCTCGATTCCGGCCTCCAGCAGCGCGATGTGGCTCGAGAGCGAGCAGGCCATCGGAAAGAAATAGAGCTGCAGCATCGGGAAGGTCTCCTCAGGTCAGCACGTCGCTCTGCGCGATGATCGCGAACCGGTCGGACAATTCGGCCAGAGCGACCTCGTGAACAATTCTCGCCGGCAGCGTGCCGCCGCGCCCATCGGGAAGATCGCGCGTGGCGCAGGCATCCGCCGCGATCGTCGTGCGCAGGCCGAGATCGAGCGCGGCGCGCGCGGTCGAAGACACGCACATATGCGTCATGAACCCCGCGAGCACGATGTTCTTGCTTCCGGTCGCGGCCAGCCGGGCCTGCAGGTCGGTGCCGGCGAAGGCATTCGGCAGCGCCTTCTCGATCACGGGCTCGGTCGCGAGCGGCGTCAGGCGTTCGACGATCGCGCCGCGCGCCGCCTCGCGGTCGAACAGGCCGCCGGCGCGACCCTTGTGCGCGACGTGGAAGATCGCAGCTCCGCTCTCCCGTGCGCGCGCGAGCAGGCGCGCAGCCGCGGCGATCGCTGCTTGCGCATCGGGCAGGGCGAGTGGGCCGGCGCAATATTCGTTCTGGATGTCGATCAGAACGAGGCATGTCTCGTTGAGCTTGGGCGGATCGAGATCGGCGCCGGCGAGTTCGAGCAGCGTCTTTGGAGTGGTCATGCCGTCAGGCCTTCGTGAATTCGGATGCTTCGACACTAGCGCAGCAGCAGCCTGCCATTGTGCAGGACTATTGCAGCTGATGGCTGCGAATTTGCAGGTAGCGGCGGCGCCTGCTAGGCTCGCCCCGATGAATTGGGACGATCTGCGCATCATCGCCGCGGTCAGGGACGAGGGCACCTATGCCGGCGCCAGCGCGCGGCTGCGCATCGACGAGACCACCGTCGGCCGCAGGCTTGCGCGCATCCAGCGCGATCTCGGCGTGAAGCTGTTCGATGCGGTGGACGGCGTGCGGCGGCCGACGCGCCAGTGCGAGGCGGTGCTCGCGCATGTCGGTGCGATGGCCGCGCATGCGGCGGCGATCGACCGCATCAAGGAGGGCCAGGCCGGCCCGGTCGGGCGGCTGCGCATCGCCTCGACCAATGCGGTCGCCGAAGAGCTGCTGGCGCCGCATGCGAGCAGCTTCCTGCGCGATCATCCGGGACTGACGCTGCAATTCCTCACCGCGAGCGGCAACGTCAAGTTCTCGCGCTGGCAGGCCGATCTCGCCATCCGCCTGCGCAAGCCGGAGAAGGGGGACTTCACCATCTCCAAGCTCGGCGACGTCAGGCTGTACTTCTTCGAGCCCGCGGACCGCGGCGGCCGCGAGCCCGTTGCGTGCGTCTATCCGGACGAGCTCGACGCGATCCCGGAAGCGCAGTTCTTGCGTGCGAAGCGGCTGACGAACGTGCGCTGCGTCACCGACAATATCCGCATCATCCGCACCATGATCCAGTCGCATCAGGCCATCGGCGTGCTGCCCGAGCAAAGCTGCTTAGCCCTGCTCGCCGACCGCAGCCTGCGCGCCACCCTGCTGCCGAAGCGCCGCGACGTCTGGCTGCTCGTGCAGAACCACCTCAAACGCGATCCGGCGACACGCGTGACGATCGACTGGGTGAGGGCGTGCTTCCAGGATTTGTCACACGGCTGACCGCTGCCAATGTCCCGGGCCACGCATTGAACGCGGTCTGGGCGACATGCGACCAAATTTGAGCTCGTCGGGGATTGAGCGCGCTCGCAGGTTGCGTCATCTTGGGGCCGCAACGTCTTGATCAGGGAAGGCCCATGACCGTTCTTCAGGAATCGATCCGCCCCGCGGCACGATCCAGCGACTGGAAGGCGATCGTCGTCCTGATCCTCATGATCCCGGTGCTGTGGTCGCCGGTGATCCTGTTTCGCTTCGTCCTGTATCAGCCGTTCAACATTCCGTCCGGTTCGATGACACCGGCGCTGATGGTCGGCGACTACGTCTTCGCCGCGAAATACGCTTACGGGTATGGCCGCTATTCCCTCCCATTCGCGTCGTCCTGGATCTCGGGCCGCATCCTCGCCGCCGATCCCGAATACGGGGATATCGTGGTATTCCGGACGGCGAAGGACAGTTCTGCCGACTACGTCAAACGCGTCGTCGGCCTGCCCGGAGACCGCATCCAGATGCGGCAGGGCCGGCTCATCCTCAACGGCCGCCCGGTGACCCGCATCGCCCTGGAGGCGACACAGGCCGGCGACGCCTGCGGTGTCGACGACCGCGCGGTGGTCAAGCGCTGGCGCGAGACGCTGCCGAGCGGCGCGTCCTATGTGACCTATGACTGCCTCGACAACGGCTATCTCGACAACACAGACGTCTTCACGGTGCCGCCGGGCCACATCTTCGTGCTCGGCGACAACCGCGACAATTCCACCGACAGCCGCGTGCAGTCGACGTTCGGCTTCGTGCCGATGGACAATTTGGTCGGCAAGGTGACGCGGATCGTCTGGTCGCTCGACGAAGACGGCGAGCCGCGCTTCGAGCGGCTCGGCAAGGTGGAGTGAGGCTCAGAATGACGACGGTTCGTAGCCCGGATGGAGCGCAAGCGTAATCCGGGAGAACTGGCCGCGTCGCACGAACTGTCCCGGATTGCGCTGCGCTCCATCCAGGCTACGGGCGAGCCGCTGTGGTTTGGCGACACCCCAAAAACAAAAACCCCGGCATCGCTGCCGGGGTTTCGCAATTCGTATCGTGCCTGAGAGGCTGGATCAGAAGTCCATGCCGCCCATGCCGCCGCCCGGAGGCATCGCGGGGCCGGCGCCGCCCTTCTTGGGCAGCTCGGCGACCATGGCTTCCGTGGTGATCAGGAGCGCAGCCACGGAGGCAGCGTTCTGGATCGCGGTACGGACCACCTTGGTCGGGTCGATGATGCCCTTCTTGACGAGGTCGGCATATTCGCCGGTCTGGGAGTCGAAGCCGTAATTGTAGGCCTTGTTCTCCAGGATCTTGCCGACGATCACCGAGCCGTCTTCACCGGCGTTGATCGCGATCTGGCGAGCGGGGGCCGACAGCGCCTTGCGCACGATCTCGACGCCGGTCTTCTGGTCGTCGTTCTTGGTGCGCAGACCCTTGAGCTGCTCGGAGGCACGGAGCAGGGCGACGCCGCCACCCGGGACGATGCCTTCTTCCACGGCCGCGCGGGTCGCATGCATCGCGTCATCAACGCGATCCTTGCGCTCCTTCACCTCGACCTCGGTCGCGCCGCCGACGCGGATCACCGCGACGCCGCCCGCGAGCTTGGCGAGACGCTCCTGGAGCTTCTCACGGTCGTAGTCCGAGGTGGTCTCCTCGATCTGCGCCTTGATCTGCGCCACGCGCGCCTCGATGTCGGCCTTCTTGCCGGCGCCGTTGACGATCGTGGTGTTCTCCTTGTCGATCATCACCTTCTTGGCGCGACCGAGCATGTTGAGCGTGACGTTCTCGAGCTTGATGCCGAGATCTTCCGAGATCGCCTGGCCGCCGGTCAGGATCGCGATGTCCTGCAGCATGGCCTTGCGGCGATCGCCGAAGCCCGGAGCCTTGACGGCCGCGACCTTCAGGCCGCCGCGCAGGCGGTTCACGACGAGGGTCGCAAGGGCTTCGCCTTCGACGTCCTCGGCGACGATGACCAGCGGCTTGCCGGTCTGCACCACGGCCTCGAGCAGCGGCAGCAGCTCGTTCAGCGAGGAGAGCTTCTTCTCGTTGATGAGGATGTAGGCGTCGTCCATCTCAACGCGCATCTTGTCGGCGTTGGTGACGAAGTAGGGCGAGATGTAGCCGCGGTCGAACTGCATGCCCTCGACCACATCGAGCTCGGTCTCGAGCGACTTGGCTTCCTCGACGGTGATGACGCCCTCGTTGCCGACCTTCTTCATGGCGTCGGCGAGGAACTTGCCGATCTCGGCATCGCCGTTGGCCGAGATGGTACCGACCTGGGCGATCTCGTCGTTCGAGGTGACCTTCTTCGAGTTCTTCTCGAGGTCGGCCACGACGGCTTCGACTGCGAGGTCGATACCGCGCTTGAGGTCCATCGGGTTCATGCCGGCGGCAACGGACTTCGCGCCTTCCTTCACGATCGCCTGGGCCAGCACGGTGGCGGTGGTGGTGCCGTCGCCGGCCGCGTCAGCGGACTTGGAGGCGACTTCGCGCACCATCTGCGCGCCCATGTTCTCGAACTTGTCGTCGAGCTCGATCTCCTTGGCGACGGTGACGCCGTCCTTGGTGATGCGGGGAGCGCCGAACGACTTGTCGAGCACGACGTTGCGGCCCTTCGGACCGAGCGTGACCTTCACCGCGTTGGCGAGTACGTCGACGCCGCGCAGCATCTTGTCGCGCGCTTCAACCGAGAATTTGACTTCTTTGGCTGCCATCTGGATTTTTCCTTGAGGGTTTGACTGGAGGGGAGGAGAGGGGCTCTTAAGCCGCCTTCTTCTTGGACTCGCTGACTTCGAGAACGCCCATCACGTCGCTCTCCTTCATGATCAGCAGGTCCTGGCCGTCGATCTTGACCTCGGTGCCGGACCACTTGCCGAAAAGCACGCGGTCGCCGACCTTCAGGTCGATCGGGATCAGCTTGCCAGCTTCGTCGCGGCCACCGGGGCCCACGGCGACGACTTCGCCCTGGGAGGGCTTTTCCTTGGCAGTGTCGGGAATGATGATGCCGCCAGCGGTCTTCTCTTCGGCGTCGATGCGCTTGACCACGACGCGGTCGTGAAGCGGACGGAATTTCATGCAGTCCTCCTAAGCAATTGCTCGGGTTGAGGTTTTGAGATTGTTAGCAATCGTTGCCCGTGAGTGCTAGCACGAGCGAGCCTGAAATAGGACAGGAATTTTGCGGGAGCAAGGGTTTGTAGCAGAAAAAATAGCAGCCGAAAGCGCGGACTGCCAGAAACTCCTCGCCATCGTTAACCGGGCAGCCGTGACCGTATTAGCACGGAGCCGTCTCTGCTGCTAAAGCATTGAATTTCAACAGCTTGTTAAACTTTTGGGCTTGAGATGAGTTGTCAGTTTGCGTCACATTTCTCTCATGTGAGCGCATCGTTTCCGGGTGGCTCCCCGGGGCACGGACCAAGCCACTCGCCGAATGCGCTCCTGCAAAGGAGGTTTGGCATGGGACTGCGCGTTGGGGGCGTTTCCGAGGAATTCCGGAAACAGATGCTGGGCTACGGGCTGACGACGGCACAAATTCTCTATCGGATGCCGGATCATCCCTCGCTGCTCCAGACCTATGTCTGGCAGAACTACGACATGTTTCCGAAATTCCCCGCGCTGACCGATTTCCTGGCGTTCTGGCAGGAGAAGCTCGACGGTCCCCTCCATTCGGTGACGGTGGCCCATTCCAAGCTGATCAAGCCGGCCGAGCTCCGCGCCGTTGACGGCGTGTTCCGCCTGCATTGAGGCCGCGTAGGGTGGATTAGCCTGCGGCGGCGCGACGCGCTGCCGCTGGCGTAATCCACCTCGTTTCTCTCCGCGTGCCGAAACAGAAACGGTGGATTACGCCTTCGGCTAATCCACCCTACGAGATCACGCAATCAGACGCCGCCGCTGCAATAACGCGTCCACATCGCGCGATAGGCCGCGTCCACCGCGCGTGCATATGAGACGGGGTTGCCCGCGGCCGCGGCGTTGATCGTTGCGGGCAGTTCGCGGCGCAGCTTGTCGAGCTCGCCGATCTCGGCCGCGCGGCTGGCCGCGATCTCGACATAGGCCTCCTCGCTGTCGGCGACCCAGTCCGGCAGGCCCAGCGCGGTGAGGATGGCGCCGGCGGCGCGGCCGGGCAGGCTGTTGCCGAGCTTCGCCACCACGGGCACGCCCATCTGCAGGGCTTCCCATGTGCTGACGCCGCCGTTCTGCGGGAACGGATCGAGAGCAATATCGATGCGATTGAACGATGCCAGATGCTCGTCCCGCAAGGTGGCCCCGAGCAGATCGACGCGTTCGGCCGGCAATCGGCAAGCCGCAAATCGCGCCAGCAGCTTGTCGCGGACCAGCTGGTCGTCGAGCGCAACGTCCTTGATCAGCAGTCGCGAGCCCGGCACCCGTTCGAGGATCCTGGACCAGACTGCCGCCGCCTCGTCCGAGATCTTGCTGATGCGGTTGAAGACACCGAACGTGACGAAGCCGTTCGAGAGCGCCGGCGTTCCGGCCCGCGTAATCCCGGCCGGCAGCGGCGCCAGCGTCACGAAGCACGGCAGGTCGACCACCGTCTCTGCAAACAGATGCCGAACGTCGTGCGGAATCCCGACCGGATCCGAGAACAGATAGTCGATTGTCGGCAACCCGGTGCCGGTGCCATGGCCCCAGCCGTGCGCCTGGATCGGTGCCGGCTTGCGCGAAAATATGCCGAGGCGGTTTCCTTTTGTATGGCCGGACAGATCGATCAGGATATCGATGCGATCGTCGCGAATCTGGGCGGCGAGGCGATCGTCGCTCCATTGCGAGGCGTCACGCCAGCGATCGCCGATGCCTTGAAATTCGCGTGTCGTCGCGTCCTCCTTCGCCGAGCACGAGTAGCACACGATCTCGAACTGGGCGCGGTCATGGTGTTGCAGGACGGGCTTGAAGATGAACGCAGCCGAATGCGCGTTGAAGTCCGAGGAGACGTAGCCAAGCACCAGGCGGCGATCCGGATCGCGGCCGTTGTCATGCGGTGCCGCCGCTTCTGAAGCGATTCTCGCGCCGATCCGCTCCCACCATACGCGTCGCGCCTGCTGATGCCGCTCGACGCTGGCGTCCGGCACGAAATCGAGCGTGAAGATCTTGCTCGAGATCGCGCTCTCGAGATCGGGCCTGATATCGAGGGCTCTGTCGAAACTGGCGAGGGCTTCGTCGACCCGGCCTAGTCCGGCAAGACAAAGGCCCAGCACCAGATGAGCCTGATCGGAATCGGGCGCGATCGCGAGCGCCTTCTCGCAATCGGATAGTGCCTGGGCCATCTGCCGGGTCTGGAGCAAGACATTGGCGCGCCAGAGCCATCCGTTCACGTCGTCAGGGGCGAGGGCGATTGCCCGGTTGCAATCCGCCATGGCCTCGTCGAATCGCTGCAGCTCCCGGAGTGCCACGGCGCGGTTCGCCAGCGCCGCCGCATAGTCGGGTTTGATCGCGAGCGCGCGGTTCAGGCTTGCAAGAGCCTTGTCGTAGTTGCGCAGACGGCAGAGCGTGGAGCCGCGGCCGTTGTGGGCTTCGGCGAGGTTTGCGTCGACGGCGAGCGCCCGATCGTAGCTGTCGAGCGCTTCCTGGTAGCGATCCAGGGCCGCGCTCGCGTTCCCGAGATTGGAGAGGGCGAGGGCGTAGTTGGGCCGCAAGGCGAGCGCCTTGCGATAGCTCTCGCGGGCATCATTGTGACGTTTCAGCCCGTTCAGCGCGACGCCCAGGCTCATATGGGCTTCGGCCGATCGCGGATCGACGACAACCGCCCGGCTCAGCAGGCTCTCGGCCTGCTGATAATTCCCAGCATCGGACTCCAACGCGCCGAGCATATGCAGCGCGATGAATTGATTGGGCGCGATCTGCAGGAGCTGGCGATAGGCAGCCTTGGCCCCGGGCAAGCGTCCCTTCTTGTGCAACTCGAGCGCTTGCCCGAGCAAGGGCAGCACGTCGGCCTTTTGCCGCTTCTGAAGCCGGGCATTTTGAAATGCACGCTGACCGACATTGCTGCCCATGAATCAATTCCCCCGGATGTCCCGGGCGAGACTAGTTCAGCGCGAGAACGAAGACGAGACGACCCCAGCCCGACGCGCCAGCTTGGGGCAAGCTACGATCCGATACGGTGATCGCGTGATTGGCCTCAGCCTCTTACCCTCCAGGGGAGGGTCCTGGAGGGGGAGGGTGACAGCGCGGATGCGGCACTACTCAACACGACCAGCTCTGCGATTGCTGCCTCGCCCACGACTGGATAAGCTGACCTTCAAGCCATACCGCGCGACGGCGGCTCAGAAACAGGGAGGCAGACAATGGCCAAGCAAAAGGCATCGAGGCCCGCATTGAAGACCGCGGTGAAGAAGCGGAGTGGCGCCAAGGCGGCGGCGCGATCCTCGGCACGCAAGGCCGTGAAGGCGAAGGCGCGCACTGCCGCTGCGAAAAAGCCCGCACGTCCGAAGCAGCGCATCGCCGTCAGCCATCACCGCGAGGAAGACTTCAAGGCCGACGGCCTGCGCGCCTACGCGAAGTATCGCGATCTCGGCATCGGCGAGGCGACCCATGGCCTCGCGCAGGCGCATGTGATCCGCCTGCAAGGTCCCTGCAACCCGGCCGAGGTGTCCAAGCTCCACTATCACGACGTCGAATTCCAGATGGTCTACGTGCTCAAGGGCTGGGTGAAGACCTATATGGACGGGCAGGGCGAGACCTTGATGCAGCAAGGCAGCGCCTGGACCCAGCCGCCGAAGATCAGACACATGATCCTGGACTATTCGGACGACGTGGAGCTGCTGGAGGTGATCCTCCCCGCTGAGTTCAAGACGGTGGAGCTGAAGGCGTAAGCGCAACTCTCGATCGCTAAAATGCGGTCGATCCGAGAAACCGGGCGGTCAGCAATCGGGATGATTTCGGCCGCCCCGCAAGCCTGGTGCTAACCAGTCGAAAATACCTCTCGCGTCAACTCAAGGCTGTGTCAACGCGGGAAATGCTTTCATGGCGACCAACACTTTTGGCCGACGCGGCACCGTAGCGCCAGCTCCAAGAGCATCGTTTCAAGCCGCCGCCGCGCCGGTCGCGATAGAGAAGCCCTCGTCCAGCGAGGAGACGCTTTTTGCCGACAACAAGCTTCTGGCCGACATCCCCTTTCTCGCCGTCGGCCTGATCTTCGGTCTGCTCCTGATCTTCGTTCTGCAGCGTAGTCTCGCCATCGACATCGCGCGGAACGGCGATCTCGATGTCCGCTCGCTGATCGCTCAGGGGGCGTCCGGCTACGATCTCGTCGTCGGGAGGGGAGAGTGGTGGCGAATCGGCCTTGCGCCGCTTCTGCATGGCAGCGGGTGGCACCTCGTGAGCAACTGCGTGGCGCTGTTCATCGTCGGCGTCAGGCTGGAGTCGCTGATCGGCCGCGGCTGGTTTGCTTTGATCTTCGTTGCCAGTGCATTGGCCGGAGAGGCCGGCTCGCTGCTGGGCAACGGTCCCGGCACGGTCGGCGTCGGTGCGTCCGGCGCCATCACCGGGCTGATCGCCGCGCTGTTCGTGGCGAGCTTCGATCCCGAAGCGGACGCCGATCAGACCATATCGAGGCTGAAGACGTCGCTGTTCTTCGGTGTTCCCGCACTGCTGCCAATGGCCTTTGGCGCTTCCGGCAACGTCAACTATTACGCCCACGCAGGCGGTGCGGTGGCCGGCGCCGCGCTCGCCGTCACGCCGTGGCTCGCCTTCTGGTCCTATGACAGCCTGCCGCGGAGCGCGAGCATGACCTTGCTGGCAGGATCCATCGGATCTCTCATCTGCGCCGGCTTCGCCGCCGCGCATTATTCGGCCTACATGGCCGATGCCGCGCACTATATCCGCGCCTCGGAAGTGCCGATGAAGGGCGACGAGATGGCCAGCCGGTCGCTCGATCTCGTTAGCCGCTACCCGAAAGACGCGCGGGCTCACGTCTACCGTGCTGTCTTCTTCCTGGAACAAGCGGATATCAATGCCGCCGAGAGGGAAGCGCAAACCGCCATGTCGCTCGCAGCTTCGGACGTGGCGGGTGGGCCGGTGCGCTCCGGGGCGCAGGGCTTGATAGCGGTGTTGCTGTGGGTGCAGGGGCGAACCAGCGAGGCAAAGGCCATGGCGGCCGAGCCGTGCCGTTCCAAGGTGCCTGAGGTGCGTCGCATCCTGCAGAAGTCGAAATTGTGCGGTTGAGGCAAAGATTCTCGCCGCCGTCATTGCGAGGAGCTCTTGCGACGAAGCAATCCAGACTGTCTCCGCGGACGCATGTCTGGATTGCTTCGCTTCGCTCGCAATGACGCGTGGAAAGAGAGCCTACGCCAACACCCCCACCACCGCTCCCATCAGGCACGTCGTCAGCGTCCCCGACACGATCGACTTCAGCCCCAGCGCATTGATCTCCTCGCGCCGCTCCGGCGCCATCACCCCTAAGCCGCCGATCATGATGCCGAGGCTGGCGAAATTGGCGAAGCCGCACATCGCATAGAGCATGATCAGGCGCGAGCGCGGATCGAGCGTATCGGGCGGCAGCTTCGAGAAGTCGACATAGGCGATCAATTCGTTCAGCACGGTCTTGGTGCCCATCAGGCTGCCGGCGGTGATCGCTTGATCCCACGGCAGCCCCATCAGCCAGCACACCGGCGCCATGACGAGGCCGAGCAGCCGCTGCAGCGAGATCGCGGCGCCGCCGACGTGCGGGAGCAGGCCGAGGATTGCGTTGACGAGATAGACCAGCGCCACCAGCACCAGCAGCATCGCGACGATGTTGATCAGCAGCTCGATGCCCGCGCTGGTGCCTTTCACGATCGCGTCCATCGTGCTGGCGACCTCCATCTGCGGATCCTCCAGCGCGCCGCCGGTGCGCTTGTCGGAGGTTTCAGGGACCATGATCAGGCTGACCAGGATCGCCGCCGGCGCGCCGAGCACGGAGGCGATGACGAAATGCGCGGCGGCGTCGGGAATGAGCGGCGCCAGCAGCGTCGCATATAGGACCAGCACCGTGCCGGCGATGCCGGCCATGCCGCCGGTCATGACCAGGAACAACTCGCTGCGCGTCATCTGTGCCAGATACGGCCGCACGAACAGCGGTGCCTCGACCATGCCGAGGAAGATGTTGGCGGCGGTCGAAAGCCCGACGGCGCCGCCGACGCCGAGAGTGCGCTCCAAGAGCCAGGCCATGCCGCGGACGATCGGAGGCAGCACGCGCCAATAGAACAACAGCGTCGTGAGCACGCTCATGACCAGCACGATCGGCAGTGCCTGGAACGCCAGGATGAAGTCCGCGCCTGGCGCCTTCAGGTCGAAGGGCAGGGGTCCGCCGCCGATATAGCCGAACACGAAGGCGGAGCCGGCCCGCGAGGCCGCCGAGATCGCGCCGACCGCCTCGTTGATAGCGCCGAAGGCATGGGCGACGACCGGCAGCTTCAGCAGCACGAGGGCGGTGACGAAGGTCGCGGCAAGGCCGATCGCCGCCTGGCGCAGCGACACCGCGCGACGATTTTCCGCCAGCGCGAAGGCGATCAGCAGCAATGCGAAAATGCCGAGTGCAGATTGCAGGCGCAGCATGATGTCTCAAGCCCCTCGACGATTATGGCCGCCCATGCGTTGCAAAGGCAATGCCGGGAGCAGCCGGGAACGACCAGTGTTGACAAGCGGGGCCACCTCGGCCACCCCGGGGGCCTTCGATATCGAGGGAAAGAGCGGTCCGAGCGTGACCGAAGAGGCGATGCCAGAGCAGCCAATATCCGGACATCGACCGGTCACCGCCGGTGAGCTCCTCCGCCATCCCGCTTTCCTGTTCTTCCTGCTCTCGCGCAGCCTGTCGCGCTTCTCCAGCCAGATCGCGGCCGTCGCGATCGGCTGGCAGATCTACGATCTCACCGGCTCGGCGTTCGACCTCGGGATGGTTGGTCTCGTCCAGTTCCTGCCCACCGCGCTTCTGGTGTTCGTCGCCGGCCACGCCGCCGATCGCTACGAGCGCAAGCGCGTCGTCCAGCTCTGCCAGCTGGTGGAGGCCGCGACCGCGCTCTATCTCGGGGCCATCACCTATCTCGGCGCGGTCAGCGAAGTGCAGATCTTCATCGCGACTTTCCTGCTCGGAATCGCCGGCGCGTTCGAGAGCCCGACCACGGCGGCGCTGCTGCCGCTGATCGCGCCGCAGGGCTCGCTCCAGCGCGCCACTGCCGTCTCCAGTGGGGCGGCGCAGGTCGCGACCATCACGGGACCTGCGCTCGGCGGCATCGCCTATGCGGTCGCCCCGCACCTTGCCTATGCCGTGATGGTCCTGTTCTGGGTCTTGGGGATGATCTTGACCGGCTTCATCCGGCCGCGCCCGCAGGCGATCGCGAGGGAGGGGATGGACTCGGACAACATCTTCGCCGGCGTCCGCTTCATTCGCAGCAACCCGGCGATCCTCGGGACCATCTCGCTCGATTTGTTCGCCGTGCTGTTCGGCGGCGTCACGGCGCTGCTGCCGATCTATGCCCGCGACATCCTCCAGACCGGCCCGGTCGGGTTAGGCGTGCTGCGCGCCGCGCCTGCGGTCGGTGCCTTGCTGATGACCATGGTGCTGGCGCGCCACGCGATCTCCCGGCATGTGGGCCTTCGCATGTTCCAGGCCGTGATCGTGTTCGGCCTCGCCACCATCGTGTTCGCGCTGTCGTCCTGGATGTGGCTGTCGGTGCTGTCGCTTGCAATCCTCGGTGCGGCCGACACGATCAGCGTCGTGATCCGCTTCTCGCTGGTGCAGCTGTCGACACCCGACGAGATGCGCGGCCGCGTCGGCGCGGTGAACTTCCTGTTCATCAACGCCTCGAACCAGCTCGGCCAGTTCGAGAGCGGAGTGGCAGCCGCGCTGCTCGGCGCAATGCCTGCCGCCGTGCTCGGCGGCGTCGCCACCGTCGCAGTGGCGCTGCTCTGGATGAAGCTGTTTCCAGCCCTGCGCAAGGTGGAGAGCCTGGAGTAGGCGCTCCGCTCTCTCAACGTCATTGCGAGGAGCCCGCGACAAAATTGCGTAGCAATTTTGCGCTGATGCGACGAAGCAATCCAGAATCTCACCGCGGCGGCAGCCTGGATTGCTTCGCTGCGCTCGCAATGACGATTATTGAGATGGCGTGGGGACTTAACTCGCGGGACGCCCGCAGCCCGGCAGCAGCAGGCGCCTCTTGACGCCTACTGTGCATGGGGTTGTTTTCGCGCTTTTTTGTTCAGCCCCGCCCGACGAATGGCATCTTGGTCGCCATCACCGTCATGGTCAGCACGTTGGCATCGAGCGGCAGGCTGGCCATGTAGGCCACGGCATCGCCGACTGCTTTCGCGTCCATGCGCGGCTCGTGCTTGGTGGTGCCGTCGGGCTGCAGCACGCCGGGGCCATTGACCATGCGGTCGGTCATCGGGGTTGCGGCATTGCCGATGTCGACCTGGCCGACGGCGATGTCATACATGCGGCCGTCGAGATTGCTGGCCTTGGTGAGGCCGGTGATGGCGTGCTTGGTCGAGGTGTAGGCCGCCGAGAATGGCCGCGGCGCGTGCGCCGAGATCGAGCCGTTGTTGATGATGCGGCCGCCGCGCGGGGTCTGATCCTTCATGATGCGGAAGGCGTGCTGGGTGCACAGGAACGGGCCGGTGAGGTTGGTGTTCACCACGGCCTGCCATTGCTCGAGGCTGAGATCCTCGAAGTTGACGGCCGGCGCGCCCATGCCGGCATTGTTGAAGAGCACGTCGAGCCGGCCGTAGGTCGCCTTCACCTTGTCGAACAGCGCGGCGATGGAGTCCGGCTTGGTCATGTCGGCGGTGACGCAGAGGCTTTTTCCCGCGGGACCGAGCTTTGCCGTCTCCTCGAGCATGTCGAGCCGGCGGCCTGTGAGCACCACGGTGAAGCCGGTGTTCATCAGCGCCAGCGACGCCGCGCGCCCGACGCCGGTGCCGGCGCCCGTCACCAATGCGATCTTTTTCGCTTCACTCATCGTTTCCTGCCTTTTCTCTTCTGCTGTCAGGTTTTGGGTTCTTTGTCGTTCTTGTAGGGCGGGCGCGGAATGTTCTGATGCGCCGCGCGCAAGGCCGCCGACCAGCGCGAGCGCAGGTCGTGGAAATAGGGCTCGCCTGCCTCGATGCGATGGTTGAGATCGGCCTCGCAGGCTTCGTTGCGCACCACCAGCACGTCGATCGGCAGGCCGACGCCGAGATTCGAGCGCATCGTCGAGTCCATCGAGATCAGGCCCGTCTTCAGCGCCTCGTAGAGCTCGACGTCGTAATGCATGGCACGGTCGAGCACCGGCTTGCCGTATTTGTGCTCGCCGATCTGCAGGTACGGCGTGTCGGTGGTGCACTCGATGAAATTGCCGGCGGTGTAGACCATGAACAGGCGCATCCGCGCGCCCTTGATCTGGCCGCCGAACAGAAAGGAGACGTCGAAGGACACGTCCTCGGATTTCAGCGCCGGCCCTTCGGTGGCATGCACCGCCCGGATCGCCCGGCCGATGCGCTGGGCGGCCTGGAACATCGTCGGCGCGTTCATCAGCGTCTCGATCTCGCCCGTATTGGGATCTTCGAGGCCCTCGGTCAGCGTCGACAGCACCGACTGGCTGATGGCGAGGTTGCCGGCACTGGCGATCGCCATGATGCGCTCGCCGGGCTTGGAGAAGATGTGCAGCTTGCGGAAGGTCGAGACGTTGTCGAGGCCGGCATTGGTGCGGGTATCGGCGATCATCACCAGACCGTCCCGAACCAGGATTCCGCAGCAATAGGTCATTTCCAGTCCCCGAACGCGTTTGCGCGGAATTACTAGCCAATTTCAGGGGCCGCTCCAACCCCCGATTAAGCCCGTCATTCCGGGGCGCGACGAAGTCGCGAGCCCGGAATCCATTCCTCCACCAACTCTGCGACCAGATGGATTCTGGGTTCGCGCTACGCGCGCCCCGGAATGACGGTGCGAGACGGCAAGCTAGTCAGCTGCGTCGACCAGAAACGCCTCATCAACCGGCACGCCGAGCGCGGTGACCAGCCGGTTGGTCTCCGCGGCCATGCCGATGATGGCGAGCAGCTCGCCATATTCGGCCTCGGTCATGCCCCTCGCCCGTGCGGCGGCCGTGTGGGAGTGGATGCAATAGCTGCACCCGTGTGCGATCGACACCGCGACGTAGAGCATTTCCTTGACCTTGGGATCGAGCGCGCCGGGAGCCATCACCTCCTTGATGCTCTCCCAGGTCCGCCGCAGCGTCTTCGGATCATGGGCCAGCGCGCGCCAGAAATTGTTGACGAAGTCCGATTTCCGCACTTTACGGATGTCATCGAAAACGGCGCGCGCTTCAGTCGAGAGTTCATCATCCGAAAGCAGTTTCACAGTCGCCATGGCTACCTCGCGGGTTGATCTGACGCCCGCAAATGTAGCACGCCGAATGTGTTCGGCGGGCGGCTCCTAGCTCTGCCGCTGGGATTGCGATTGCGACTGCCCGCCGCGGCCGGCCTGTTCGACCTTCACCGCCACCGTCAGCGTTTCCGTGCCGCCGCCGTAGCGCGTGCCGCGCACCGGGGCCGCGCCGAGATAGTCAAGCCCGATCGCGAGGCGGACATGCGCGTCGGTGGCGCAGATGCTGTTGGCGGGATCGAAGCCGACCCAGCCGAGATCGGGCACGTAGGCCTCTGCCCAGGCATGGCCGGCGTCCTGGTGCACCGTGTCGTCCGCACGCAGGAAATGTCCGGAGACGAAGCGCGCCGGCACGCCGCCGGCGCGGGCGCAGGCGATGAAGATGTGCGCGTAATCCTGGCAGACCCCGCGCTTGAGCGTGAACGCCTCCGCTGCGGACGTGCCGCTGTTGGTCGGGTCCTCGTCGAACGTCATGTGATCGGCCACCTGCGTCATCAGCGTGTGCAGGAAGCCCAGCGTGTCGCTCTCGGCCTCGCTGCGCAACTGGCGCGCGACCGCCGTCATCGCCGGATTGACCGAGGTGAGGTCGGTGACGCGCAGGAACATGCCGGGGGGAAAACGCTCGTCGCTGCCGCGCAGCACGCCGCCGGTGTCGTGAGTCTCGATCAGCCCTTCGGCAATGATCTGGATGTCGCCGACCGGCCCGCAGGACAGCACGTGGGTGACGTTGCCGAACGCGTCCTCATGCATGTCTAGCTTGGTGTCGGTGGAGACGTCGATCTGCCATTCCGCGACGTATTGCCCGTCATGACTGCCCGGCGTCATGCGCAGGATCTGGATCACGCTGGTGGCCGGCGGCTCGTAGCGATAGGTCGTGGTGTGCTGGATTCGCAGGCGCATGGTGGACCGTGTCGTTTGTTGTAAGGCGTGACTGCCGTCGCAAAGAAGCTCGTCATGCCCGGGCTTGTCCCGGGGCATCCACGTTCTTCCTCGTCGCGCAAAAGCAAGAACGTGGATGGCCGGGACATCTAGCGCGAAGACGCGCTTCGCGCTCTTGCCCGGCCATGACAATATCCCCTGTCGTCAGTCGAGCGACATTAGATCAAATACTGCTTCGTGATGATTTCGCCCAGCCTGGAATTGTCCGCGATGAATTCCTGAATGAATTCATGCACGCCATGCTGGAAAATGTCGTTCATGTTGCTGTGTTCCAGCCGGTTGCGGATGCCGCGGGCGTGGCGCTGGGCCGGGCCCTGGCGGCCATAGGCGACGCCGATCTGGTCGAGGTTGCGCACGAGGTTGCCGTAGCAGCTGGCGAGCGAGCGCGGCAGCGTGTCGTTGAGGATCAGGAGGTCCGCGATCAGCCAGGGCTTCAGCGTCTCGCGATAGACCCAATGATAGGCCGTCAGCGCCGAGACCGAGCGCAGGATCGAGCTCCACTGGTAGAAGTCGAGAGGCCCGCCGACATGCTCCTCCTCGGGCAGCAGCACGTGATACTTCACGTCGAGGATGCGCGCGGTGTTGTCGGCGCGCTCCAGGTGCACGCCCATGCGCGAGAACCAATAGGCGTCGTTGCGCAGCATGGTCCGATAGGCCGAGCCGTCGAAGCGCAGCGAGGTCTCCTGCACGAAGCGCAGGAATTTTGCGAGGTCCTCGCGCGTCGAGGTGCCCTTGCTCCACACCGCCTGAAGCTCGATCCAGGCCGAGTTGATGGTGTCCCACATCTCGCTGGTGAGGGCCGTGCGCACCGAGCGTGAGTTCAGCCGCGCCGCTTCGATACAGTTTCGGATCGAGGACGGGTTGTTCTGGGAGAACGAGAGATACTCGACGACGTTGTGCTCGTTGGCTTCCTCATAGGCCTGATAGAAGCTCGCGGCGACCCCGGCCGTGAGCAGCGCCGAATCCCATTCATTGGTCTTGCCGATATAGGCGGCGGGAAGCGCGGTAACGCGCAGCGTCGCATCGATGGTGCGCGCGAGATATTCGGCCCGTTCGACGTAGCGGGCGAGCCAGTAGAGGTTTTCGGCGGTACGCGACAGCATCTCTCTACTCGTCCAGAATCCAGGTGTCCTTGGTGCCGCCGCCCTGGCTCGAGTTCACCACCAGGGAGCCTTCCTTGAGCGCGACGCGGGTGAGCCCGCCCGGCACGATGGTCGTGCTCTTGCTGCCCGTGAGCACGAAGGGGCGAAGATCGACGTGACGTGGAGCGAGGCCGGACGCCGTGCAGGTCGGGCAGGTCGAAAGCGCCAGCGTCGGCTGGGCGATGAAACCTTCCGGCTCGCGCTTGAGCTTGTCGCGGAACGCTTCGATCGTCGCTTTGGTCGCGGCGGGACCGATCAGCATGCCGTAGCCGCCGGAGCCGTGCACTTCCTTGACGACGAGCTCGCTTAGATTGTCCAGCACATAAGCGAGGTCCTTTGGCTCGCGGCAGCGCCAGGTCGGCACGTTCTTTAGGATCGGCTCCTCGCCGAGATAGAATTTCACGATGTCGGGCATGTAGGAGTAGATCGCCTTGTCATCGGCGATGCCGGTGCCGACGGCGTTGGCGAGCGTGATGTTACCGGCCGCGTAGGCCGACATCAGTCCGGGCACGCCGAGCACCGAATCGGGACGGAAGGTGAGGGGATCGAGGAAGTCGTCGTCGACGCGCCGATAGATCACGTCGACCCGCTTCAGCCCTTCCGTCGTCCGCATGAACACTTCGTTGTTCTTGACGACGAGGTCGCGGCCTTCGACCAGCTCGATGCCGAGCTTGTCGGCGAGGAAGGAGTGCTCGTAATAGGCCGAATTGTAGACGCCCGGGGTGAGCAGCGCCACCGTCGGCTCGCCGGAGGCGCTTTGCGGCGCGACCGAGCGGAGCGCTGCGAGCAGCTCGTCCGGATAGCGCTCGACCGGCGCCACCCGGTGGCGGGCGAACAGATCCGGAAACAGCCGCATCATGATCTCGCGGTTTTCCAGCATGTAGGACACGCCCGACGGCGTGCGGGCGTTGTCCTCCAGCACGATGAAGTCCTCGGCGTCGACCCGGACGATGTCGATGCCGGCGATGTGCACGTAGACGTCGTGCGGCACCTGCTGGCCGTTCATCTCGGGCCGGAACACCGGGTTCTGGAAGATCAGATCGTCGGGCACGATGTCGGCGCGGAGGATGTCGCGGCCGTGATAGATGTCGCGCAGGAACATGTTGAGCGCGCGCACGCGTTGCTTCAGGCCCTTCTCCAGCCGCGCCCATTCCTTGCCGGACATGATCCGCGGAATCACGTCGAAGGGGATCAGGCGCTCGGTGGACTCGGAATCGCCGTAGACCGCGAAGGTGATGCCGATCCGGCGAAACAGCAGCTCAGCTTCCTGGCGGCGATATTCGAGCGCCTCGGGAGGCGTCTCCTTGAGCCAGCGCGCCAGCTCCTGATAGGCGGGGCGGAGGTCCCCGCCGGGAATGTTCATTTCGTCAAACGCGACTGCCATAGATCCCGACTTGTCTCCCCAGGCGTTGCGCCATGCGCCAGTTCGCGTCGGCCTTGATGAGACCGCAACGTCCTGTGGCCATGCGTCAACAGTGCATGACTTTCATGTGGTAGCAAGGGCCGGGCCAGCGCGATAAGCATGGAGAGGGGGCATTTGCCGGCGACGGCCGGCGGCGTGCCTGAAAAAATGGCTGAAGACTGCTTATTTCAGAAGCAAAACCGCGTGACTTCAACGCGTTACCTCGGCAAAGTCGGCGTCACAGGTGAGGGACTTAAGGCATGAGCGAGATCGTCACGGCGGGCATTCTGGTCATCGGAGACGAAATCCTGTCCGGCCGGACCAAGGACAAGAATATCGGCTTCATCGCCGAATACCTGACCAATATCGGCATCGACCTGAAGGAGGTCCGCATCGTCTCCGACGACGAGCCGGATATCATCGCTGCACTGGATGCATTGCGGCATCGCTACACCTACGTCTTCACCACGGGCGGCATCGGGCCGACTCATGACGACATCACCGCTGATGCCGTGGCCAAGGCGTTCGGCGTCGGTATCGACCATCACCCGGAGGTCGTCGCCCGCTTCCGCGAGCGCTGGAGCGAGCAGGACCTCAACGAGGCCCGGCTGCGCATGGCCCGCATCCCCGACGGCGCCGAGCTGATCCAGAGCGCGACCATCCTCGCCCCCGGCTTCAAGATCGGCAACGTCATCGTCATGGCCGGCGTGCCCTCGATCATGCAGGCGATGATGGACATCGTCTCGCCCAAACTGAAGTCGGGCGTGCGCATGCTGTCGGACTCGGTCCGGGCCAATGCGCGCGAGGGCGATATCGGCGGACCGCTGCGGGCGATCGCTGCCGCCCATCCCGACACCATCATCGGCAGCTATCCCTTCATGGACGAGGAGCAGAAGCCCAACACCAATCTGGTGGTGCGCTCGCGCGATCCCGAGAAGCTCGCGGCGGCAATGGCCGCGGTGAAGGAAATGCTGGCGGGATTGAACGTCAACCGCTAGCAGGGAATTGCCGGACGAGATTGCAGGAGACAGGCGATGGCTGGTGAAGCACCGGAACTGAGTGCGCAGGAGCGGGCAGGCAAGGCCTTCCCCGTCTCGTGGGACCAGTTCCACCGGGATTGCCGGGCGCTGACCTGGCGGCTCAACGAGGTCGGTCCGTTCCATGCGGTGATTGCGATCACCCGCGGCGGCCTGGTGCCCGCCGCGATCGTGGCGCGCGAGTTAGGGGTGCGCGTCATCGATACGGTCTGCGTCGCCAGCTACGACCACAACAAGCAGGGCGAGCTCCAGGTGCTCAAGGGCATTTCCGAGGCGACCATGACGCTCGGCGGCGGCACCGGCAAGGGCCTGTTGATCGTCGATGACCTCGTCGATACCGGCAAGACCGGCAGGATGGTGCGCGAGATGCTGCCCGATGCGCATTTCGCCACCGTCTACGCCAAGCCGATGGGACGCCCGCTGGTCGACACTTTCATCACCGAGGTCTCGCAGGACACCTGGATCTTCTTCCCCTGGGACACCGCGCTGTCCTACCACCCGCCACTGCGCGACGGCGCGGCGTGAGCAGAGCAAATGGCGAGTAGCGAATGGCGAGTAGCACCGTCCCCACTCGCCATTCCCCATTCGCCACTCGCCCTCTCCAAAACCGCGTCACGCCCACCGGCGACATCATCGCCACGCCGCACCGCGGCCTGTTCACCGGCAATCGCGGCATCATCCACGATCCCGCGACGAAGACGCTATTGAAGAAGCGCTGGTCGACGCCGGCCTGGATCACATGCCTGTGCGAATTCCGCGGCTGGCGGCGGCCGGTGATGGCGCGGCGGAGCTGGACCGAGCTGTTCTTTCTCGACGAAGCCACCGCCTTTGCTGCCGGACATCGCCCATGCTTCTTCTGCCGGCGTGACGATGCCAACCGGTTTCGCGCGGCATGGGAGAGGGGAAACGGCGCAAGCAAGGTGAGCGCAAAGTCGATGGACGCAAAGCTGCACCTGGAGCGTCTGGATCACGGCCGTAAGCGCCTGCACCCACTGCGAGGGCCGCTCGCAGACTTACCTGATGGCGTGATGGTGCAGCAGGGCGAGCAGAGCTATCTTGTGACGAAAGGCCGGCCGCTGCTTTGGTCGCCAGCCGGCTATGCCCGTACCGAGCACGAACTGTCGAGTGCGATGCTGCTGACGCCTCCATCCACATTACGGGCGTTCAGCGCCGGATATCGACCGGCGTTGCATCCGACCGCTCCGGACTAGCCGAGCGACCTGCGGATCACCGCCATCACCCCAGCCTCTCGCGCGCCAGCGCCGCGCCGGCGCCGAGCGCCATCAGCTTGGCTTCGGCGATCTCGCGCCGCATCGGCGCCATGCCGCAATTGGTGGTGGCGATGATGTTGCTCTTCGGCACGAATTGCGACACCGCCTCGATCACCTTCACGACGTCCTCGGCCGTCTCCACCGTATCGCTGGCGACGTCGATGACACCGGCCTGCACAATCTTGTTCTTGAGCAGCGCGAGCAGGTCGAGCGGCACCTTGGAATTGCGGCACTCGATTGCGACCTGCTGGATCGGGCTCGCGTCGATGGCCGGAAAGATCTGCTCGTATTGCCGCCATTGGCTGCCGAGCGTCTCTTTCCAGTCCGTATTGGCCTTGATGCCGTAGCCGTAGCAGATGTGCACGGCGGTAGTGCAGGTGAGGCCCTCCGCGGCGCGCTGGAGCGCCTTGATGCCCCAATCGTTGACCTCGTCCATGTAGACGTTGAAGGCGGGCTCGTCGAACTGCACGAGATCGACGCCGTCGGCCTCCAAGGCCCTGGCTTCCTCGTTCAAGAGCTCGGCGAAGGCAAAGGCCATTTTGACCCTGTCGCCATAATAGCGGTCGGCAATGGTGTCGATGATCGTCATCGGGCCGGGCAGGGTGAATTTCAGCTGCTTCCTGGTGTGCGTGCGCGCGACGCGCGCCTCGAAGGCATGGACGCGATCCTTCAGCCGCAGCGGCGCGACCACCTGCGGCACCATCGCCTTGTAGCGGTCTTTCCGGATGCCCATCTCGACCTTGTGGGCGAAATCGATGCCCTCGATCTTCTCCAGGAAACCGTGCACGAAGTGCTGCCGGGCCTGCTCGCCTTCGGTGACGATGTCGATGCCGGCGTCCTCCTGGAGCTTCAGCCAGATCAGCGTCGCATCGCGCTTGGCGCGGAGCAACTCGTCGCCTTCGGACTTCCAGGGCGCCCAGAGCATGTTCGGCTCGGCGAGCCATTCCGGCTTCGGCAAGGAGCCGGCGATCGTGGTTGGAAACAGCATGGCGGCCCTCCCGGCAGATTGTTGCGCCCCTTCCTGCCATGTCCTAACGTCGAGGTACAGAACAACAAAAGTCGTCATTGGCTGGCGGCAGCGATAGGGACGGCGCAAGGGAAGGCCCATGATCGACCTCTATTACGCGCCGACGCCGAACGGCTGGAAAATCTCGATCATGCTGGAGGAGCTCGGGCTTCCCTATCAGGTGATCCCCGTGAATATCCGCGCCGGCGAGCAGTTCAATCCTGAGTTCCTGGCGATCTCTCCGAACAACCGTATTCCCGCGATCGTCGATCACGCGCCCGCTGATGGCGGCGAGCCGTTCTCGGCGTTCGAGACCGGCGCGATCCTGATCTATCTCGCGGAGAAGACCGGCCGCTTCCTGCCCGCCGATTGGCGCGGCCGCTCCACCACGATCCAATGGGTGATGTGGCAGATGGCGGGCCTCGGGCCGATGCTCGGTCAGCACGGCCATTTCGCGCTCTATGCGGCCGAGAAGATCCCTTACGCAATCGAGCGCTATCGCGACGAGGCGGCGCGGCTCTACGGCGTGCTCGATCGCCAATTGGCCAGGACCGGCGCCTATGTCGCCGGCGACTATTCCATCGCCGACATCGCCTGCTTCCCCTGGACCATGACCCACAAGGCGCAGGGTTTTACGCTCGACGACTATCCCAATGTGAAACGCTGGTATGCCGAGGTCCGGGCAAGGCCGCAGGTGCAGGCGGGGCTAGCGATCGGAAAATTCGTGAAAGAGCCGTTCGACGAGGAATCACGCAAGATCATGTTCGGGCAACGGGCTAAGGAAGTGCTGGGAAGGAAGTGACGGCCACGCCGTCATTCCGGGGCGCGACGAAGTCGCGAACCCGGAATCCATCGGGCAGCGTAATGAGAGGCGAAATGGATTCCGGGTTCGCGCCCAAAGGGGCGCGCCCCGGAATGACAGCAAAAAGGAACCCCCATGATCGAATTCTTCTTCGACTGTTCCAGCCCCTGGACCTATCTCGCCTTCCACAACATCCAACCGCTCGCCAAGGAGTTCGGGGCCGACATCACCTGGCGTCCGATCCTGGTCGGCGGCATCTTCAACACCGTCAATCCGAGCGTCTATGCCCAGCGCGAGAAGCCGGTGCCGCTGAAGGCGCGCTACATGAAGAAGGACCTCGCCGACTGGGCGCGTTCGGCGGGCCTTGCCATCAAGATGCCGCCGACGGTGTTTCCGGTGAACAGCGTCAAGGTGATGCGCGGCTGCCTCTGGCTCGGTCGGGACATGGTGCCGTTCGCGACATCAGTGTTCGAGGCCTATTGGGGCGAGGACAAGGACATCTCGCAGGACGCGGTGCTCGCGGAGATCTGCAGGAAGGTCGACATCGACGAGCAGAAGTTCTTCGCCGGTATTGCCGAGCAGGGCATCAAGGACCAGCTCAAGGCCAATACCGAGGAGGTCATCGCGCGCGGCGGCTTCGGCTCGCCGACGATCTTCGTGAACAAGACCGACATGTATTTCGGCAATGACCGCCTGCCGCTGATCCGCGAAGCGCTTCAGCGCAGCAAGGCGAGCGCGGCCTGATGGTGCGCGCCGTCGTCTGCCGCGAACTCGGCGCGCCCGAGCGTTTGCTGTTGGAGGAGTTTCCGTCGCGCGCGCTAAAGCCGGGCGAGGTACGCGTCGCCATCCGCGCCGCCGGGCTGAACTTCCCCGACGTGCTGATGGCCGCCGGCGAATACCAGCTCAAGCCGGAGCTGCCGTTCACGCCGGGCATGGAAGCGGCCGGCGACGTCATCGAGGTGGCATCGGAGGCAAGCGGCGTTGCCGTCGGCGACAAGGTCATTGTGAAGATGCGCTTTGGTGCCTTCACGGATGAAGCGGTGGTCACGCCGTCGCAGCTCACTCCCATGCCGTCCACCTTCGACTATGCGGAGGCTGCGACCTATCTCGCCGGCCACGGCACGGCCTATCACGCGTTGATCGATCGCGGCCGGGTGGCGCCCGGCGAGGTGCTGCTGGTCCACGGTGCCGGCGGCGGCGTCGGCCTTGCCGCCGTCGAGATCGGCAAGATGCTGGGTGCGACCGTGATCGCGACCGCCTCCAGCGACGAGAAGCTCGGAATCGCGAAATCGCGCGGCGCCGATCATCTCATCCGCTACGACCGCGAGCCGTTTCGCGATGCCGTCAAGCGCATCACCGAGGGGCGCGGCGCCGACGTCGTGTTCGATCCGGTCGGCGGTCAGGTCTTCGAAGATTCGATGCGCTGCATCGCCTGGGGCGCGCGGCTCCTGGTGATCGGCTTCACCGGCGGCATCGGCTCAGCCAAGACCAATCTCTTGCTCATCAAGGGCGCCAGCGTGCTCGGCGTACGCGCCGGCGAAGCGGTGCGGAAGAATCCTGCGCTCGGCGAGGTCCGCCTGAAGGCGCTGTTGCAATGGGCGGAGGAGGGCAAGCTGCGCCCCAACGTCTCGCACCGCCTGCCGCTTAAGGACTATGCGAAGGCGATGCGGCTGTTGCTCGACCGCAAGGCGATCGGACGCGTCGCGCTACTGATGTGACGTCCGCGCGACGGTGTCGCGGCCGCCCGGCGCGTAGCCGAGGCAAGTCCGCACGATCTGGCCGCAGACGGCGTCACGCGCATTTCCGATGTCGGTATTCCCGGCATATTGCACCTCGGTGACCTTGCCGCGAGCAAAGCGCAACTGCACGCGACAATAGCCCGACGGCGCCTGGCCTCCGATATTCAGGCCGGGCGGAAGCGTGAGCGTGGGCGGCGCGATGCCGCCGGGAGGGCTCGCCGCGTGCTCGTACATCCAGATCTCGCCCGAACCGTCCTTGGCGGTTCCGGCCGGCAGGCCGGCGCACATGCGGATCGCCGACTGGTCGAGACCGATCAAGCTGGCTCGTCCGCGCTGCGCCCACTCGGCGTCCTGCTCGGCACAGCCGGCAAGGACGAGTGGCGCGAGAGCCGCCATTCGCAGGCAAAGTTGCATCGGCATCGCTTCCCTGTGCGATGCGAACGATAGCGCAAGGTGGTTTTGCGATGCAGCAGGCCTGTCGACCGACTGTCCATGCGCACTTGGCATGGATCAAACAGCCGAGTTGCGCGTTATGGCGCGCTACGCGCTCGTCACTTGTACTCGCGCTCCGTCCACCACGGGAAGTAATCCGGCATGTCGGTCGACACCTTGTTCTTGAAGTGCGCGGGACGCTTCTCCAGGAACGACACCACGCCTTCCTTGACGTCGTCCGAGCGGCCGCGGGCGTAGATGCCGCGGCTGTCGACCTTGTGGGCTTCCATTGGATCGTCGGCGCCCATCATGCGCCACATCATCTGGCGGATCAGCGCGACCGACACCGGCGCGGTCTTTGCCGCAAACTCCTTGGCGAGCGCTCGGGCGGTCGGCAGCAGATCATCGGGGGCCACGACCTTGCTGACGAGGCGGCCCGCAAGCGCTTCCTGCGCCGGGAAGACACGGCCCGAATAGCACCATTCCAGCGCCTGCGAGATGCCGACGATGCGCGGCAGGAACCAGCTCGAGGCCGCCTCGGGCACGATGCCGCGCTGGGAGAACACGAAGCCGAAGCGCGCGGCCTCTGAGGCGATGCGGATGTCCATCGCGAGCTGCATGGTGACGCCGATGCCGACGGCCGGGCCGTTCACCGCCGCGATCACGGGCTTGAGGCATTTGAAGATGCGCAACGTCACTTGGCCGCCGCCGTCACGCACCTGCGGGTCGCTATAGTCGACCTTGCCGTCGGCAAAACGCTTGACCGGCCCGCGCCGCGCGTCGCGGTCGAACGTGTCGGCACCGGAGGAGAGATCGGCGCCTGCGCAAAAACCGCGCCCGGCGCCGGTGACGATGATGGCGCGGACATTGTCATCCTTGTCGGCAGCGTCGAACGCGTCGATCAGTTCGGCTTGCATCTGCGCGTTGAAGGCGTTGAGCTTGTCGGGCCGGTTCAGCGTGATGGTGAGGATCTGATCGGCGACCTCGTACTTGATGGTCTCATACGCCATGGCTGGTTTCCTCTTCCTTGGTTCTTTGTCCGACTGTCTAGCATGTCATTCCGGGGCGCGCGAAGCGCGAACCCGGAATCCATTTCTCCACACTCCTTGCGGATGAATGGATTCCGGGCTTGCGCCAAGAGGGCGCAACCCGGAATGACGACGGTGCGTTATTGGGTCGGCGGCTTCGGCCAGGGCCGCTGCGGGCCGCGCAGACCTTCGAAGGCCTTGGCCATGCCGAGCACGCCGATATCGTCGAAGCGGCGGCCGACGATCTGCACGCCGATGGGAAAACCCTTGGCGTCGAAGCCGCCGTTGAGGGAGATCGCCGGGTTCTCCGACATATTCCACGGCACGGTATAGGCGATGTGCTCGAACGGCTTCATGGGATCGTTGGTCGGCGACGCCCATTCCGCCGGAAAGTTCACGTTCGGCGCGGTCGGCGAGATCACATAGTCCAGCTCGCAAAAGAGCTTCGCCGCAGCCGCGCGGATCGCCATGGTCTGGTTGAAGCCGCGGATGACGTCGACGCCCGAGAGCTTGGCCCCGGACTCGCCCCACTTGAAGATATAGGGCAGCACCTTGGCCTGCTCGGCCGGCGTCAGCTTGGACAGATCGTCCCACATCCGCGCGCGCCAGAAATTGTCGAGACCGTCGAGCATCTCGCGCGTGAGGATGCCGTCGACCTCGGTGACGACGCTGCCTGCGGACTCGAATGCCTTCGCGGCCTTCACTACGACCTCGCGCACCGGCTTCTCCAGCGCCAGGCCGCAGCCGGGATCGAGCATCAACCCGATGCGTAGTTTTCGCGGAGATTTCTCCAGCCCCTTCCAGTTCAGCAACTCGGCCGGCAGGCTCATGCCGTCGCGGCGGTCGGGCTTTGCGATCGCGCTCATCATCAGCGCGCAATCGTCGACCGTGCGGGTCATCGGGCCTGCGACACGGCCGACATAGGTGGGGTCGATCGGCACGCGGCCAAAACTCGGCTTCAGGCCGACGAGGCCGCACCAGCCGGCGGGCAGGCGAACCGAGCCGCCGATATCGGTGCCGAGATGCAAGGGCCCGTAGCCGGCCGCGGCGGCGGCGCCTGCGCCGGCGCTGGAGCCGCCCGGGTTCTTGCTGAGATCCCACGGGTTGCGCGCGAGCGCATGGAACGAGGAGAGCCCGGAGGACAGCATGCCGTAATCGGGCATGGTGGTCTTGGCGAAGATGATGCTGCCGGCCTCACGCAGCCGCGCAGCGGGCGGCGCGTCCTTCTCGGCCGGCACGAGCTTGACGCTGGCTGCCCCCAGCGGCACCGGCACGCCCTTGGTCGCGATGTTGTCCTTCACCGTCACGGGCACGCCGTCGAGCGGCCCGGAGGGCTCGCCGCCGGTCCAGCGCGCGGTCGAGGCCTTTGCGGCCTCGCGCGCGCCATCGGGGTCGAACGCATAGAGCGCCTTCAGATGCGGTTCCCACGCCGCGACATGCGCGAGCACGTCCTCCAGCACCTCGCTCGGTGAGAACTGCTTGGCACGATAACCCGCGATCAGGTCGACCGCGGACAGATCGTGCAGCGAGGTGACCGCTTCCTCGACGCTCTTTTTATGCATTGCCACCCACCGGCATGCGCGTCTCGACGATGCGGGCGAACATGCTGGCACCGATCGGCAGGATCTTGTCGTCGAGCACGAAGCCGGGATTGTGCACGGGCACCGAGCCGTCATGGCCGACCCAGAAGTAAGCGCCGGGAATCGTCTCCAGCATGTCGGCGAAATCCTCGCTGCCCATCTTCGGCTGGATGCGGGTGATCACGTTGGCGGGATCGACGATGGTGCGCGCGACCTCCTCGACCACCTTGGACTGCTCGACCTGGTTGACCAGAACGCCGAACGTGTCGCGGATGTCGGCTTCGATCGTGCACTGATAGGCGGCGGCGATGCCGGCGCAGATGGTGCGGATGCGCTCGGCGATCAGGGCGCGGACTTCGTTCGAGAAGGTGCGGATGGTGCCGCACAGATGCGCATCGCCCGGAATGACGTTGTAGGCGGAGCCGGCATGGATCTGGGTGATCGAGATCACCGCGGCCTGCAGCGGGTCGACGTTGCGGCTGACGATGGTCTGGATCGCCTGCGCCAGTGTGGTCGCAATGACAACCGCGTCCTTGGAGCGCTCGGGCATCGCGCCATGCGCGCCGTAGCCGGTGATGCGCAGGTCGAAGAAGTCGGCACTGGCCATGGCCGGGCCCGGCAGGATCGCGATCTCGCCATGGTTGAGGTCGGGCGCGTTGTGCAGGCCGTAGAGCTCGTCGCAGGGAAATTTCTCGAACAGCCCGTCCTTGATCATGGCGCGGGCGCCGCCGAGGCCTTCCTCGGCCGGCTGGAAGATCAGATGCACGGTGCCGTCGAAATTCCGGGTCTCGGCGAGATAGCGCGCGGTGCCGAGCAGCATGGTGGTGTGGCCGTCATGGCCGCAGCCGTGGAAGCGGCCGGGGATCTTCGAGCTCCACTTCAGATTGGTGTTCTCTTCCATCGGCAGCGCGTCCATGTCGGCGCGCAGCCCGATGCGCTTGCTGCCGGTGCCCTTGCCCTTGATGACGCCGATCACGCCGGTGCCGCCGAGGCCGCGATGCACTTCGATGCCCCAGCTCTTCAGCTTGTCGGCGACGATGCCGGAGGTGCGCACTTCCTCGAAGCCGATCTCGGGATGGGCGTGGAGGTCGCGCCTGATTGCGGTGAGCTCGTCGGCGTAGCCGTCGATGCGATCGATCGTGGGCATGTGGTCCTGTCCGGTTAGCGTGAGGGAGGCGTGAATACGGGGCCGTTCGGCTTGATGCGGATGCCCGGGCGCAGGCGCGTCCAGGGTAGCGAAGCGGTGTCGGCCGGCATCGCACCGGGCGCGGCACAGATCATCAGCTTCTCGGCGATCGGCTCGAAATCGGCGCGGAAATGCACCGAGCTCTTGTTGACCAGGATTTTCTGTTCGGTCGGCTCGATGCCGACATAGCGGTACATCGCCTGGTCGGCGAGCTGGGCCTTGTGCGAAGAGACGACGATGCGGACATCGCCGATGCGCAAGGCTGCGGACGGGCCCATCTCCATCTCGCGGCCGCCGTAATAGGGACCGGGCGCGATGAAGCGGCCGTCCGAGAGTTGCTCGACCACGAAGGTCTCGCGATAGGGCTCGTCGCCGGGGATGCCGGACTTGCCGCCGAGCGACAGCGTCACGGTGGCGCCGACGCCGGCTGCGTGCGCGGCCTTGGCCGATTCCGGATCGTAGATCGCGCCGGTTGCGGCACTCGCCTTGTTGCGCACCAGCGCGCGCAGCATGCCCGTGGTGTCGGAATCGCCGCCGGCGCCCGGATTGTCCTGGGTGTCGGCGATGATGATCGGCTTGCGCGCGCCCTTGGCAAGTTCCATGGCGTGGCGCACGCCGTCGTCGGGCGTCCAGATCTTGCCGTCGAAATCGTTCTCGTGGCTTTCGATCAGCTTCAGAAGCGCGTCGGCCGCACGATCGGCGTCGTGTTGCGTCTTGCCGTAGGCGAACACGCTGGGGCCGCAGTCGCGGAAATCGGCGGCGGGAAAGCCGGGCGCGAAAGAGAGGGTGGGAACGGCATCGCTCTCCAGCGCGGCGAGTCTTTCGTAGATGCCTTTGGTGGGCTGGTCGTTGGTGCATTGCCAGCTGATCGGGATCAGGAATGGCAATTGCCGGAAGGCCTTTGCGAAGCGCTGCTTCGTCTGCAGCAGCAGCGCGAGATGGCGCGCGCAGGCGCGGCCGGTCTCGGCCATGTCGACATGCGGATAGGTGCGGTAGGCGATCAGCGCGTCGGCATGCTCCATCATCTCGGGCGTGACGTTGGCGTGGAGATCGAGGCTGGTGACCAGCGGAACATCCTTACCGATGACGCGGCGCACGCGCGCCAAGATCTCGCCTTCGCCGTCGTCGAGATGCTCGGTCACCATCGCGCCGTGCAGGTCGAGATAGACGGCGTCGATCGGGCCGGCGGCGGCGATGCCGTCGACCATGACCTTCACGATGCGCTCGAATGCGTCTTCGGTGACATGCGCCGACGGGCTCGCGCCGCAGGCGATGGTCGGAATGAGTTCCCAGCGGTTCGCCTCGGCGCTGTCGACGAAACCGGCGAGCCCGACATTGATGCGGCGCATCACCTTCAATACGTCGGCACCTTCAGTCATCGCCGGCCAGCCGCCGCCATGCTGGAAGTCCGCGAATGTCGCCTTCGTCGGAGCGAAGGTGTTGGTCTCGTGCAGGAAGCCGCCGACGGCAATACGTGTCATTCAGTTCAGTCCCGATTGAAAGTGCGCGACGTTAGCCTTGCCCTTGCGAGGAGGGCAAGGTGAGGAAGCACTCGCGACGTGCATAGGGTCAAGACGATTTGGGAATGCTGCGCCCCATACTCCGCCGTCATTCCGGGGCGCGCCCTCTTGGGCGCGAGCCCGGAATCCATCGTGCGACAGAGTCCGCGGCTAAATGGATTCTCAGGTGCGCAATTGCGCACCATAGCTCATCGCTTCGCGATGCCCCGGAATGTCAGAGGAGAGAGCTACAGTGTCGCCCCCACGCCCTCGGCCACCGGCCTGAAGTTCGCAAAATCCCAACCCCGCCCGGGCGCCGCATCCAGCAGCGCCTTGGTGTAGGCCTCCTTAGGATGCGTCAGCACTTCGGCGGCCGGTCCCTGTTCGACGACGCGGCCGTGCTGCATCACCACCACCTCGTCGCAGATCTGGGCTGCGACGCGGAGGTCGTGGGTGATGAACAGGATGGCGATGCCGAGCCGCTTCTGGATCTCGTCGAGCAGCTCCAGCACCTGCGCCTGCACCGAGACGTCGAGCGCGGAGACCGCTTCATCCGCGACCAGCACGTCCGGATCGAGCGCGAGCGCCCGGGCGATCGCGATGCGCTGGCGCTGGCCGCCGGAGAATTGGTGCGGATAGCGCGACACCGCATCCGGCGGCAGGCCGACCAGCTCGAGCAACTCGCGCGCCCGCTTCATCGCGTCGGCGTGCGCCACGCCGTAATTGACCGGGCCTTCGGCGATGCTCTCGCCGACGGTGACGCGCGGATTGAGCGAACGATAGGGATCCTGGAATACGATCTGGATCTTCTGCCGATGCGGCTGCAACAGGCGGCGCGAGATGTCGGCGATCTCGCGGCCGGCGAGGCGCACGCCGCCGGAAGTCGGATCGATCAGGCGCACGATGCAGCGCGCAACCGTCGACTTGCCCGAGCCGCTTTCGCCGACGATGCCGAGCGTGCGGCCCTTGCGCAGGGTCAACGTGACCTTGTCGGCAGCGACGACCTCGCGGCCTTTGCCGAAGAAGGCGCGCTCCTTGTAGACCTTGCCGAGCTCGTTGGCCTCCAGCACCACGGGCTCGCGGGTTTCCTCGCGCGGCGGGCGCGGCACCAGGCTCGGCACCGAGGAGAGCAGGTTGCGGGTGTATTCCATGGTCGGATTGCGCAGCACGGTCTCGAGCGGACCGGTCTCGACCAGCCGGCCCTGCCGCATCACCGCGACGCGGTCGGCGATCTCGGCGACCACGCCCATGTCGTGCGTGATGAACAGCACGGCGGTGCCGTGATCGCGCTGGAGCTCGCGGATCAGCGACAGGATCTGCTTCTGCGTGGTGACGTCGAGCGCGGTGGTCGGCTCGTCGGCAATGAGCAGCTTCGGCTCCAGCACCAGCGCCATCGCGATCATGATGCGCTGGCGCTGGCCGCCGGAGAGACGGTGCGGGTAGGAGGCGAAGATGCGCTCGACCTGGGGCAGGTGGACCTGCTCCATCATGTCGAGAATGCGCTTCCTGCGCGCTTTGGCATCGAGTTTGGTGTGGGCGCGGAGCACCTCGTCGATCTGGCGGCCGACCGGCACCACCGGATTGAGCGCGGTCATCGGCTCCTGGAAGATCATCGCCATCTTGGTCGCGCGCAGCTGGCGCAGGCGGCGGTCGGTGGCGGTGAGCAGCTCCTCGCCGACCAGCTTCACGCTGCCGCCGGTTGGCACCAGCGTGCCCTTCGGCAACAGGCCCATGGTGGTGAGCGAGGTCACCGACTTGCCTGAGCCGCTCTCGCCGACGAGGCACAGCGTCTCGCGCTCGCGCACCTGGATCGAGATGCCGTCGATGATGTTGGCGCCTTTCGGCTGCTTGCCGATGGAGACGACGAGGTTGTTGATGTCGAGGATGGTGTCGGTCACGTCAATTCTCTCCGTCATTCCGGGGCGCGACAAAGTCGCGAGCCCGGAATCCATCGGGCCGCAGCACGCGTGGTGAAATGGATTCCGGGCTCGCGCTACGCGCGCCCCGGAATGACAACGCTACTCGCATCACTTCCCCTCCCGCTGCTTCATGCGCGGATCGAGGGCGTCGCGGGCGGCGTCGCCGATCAGGTTGATGCTGAGGATGGCGATGGAGAGCAGCAGGCCCGGCCAGAAGATCAGCGATGGCTTGATCTGGAAGTACTGGCGGCCCTCGGCCATGATGTTGCCCCAGGTCGGCGTCTCCGGCGAGATGCCGGCGCCGAGGAAGGAGAGGATCGCCTCGGTCAGGATGGCGCTGGCGCAGATATAGGTGCCCTGGACGATCAGCGGCGCGATCGTGTTCGGCATCAGGTGGCGCCACATGATCTTCGGCAGGCTCGAGCCGACCGAGATCGCGGCCTCGACGTAAGGCTCCTCGCGCGCCGACAGCACGACCGAGCGGACCAGGCGTGCAACGCGCGGAATCTCGGGGATCGTGATCGCGATCAGCACGGTCCAGAGGCTGGCGCCGGACAGCGACACCACGGCGATCGCGAGCAGGATGCTCGGCATTGCCATCAGGCCGTCCATGACGCGCATCATCACGGAATCGACCAGCTTGAAGAAGCCGGAGACGAGGCCGATCGCCAGCCCGATGGCGATCGACAGGATCGCCGCACCGATGCCGATCAGAAGCGAGATGCGGCCGCCATAGATCACGCGCGACAACACGTCGCGGCCGTAGGCGTCGGTGCCGAGCAGGAACTGTGCGGAAGATGGCTTGAGCCGCTGCGACGGGGCGAGCTGGATCGGATCATGCGGCGCGATCAGCGGCGCGAGGATCGAGACTACCACGATCAAGGCGAGCAGGCACGTCGCGGTGGCGATGATCGGGGTCGAGGTGAGGAATCCGAATCGCGGCCGCAGCGGCGACGTGATCGGAATGGAGGACTGGGGAAGGGTATCGACCGACATTTTGTTCTTGTCCTTGCCTCAGTACCGGATCCGGGGATCGAGCAGGGTGTAGGCGACGTCGATGAGAAGATTGACGACGACGTAGATCAGCGAGGTCAGCAGGATCATCGCCTGGATCACCGGATAGTCGCGCGCCAGCACCGCATCGACGGTGAGACGCCCGATGCCGGGGATGTTGAACACGCTCTCGGTGACGACGACGCCGGAGATCAAGAGCGCAAAGCCGGTGCCGATCACGGTGATTACGGGCACGGCGGCGTTGCGCAGAGCATGGCGCATCATCACCGCAACCTCGTTGATGCCCTTCGCGCGCGCCGTTCGCACGTAGTCTTCGCCGAGCACGTCGAGCATCGCCGCACGCGTCATGCGCGCGATCAGTGCGACGTAGATGAAGGACAGCGCGCAGGTCGGCAGGATCATGCGCTCGAAGAACGGACCGAAGCCGTTGAAGATGCTACGGAAGCCCTGCACCGGCACCCAGCGCAGCTCGATCGCGAAGACCTGGATGAGGACATAGCCGACCACGAACACCGGCACCGAGAAGCCGAGCACGGATAGACCCATCACGAAACGGTCGATCCAGGTGCCGTGCTTCCACGCCGCGATCACCCCCAAGGGAACTGCGACGACGACGGCGAGGATGATGGTGCACAACGCGATCGAGATCGACGGCTCGACGCGCTGGCCGATCATCTTCATCACCGGCAAATTGGAGATCAGCGACGTCCCGAGGTCGCCGTGCAGCAGCTTGTTCACCCAGGTGACGAACTGCACGATCAGCGGCTCGTTGAGGCCGAGCGATTCGCGGATGCGCTCCAGCCGTTCCGGGGTCGCGTTGTCGCCGGCGAGGATCGCGGCGGGATCGCCGGGGGTGAGGCGGAGCAGGAGGAAAACGAACAGCGCGACCACGCCCATCACGGGCACGGCGGCGAGAATTCGGCGAAGGAGATATCCGAGCAAGTTGGATCCGTCAGTTTAGAGTCAAATTGGGCAGGGCTCTTCGGCCAGCCTGCCATCAGCCTAACATTTCAGCAATTCCCGTGCCACGAGGGCCACAGTTTTTGCGGTGCAGCCAATCTTCGTAGGGTGGGCAAAGCGGAGCGTGCCCACCTGCTTTCGGTCGGGAAAACGGTGGGCACGGCGCTTTGCGCCTTTTGCCCACCTACGGGATCGCTTCGCGATCACTCCAGCGTCGCCAGCAGCCCCGCCATCAGCCGTCCTCGCTCAGCGAGACTCTCGACTTCGACATACTCTTCGAGCGTGTGGACATTGCCGCCGCGCACACCGAGGCCGTCGAGCGTGGGGATTCCCATCGCGCCGGTGAAGTTGCCGTCCGAGCCGCCGCCGGAGCTTGCATGCGGTAATTCCATGCCGAGAGATTTGGCAATGCCGCGGGCCTTCTCGTACAGCGCCATGGTGCCGGCATTGGGCTCCCAGACCGGCCGCGTCACGCCGCGCGTGACCTTGAAGCTGACGTCGTTGCTGGTGCCGGACAACGCCAGCATCCGCTCGACGCCGCGGTCGAGATCGGCCTGGCGCTTGGCCATGGAGAGCGCCTCGCCCGTCGCCGTGGTAGCAACGCAATTGACCCATTGGCCGCCATGCACGACGCCGACCGAGAAGGTGCAGTCCTCCGTCGTCATGGCGTCGATCGCGAGGATCTGTCGCGCCATCTCGCGGATCGCCGAGCGTCCCGAGGACAGCGTCGCGCCGGCGTGGCTCGGCCGGCCCGTCGCTTCGAGGTTGAAGCGTGCGATGGCGTAACGTCCGGTGGTGACGCCGTTGTCGGCGCGGCCGGGCTCCGGCACCAGCACGTATTTGTTGCGCGCGGCCTCGGCCTCGATGATGTCGCGTGTCGAGGGCGTGCCGACTTCCTCGTCCGGCGTGAACAGCACGGTAATCGGCAGCGGCGTGGTGAACGATGCGCGCGCCAGCTGCCGGATCGCTTCCAGCGAGAGGTAATTGCCGCCCTTCATGTCGTAGATGCCGGGGCCGTAGCACTTGTTGCCTTCGCGCCGCCATTTCAGCTTCTCGATGGTGCCGACCGGGTGGACGGTATCCATGTGTCCGGCGATCAGGATGCCCGGCTCGCCCTGCTTCGGGTGGGGAAAGCGCGCGCGGATGACCCCGCCGAAGCCCTGGCGGCCGGCGATGCGCTCGATCGTCGCACCCATGATCGCCATATCTCGCGCTGCGATATCGAGCATGCGGTCCACGGCACCGGCATCCCAGGTGGGGCTTTCGCATTCGATCCAGCCGCGCAGGCCTTCGAGCATGGCCTCGGAATCAAAGGGAAGATTGGCAGGATTCATCTCAATGTCTCTCAAGCTTGGAAAGATGGAACGCGCATTGCATTGGCGCGGACGGGACAAGCGGAGGGTGTTGTAGAGCCAAACCGATCTTTGTGGAGCCCGTGCGCGCGCCGCAAGGGCTTGCACCGAAACCGGATTGACGCGCTTCACCCTGTCTGCAAGTCTCGAAAGACGAAGGCATTGCATGAGGTTAGTTCGCCCAACGAACGAACCTTATGCTCAACCAATAACCTGCCTTTGAACAGTTTCACGTCAGGAGAACTTTCTATGTTCCACTTCATGCGCCGGGGGCCTCGCGCGTTCGCCTCCACACTTGCGCTGTCGGTCGTCGCGCTTTCGACCGCGCTGGCCTCGCCGGTGCTCGCGGCCGGCAAGACTCTCACGGCGGTGCTGCATTCGGATTTGCGCATCATCG
The DNA here is from genome assembly GCF_020193585.1 of Bradyrhizobium sp. IC3195. Classification (NCBI taxonomy): domain Bacteria; kingdom Pseudomonadati; phylum Pseudomonadota; class Alphaproteobacteria; order Hyphomicrobiales; family Nitrobacteraceae; genus Bradyrhizobium; species Bradyrhizobium sp. IC3195. Next base: position 514,641 of record NZ_JADYVG010000002.1, on the reverse strand, counting down.
ATCCGATCTTCACCACGGCCTACATCACGCGTGACCACGGCTACATGGTTTACGACACGCTGGTGGCCACCGACTCGAATTTCAAGGTCCAGCCGCAGATGGCGGACTGGAAGGTCTCCGACGACAAGCTCACCTACACGTTCACGCTGCGCGACGGCCTGAAGTGGCATGACGGTGCGCCGGTGACGGCGGAGGACTGCGTCGCTTCGCTGAAGCGCTGGGCTGCGGTCGACGGCATGGGACAGAAGCTCATGGACTTCACCGCCAGCATCGAGGCGACCGACCCCAAGACCATCACGCTGAAGCTGAAGGAGCCCTACGGCCTGGTGCTCGACTCCATCGGCAAGCCGTCCTCGCGCGTCGCCTTCATGATGCCGAAGCGCCTTGCGGAGACGCCGCCGGACAAGCAGATCCCCGAGCAGATCGGCTCTGGTCCGTTCAAGTTCGTGCAGGGCGAATTCCAGCCCGGCGTGAAGGCGGTCTACGTCAAGAACACTGACTACGTGCCGCGCAAGGAGCCGGCGAGCTGGACCTCCGGCGGCAAGGTGGTGAAGGTGGACCGCGTCGAGTGGATCACCATGCCGGACTCGCAGACCGCGGTGAACGCGCTGCAGTCGGGCGACATCGATTTCATGGAGAACCTGCCGTTCGACATGCTGCCGGTGCTGGAAGGCAACAAGGAGCTCACCATCGAGGTCCTGAACAAGTTCGGCTTCCAGACGCTCGGCCGGATGAACTTCCTGCATCCGCCGTTCGACAACGTGAAGGTGCGGCGTGCTGCCTTGCTGGCCCTGAACCAGAAGGACGTGCTCGACGCGCTGGTCGGCAACGCCAAATATCAGAAGATCTGCGGCGCGTTCTTCATTTGCGACACGCCGCTCGCAACCGATGCGGGCTCCGAGACCCTGGTCAAGGGGAACGGCATGGCGCAAGCCAAGAAGGCGCTCGCCGAGTCCGGCTATGACGGCACGCCGATCGTCATCATGGCCCCTGGCGACGTCACGACGCTGAAGGCGCAGCCGATCGTTTCGGCCCAGCTGCTGCGCGAGGCCGGCTTCAAGGTCGACCTTCAGGCGACCGACTGGCAGACGGTGGTGAGCCGCCGCGCCAGCCAGAAGCCGCCGAAGGAAGGTGGCTGGAACATGTTCTTCACCAACTGGGTCGCGGCCGACGTGTCCAACCCGATCGCCAATCTCTCGATCGGCGGCCAGGGCAAGAAGGGCTGGTTCGGCTGGGCGGAGGACGCCAAGATCGAGCAGCTCAAGGACGCTTTCGTCCGCGCGGCCTCGGTCGACGATCAGAAGAAGATCGCCGCCGATATCCAGAAGCAGGCCTATGAGCAGGTGATCTACATTCCGCTGGGGCAGTATCTCATCCCGAGCGGCTGGCGCAAATCGCTGACGGGCGTGCTCGACGGCCCCGCGACGCCGGTGTTCTGGAACATCGACAAGAAGGAATAAAGCATGATCCGGAAAAGTGCGAAGCGGTTTTCCGGAAAGATCACGCGCAAACAACAACCTAAAGCGCGATGACGATGGTCCGAATCTCATCGCGCTTTACGCGCCGCGCGCCTTGCATGTGAATACGAACGGCGCCGCAGTTTCCTGCGGCGCCGTTTTCTATGAGGCGGTCTGTGATCGCGCTCGTCTAGCAGTGGCTGTCGCGCAGCTGCTCGAGCCCTTCACTCACGAATGCCAAGCTCGAGTCCATTCGTTCATCGGAACGAGGCTGCGAAATCGGCCGTTCGATCTCGGACGCGGGCTGATCCGATCTGTTCTCTTGTTCCATCTCGCCAATCCTCTGAATTGCTGCAGTACAACATCGCGAGGGGCGGGAAGTTCCTAGCTGATCGGGCGATGATGCGGCCTGAACAGCCGCCCTTTCTCCACCACCAGCACGATCGCGAGCGCGGCGAGGGTGGACAGGAAAAAGCCGATCGAGAACGGCAGCAGCGTGCCGTCGAAGCTCTGCCCGATTGCCATGCCGACCACGATCCCGATCAGCGTGGTGATCGAGCCGTACAGCGAGGAGGCGGTGCCGGCGATGTGGCCCTGCGGTTCCATCGCCAGCGCGGTGAAGTTGGCGACCATCATGCCGAACGAGAACATCATCAGGGCCGAGAGCACCATGAACAAGGCGAGCGGCAGCACGCCGAGGCTTTCCGTCAGCAGCATCACGCCGGCCACGGCCGTGTAGAGCGTCAGCGCGCCGTGCGAGATCACGCGCATGCCGAGCCGGCCGACCAGCCTCGCATTGAGGAAGCCGGCGATGGCTGTGCCGGCGGCAATCGCGGCGAAAGCCAGCGGGAAATATTGGCCGAGATGATAGATGCTGGTGAAGACCTGCTGGGCGCAGAAGACATAGGCGAACAGCGCGCCGATGACGCTGCCGGCGGCGGTGGCATAGCCGACGGTCTGGCGATGGGTCAGGGTCTGCCGGAATGCCGAGAGCACGTCGGAGGGCGCCAGCGACCTGCGCTTCGACTCGGGAAGCGTCTCGGGCAGCCGCAGCACGCACCATGCGAGCGCGAGCAGGCCGTAGAGCATCAGCACCACGAAGATGCCGCGCCACGCCGTCACCAGCAGCACCGCCTGTCCGAACGAGGGCGCGACCACGGGCACCGCGATGAAGATCATCATGGCGAGCGACATCACGCTCGCCATGCGGCGGCCGACATAGCAATCGCGCACGATCGAGGTCGCGATCACGCGCGTCGCCGCGGTGCCGAGCCCCTGGAGCGCACGCGCCAGCAGCAGCGTCTCGAACGAGGGGGCAATGACCGCCAGCACGCTCGCCACCGCATAGACCGCCATGCCGCCGAGCAGCACCGGTCGGCGCCCAAAACGGTCCGACAGGGGACCCATGACGAACTGACCGGCGCCGAAGCCGATCAGGAAGGTCGACAGCACCAGTTGCAGATGGTTCTCGACGGGAATCTTGAAGGCGGCGCCGATATTGGGCAGCGCCGGCAGCATCATGTCCATCGCGAGCGGATTCAGCGCCATGATGGACGCGATCACGATGACGAATTCCGGAAAACCCATTGGGCGGTGTCCCGAGGACACCCAACCGTCGGCATTGACGTCGGACAAGAAGCTTACCCCTGCAATCAAGCGAGTTATCTAGCCCCGATGCTGCGTTGCACAACCCATGTTTCGGGATGGCTGGCAGGCGGAGCAGGAGTGGTCAAAAACGGGTGAGGGCCCGTCGCCGGCCTGATGGCCATCCGCCGCGTCGCCGCGCACATCGAAGCGTTTTCCGAAGCCGCGTCGCCGGAGGGCAGGGCCCTGCAACCAGGGATTCACCATAAGATCGGGCGCGGCACGCCGGGGAGATGAATCGGCAACCCGTCCTGTCCATTGTGGTCGGACCGGCTGCCGCAACGGCGCCGCGAGAAGCCAAACAGGGTATCGCCCGTGTCCGACATATCAGGTGCAGCACGATGGTTGGCGCCTGCGGCCAAGGCTGCCAGGCGCAACGTCTGGCTTGCCGGCGTGGTCACGCTGACCGCGCTGCTGGTGCTCGGTAATCTCGCCAACGATGCCTCGCTCGACCTGCCGTATGGCTGGGACGTCCGGGTCAATTGCGCGGCGGTCGATGCGCATGCCGACGGGCTCGATCCCTACTTCGTCAAGAACCTGAAGGGCACCACCTATTCTTATCCCTATCTGCCGGTGACGCTGGACGTCTTCCGTCCCCTCTGCGCGGGCGGGGTTCTGCTCGATCATTACCGAAGCATCTTTCTCGTCCTCGCCGTGCTCTGCGCGCTGCTTCTGCCCGGCCTTGGCCGGACGCGTGCCAGCGCGCGCGATGCTGGCTTGAAGGTGCTCTGCGCGCTCGGCGCGTTCGTCGGTTTCGAATTCGTGGTGGCGTCGGGAAATTTTGCGCTGCTGAGCGGAGTGCTGACCGCGATCGCGCTGAAGCTCCTGCTACGCCCGCTCGCATCCGAACAGAATTCGAACTTTTCCTGGCGCATCGCCGGCGCTGCGCTGCTCGGCCTCGTGACCTCGTTCAAGCTGGTGTTCGTCCCGGTGCTGGCGGCGCTCTATTTCCTGCCGCTGCCGCGTGGCCGCAAGCTGGCCTTGATCGCGGTGGCCGCGTTCGCCTTCGCGTTGCCGCTCGCGCTGTCGCGCTTGCTGTATCCCGATCTGTTCGCGAACTGGCTGCTCGCGATCGCAGGACAAATTCCCGGTCAGCATGCCGTCGGTCTCGTGGAGACCAATCCGTCGCTGTTGCTGCTGGCGCGCGACCTCATGGTCCAGGTCGGCTTCGGGGACGGCAAGCCGGCGATGCTGGCGGCCTATGCGTTCGCGGCGCTCGCGCTCGTGCTCGTGCCGTTCGCGCTGTCCGTCCTGCGCGCGGCCGCGAGCGGACCGGTGCGCGACGGGGCATCGCTCCTGACGCAGCTCGATCGCTGGCTGATGGATCACCCGCGCACGGGCATGCGCATCACGGTGCTCGCCATGTTCGCGCTCTATCTCAGCTCGCCGCGTCTGAAGGAATATGCCTTCTTCGAGCTCGCGCTTCTTGCCGCGATCCTCATCGTCGATCTTCCGTCCCTGGCGCTCGCCGCCATCCTCGGCATCGGCCTCGCCTTTCCGGCACTGGTCTCGCTTCTGGGCGCGCCGATCGAGGGCACCTTCATCCTCCTCGTCACCGCGCTGATCTGCTTCTGGATCGTGCTGCTCGATTTCCGCGCAGAGCCCGAGCGCCTCGAGCGGGGGTGATACAAGCTAGTGGTGCGGGCAGCCGGGGTCGAACCGGCACAGCGCTTGCGCACCGAGGGATTTTAAGTCCCTTGCGTCTACCAATTCCGCCATGCCCGCTTGATCCAACGAGATCAAACACTTAAGTCCGTTCCGGCGGTCTGGAATTGGCGCGTTCGCCGCCGGAGGGACGGTTCTTCCTTAAGCGAGCCGGGGGCGCAAGGCAAAGCCTCAATCCGGACATCTGTTGCTGCTTTAGGCATTCTCAATCCACGGGGGCTATTCATCCGGCATGGCTGCTTCGTTTTCCTTTTCGCTGCGCGGCTTTGGCGCGCTGTTCGCGCTGCTTGCGGCTGGCCTCGCGCTGTCCGGCTGCGCCGGCGTGAGCGAGACGATCGCACCGGCCTTTGCCGATCCCGCCAAATACGAATTGTACGATTGCAAGCAGCTCGAGACCGAGCGCAAGGACCTCGCCAAGCGCACCGCCGATCTGCAGAGGCTGATGGAGAAGGCCGAGACCGGGGCCGGCGGCGCCGTTGTGTCCGAACTCGCTTATCGCAACGATTATATCGCCGTGCGCGGGCAGGTCCAATTGGCCGAGGATGCCTGGCGCCGCAACAGATGCCGGGAGACGCCGCCCGAGGCGCCGCCACCTCCGGCATCGCCCGCGGCCAGCGCCAAATCCGCGTCGCAATCCGGCAAAGCGGCCCGCTGAGGCGCCGCGCCGGCGGCGCGCCGCATCAAGGCCGCCAGCCGTAGATCCAGTCCTGTCGCGCCAGCATGCGCTGCGGGCCGAGCGCGCGGATCGCAAGATCGCGTGCGAGCGCGAGCGGCCCGCTGAGATGATAGATGCGGCCCTGCTGCCGCGCGGTCCGCTGCACCCGCCGCACCCGCGCCTGGCGGGCACGGCCGTATTGCGTCAGCGCGGCGGCAACCGCTTTGCTGCTCTCGGCGGCCTCCAGGCTCAAATGCCGGGCGAGCACGGCGGCATCCTCGATCGCCATGCCGGCCCCTTGGGCTGCGAACGGCAGCATCGCGTGCACGGCATCGCCGAGCAGCGCCACCGAACCTTTGCTCCAGGGGCAGCCGTCCGGCACGCCGAACAGCGCCCATTTGCGCCAGCTGTCGACCGCGGCGAGCAGCATCCGCGCCGCCGGCGGCCAGCGCGGGCCGGCAAAGGCGTCCATCACCTCGCTGATATCGCCGGGCGTGCTCCAGCCCGGCCGGTTCCAGGTGCCCGGCAGCACCGCGACCACATTGATCTGGCGCCCGCCCGCAATGGGATAGGCGACCAGATGGGCGTTCGGTCCCATCCAGAGCTGCACCCGGCGCGCAGTATAGTCCTTCGGCAATTGCGTGGCATCGAGCGTGCCGCGCCAGGCGATCAGGCCGGAAAAGCGCGGCTGCACCTCGGGAAACAGATGCTGGCGCACCGTCGACCAGATGCCGTCGGCGCCGATCAGCGCGCTGGCGAGATCGCTGCGGCGGATCGTGCCGCTGCGATGGACCACGGTCAGGCCCTTGGCGTGAGGCGCGACGTCCTCGAAGGTCGCGCCCAGCTTCAGGTCGATGTCGGGATGGTCGGCGACGGCGCCGGCGAGGGCCGCTTGCAGGTCGGCACGGTGCACCACCCAATAGGGCGCTCCGGCGCGCAGCGAGGCGGCTTCGCCGAGCGGCATGCGCAGCAGCTCGCCGCCGGCGCGCGCGCTCATGATCGAGAGCGCTTCCGGGGTGACGGCGCGCAGCTTGAGGCGTTCGGTGAGGCCGAGCTCGACCAGCACGCGACTGGCATTGGGCGAGAGCTGCAGGCCGGCGCCGACCTCCTCGAGGCGTTCGGCCTTCTCCAGCACGACGATGCGGAAGCCGCGGGCGGCGAGCGCGAGCGCGGCCGTCAGGCCACCGATGCCGGCACCGGCGACGACGATCGTTCGGGAGAGCGCCACCCCTTAACCGATGGACGCGGTCAGGCCACCTTGTCCTTCAGCACACATTCCGGCGGGCGGGCTTCGCCGGGCTTCAGGTCGGCCGCGAAGCGGTACAGCGTCGAGCAATAGGGGCAGATGATCTCGTTGTCGTTGCCGAGGTCGAGGAAGACGTGCGGATGGTCGAACGGAGGATTGGCGCCCACGCACATGAACTCTTGCGAGCCGATCTCGATGACGGGGACACCGGCATCGTTGTGGAAGTGCGGGACGACATGGTCGGACATCGAAGTTCATCCTGGAGTGGCAATGGCGGCAGATACAATCACGAACTTACGCGGCATCTTTGAGGCGCTGCGGACCATACTGGCGGGTACAGGTGATTGCTAGTCCAGCGGAACCGAAAAGCTTCGCAAGCGCCCCATGCTCATTTGCTCATGCAAATTCGACACAATCTTGCGCCCCTAGAGAAGCCCTTCTTTCGTCGGGGACGTTGTGTCGCAATTTTGGCATACTATCTCTGTGGTTGCGTGAAACCGGGACGAAAGACGTAGTGTTCCGCGCAAGCGATCTCAGGGCATCCGGGCTTTTCCACATGAAGTGGCTGCGAATCAGTACGGCGTTGGCGGGAATGGCCGTGTGCGGCTTCGTGCTCGCGCAGGTGGCGCCGCATGCCCGCGAGGCCGGCGCGATCCTGGCCGCCCAGGACGATCCGGCCGCGCTCTCCGAGCTGAAGCTCGATGCGCTGCTCCGGCACAACGACCGCCTGGTTCAGGACAATATCGAGGCCGCGCTCGCGGCGGGCGATGCCGATCTCGCCGACAGTTTCGTCACGCTGGCGCGCGAGCGCAACATTGCGCTCCCCGACGACCTCTTGAGCCGCGTCGCCGACGCGGTGAAAGCGGAGAATTCCACCGCGCATTTCGCCAAGCGCTTCGCCACGGGTCTCGTCACCGGCAACGCGGACGACGTCGCCAGCCTGTCCGGGACCGTGGCCGGCGATCTCTTCGTGTTCGGCGACATCAGAGACGTGGTGCGCGAAGGCAAGCACCTCGCCATGGGCGAGGACACCGACCGCCTCGTGCTCTCCCTTGCGGCGGCCGGCCTTGCGGTGACGGCGGCAACCTACATCTCCGTCGGCGGTGCCGCGCCGGTGCGCGCAGGACTGACGCTGGTGAAGGATGCGCGCAAGCTCGGACGGCTCGGCGAGGGGCTCGCCGCATGGGCCGGCCGGTCCGCGCGCGAGGTCGTCGATGCGCCGATGCTGCGGAACGCGGTGGCATCGGGCTCGGTGCTGCGCCCAGGCCAGACCGTGAGCGCGATCAAGGCCGCGTTCCGGGCCGAGAAGGCCGGTGCGCTGGTCCGGCTCGGCAAGGACGTCACGCGCGTCGCCGGAAAGACCGGCACGCGCGGGGCCATGGATACGCTCCGCATCGCCGAGGGCCCCAAGGACGTCGCGCGCGCCGTGCGGCTTGCGGAAGCGCAAGGCGGCAAGACGCGCGCGATCATCAAGCTGCTCGGCCGCGGCGCGCTGCTGCTCGTCGGCGGCGCGTTCGATCTGGCGATGTGGCTGTTTGGCGCGGTCGTGACGCTGTTCGGCCTGCTCTCCTCCATCAAGGCGACGACCGAGCGCCTGACCCAGGCCTGGTGCGATCGCAGGCGGGCGCGGCGGCTGCGCCGCGCGCAGATGGCGGCCGACGCTGCTTTGGCTAACGCGGCCGCGACGGCCTGAGGCGCGATCCGCTTCGGGCTATTGTTTGAGCATGATGTTGCCGGAAAACCGCTGCACACTTTGCCGGATCGTGCTCTAAGATCGAGCTGTCCCCCACAAGATCCCACGGAACTGCTGATGCCGAGCTTTCACAACGGCGCCGTTGAAATTGCCTATCTCGACGAAGGCGAGGGCGATCCGATCATCCTGGTGCACGGCTTTGCCTCCAGCAAGAACGTGAACTGGGTCTATCCGACCTGGGTGTCGGAGCTGCGCAAGAACGGACGCCGCGTCATCGCGCTCGACAATCGCGGCCATGGCGAGAGCGCAAAGCTCTACGAACCCGCGCAATATTCTATACCCGTAATGGCCGGCGACGTGCTCGCACTGATGGATCACCTCGCCATCCCGCAGGCCGACATCATGGGCTATTCGATGGGCGGGCGGATGACGGCCTGGCTCTCCCTCAACGAGCCGCAGCGCCTGCGCTCGGCGATCCTCGGCGGCATCGGCATCGGCGGCCTGATCGAGGGCTCTGGCCCCGGCGAGAACGTCGCCAAGGCGCTGGAGGCGCCCGCGCTGGACGATGTCACCGATCCCGTCGGCCGCACCTTTCGCGCCTTCGCCGACCAGACCCGCTCCGACCGCCGCGCGCTCGCCGCGTGCCTGCGCGGCACGCGCGATCTCATGACGAGGCAAGAGGCCGCGCGCATCGAGGTGCCGGTGCTGATCGCGGTCGGCAGCGCCGACGATGTCGCAGGAAGCGCCAGCGCGCTCGGCGCGATCATACCGGGTTCCGAAGTGCTCGATATTCCCAATCGCGACCACATGCGTGCAGTCGGCGACAAGGTTTACAAGACCGGCGTGCTCGACTTCCTGTCACGCCGCGGCTGAGGCGACATTGCATGGCCTATCGGGTACGTGGCGCATCGCCGCGCTCCGCCTGGCCAAAGGTCATCACCCAATCGCGCTGCTCATCCGTGTCCGGCACGATCAAGCCCCGCGAAGCTCCAATCAGCTCAAGAGCTTCCTTCGCTTGGATTCCGGAACAGATCAGTGCGCAAGCTGCAATTACCGAAGATCGGCCGATCCCCGCGCGACAATGGATCGCCATAGAACGACCATCTCGCAAGCCGCTGGCTAATAAGCGAGCGATCTGCGATGCCTCCGGTCGCGATTCTGGCAATCCCCGATCCGGAATCGGAAAAGAGATGAAGTCGATTCCGTTAGAACGACAAACCTCGTCTTCACGCTGTAACCCAAGCTCTGAAACCTCCTCGCGCTCGAGAAGGCTCACTACCAGATCGACTCGGGCGTCCTTCCACTCAATGACTTCCATCTCCAACCACTCGTCGGCGCGAGGACGCGCCATAATCGCTATTCGTCCAGCCGCTTGAATCTCGATCCAATGTAATCGGGACATCTCAAACCCTTGGTTGATGCAAGACGGGATCGCATAATCCACACCTCACCGGCAGCCGCCGCCTGGAGCTCATTTTCCTGGCGACCGAATGTCGGTGACGACTGCTGCTTCACACCACCTTGTCGCTGAACGCGGTGGGAAGCGTGTTGAGGAACGACATGACGCGCTGTGTGCGCAGGGGCGGGCGGCGGCCCGAGGTGCGCAGCATCCATAGGGGTTCCCCAGGCGCGCGCCAGGGCGCCAGCACTTCGACCAGCCGGCCGGCGCGAAGGTCTTCGTTCACCAGCCACGCCGGCCCCCAGCCGACACCGAACCCATTCACGATCAAAGCGAGCGAAGCATGCGCGTCGTCGCAAATATGCTTGGGCTTGGGGGTGATGCGAATGGGTCCTTTGCCGCGCGGGTCGGCGAAGCGCCAGGTCAGGATCTGACCGCTCGCGGGATTGCGGAAGCCGACGTGCTCGTGCGCGGAAAGCTCAAAGGGAGTGGCCGGCGCGCCGCGCGCTTTCAGATAGGCAGGCGAGGCGCAAGCGATCCAGGAGAAGGTGCAAAGCCGCCGTGCCTGATGACCGGGCGCGCGATCGAGCGGCCCTGTGCGGATCGCGATGTCGACGCCTTCCGCCGCGAGATCGAGAATCTCGTTGCGGAATTTGACCTCGATCTCGATTTCCGGCCGTTCCCGCAGGAACGCGGGCAGTCGCGGCAGGATGCAGGCGCGCGCGAACGAGGCGGGGGCGGTCACGCGCACCCGTCCGCCATCGTCGCGCGCGACTTCGCCGAGCGCGGATTGGACACGGGCGAGGCTTTCGGCCAACGCGCGTCCCGCCGACATCAGCCGGTCGCCCTCTGCGGTCAGCGCCAACGAATGGGTGGAGCGATGCAAAAGTCGCAATCCGTGAGCCTGTTCGAAGCGGGCGACCGCCTTGGACATCGCCGATGTGGTCGTCCCCGCCCGCCGCGCGGCTTCGGCGAAGGAGCCTGCCTCGACGACGCGGACGAAGGCGAGGAGGCGCGAAAGGTCGGGAGGCAAAGTCGTTGTGGACATGAAGTCCACATAGCCATGGCCAGACGGTCACTACAAGACCCATTCGAGAACGGCTAATCGGGGAGTATCAGCACGCATTCTGCGGCGCTGGAAACGCGGGACGTCCGATGAACCCTATCGAAATTACGCTGCAAGCCCTCGACGCCGCCGAGCGGGCGATTCCATCCGGGCAGCCGGTTTATATGCTCAATCTGCTGCGCTACCGCGCGCAGGCGCGTTACGAGGACGGCTTTGACGCCGCGCCCTGTTCGGGCCGTGAAGCCTTTCATGAGCGCTACAGGCCGGCATTCCGGCGCCTTGCGGCCGGCAAGCCGATCGCGCCGATGTTTTCCGGGCCGATCCTCGCGAGCCTCGTCGGCTCGCCAAGCGAACGCTGGGACGAAGCGGCGCTCAATGAGTACGGTGATTTCGCCACCTTCCGCTCGATCGTCGACACCGAGACCTACCGCCGCGAAGTCGCCCCGCATCGGCACGCGGCCCTCGAGGAATTCCGGCTATTCGCGCTGGCCAAGGCGATGTGAGATTACCAAATTACGGTGACAGTGATCTAAATCGGCGGTGACCGGCGTCCAAATGTAGTCGCCTCTAGGGGAGTTTAGTTCCGGGCACTGTGATCAGGCTCTCCGACCGCGCTCCGCGCCATCATCCCCAGCTCGCAATTTCGAGGTTTCTCCCGATCGAATTTTATGCAACCTTGGGACGAGTTATTATAATGGGCAGACGATATGGCGAGCGAATTTTTGATCTTCGGAAGTGCTGCGGCAGGGGCGGCGCTCCAGGAAGTTCTTTATTGGTACGAGGCTTACAAAAGTTTGGATATCGAGAAATACAAGGTTCTGATGAATTCGGTTCAGTATTGGATCATCGTCGTAGCTTTCATTCTGGTGACAGGGGTCGTTGCAGTCATTTGGTTTCAAGACGACAAGGATGTTCCAAAACTAAGGGACGTTCTCATCTTTGGCGTGTCCCTACCTCTGATTGTGAAGCAGATCATTAGATCGCGTCCAATGGACAACTTAAAGCTCGGGCCTTCGGACCAGACCTCTGTTTCATACTTCGATTTAAAGTAAATCTCTTAAAGGCCGGAAAATGACACTTGCTCACTGGTGTGGTGTTGGCATGGCGTTTGCGATCGTCATGGCCTCCTCGCTCGCGAACGCCCAGCCGCGTCGATCTGAAACCTTCCAGCGCTCATATCAGTTTGAGAAGAGCAAGAAAGAGCTGTTGGAGAAGATTAGGAAGGAAAGAGACGCCGAGACCCGCAACCAGACGTACGAAATAGAAAGGATAGAGCGGCTGAGTTTGCTCAACAGCGTTGTGAACGAATATATTTCGGAGCGGAAGAGCGGACCTGAGCTTTCACAATCTACTTTCTATGCCCACAAAGCTGGCAAGACGGATTCGTTGTCAGCTGTGAGACTGTTTCAACAGAACTGGCAAAACAACTTCTCGGCCGCAGTCGTCGATTTTCTTCCCAGAACTGCGAAAGAGTTTAAGAGTGTATACGAAACCGATCGCGTTTCCAAAAAGGACGTTGACGAAATCACAGCTTGGCAGGCCGATGAAACTTCGTCCAGAACAACGATTGATCGCTTCGGTGTGGACGACGCTTTCATGGGATCTCGTGGAGTTCTGATCTTTATTGGTCACAGCGTCGAAGGCCAAATAGTGGATCGTGCGGGAAACAAACATTCCATTCTCGCTCTTTCGAAGCGGTGCGCCATTACGATGAAACTGTGCGTTTTTTTGTCATGCCGAGCAGCGCAGGTGTTGCCCCAGGGCAGCCCCTTTGCACCGGCCGCCCCGATCGGAGGCCGGCAAGCTGTAAACGCAATGTTGGAGATCGTTGGTCTTTTTAGCGAAGCTAAGAAGCGCTTGGATCAGATGCGTTACGAAGACCAAGAATATCCAGAGCTTGCTCGACTTCAAGACGGCATAGACGAACTGCGAAGATTGATCCGAGCCGTGGATAGTGTGGTGGAGCGGCTGACCGACTCCCCCCTGTATTCGCTAGAAACTACCGTTTCGCTGAAATCGTCCGCGATGATCGTCCTGACCGTTGCGTTGCTCGTCGGTGGAAATTGCACTTTTGCTGACTGCGAGGCACAGTAGGTAAGCGTGACAATAGGCCCAGATTTTAGACAAAGTCCGGCGTCGATAGACGCAATCTTCAGGAAAGCGAACTTCTGCCGACGCTAAAGAGCCGCGAGCCAAATGAGTGGCTAGGATTAGTACTGAGGCGAGGCTGATGCATTCAGCCGTGTCGGTGTGGCTTGAACCGCAACCCGCGGCGACGTCTCTCGATCCCTATCCCGCCTTGCTGTCCTCGCCCAGCCGCCGCCCCACGGCCATCAGCACCACGAACGTCGCCACCCACACCATGCGCGCGCCGTAGCGATCATGCGGCCCTGAGATCACGCCGCAGATGAAGGCGTTGCCGAGCAGCGCCAGCGTCACCGTCCCAGCCAGCAGCGTCAGATCGTCCAGCCGGCGCCTTGCCAGCGCATGGCCGAGCAGCGCGAGCAGCGCCAGCATCGAGGCCAGCGCGACCGGGACATGCAGCCAGTTCACGACATCGAAATTGACACCCCAGTTCTGCTGCCGCGCCGCGCGCATCGGCGCGGCCTGTGCCGGGATGTAGCGCTCGATGATGCCGCGGGTGTGCGGGATCCAGCCGTTGGTGCCTTCGCCGGTCGCCACGTGCAGCAATTGCTGTCCCATCGCGCGAAGCGCCGCGCCGGCCTGCCAGGCTGGATAATCCTTCAGCGACTGCACGACGATGGTGCCCATCTCCTCATTCATGCCTGCGAAACGGCCGAGCGTGTTGAACACGCTCTTGCCCCACAGGAATTCGTCGGCGCTCGCCGGCAGCTCGTTGCGGTAGGGACAAAGCTTGTAACGTTCGCGCGGGCAACGGTCGTTGAGATATTGCGCGACGATGCCGTCCTGCATCATGCGGCCGAAGGCGACGCCGTAGCCGCCGGGCGTCCAGGCCAGCTTGCCGGACAGCGCATAATTCGCCGCCACCAGCATCAAGCCGCCCGCGACGATAGTGAGGCTCGCCTGCAGTAGTCCGGCCAGCGGCAGGCGCGCGCCCAGAAACGGCCGCGCCATCCAGCCCGCGGCGCACAGTCCGAGCAGCACGCCGAGCGTGGCGCTGTGGGTCGCCGCGGCAAAGGCGGTGAAGACAAACAGCGAGATCCTCTCGATCGCCGAGGTGCGGTTTGCGCCGACCACCAGGAGGAACAGCGACAGCACCGCGAGCCCGGCAAAGATGTCGGTGAGCAGCATGCTCGCAAGCCAGGGCAGCGCGGTCGACAGCATCAGGGAGAGGCTGATCGCGACGAAGCGGAAGGTCTGCATCAAACCCAACACGCGAAGGGTGAGCTGCAGCAGCCATAGCGTCGCCAGCGACTGGGCGGCGAGGTTGATCCAGAAGCCGAAACTCTCGCCATAGTGCAAATAGAGGCCGAACACCGTGGAGCGGCTGGGGACGAGATAGCCCTCGTACCAGCGCGCCAGATAGCCGCCGGTATCCCATTGCAACAGCGGATAGCCGTTCCAGACCGCCGGCGCGATCATCAGGACGGGCAGGGCCACCGCGGCCAGCCGCAGCCAAAAAGAGCCCGCGGCGCGCGCGCGCAGTTGATCGGTGGTGATGGTCAAATCGGCTCTGCCCCCGTTCGGATCATGCCCGCAATAACGGTTGGGGGCGAATTCACCAATAGTTTGACGCGGCCCGGCTTGAATTTGGCGAAACTCTGACCACCTTGAGCCGACCTTGCCGCTCGGGGGCGTCAGAGGAAAGTCTTGTTTATCAATGGCTTGGCTTGCTCTCCGAGGCAAGGCACTGTTCACTCTCAGGCAAGCCCGTCAGGACTTTGTCGCCTAGACTGTGCTATAGAGCCAACAAAATCAGCCAATTCGAAAGAGCAGATCCCATGGCAGTGCATCAGGTCAATCCGGGAGGAAAGCTCGCATCGCTCGATCCGATCTGGGACCGGATCCGCAGCGAAGCGGAGGACATCGTCCGCCGCGAGCCGGAGCTTGCGACCTTCATCTATTCGGCGGTGCTGCATCACGGCCGGCTGGAGGATTCGGTGGTCCACCGCGTCGCCGACCGGCTCGATCATTCCGCGCTGTCGGGCGACCTGGTGCGCCAGGCCTATATCGAGGCGCTGCGCGACGACCCCGATCTCGGCAACGCCTTCCGCGCCGACCTCGTTGCCGTTTACGACCGCGATCCCGCGACCTCGCGCTTCATCGATCCCTTGCTCTACTTCAAGGGCTTTCATGCCATCCAGACCCATCGCCTCGCGCACTGGCTCTATCTGAGGGGCCGCAAGGATTTCGCCTATTACCTTCAGAGCCGATCCTCGGCGGTGTTCCAGACCGACATCAATCCCGCCGCGCGCATCGGCCGCGGCATCTTCCTCGACCACGCCACCGGCTTCGTCTGCGGCGAGACGGCTGTGATTGAGGACGACGTCTCGATCCTGCACGGCGTCACGCTCGGCGGTACCGGCAAGGAGAACGAGGACCGTCACCCGAAGATTCGCCACGGTGTGCTGATCGGCGCCGGCGCGAAAATTCTCGGCAACATCGAGATCGGCCATTGCGCGCGCATCGCCGCCGGTTCGGTCGTCGTCAAGCCGGTGCCGCACAACGTCACGGTCGCGGGCGTCCCGGCCAAGATCGTCGGCGAGGCCGGCTGCGCCGAGCCGTCGCGCACGATGGACCAGATGATCAACGCGATGGGGCTCTGAGAAGGCCTTGATGCTGCGAAGGGCCGGATTTTTCCGGCCCTTTTCTTCGCCAAATTCTTTGACAATTCGTGCTGGCGGTTCGCCGCATCTCGTCCTAAAACCCGCCGACCATTTTCGATCGGAGACTTGCCGTGGACGTCAAAGAAGTCAGAAAGTTAGATGCGTATCTGAAGCGCGTATTCGGCAATCCCAAGATCCGCGTCGTGCCGCGGCCGAAGAAGGACGATTCCGCCGAAGTCTATATCGGCGAGGAATTCATCGGCGTGCTCTTCGTCGACGACGAGGACGACGATCGCTCGTTCCAGTTCCAGATGGCGATCCTCGAGGACGACCTGGTCGATCAGGAGTAGTTGGTCGCGAGCGAAGCGGAGTCTTCGCTCGCGCGCGGCGTTCTCCGTGTCCCGGACGCACTGCAACGCTCCATAAGCGCGTTCACGCGCGTCTTCGACACGCTGTGGCGTTGCAGTGCAGACCCGGGACCCAGATAGCCACGCAGCGCATCTCGGACATGGGCCCTGGCTCAGCAGCGCACCGTCGAAGAGACGCTGCGCTGCGTCCGGGGCGCGCAGCGAGATCGCGGTGCAATTTCTCCACGCCGTCATTGCGAGCCCAGCACAGCGGCGCCAGCATTGCTTGGGCAACACCCTGACGGCCTTTACGTGCTCAATTGCAGACCTCGACGTTGCTTGAATTCTTTTGTTCAAGCCGACAGCCGGGGCGAACAGGGCGGCAACCACCAATTCCCACGCCGCAAACTATCTGACCACTTGTCTGAGGCTTCGCAGGCCTGGATTCAACTTGCTTCCGTTCGGCGTCTCGGTTCGTGGCATCCTCGCGGGTCGCGACCGGCTTCTTGTCCTGCACCTTCTCGCACTCATTGTCGTCGTTGACGCGATAGCCGGCGCGGCAGGTGATCTTGACGCAAGTATCGCCGTCCGCCTTGAAGCCGCGATTGCAGACCAGCGGGCAGACGCGCCCCGGCTTGGCCTTGACGGCATCGAGCGCTTCGAAGCTCGCGAATTTGGCGTCGAACTTCGTGCCGGCATATTTGTTGAAGAGGCTGAGCGAACGCTGCGAGGTCGCATTCCAGTCGCCGTCCGCATTGCTCGCGAGACAGCCGACGCGGCGGAGTTCTGACTGCACCAGCTTGGCTGTCTCCTGCGGCGACAGACTCGGCGGCGATTGGGTGGGGGCCACGGCCGCGACCTTCTGCTCAGCGTCACGCTGAGCCTTCTCTTTAGCGGCTAGCTCAGCCGCTGCTTTTTCGCTGGCGATCCTCTCGGCCAGCGCCTTTTCGGCAGCCTGCTTGTCGGCCAGTGCCTTGGCAGCTGCTTCTGCATCTTTCCTGCGCTGCTCGGCGGCCGCCGCCTTGGCCTCTTCGATCTGCTTGGCCTTCTCGGCGGCGATCCGAGCATCTTCGGCAGCCTTGGCCGCTGCTGCGGCTTTCTCCTGTTCGGCCTTCTTGGCCCGTTCGGCGGCAAGCTTTGCCTTCTCCTCCTCGGCCGCCCGCGCCTTCTCGGCCGCTGCAGCGCGGGCGTCTTCGGCAGAAATCCGGTTGAGTTGAGCCTTGGCGAGATCGGTATAGAAGCCGCTGGGATAACGATTGAGGAATGCAGTCCAAACGTCGCGCGTGCCGAGCTGGAGCGCCAGTTCGTAGTCGCGCCGGATGTCGCTGTCCGGGTTCGCCTGCGGTCCGGTCGCGACCGGCTTGGCCGGAACCAGGGCCACGTCGTCGCCGCCGAGCGAGCCGTACACAAATGGCTCCTGCTTGTAGCCGGTATTCTTGAGCACGTCGTCGCGCACGAAGCCGAACGCCTTGCGCAGATCGAGCCCGGGCGTCGGAAGACGTTCGACGAGTGCCGCCGCGAACGGGCTATTCTTGGAGTCGCCGTCGGACGCCGTCGAGCCCGCTTTCGCCGCGAACGCGATCATCGTATTCGGGCTGGTTGGCTCGACCTTGGCGAGGCCGCGGCCGATGGCACGCGAGGCGATGGTACGCTTCATCGCCTTGGCAAACGGGTTGTCGCGACATGCATCGAGGATGATCAGGCGCAGCTGCTTTGCAGGTTCGACCGCGAACAGCGCGCGGTCCAGCGCGATCGTTTCGTCCAGCACGTCGCTGTCGGTCTCCAGCGTCGCGTCGGTCGGGATCAGATAGTTGACGCCGTCCAGTTCAATGCCATGACCGGCGTAATAAACCACCGCGACCCCAGCATCCCGCGCCTTGCCGCCGAAGTCACGCAGCGCCCGGCGCATCTCCGAACCGTTGAGGTCGAGCTTGATGTCGACGGTATCGAACCCGGCCTTCCTGAACATGCCGCCGACCAGGGTGGCATCGTTCGCGGGGTTCGCCAGCCGCGCCACGTTCTTGTAGGCCGAGTTGCCCATCACCAGCGCGACGCGCTTCTCGGCCAGCGCCGGTCCGGCTCCCACGCAGATCGCAAATATCAACAAAACAAACAGCCGAAGCCGCATTCCAGCCCCCGAATGCAATAGCGTCAGATTATTCGCAGCATGGCCAATCGCAATCTATGCTAAGTGATATCAGTCACACATCCATGCGCCATCCGGGCAACCCCGTGCCACGCATCACGGCCATCATGCCCTGTTTTGGCCCGATGGGTCAATCGTTATTCGAAAAAAACGAAAAGACTCGATGCTGCCAACGCTTGGCTACTGTGCATGGGGTTGTTTTCGATTTTTTGGTTTGGAGGCTCCAGCCGACAGTAAGCCGACCGCCCTTAGCCCCGCGGCCCGCGCAGCTGCGCGGTCAGCCTCTCCATCGCCTCGGCCACCTCGCGCCACTGCGACAGCCAGCTGCGTGGAAAGCGGAAGGTGAGGTCGGCGCCGCCGACGCGGCGCTCGGAGAGGCACATGCCGGGGGTGGCGGCATCGCGCGTGCAGCGCGCGGTCAGCGCGGGGCTCGCAGCCGAATAGAGGTCCTCGCTGCCGTAGGGCGTGTCGGTGCGGAACATGCGCATCGTCAGGCCGTCCGCTGGGCTTGCCGCGGCCGGGTCGAGATAGCGCGGATAGATCGTGGCCGTGCGCTGCTCGGGCGAGAGCGCATCGTGATGGGCCGCGATCGACAGGAAGATGCGGTCGATCGACTGCAGCGCCGCTTCCGCCGTGTCGGAGGTGACGTGCTTGGGCGCGCCGGGCGGCTCCAGCGAGGGATAGAGGAAGTCGAGATCGATGCGCTCCTGCGGCCCCGAGTGCCGCTGGATCTTCATCCGGATCGCAGTCACCGGCAGGTTGAACAACGTGCCGCCGACGCTCACCGGCAGCTTGTCCGGCGCGTTCGCGCCCCGGCTGCCCCAGGTCGGCCACAGCAGGTAGGCGACGAGCGCGACAGCTGCGACCGCCGCCGCGCCGCCGAGCACGATCGGCACGACATGCGCCCGGGTGCGCGTGCGGGGGGACCTGAGGGGAGCTGCCGAGAACAATGCCATGAATTGTGCGAGGTCGACCGGAGGTCGGCCGATGGCCGACGAATCAGCGCGAATATGCCATGCGACGGCGCTTTCGCGCAGCGTTCCCGGCCGCTTGGATCGGGGACGGCCCCTGCACGGGACGGCCGGCCGCGTTAACCTTTCCTTAAGGATAATGTAGCGTTAACGGGCTCTGTTTGTCACAGGAAGGCACGCGCGTTGTGTAAGGGCGGAGCACTTCCGATGACACCTGAAGCTCTCAACACCTTCTTCTCGATCGGCATCGGTTTCGCGCTCGCGGGCGCGCTCGTGAACGGATACCAGGCGCTGGCGCAGCGGCCCGCCGGCTTCGGCCTGCTGCAGGACGGCGTGGCCCCGAAAACCTTCGCGGCAGTTCCCTTCCTGGTGTTCGCCGCGCCCTTCATCATCATGCGCAATACGCTGCGCGGCGTGCGGGTGGAAAGCCGCCGCATGGAATTCGTGATGATGGCGACCGTCATCGCTGCCTTTTGGAGCATGATGAGCGGCACCTTCTTCCTGATGACGCTGCGCGCCGCCGGCCTTCTGGTCTGATCCGAAGTGCCTCGAGCGCGGCCGGCCCTTTGCGTCGCGGCTGCTGTTTGGCTATGCCAATCGTCAACGCGACAGGAGACAGCCAATGGCCATCTACGAGCTCGACGGGCAGGCGCCCGACCTTCCCGCCGACGGCAATTATTTCATCGCCGAGACCGCGACCGTGATCGGCCGGGTGCGCTTGAAGCCGGGCGCGAGCGTCTGGTTCGGCGCGGTGCTGCGCGGCGACAATGAGTGGATCGAGGTCGGCGAGGGCGCCAATGTGCAGGACGGCTCGACCTGCCACACCGATCTCGGCTTTCCGCTTGTCATCGGCAGGAACTGCACGGTCGGCCACAACGTCATCCTGCACGGCTGCACCATCGAGGAGGGCGCGCTGATCGGCATGGGCTCGATCGTGATGAACGGGGCAAAGATCGGCCGCAACAGCATCGTCGGCGCGGGCTCCGTCATCACCGAGGGCAAGGAGTTCCCCGAGCGCTCGCTGATCATCGGCTCGCCCGCGCGCGTGATCCGCACCCTCGACGACGCCCAGGTGCAGAAGATGGGGAGCGCGGCCCGGTTCTACGTGGCCAACGGTCCGCGCTTCAAGCAGGGCTTGAAGCGGATCGGCTGACCGGCCCGCCCGGCCGCGCTTCGCCCCAGCCGGGCCACGGCTCCATACCGTAAAAATACAGCCTGACGCCTTAATCCTCTGCTAGCGCGATCACGCTTATCATCCAGCGTTTTCAACCAGGAGGAGCGGCGCCATGGGAGCTGCGGCGCTGGAATCCGGCTTCAGTGCCGGAACCAAATTCTTGAAGAAATTGGTCCGTTTCGTGGGCGGCGCCGACACGCTGACGGTCGCGGAGAAGGTCTACAGCATCGCCGCCTTCCTGGCGATCGTCACCACTTTCCTGCTGGTGATGTCGGTCCAGTCGGTGCGCCTGCAGACGACGTATCGCCACCTGCATGCCACCTCCGCCGACGCGGCGGTCGGCGTCGGGCGCATCAACGCCCTGATCTACGCCGTCGTGATGGAATCGCGCGGCATCTACATGTCCGCCGATCGTGCCGCGATGAAGCAGTTCGCGGACGGGCTGGTGCGGCGCAACCGCGAGCTCGCCGAGGCCGTGAAGAGCATGGAGCGCACGGTGGGCGACGACGACGCCGAGCTGTTCTCTTCCTTCCGCCAGCGCATCCAGCAATTCATCGACTTCCGCCAGGAGCTGGTGCGCCGCGGCGTCGAGATCAGCCCGGCCGCGGCCCGCGAGTGGGGCGACAACGACGCCAATCGCACCCTGCGCAGCAAGCTCAACAGCGATCTCGAAGCGCTCGAGCGCATCTACGAACAGCGCGCCCGCGAGGCGGACGAACTCGCCGACAGCCACCGCTACGCAGCCGCCTATCTGTTCGCGCTGGGGCTCGTGGCGCTGATGCTCGCGGCGATGAACGTCGTCGTCATGCGGAACTCGGTGGTCGGCGCGCTCGCCGATATCACGCAGGCGACCGACCGGATCGCGCAGGGCGACGTCAAGAGCGAGGTGCCGCATCTGCGCCGTCACGACGAGATCGGGCGCCTTGCGCGCGCGGTGCAGAATTTCCGTGACGCGGTGGCGCGCATCTTCGAGCTCGAGGAGCTCGAGCTCGGCACTGCGCAGGCGCGCGACGCGGCGATGACCGAGCGCGACAAGTTCAACGACAAGTACCAGGCCAAGAAGTGGCAGCTTTCGGCAGCGATCAACAACATGCCGCAGGGGCTGATCATGCTCGACGGCAAGGCCAATGTGGTCGCGATGAACGCCAATTACCGCAGGATCTACAATCTGCCTGAGACGATCCAGACCGGGTCGAGTCTCGAGGAGATCCTCCAGCACAGGGTCGAGAGCGGATTGTTCAGCGGCGACGTCACGAAATACGTCGCGGCGGTGCTCGACCGCATCGCCAAACGCCAGCCGACGTCGTACGAGATCGCGCTGAACGACGGCCGCATCATCAAGATCTACGAGCGCCCGATGGACGGCGGCGGCTGGGTGTCGGTGCAGGAGGACGTCACGGAACAGCGCCACCGCGAACGCATTCTCGAACGGATGGAGCGCTTTCTCGCCACTATCATCGAGAACGTGGCCGAGGGCATCATCGCCAAGGACGCGCGCAATCTGCGCTACGTCTTTGTCAACAAGGCCGCCGAGAAGATGATCGGCATGTCGCGCGGCGAGATCATCGGCAAGACGGCGCGGGAATTGTTCTCCGTGGAGGCTGCCGAATTGATCGAGCGGCGCGACCAGCAGTTGCTCGCACAGCGGCAGCAGCTCGAGCCGATCATCGATACCATCGATAATCCCGTCCGCGGGCGCCGCGTCATCTGCGCCCGTCGCATCCAGGTGGGGGGCGCCGGTGAGGAGTCCCACATGTTCGTGACCATGGTCGAGGATCGGACCGAACGGCCGGCAGCGGCGGCATAGCGGCCGGCGGCAGCTCGCATCTGCCGCGGGCTGCCGATGCTCGCGCGGAAGTGAGACAGTGTGGCTGTCACGAATGACCGACTGACGGTAGCTTGGTCCTGCTTTGAAGCGTGGAGCAACCTCCACGCGGAGGATCGAGTGATGTTACGCAGGATGATGATGACGGCGCTGGCCGTGGCGGCGGTCGGGCTGTCGGCGCCCCAAAAGGCCGAGGCGGGCGGCGGTTTCGGACGTGGTGGAGGTTTTCACGGCGGTGGTTTCCATGGTGGCGGCTTCCATGGCTGGGGGCACCGTCATTGGCATGGCGGCGGCTTCTGGCCAGGGATCGGGATCGGGGTGGGTCTCGCCGGCGCCGGCTACTACGGCGGTTATTACGGCTACGGCTACCCGTATTACGGCGGCCCCACCTATTATGGCGTCGGCTACAACGACGGTTATGGCGGCTGCTACGTCGTGCGCAAGCGCGTCATGACCCCGTCGGGATGGCGCTACCGCCAAGTCGACGTCTGCGAGTGAGGCGAAATAGCTGTTAAAAAACAAGGTCGTTGACGCAGTATACCGTCAACGACCTTGCCAGCCCCGGATATTGAAATCGGCTCACGCCATCCGGTAACGGCGAGCATCGCGCGGAATCATACCGGCGAATGTGATCCAGTTCACAAGTGGCGAAAATAAAGTTCCCGCACCGTGACCGGCTCAGCCGCCCGAGCGCTTGCGGGCGCTGGCGTGGACGCGCCGCGCTGGTTTCCTGCGGGTAACCGATGGAGTCTCGACCTCGGTCGCCCGTGCACTGGCAAAGGACTGCCGCAAGCCGTCGATGGATTCGTTCAAGGCCGTAACCTGCTCCGACAGGCGCTTGGTGTCGGCCTGTTGCGCCGCCAGCAGCCGCTTCATCGTCTGAAGCTGGTCCTGCACCACCTGGAGCTGGTCGATCGATTCCTGCTGGGTCGCCTCCAGCCCCTTGGTCTTCTCGACCAGCTGCTCGGAGGCCTGGGCGGTGCGGGCCTGAAGCTGCCGCGAGGCCACCACCCGGTCGCTCTCGGGGGCGGCACCGGTATAGGCCCGCCAGATTGCGATCGACGTCACGCCCGCGATCAGCAGCAGGAGGGCTGCAGCAGTCAGCGCGATCGGCTGGGCGCCAAGGCGAAGGAGGGTGTTGGACGGCCTGTCCTGGGCGAGATCGATCATCGCTGACAAAACCCAAATTGAAACTTGGTGAGTGGCGAAGACCGGCAACCCAGAGGGGTCACCGGGGCGTCCCGAAAGCCTTACGTTTCGGCAAGGAATGGGACCAAAAAGAGGCTGAGCGGCAAAAAACCAGTGATCAGCGGCTCTTGCAGCCCGGGAGCGCCGCGCAGGGGGCAGGGATCAAGGCTGAAATTGCGAGAACGGCCCGGAATAGCTCTTTGCGCGCGGTGCCGCATAGGGCCCGAGCCGGGAGGTCTTCAGTCCAAGTCGCACCAGTGATTCCGCCAGCGTCACCGCGGCCGCGACGCCGTCGACCACGGGAAGGCCGTGCGTGGCGGCGAGCTCGCCTGCGAGATCGGCCATGCCGGCGCAGCCGAGCACGATCGCTTCTGCCCGGTCGTCACGGATGGCGGCGGTGATCTCCGCCGAGATCTTGCCGAGCGCATCAATGTTGCGCTCTTCGAGCGCCAGCACGGGGACCTCGGCGGCACGGACGCGGGCACAGCGTTCGGCCAGGCCGTACTT
Organism: Bradyrhizobium sp. IC3195; assembly: GCF_020193585.1. Lineage (NCBI taxonomy): Bacteria > Pseudomonadati > Pseudomonadota > Alphaproteobacteria > Hyphomicrobiales > Nitrobacteraceae > Bradyrhizobium > Bradyrhizobium sp. IC3195. The sequence goes on along the minus strand of NZ_JADYVG010000002.1, from coordinate 490,910 downwards.
CCGCAGATTGTGCTCGATCGGCACGATGGAGACGCCGAGCGTGGTCACCACGGCAAAGCGCGCCGCGATCAGGCTCGCGAGGTGGAAGCCGGCCTCGCCGATGCCGATCACAGGCGCTTTGGCGGCGGCGCGCGCGGCATCCAGGCCGGTGTCGTCGAAGCAGGCGATGATGTGTGCGTCCGCGCCGTCGCGATCGGCCTCGCGAATGCAGCCGAGCATGCCGGGCACCGCGAAAGCTTCGTCGTAAAACCCCTCGATCGAGACCGGGCCCATCGCCGGCTGACGCGCATCGATCACGGTGTCGGCGAGGGCAACGCTGCGCGCGGCAGCGGCGATCTTCGCCGTCATCGACGCCGTTGTGTTGGGGTTGACGACGTGAAGCCGCATTGGAACAGACGAGTCCTTATCTCAGACGAGTCCCTTGCCGGCGTCCGAGCCCTTGGCCGCCTGCCGCTTGTTGAGCACGTGAATGGTGCCGAGCGCAAGCGTGATGACCGTGAACGAGACCGCCGAGATCACGGTGCCGAGCGCGTAGATGTCGGGGTTGGTCACGGTGGTGGTGAGGCCTTGAAGATCCAGCGGCAACGTGTTCACGGCGCCGATCGCCTGGCTGGAGCGTGCGAGCTCGTCCCAGGACAGCGTGAAGCCGAACAGGCCGATGCCGATCACCGAGGGCAGGATGATCGGCAGCACGACATGACGAAAGGTCTGCCACGGTGTCGCGCCGAGATCGCGCGCGGCCTCTTCCAGCCGCGGATCGAAGCGGTTGAAGATCGCGAACATGATGAGCAGCCCGAACGGCAGCGTCCAGGTCAGGTGCGCGCCGAGCCCGGACGTCAGCAGGCCCATCGAGGTCTCGAAATTCTCGTTCCAATGCGCCTTGATCAGGTCGTCGATGATGCGGAACTCGAGCGAGATGCCGAGCGAGGTGATGATCGAGGGCACGATGAGGCTGGCGATCGCCGAGTAGAACAGGATGCTCTGCGCCTTGAACTTGCGCCGGAACGCCATGCCGGCGGCGACCGACAGCACGACGGTGACGATCATCACGACGATGCCGAGCAGCAGCGAGCGGCGGAAGGCGGCACCGAGATCGACGATGCCGGTGCCCTGGAACAATTTTGCGATCCAGAAGGTCGATACGCCGTTCATCGGGAAGGTGAGGCCGCCCTGCGGCCCCTGGAACGACAGCACGTAGATCGCGATCATCGGCCCATAGAGAAACAGCACATAGGCCGCGAAGAAGATCGCGAGTACGTAGAACGAGCGCGGGCGTCCTTCCTTCATGCTCTAGAGCTCCTTCTTGATGTCGACGATGCGCGACATCATGGTGATGATCAGGAAGGTGATTGCGAGGAGGATCACGGCATTGGCCGCGGCGGCGGGGAATTGCAGCGCGTTGACCCGCGTCTCGATGATCTTGCCGGCGGCGGCGATCTGCTGGCCGCCCATCACGCCGATGGTGATGAAGTCGCCCATCACGATGGTGATGACGAAGATCGAGCCGATCACGATGCCGGGCTTGGCCAGCGGAATGATGACGTTGACGAGGGTCTGGAAACCGCTGGCGCCGGCATCATAGGCGGCCTCGATCAGCGACTTGTCGATGCGCACCATCGAGTTGAAGATCGGCACCACCATGAAGAAGGTGAAGAGGTGCACCAGTGCCAGCACCACTGAGAATTCGGAGAACAGCAGCCATTCCACGGGATGGTTGATCAGGCCCGTCTTCATCAGGCCGGTGTTCACGAGGCCGTTGCGGCCGAGCAGCGGGATCCAGGCGATCATGCGGATCACGTTGGAGGTCCAGAACGGGATCGTGCAGAGCAGCGACAAGCCCATCTGCCAGGTCTTGGACTTGACGTGGAAGGCGAGGAAGTAGGCGACCCAGAAGCCGACGAAGAGGGTGATGGCCCAGACCAGGAAGCAGAGCTTCAGCGTCTTCAGATAGGTCTTGGCGATGGTGCAGAGCTCAGGGAGCTGCGCGATGCAGCCTTCGAACGTGTCGGTGTAGCCGCGGCCGGAGAAAGCCGGCAGCAGCTGGTATTCGTTGTAGTCCCAGAACGAGACGATGACGACGAAGACGAGCGGAATGAGGAAGAACGCGAGAAACACCAGCATCATCGGCCCGGCCTGGAGCCAGGAGATGAAGGACGGCGACAGGCGCGTCGGCTTTGCGGCGCGCGCTGTGCCCGACCCCGGGATCAAGCCCGGGGCTGCCTGTTGCAGGACCTCTTCCGACATGTCCGTTACGCCGCGATGAACTCGTTCCACTTGCGGACCATGTAGTCGTTCTCGTCCATCACGGCGTTCCAGCACGCGACCCCGCCCATGCGATCCTCGTAGGAGCCGCCGTCACGCACCGCGCCGGCCTTTTCAAGCAGCGAGCCGTCGGGCGCCTTGATGTCCTTCTCGGCCGGTTTGCCTTCCATCCAGTAGGCCCATTCGTAGGGCTCCATGTGCGCCTTCGCAGTGGAGAGCACGGCGGAGTAATAGCCCTGGCGGTTGAGATAGGCGCCGGCAAAGCCCGACAGGAACCAGTTCACGAATTCATAGGCCCATTCGAGCTTGGCGCCGGAGACGCCCTTGGATACGCAGAAGCCGGAAGCCCAGGACCGATACCCTTCCTTAAGCGGCTGGAAGGTGCAGGGGATGCCCATCGAGCGGACCTTAGTGACGGCCGGGGACCACATCGACTGGATCACGGTCTCGCCGGAGGCCATCAGGTTGACGCTCTCGTTGAAGTCCTTCCAGAAGGCGCGGAACTGGCCGGCCTTCTTGGCCTCGGTCATCACCTTCATGGTGAGATCGATCTCTTCCTTCGTCATGTTGCCCTTGTCGGCATATTTGTACTTGCCGGAGGCTTCCACGACCATCGCGGCATCCATGATGCCGATCGAGGGAATGTTGAGGATCGAGGCCTTGCCCTTGAACTCGGGGTTGAGCAGCTCGGCCCAGGTGGTGATCGGACGCTTGATCAGGTCGGGGCGGATGCCGAGCGTGTCGGCGTTGTAGACGGTCGGGATCAGCGTGACGAATTCCGTCGCCGAGGTCGCGAACTTCTTGGAGTCCTTGCCTTCGAGATAGAGCACCTTCCAGGGCGCGGTGCCCTGGCCGCCGATCTTCTTGCCGCCGGGCGTCTCGCCCTTGGTGAAGACGGGCGTGATGTTGCCGAACTCCTTGATCTTCTTGGCGTCGAGCGCAAGGATGTTGCCCGACGGCACCAGCTTCTTCAGCGAGAAATATTCGGTATCAAGCACGTCGAAGGAATTCGGCTGGGTCATCACGCGCTTGGTGACGTCGTCCGTGGTTGCGGTGATGTATTCGATCTTGATACCAGTGTCCTTCAGACATTGCTTGGCGATGTCGTCGCCCTCGTTCACGGCCGTGCCGAGATAGCGCAGGACCTTCGCATCGGCCGACTTCACGTAAGGAAAGCCGGTGATCGCGCCGGAGCCGGCGGCGAGGCCGGCGAGACCCGCGGTGCCCTTCAATAGCGTGCGGCGGCTGACGCCGGTCTTCCTGGTCGTCTCGGTCATTTCGCTCACTCCTCTGTGTTGCGCATTTCCGTGGTGAAGGGTGCTATTGCAGGCGTTGCGCCTTGGCGGGATCCCAGGTCGCCAGCACGCGATCGCCCGGGCGAAACGGATGCACGTCGAAGGTGGCCTCGGGAACGTGGGAGAACAGGGCGGTGCCGTCGTCGAGCGTGAGCGAGACGGCGATGTAGGAGCCCTGGTACTCGGTCTGGGTCAGCAGCGCCGGCGCGCCGAAGGCGCCGTCGACGAACGGCACGATGCCGAGCTGATCGGCGCGAACGGCGATGAGATTGCCGGCGTCGCTGAGCACGTTGTGGCCGCCGATGAATCGGGCCACGAATTCGGTGCTGGGACGATGGAAGATGTCGCGCGCCGTGCCCTGCTGCTCGATCCTGCCGTGGTTCATCACCACGATGTGGTCGGCGAGGGCCATCGCCTCTTCCTGGCCGTGGGTGACTTGGATGAAGCTGATGCCAAGCTCGCGCTGCAGCCGCTTCAGCTCGCCGCGCATCTTGACGCGCAGGAACGGATCGAGCGCCGAGAGCGGCTCGTCGAGCAGGAGGATCTGCGGCTCGGTGATCAGCGCGCGCGCGAGCGCCACGCGCTGCTGCTGGCCGCCGGAGAGCTGCGCCGGAAGACGGCCTGCATATTGGCTCATCGCGACCAGCTCGAGCAATTCGCCGGCGCGCTTGTGCCGCGTCGCCTTGTCGATGCCGCGCATCTTCAGGGCGAAGGCGACGTTGTCGAGCACGGTCAGGTGCGGAAACAGCGCGTAGGACTGGAACATCATCGCAGTGCCGCGCTTGGCGGGCTCGAGGTCGGTGACGTTCTGCGCGCCGAGGATGATGTCGCCTTCGCTGACCGCCTCGTGACCTGCGATCATGCGCAGCGTCGAGGTCTTGCCGCAGCCGGAGGGGCCGAGCAGGCAGCAATAGGTGCCGGCCGGGATCTTCAGGTTGACGTTGTCGACGGCCAGCGTGGCGTCGTAGCGCTTGGTGACGGCGACCAGTTCGAGAGCGGCGGGAATGGCCATGGCGTGTCCGAGGAGGGGCGTTGCGTCCCGCCTCTCTCCGCAAGGTCCGTGCCAACAGCCCGCGACGATGCGAATTTCAGAAACTGTGCAGCGGAGTCAGATCGTTAGATCGATTCCGGCCCAATTTGTCGGGCCGTCACCTGTGCAGCCAGCTGCACACAAAACGGGCGGAGATTGTATAAAGTTTCGCCTGTAATTGGATACAGCTCGTAGACTAACATTGCAGGCCGAACGTTCGTCGATCGAGCCCTCACAATCATGGCCGCCAAGACCCGCCAGAAACCCGATGCGCCAGACGCGAGCGATCGCGTCAGCCGTATCCGGAAGGGTGTGACTGCCGCGATCCTCGAGCATCGCCTGCTGCCCGGCACCAAGCTCGGGGAGGGCCAGATCGGCGACATCTACGGCGCGAGCCGGACGCTGGTGCGCTCAGCGCTGCAGCAGCTTGCGCATGAGGGCATCGTCAACATCGAGAAGAATCGCGGCGCTTTCGTTGCGCGCCCGACGCCGGCTGATGCCCGCGAGGTGTTCGAGGCGCGGCGCCTGATCGAGCCCAGCATCGTGGACCGCGCCATTGACGCGGTTTCGCCGGCCTGGCTCGATCGCCTGCAGCACCATCTCACGGAAGAACGCGAGGCCGAGTTGCGCGGCGATGCCCGCGCCTCCGTCCGTCTGTCCGGCGAGTTTCATCGTCTCGTCGCCGAGATGAGCGGCCACAGCATCTATCTCGGCTTCCTGAAGGAGCTGATCGCGCGCTCCTCGCTCATCATCCTGCTGTACCGCCGTCACGACACGCCCGCGTGCGGCACCGATCATCACGCCGGGATCGCCGCCGCGATCCGCAAGCGCGACAAGGCGCGCGCCGGCGCCTTGATGCTGTCGCACCTGAACGAGATCGAGGCGGAGCTGTTCCTGAAGGATCCCGCCGCCGATGAATTGCGGCTGGCGGACGTGCTGGGGGCGTGAGAAGGGCGTCGCCAGCGCACGGGATCGGCGGGTCCGGACGCTATTGTGGCTCCAATCCGAGATTCTTGATCGATTCCAGCCAGACCGGCCCTTCTTTTTCGTAGAGGGCGACCGAGGATGCGCGGTCCATTGCCGGCGCATCGACCCCGAAGGCCTCCAGCAGCTTCTGGACACGCTCGGTCTTGCCGCCTTCGACCATCAGCTTGGCGAGCAGCTCGATCCGGTCGGTCGGCGTCGCAGCGGGCGCCACCAGGGTCGTGAAGCTGGTCAGCTGGAAGACCTTGCCGGTGACCCCCTGCTCGGTGAACGTCTTGGTGTCCGGCAGCTTCTTCATGCGAACCAGTGACGGAACAGCGATCGCACGGCCGACGCCGGTATCAAGGACCGGAAGCGCGGCTTGGTAGCTGCCGGTCGCGGCCTGGATGACGCCGGCCGCCAGGTCCTGCCACATCGGCGCTTCGCCGCGGTAATGCACGATGGAGATGTCGAGGCCGTATTGGCGATTGAGCTCGGCGATCGCGATGTGCGCGAACGAACCGATCCCATACGAGCCGGCCGTGACCTTGTTGCGGCGCGCATAGGCGACGAAATCTTCGATGGACTTTGCACCGGTAGCGGAATGGACGACCAGCGGCAGATGACCCGATGGCGTCATCGCGACGATCGTGAAATCCTTGTCCGGATCGTAGGCGAGCGACTTCAGCAGCAGCCGGTTTCCGAGCAGCGTGGACGAGATCGTGTACATCAGCGTATGGCCGTCCGCCGGCGAATCCTTGACCGATTGGGCTGCCAGCGCGCCGCTCGCTCCCGTCTTGTTTTCGACGACGACCGGCTGTCCGAGCTTCTGAGAGATGTAATCGCCATAGGCGCGGGCGAACGCATCGGTGATGCCGCCGGCGGGCGTCGACACGACGATCTTGATTGCTTTGGTTGGCCAGGCTTCGGCCGCAGCCCCATCAGCCGTGGCCAGCACCAGGCCTGCAATCGCAGCGCCCAGCATTGCGACGAATGTCCTCACTTGCCCCTCCGGTTTTGTTGCGTCTTTGGGCGCCCTTTGGCCGCCGGGCAGAGATGTCACACGAGCAGAGCCAAATAGAAACAACATTTCATTGTGTGAAATGGCTAGCTCTTGGCGGCCGCGGACGGGCCGGCCGCAGCAAGCCTGGCGCTGAGCGTCTCGGCCAGTGCGGAGGCGACTTTCTTCATCTGAGGCACGAAGCGCCTGAGACCTTCCTCGGTGCTGACGGCCTCGCGCAGCATCATCACGTTCATGCTTGCGAACAGGCGGTTCGGAACAGCGACGGGAACGCCGATCGCCCAGACGGCGCCGCCGAAGATGCGGCGGCTGTAGCTCTCGTCCATCACTGCGAATCCGGCTTTCCGGATCGCGCGCAGCACCTTGGTGAGTTTGGCGGGATTGCGGGCGAGGTCGTTCCAGGGCTCCGGGCTGAGGGCAAGGCGCGCCGCGATGCGCTCCTGCTCGGCCGGTTCGCAAAACGCCAAATAGGCGCGCCCCATCGAGGTGCCCAGCACGGGAAAGCGAAAACCCGGCGGACGGTAGAAGAGCAGCGAACCGCCGATCCGCGTCGTATGCGCGATCACCATGGATTCCTCGTCGAGCACCGCCACGTCCGAGGGCCACTGAATCTGTTGGCGAAACTTGTTGAGCATCGGTTCGGCGATACCGCCGATCCAATTGGGTTCGTCGTAGCCGGCGCTGAGCAGGAGCGCCCGTCCGGTCGGGGCATAGCTGGGCGGCTCGGCGCGCCGCACTACATATCCTTCATGCTCCAGCGTTTCGAGCATGCGGACGATTGTTGCCTTGTTGAGGCCCGTCGCCTTATGCAGCGAGCCTACGGTCGATTGCCGTTCCTGGTTGATGACGCGCAGGACCTCGAGGCCTCTCGACAACGCGATAACGGGACGGAACGAGGGCATGGCAGCTCTTTGTGAGGACCGTGCCGCTAGTCAATGATGTAATCGCCGGATCAGTCAACAGGCCCGACTCCCGGCCGGGAATTGGACGGTGCCGCATCGGCTCCTCAGCGACCGATTTCGCTTTCGGCGGCAAGCTGCCCCTCTGCCGTGATCTCGTATTCGCCGTCGTGCTTGGTCATCCATCCTGACCTGACCATCTCTCGTGCAAGCTGTATCGAGCAGATCGGATGATTGCCGCCCGGGTGATACAGCCTGTCGTTGCGGACGAGCAGGTGCCCGTACAATCGCGCCTGGCGCAGCGCCCTGCGCATCCCCGGTGATGGACTTTTCATGCCGGTTCAAGCGCGAGCACGATGAAGGTTCCTAATGAATGCGGCCATCTCATCGGCGTTTCGTTCGATAGCGCACATAGGAACCGTCATTCTGCTGCATCGTTTGCTCTTCCGAGGAGTAGCGCCATGAATGTACGGGATGAGCACACGTGGTCCCTCTGGATGGACGTATCTGTCGCCGAAGCTCCGGTGCTGTCGAGTACGGTCGGCGTGGACGTTGCCGTGGTCGGCTCCGGAATAGCCGGGCTTTCGGTCGCATATGAACTTGCTTGCCATGGACGTTCGGTCGCAGTCATCGATCGCGGCCGCATCGGCAGCGGGATGACGGCGCGCACCACGGCGCATCTGGCGACCGCGCTTGATGATGGTTATGATGCGTTTGTGCGAGTCCGCGGCCCTGACTGTGCGCGGCGTTACTATCAGAGCGTCGCTGCCGCGATCGATCGCGTCGAGGCCATCCAAGGCGCCGAGCACATCGATTGCGGTTTTAAGCGCGTCGACGGCTATTGGGTACTGGCATCCGAAACGTCCGCATCCGAGCTGGATAGTGAATTGGACTGCTGTCGCAAGCTGCAGATTCCGGTCGAAAATTGCATCGAGCGGACACCATTCCATGACAGCGGTCAGACGCGTTCGCTGCGCTTTCCGCGCCAGGCGCGCCTGCATCCGACTAAATATCTCGCCGGTCTGGCGAGCGCACTGCAGCGCCGGGGCGCCCAGCTCTATGCTGACACCTGCGTCGAGAGCATCCAGCAACGCCAGGGTAGCATGGTCGTCACCACCGCCTCAGGCTACGAGGTTCACGCCGCCGACGTGGTGGTTGCGACCAACTCGCCCGTCAATGTTCAGGTGGCGATCCACACCAAGCAGGCGCCTTACCGCACTTATGCACTCGCCGCGAAGATTGCGGCCGGCGCCGTGGAGGATGCGCTCTATTGGGACACGCTCGATCCTTATCATTATGTCCGCCTCCACCCGTTATCTGCCGACGAGGACATCGTGATCATCGGCGGCGAAGATCACAAGTCGGGTGAGGCGAATGATGGCGCACAGCGCCTTGACGCGCTCGAGCGCTGGGCGCGCGAGCGATTGCCGGATTTGCGCGAGGTCACCCATCGGTGGTCGGGTCAGGTGCTGGAGCCGGTCGATTTCGCCGGCTTCATCGGCCGCAGCCCCGGCGAGGAGCATGTATTCGTTGTCAGCGGCGACTCCGGGCAGGGGATCACCAACGGGCTCGTGGCCGGCATGCTGATCGCGGATCTCATCACCAGCGGCGCAAGTGCCTGGGAGGACGTCTACGCTCCGACGCGGAAGATTCAAAGGAACATCGGCGAGTTCATCAGCGAGAACATCACCCCTATCAAGAATTTCGCGGAGTATCTCACCGCAAGTGAAATCGCGAGCGCTGAACAACTGCGGCCCGGCGAGGGGCGCCTCTTCCGAAGCGGCCTGAAGAAGATCGCGGCGTGCCGGGACCGAAGCGGACATTTGCATTTGCATTCGGCGAGCTGCACCCATTTGGGCTGCGTCGTGCACTGGAACTCACTCGAACAGTGCTGGGACTGCCCATGTCACGGATCGCAGTTTGCACCCGATGGCACCGCGCTCAACGGCCCGGCGGTTTCCCCGCTCGGCGAGGCTGAAAAGCCGGCCAATCTTGAAGCGGCAGAATGAGCGGCATCTCTCGGCGTGTCGTAGGGGGCTTGGGCCGGCGGCTGCAGCTTTTACCTGGCGAGCTACATGTGAATCATGATGCGCGCCGATCTGATGTGACTATTCCTCGCAGGCTGTACAGGCTATATCCCTGTCGCCTGTCATTGAACTGTCATGTTACCGCAAATGCTAAAGTCAGATGCTGCGCCGGCTCGCAAGACTCCGGGCGCACCGGAAGCCAATCCTGCTGTTGGGAACACCAAGAGAACGCAGCTCCTTACCGGCTTCCCGGGGCAACGCGAGGACGTCAGCGTGGAACCCGCGACGGTCGAGGAGCGCGCTGCCATTGAGCAGACGCCATCGCAGGACGTGACGCCCGCGCCGAGCCCGACCCAGCCCGCATCTCCCGCCGCCGAAATCGAGCTCAAGCTGCTCGTTGGTGCCGATCGCATGGCGCATTTCGGCGCAGCGCCCGTGATCGCGGCGAACGCACGCAACAAGGGCACGCGCAAACGTCTCAAGTCCGTCTACTACGACACGCCCGAGCGGGCGCTTCGTCGCGCCGGGCTGAGCTTGCGCGTCCGCCAGAGCGGCACGCGTTTCGTGCAGACCGTGAAGACCGAGGTTGCGGACGATCCGTTGCGTCGCGGCGAATGGGAAGCAAGCGTGCCTTCGCTTGCGCCCGATCTCGCTTTGGCGATGCCGTTCATTCCGGAGAAGCTTCGCGAGCGACTCAAAGCGCAGCCGCTCGAAGCGGTGTTCACGGCCGATGTGCATCGGCACACGCGCATCATCGACCTGCCGTCCGGCACGGTCGAGGTCGCCTGCGACCGCGGCGAGCTGACGGCCGGCGACCGGTCGCTTCCTGTCAGCGAGATCGAGCTGGAGCTGAAGAGCGGCAGCACGAGCGCGATCTACGAGATCGCTCTGCGCCTTGCGGAGCACGGAACGGTGAAGCCGTCCATCCGCAGCAAGTCGGCGCGCGGCTTCGATCTTGCCGCGGACCTGCCGCCGTCGGCACGCCGGCCGCGCAAGCTTCGCCTCGATCCCTCCGTGACGCTCGACGAAGCCTTCGCGACCATCCTGCGCACCTGCTTCCTTCACCTGCTGCAATCGCTGCCGGCGGCCGAGGACGGCCGCAATCCGGAAGGCGTGCATCAGCTGCGCGTCTCGCTGCGCCGGCTGCGATCCGCGCTCGACCTGATGCGTTCGGTCGGCGCGCTCAGCAATCTCGAGGCGCTGCGTTCGGAGGCCAAATGGCTGGCGCAAGGCCTGTCCGCCGCGCGCGACTGGGACGTGTTCCAGCTCGCCACCTTGCCGGCGATCGCAAAAGCCTGTCCGTCGGTCGCGGGTTTCGATGCGCTTGGGCGGGCCGCGGCTCAGCGTCAGGCGGAAGCCTATCGCAGCGCCCGCCACGGGCTCGATGATCGCCGTTGCGCGCTCTTCCTGATCGGTCTTGGCGGTTGGATCGAGACGCGCGGCTGGCGCAACGGCGTCGCGCCCGAAGATCTCGGCCGGCTCGCCGAGCCCGCCCTCAATTTCGCGCAGCGCGTCCTATCGGAACAGCACGCGAAGGTGCTCAAGCGCGGCCGCCGCTTCAAATCGCTGACGGTCGACGAACTGCACCGCGTGCGGCTCGCCACCAAGCGGCTGCGCTATCTCAGCGAGTTCCTGCTGCCGCTCTACGAGGATCGCAAGTCCGCACGAAAATTCGCACGCCGGCTCGCCGGCTTGCAGGAGGAGCTCGGCGTCTTCAATGACATGGCGGTGACGGCCTCGTTGCTCGATGGGCTCGGCGCTGACGATCGCGACAGCGCCATTGCGGCGGCCGCGATCGCCGGCTGGCAGGCGCGGGCATCGATCGGCATGCAGCAGGGCTTGCAGGATAGCTGGCGGGATTTTGCCGCCGCACGCGTGCCTTGGTCGCGCCAAGGCGAGCAGAGCTGATCGCGCTTTCCCAAAAAGTTGCGCCCAGCCATTGGGGGATGGCTGGGCGCGCGCGAACCGGTCTGGGACGGGGAGGGGTGGGGATGTGACCGGGTCGCGTAACCTGTTGTCTCTCGTTCCTACTAATCTTTGGCGCTGGCGGTGGAGACCGCAGGCTTGGTATCGCCCAGCGAGACCCAGACGTTGGGATCGCTCTGCGACTGGCGCTTGACGAAGCGGTAGCCGGTCTCCGTCCAGGCGAGGACGTTCTCGTTCTGATTGTCGAGAATGAACTCGCCCTTGTCGGTCTTCACCGTCAGCACCGCGTGGCCTTCGCCTTTCTTGTCGCGCACCACGGTGATGAGCAGGGCCTGGCGCGGCCAGCCGGCATCCATCAGCATCTTGCGCTTCAACAGCACGTAGTCTTCACAGTCGCCGTAACCGTCTGACGGCAGCGACCACTTCTCGATCACGCCCCAGTGCTCCTGGTCGGTCAGAGGCTTGACGGTCTCGTTGACCCAGCGATTGACCTTGACGAGGTCGCGCCATGCGGCCTGCGACATCACGATGTCGCGCGGCTGCAGCGGTGCGCCCTGGCACTGGGCAGCATTGTCCGCGCAGAACTCGACCCAGCCGATCGGCGCACGCGTGGTGTCGCCGAGGCTCGCGTAGAGCAGACGGCCTTCGCCGGCCTGCGCTGCCGCGCTGATCCCGAAGAGCATGGCGGCCAGCGCCAGTCCCTTCCCCCGTCCCCTGAAGTCAAACATTGCGGCCCCCGTTTCTTGTTGGGACCACATTTCGCACGGAGCTTTTGAGTTGCCGCTAAGTCGACCAAGTCAAGTCGAGACGAATGCAAGTAAAAGGCGCGGCGAATTCGATCTATACTTGAATAGAATTCGCGTAAAATTGGATATGACTGCAATTGATTCAAATTTTATCTATTAACGCGGAAGCGCTGGGAGGAGCGTTGTTTGCGCTCATCTGCAGCCCCTCCGTTAACCGCTGGCCATTCGCCGCGGGACATGAAAAAGGCGGCGTCCGCATCGCGGAAGCCGCCTTCGAGCCTGGAAATATGGAGGTTTTCGCGTCCTTGCGCTTTACCGCGCGGTAACGCTCTCTTCGAGTGTCTCTGCCGGCTGCTCGTGCATGAACTCCAGCGCGAAGCCGTCCTCGAGGTTTCGGACCACGCGGCCCTGGACCCGGCCGAGCAGAACCGTCGATTTTAGCGGTGGCCGGTTCTCGGCAGCGATCGCCGCGCCCGACAGCGAGAGGTCGATGATGCGGCAGGTCATCTTGGTGCCGTCCTCGAGCGTCAGCACCGCGATCGGGTTGCGCGGCACGATACGGTCGTGGCGGCGGTCCTCCGGCAGATTGAGGATGTCGCGGTTGGCGAGCCAGGTCAGCTGCGCGGCGAGCTTGTCGCGCTTGCGCGGCGTCGCACCGATGGTCATGGCGAAGCCGTTGTCGATGATCCGGGTGATCTTGCCCTCGACGCGGCCGATATGGTCGAGATAGGCGACCACGCGGTCGCCGACATTGCCGATGCCGGGGGCGAGCAAGGCGAGGCCGCCCGGCGACATGTTGATCACCTGGCAGGGGAATTCCCGGCGGTCCGGCAGCATGTAGCGGCCGAGCAGGTGCACCTTCACCCGCTGGAAGCGCCTGCGCTCCTCGGCGGCCGGAAGAAATTTTTTGTTCGCCAACGCCATTTCCAACACCCGACCCCCCGCCCGGGCGGAGTCCTTGCGACCCTAAGGTGCACAGGGTTAATGCCGCGTTAGGATCGGGCGCGCTGGACACGGACAGACACGATGCGCTCGAAAAGCCACACCTTCAGGCGGGGCTCGGCTTCCTCGCGGCGCGCCCATAAAGCAGGCACAGCAGCGCCAGCAGCACGGCGGCCGACAAGCCGAGCGACCAGTGGATGCCGATCGCCGCGCCTGCCACCCCGACCGTGATGCCGCTGAAGGCGCGCATGCCGAGCCCGGCCATGTTGTAGAGGCCGACGACGCGGCCGCGGATGTCGTGCGGGGCGTTCAGCTGCACCAGCGCCTGCGCCATGGTGTTGAAGGAGAGCTCGAAGAAGCCCGCGAAGAACAATAGCGCGATCGCGACCGGATAGACCGGCACGAGCGCGAAGCCGAGCAGCGCCACGCTCCACAGCATCGCCAGCGTGATCGCGGTGCGCGGGGTGCCCTTCAGCTGTCCCCAGGATTCCAGCACGATTGCGGCAAGCACTGCGCCGGCCGCGTCCGCGGCGAGCAGCACGCTGTAGGAGACGCCGGGATCGCCATGGCCGAGATCGCCGGCATAGCCCGGCATCTGGGCGTGATAGGCGTTGCCGATCATGAAGGAGGTGAGGCCGGCGAGCCACGTCATCGCCGACAACACGGGCTGGGTGCCGATCGCGCGGATGGTGAGCACGATGTCGGCAAGGCCGCGCACGGCAAAACGCCTTGCCGCCACGCTCTTGTCCCTGATCGGGACCCAGAACAGCCAGAGCAGCATCGGCAGATAGAACAGCGTGTTGAAGATGATGCCGTGCGAGGGACCGAGCGTCAGCATGATGAGCCCGCCCACCGCAGGTCCGACCAGGATGCCGAGATAGCGCGCCATCGCGTTCAGCCGCACCGCGCTCGGCAGGTCGGCCGGGCCGACCAGGTCGTAGAGCAAGAGCTGGTTCGGCGTCTGCCAGAGCACGCCGGCGCAGCCATGGATCACCAGAAGCAGCATCGCGTGCCACATCTGGATCGTATCGGTCAGGAAGAAGAAGCCCCAACCGGCGGAGGCGACGATGAACAGCAGCATGCCGCACTGGATGATGCGGCGCGGATCAAACCGGTCGGCGAGGCCGCCGACCGCGACGGAGAACAGCAGGAACGGCAGCCAGTGCGACAGCACGGCAAACCCGCCCAGCGTCGGCGAATGGAATTTCTGGAACACCACCCAATAGCTGATCACATGCTCGATATTGTCCGCCATCATCGCCAGCACGTAAGAGGCGAACTGGAGACGGTAGGGCACGGACCTCATCGCCGCGAACGATCCGGACGCGGCCACGGGATTTTGGGGAAGGGGATTCACGGGATGACCTGAGGTGAGACTCGTGGCGAGTTACACGCTCGCCGGCCGGCGCTCAAGACTTTGCACGTGGACGAAGACCAGCCATGCCTCGCATGGCAGCCGTGACATCGTCGCGCTATCGACCGTGCTCCGGCGCCGCAAATCGCGACGGGCCGCCGAGCGACGTCCCGAACCTGAGCTCTCCTCACGTCTTGCGGCGGGTCCAGCTTTCCTGGGGCTCGTCGGCCCATGCGGTCCCAAGACCAAGCATCGTGATCCAGGTCTCGGCCAGCTTGCCGCCCTCAATACGATAACTTTGCATGCCGGCGCGGCTACGCTTCTCGCCGGTTGCGGGATCGGGCTACACGAATGCAAATCGGAACCACGCGCCGTCGATCGTGAAGGAATGATCATACACCACGACGCGGATTCCGGGCCGGTCTCGATGCACCGTCTGCAATTCCGCAGCATATTCGTCCCGGCTGACGGTCCGGTCGCCTTTCTCATCGTGACGGACATAATGCGATCCCACGCAGTCCTGGATCAGGTCAATTCGTCCCTCGTGCCAAACCTGCTCCCAGCGATCAAAAAGCGCGCGTATGCTATCAGTCATGGGCTCTCAGAAATGAACTCGGTGCGACATCGCGCGCGCCGCTGCAAGATTCCTGCCGGACTACGCTTCCGACTGGCTCGTCGAGCTATCGCGGACGAGCCGCCCCACGCGGGGCGCGAGATTATCCGCTACAATCGCCCTCATGGAACAGAACAGTCTTTACCATCGCCCAGATCTCTACGATCTAATGGCGCCGCCAGATCCGATCCTCGAAGGCTTCTATGTCGAGATCGCACGCGAACGCGGCGGCCGCGTGCTCGATCTCGCGTGCGGCAGCGGTCGCCTGACGATTCCGCTGGCGCGGGCGGGATTTCAGGTCGTCGGAGGCGATTTGTCGCCGCAGATGCTCGAGCGCGCGCGGAGCTATGCCAGGGCTCAAGCGGTTGAGCTGGATTTGGTCCAGCTGGACATGCGCGATTTCGATCTCGGCGGGCGGACATTCGATACCATCGTCGTCGCCGTGAACTCGATCCTGCACCTGCATAGCCTCCACGACTTCAGAGGCTTCTTCGGATCGGTCGGCAGACACCTATCGCCGCAGGGCCGGCTGGTGTTCGACGCCTTCCTGCCCAATATCGCCAGGCTCAACGCTGATCCCAACAAGCGGGAGTTGATCGGCACAGTGGTCCACGATGGCCTTGGCGCGATCACCGTCGAGGAGACTGCGAGATACGACCCACTCACCCAGATCAGGCACGTGGATTGGTACTGGTCGAGCAAGACGGAGAAGGACTTTTGGCGAGTCGCGTTGCCGATGCGCAGCATCTTCCCGCAGGAGATGCCGTTGCTCGTGAGTTCGGGCGGCTTGCGCCTCATCGAGCGCTTCGGTGGTTTCGATCGCAGCGCGTTGACGGCGGAAAGCATGCGGCAGATATGCGTCTGCGGTCTCTAGCCCTGTAGCCCGGATGGAGCGCAGCGAAATCCGGGGCCGCTTCCCCGTATTCTGCTACGCTCCATACGGGCTACAAGCCGCACCTTGGCACGAGCGTGCATCTCACATACGCTTTGCCTCAGCCCGCACGATCAAAACACAACAAGCGGGCAGCGAGGAAACAGCCATGCAACAGATCCGCGTCTGCACCCACGCAGGGCCCGGCTCGGAGCCCGTCATCCGCACCGTGCCGTGGCCGAAGGTCGGCAAGAAGGCCGCACTGATCAAGGTCGGCGCCTGCGGGGTCTGCGGCACCGATCTGCATATTCTGAAAGGACATTGGCCGAAGCCGCTGCCCTGGCCGTTCACGCTGGGACACGAGCTCGGTGGAATCATCGTCGAATGCGGCGACGAGTTCACCGAAGATTTCATGAGCAAGCCGCTCAGCGTCGGTTCGAAAGTAATGATCCCGCCGCTAATGCCCTGCGGCCGCTGCTATTACTGCATCCATTATCCGCAAACCGCGAACAAGTGCCTGACGCCGGTCTATTACGGCCGCTATCTCGGCTTCGACAAGGCGCCGCATCTGTGGGGCGGCTGGGCTGAATATGTCTATGTCGATCTCGAGATGCTGCCGGGCACCAAGATCTACAAGCTGCCGGACGACATGTCGTTGCGTCTGGGTGCGCTGTCGGAACCCCTGACCTCCTGCATCCGTGCCTTCAATCGCGCGACGCGCGCCGGCGGATTCAGCTGGGGCGACACCGTGGTGATCCAGGGCTCCGGCCCGATCGGCATTCTGGCGGTCGCGGCCGCCAGGGAGATGGGAGCAGGGCGCGTAATCTGCGTCGGCGCGCCGGAGGAGCCGCGGCTCAAGCTGGCGCGTGAGTTCGGCGCCGAGGCGACCGTGAACATCGAGGAGCTGAAATCACCGCAGGATCGCATTGCGCGCGTCCGCGAGATCGTCGGCGGCTTCGGCGCCGATCTCGTGATGGACTGCTCGGGCCACCCCTCAGCCGGCCCCGAAGGCATCGAGATGCTGCGCGACGGCGGCACCTATGTCGAGATGGGCCAGTTCACCGACGCCGGCTCGATCGAGACCTCCTGGCACCGCATCTGCACCAAGGACCTCAACGTGCTGGGGTCGTGGGGCTTCACCGGCAACGACCTCCCGCTCGGCGTCGACATGCTCTACCGCACGCGCGACAAATATCCTTGGGCGAAGATGCAGACGATTTACCCTTTCACGGAAGCAGGCGTCGCGCAGGCGGTGAAGGACGCGGTGGCGATGAAGACGGTGAAGTCGACGATCGTGCCGTGGCCGGAGCTGGTGGAGTAAGAACGTAGCCGAGATGAGCGACCAAATGAAAAACGAAGAGACGGCCGACCCAAACCGGAGCTCCCCCTTCAACGCCATCCGCGCGATCGACTACACCGTCATCTTCGTGCGCGACATGGCGGCGATGCGCTGCTTCTACGAAGACGTCCTCGCGTTCCCGCTCTCGCGCGAGCTGTCGCCGAACTGGATCGAGTACGGCCTCGGCAGCAACACGTTGGTGCTGGCAAGGCCGAGCCGCACCGCCAGCGATGCACCGACGCCAGCGGGCAGCGCCTCGCTGCAGCTGGCCTTCAAGGTCTCTGCTGCAGAGGTCGACGCGTGCGCCGATGAACTCGTGCGGCAAGGCGTGGCGCTGCTGTCACCGCCGACCAACCAGCCCTTCGGCCATCGCACGCTGTTCTTCCGCGATCCCGACGGGAATCTGCTGGAGGTGTACGCCGAGATCTGAGAAATTCTATTTGACGTATCCCGACAACATGGCGTGCGCCCAGTCCGGACGGTTGTTGGCGAGCGCGCGCGCCGAGGCGGCCTCCCAGTCGTATTCGAGGGCCAGCAGCTCGACCTGCCAGCCCCTTTTGCCCTTGGTGAGGATCGCGTAGCGGGCGTGAGGCGAGCGGTGTTCCAGTTTCGCGGCAAAGGGAATGTCAGCGAAAACAGGGCATCCGACGCTGCCGGGATTGAGGACCAGACATTCGCGCGGCCCGTGAACGACGGCCGGGCGGTGGCTATGGCCACACAGCACCACGCGCGCCGCCGGCTCGCTCGCAAGGCGTGCTTCCAGCACGTCGCGGCGTGCCGGCACGAAGCGGCCGTCGTCGAGTGCGTCCTCCAGCAGGCACGCCGTATCGCTGTCGGGCGTGCCATGGCAGGCCAGGATGCCGTCGTCCAGTCGCAGCTGGGAGGGTAGGTTGTGAAGTGCACGACGCTGCTCTGCAGTCAGTGCGTTGCGCGCAAACAGACCTGCCGGCGAGAGCTTGTCGTCCGGAAACTCCTCGATCCAGCGATCATGATTTCCGCGCACGGTCGGCAACGCCAGCGATTGGAGGAATTCGAACGTTTCCCTCGGCCACAACGGGCTGGTGACGCAGTCGCCGAGGTTGACTATCCGATCGACGCCCCGCGTCTTGATATCCGCCAGCACCGCCTCCAGCGCGGCGAGATTGCCGTGGATGTCGGAAATGACCGCCAATCGCATCTTTATTCCCCATATCGCCAGACGTGAGCGTGGCTCGGCTATAGGCCGATCCCGCCGCGCTAAGGTTAATCGAGCTGGCCGCAAAAATCCGCTGCAAGCTTCAGGCGCGGCTCGTCGTCAAGCCATGCATCACGGCTATGGTGATTTCCGGGCGCTTGGCGTAAAGAGCGCCCAGATCAAATCAGCGTGCGGTCGGGCCGTTTGCCGCGCACGCAGCTCGGGGCGCCGGTTCACCGTTTGCGCGCCTGAATCAAACAAGGTTTCCCATCTCGTGTCTCTTCCGGCCCTGACCCCGCCGCTCGCCCGCGCTTTGGCCGAGCGGAACTATGATTCACTGACGCCCGTCCAGCTCGCGGTGCTCGCCCATGAAGCCACCAGCCGCGACCTCCTGGTCTCGGCCCAGACCGGTTCCGGCAAGACCGTCGCTTACGGCTTGGCCATCGCAAAGAACATCCTCGATGACGCCGAGCAGTTCGCACCAGCGGCCGCGCCGCTCGCCTTGATCGTGGCGCCGACCCGCGAACTCGCGCTCCAGGTTCAGCGCGAGCTGGCCTGGCTCTATGGGCATGCCGGCGGGCGTGTCGTCTCTTGCGTTGGCGGCATGGATCCGCGGCGCGAGCAGCGCGAGCTCGCCGCCGGCGCGCATATCGTCGTCGGCACCCCCGGGCGTCTGTGCGATCATCTGCGGCGCGGCCGTCTCGACATTTCCGAGCTCGCCGCGGTTGTGCTCGACGAAGCCGACGAGATGCTCAATCTCGGCTTTCGCGAGGACATGGAATTCATCCTCGAGACCACGCCGCAGACGCGCCGCACCTTGCTGTTCTCGGCGACGTTTCCGCGCGGCATCGTCGCGCTGGCGCGGCAATATCAGCGCGACGCCTTCCGGATCGAGGTCGCCGGCGACGAGGGCGGCCACGCCGATATCGAATACCGCGCGATCCGCATCGCGCCCGCCGACGTCGAGCATGCCGTCGTCAACGTGCTGCGCTTCTACGAGGCGCCGAGCGCGCTGGTGTTCTGCAGCACGCGCGATGCTGTCAGGCATTTGCAAGCCGCGCTCCTGGAGCGCGGCTTTTCGGTGGTCGCGCTGTCGGGTGAATTGACGCAGAACGAACGCACCCTGGCGCTGCAGTCGCTACGCGACGGGCGCGCCCGCGTCTGCGTTGCGACCGACGTTGCCGCCCGCGGCATCGACCTGCCGAGCCTCGACCTCGTCATCCATGCCGATTTGCCCAACGACGCCGAGGTCTTGCAGCATCGCTCGGGCCGCACCGGGCGCGCGGGCCGGAAGGGGACGAGCGTCCTGCTGGTGCCGCCCGCGCGGCGGCGGCGCGCCGAGCTGCTGCTCGATCTCGCAGGGGTCGACGCGGTCTGGGGCACGGCGCCGCAGGCGGAAGACATCCGCA
Source organism: Bradyrhizobium sp. IC3195 (assembly GCF_020193585.1). Taxonomy (NCBI): domain Bacteria; kingdom Pseudomonadati; phylum Pseudomonadota; class Alphaproteobacteria; order Hyphomicrobiales; family Nitrobacteraceae; genus Bradyrhizobium; species Bradyrhizobium sp. IC3195. The sequence continues at coordinate 471,039 of NZ_JADYVG010000002.1, read as the reverse complement.
AGCTCGATCATGCGCGCATGAAGGACGTGCTGTTCACGGAGGAGACTGGTCCCGACGATCTGGCTTTGGCGCAATCGCTATTGGCCGAGCGCTCGGCCGAGGACATCGCCGCCGCGCTCGCGCGGCTTTATCGCGCGCGGCTGCCGTCGCCCGAGGACATCATCGATCCCGGCGAGCGAAGCGGCAGGCCGGAACGCGGGCGTGATAGGTCCGAACAGGGCGAGGACCGCGCCAAGCCGCGGTCGAAGGCTGGGAAATCCTCGAAGCACGCCATGGCGGATGGCAGCGTCTGGTTTCGCGCCGCCATCGGGCGCCGCAAGAACGCGGAAGCGCGCTGGCTGCTGCCGATGATCTGTCGCCGCGGCGGCATCGACAAGCGCGACATCGGCGCCATCAGGATCATGGACACCACCACCGAGTTCGAGATCTCCCAGCGGGTCGCCGAATCCTTTGCGGCAAAGATCAAGCGTCCCGACAAGGAAGACAGCATCCGGATCGAGCCGATGACGGATGCGCCGGACCGGCAAGAAGCTCCTCAGGAGCGCCCCCGCGCGCCGCAGCGCGAGGCCGGCGCTCATCATGAACGGCGCGAGGATCGCCCGCGCGAGGCGAGTGGATTCAAGTCGCGCAGCAAGCCTCAGGGCGAGCGCGCGTCGAAATTCGGTGATGCGCGTTCTTTCGGAAAGAAAAAGAAGCACAAGAACAAGCCCGGCCATGCAGAGCCTTCGGTCACGCCGTGGCCTGCGAAGGGCGCGCCCGAGAAAAATGCGAAGAAGAAGCGTCGGGGCTGATCTGCCGCTTTCCGGCCCCGGCCAGACTAACGCCGCCGAAGGCTCGCGCGGTGCGCTATGGCGCAATCAATCAGTAACATGGTGCCATCCGGACGCGCCTGCGAGCCCGCGCCTTCTCGAGTTGGCAGAATCCTTTTCGGCAAACTCAAAGCGGCAAGAGCGGCGCCTGCGGCGAGGCGTCGCTTGAATCGAATTTAATCAAGTCGAGAGTCTGAAAGCGAACTGAAGGTCCGATCCTGGTTGGTCATAGTTGGCATCGGCAGGGGGGCGAGAGCAGCTCATCAGCAGCATCCCTCCATTTTGAGAGTAGGGGCACTGGTTTCCCGGTGCGGCCCGCACCCGGGAGCTTCTGAGAGTCTTCAATCCAACATCTGGTTTCGCGTGAAAGGATGGAATGACGATGCATGATGCCACTGTGAAAGCCGAGACGAATGCCACTCCCGCGGGTGGGAATGGTGGTGCAAGGCTCAAGTTCGACGTGCCGTTTTTCAATATCCAGGAGATCTTCGGCGATCTTGCCGAGCAGGGCGCCGCGCGGGCCAAGGCAAATCTCGAGCAGATGAAGGCGGCTTCCGAGGAGATCACCGACGCTTTCCGCGAAGCCTGTGCGACCAATGCCACGCGTGCCGCCGACTACGGCACCAAGGTCATCGAAATATCGAAAATCAATACCAGCTCCACCCTGGAATTCCTGTCCCAGCTCGCCGATGCAAGGTCGTTTGCGGATGTCGTGAACCTCTCCACCACCCACACCCGCAGGACCTTTGAAATGGCTTCCGGGCATAACCGGGAGCTTTGGGACCTTGCCCAGAAGGTTGCGACCGAGACGGCCGAGCCGATCAAGAAGAGCTTCAACCGGGTTCTGCACAGGGCAGCTTGAATCGAGGCTATCGGCCGCGTGAATCGGCGGACGAGCGTCTTCGCCAGAAGAGACGCCGTCCGGCTGATGGCGGCGACGCCTTTCCGTGAAGGGATGCCGAGCTGGAGGAAATCAGATGGGTATGGTGATGATCAAGTGCCCGGAAACGGGCCGAGCCATTTCGACCGGCATCGAGATGGACCGCGAACGATTTCGGTGCAGTGCAGTGTTCTTCTCTCGCACCTATTGCGAGATGTGTGCGGCAACGCACGAGTGGTTTGCCAAGGAGGCGTGGGTCTACGAGACGGGAAGTCCGGGGGTAGGCAGTCGTTCCGCGCGGGGGCGGCGTGAAGAAGCAGCCTGACGGCGTCCTGCGAAGCAATCCGATCAATTTGCCCGGGGACGGGCATTACGTCGCGGCGAGGTCGCGCAGCATGTAGGTCGCGCCGTCGCCGTAGGATGCGAGCTTTGCGTGCAACTCGGCGTCCGCCGTCACGGTCCGAAAGCCGACGCGTTCCCATAGCGGCGGCGTGCCGTAGACCGAGACCAGCGCGAGCGTTCTGATGCGTGATGCACGCGCCAGCTTCTCGATATCACCGACATAAGCGCGCACGACGCCGCCGCGGAACTCCGGCAATACCGCGACGTCGTGGATGTAGAGACAGTCGGCGCGATCGGGCAATGCTTGCAGAAAGCCGTCGAGCGGCGGAATTCGGTACCGCATCCAGGGATGTGCCAGCCCGTAGCCGATGATGCCCTGGTCCGTATCGAGCACGCCGCAGCCCTCCGGGCAAAGCCTGATCTTCTCCGCCAGCACCTCTTCGCGTTCGGGCAACGCCGGATGGATGCGTGCCGCAATCGCGCTTATCGCAGGAAGGTCGGAGGCGCGCGCGGGACGCCAATGCGGCTTGCTCATGTCGATCCGTCGTTCCGTGGTGTCCTTCCAATCTATTCCGCCGCGGCGATGCGCGCAGCGGGAAAGATCCTGGCGGTCGTTATCGCGGATATTCCAGCTGCATCGCCACGAAGTCGGCCGTGCGTGCTCCGTAGCGCGTCTCGATCGCGCGCAGCGTTTCGTCCAGCGCCCGCGCCGGCGGCGAGGCGCCGGAATCCGGCACAGCCTGCTCCGCCGGCCAGCTCCCGGCAATGCGGTCCGGCAGGATGCGAAGACCGCTGCGGCTGGTCCGCGCCTCTGCCGTGGCGGCGAAGGTGAGGGCGCGCGAGCGGTAGGTGCGCGACCACGCATCGGCGATCAGGGCGAGCGAGACCTCGTCGACATCAGGCGTCAACGCGATGCCGAGTTGCTCGCGCTTCCAGAATGCGAGCGTGTTTGCGATCGCCGTCAGCGCGAAGGGGCGTGTGAAGCTGAACGCGTCGCTGCGGTGGCGTGCGTCCCATCGCGCAAGGCCGATGTCGCCGGCGACCGCCTCGGCCTTGGCGCGGCCGGCGATCGCCTCGATCAAGGTGAGGGCCATCGGCATGGATGCGGTGATGCCAGTGGTCGTCGCGACGCCCTGGTCGACGACCAGCCTGCGGTCCGCCGCGTAGCGGATCGTCGAATGCTTCTTCAGATCGCCCACGGAATACCAATGCGTCGTGGCCCGCTTGCCGTCGAGCAGCCCGGTGTTGGCAACAACCGTGGCACCGACGCACACGCCGATCACAATCGCGCCCTTGCCGGCTTGGCTCCTGATCCAGTGCAAGACCGTTGCGTCGTCGTCGCGGCTCATCGCCGGCACGATGACGTAGTCGGCGCCATCGGGGTGCGCGGCATCGAACTCGGCGATGGTCGCATGCGGCTGCACCTTGAGGGCGGGATAGAGCGTGACGGGCCCTGGCTGCGTCGACAAGGTGAGGACGTCGGCAATGTCGGCGCGGGCGAGAATGCCGTAGGGCATCAGGTAATCGGTGGTCTCGCTCATGTCGTTGATGCCGACGATGGCGATCAAGGGTCGCTTGCGTTTCGGCGGTTTCAGCGCCGCCAGGGTCGATTCGGTTTCGTCTCTGGAAATCGCAGGCGCGGGTCCCGAGGCTGGCGCGGCGGGCAGCAGTAGCAGCCAGGTCGCGCCGATCCCTGCCAGCAATGTCATGCCGCCGAGGGCAGTCCACGCCAGATTGCGCCAGCTCATCATGATGTCACCCCGCTCGTCTCACGCGGCGCGGAAGCTATCCGGTCGCATCGACATCAGGAATGACGCAAATCCGGCAAAAACGGTCATGCCGCGCGGCGATCCATCGCAGGATCGCCGCACGTCTGCAGGGGCTCTATCGCAGCCCCTCATACACCATCAGCCCGCGCGCGATCTGCAATTTGCGGATGGCGCGCGGCAGGAGTTTCTCCGGCTGGTGCAGGTAGCGCCAGGAAGTGAGGGTGAAGGCGGACAACGTGCCGCATTCGTCGTCGAACGGCGCGAGCACGCCGGTGACGCTGACCGGCGTATGCGGGCGGGCGTTGAAGGGCAGCAGCAGGAGCTCGAGATGCGCCTTGCTGCCGTCCTCGCGCGCGGCGGTGACGCCGGCGATCGCGCCCAGCGTCTCGTCGGCGACGATCGTCGTGATTTCCTCGATCTCGCTGCGGCTTGCTTCTATGAACAGCGCCGCAAAGCTGCGGTCCTTGAGGTCGGTTCCCGCGAGCGCGCAGACGCGCGTGCCGGCGACGCGGAACGGGAAGCCGAGGTTCGGCTCGCAGGACAGCACGAAGATGTCGCCGAGCAGGCCGCGGACCGCGGCCGGGTCGATGTCGGCCCGGTCAGGAGCCCGTGCAGTGCCGCGCTTCTTGTCCCAATACGCGAAGAACGCGCGGCTCGACGGATGTTTCATGACTGAACGCTCGCCCCGGGGGTGCAACCTCGAAGGGACAGACTTGTCCCGCTTCAGTGCACCCGCGATCCCTTCTGTTGTTGTGCAGGAGGGGATTTGCAGCGTCCATGCCGCCGGCGCGTTTTCAGGCTTCTTGGGCCGGCCTTTACGTCGTTAACGTTAAATTAACTATGCGCTTCGTGCCGGCCGCGCGCCTGCTATGGTGACCGCGGTCGCAAGCCTCGCCGCTTTTCTCCAGGTTCTCGGCGGGGCCTGTACAGGGCGTCAAACAGTTTGGTCACGGGCCGCGGGGAGGGGTGGGGATACGCCTTGTCTCTCCGGCCACCGGAAGACCGACACGGACAGGCAGGGCTTCGGCCCTGCCTTTTCCTTTTGTGCACTTGCGCAGGGACGGCAAAGGCGCCTATCTCCAAGTCTGTCGCCCCGATGTCGCCCGAAAGCGAAGCTGCCTTGGATTCCCCGCAAGATTCGTCGCCGCAAGGTCCTGAGCCGGGCCCGCCGGCCGTCGTGGAGGCTCCGCGCGAGCCGATCCTGACGCTGCCTCCGGCGCTGACCGCCTATATCCTGCTGCTGGCGGTGATCCATCTGCACGTGCTGCTACCGCCCGAGCTCGAGAACTGGACCATCGACGTCTTCGGCTTCATCCCGAAGCGCTACGATTCCTCGCTGCTCAATCTGCAGATCCCGGGCGGGGCGGGGGCGAAGGTCTGGACCTTCGTCACCTATTCGCTGCTGCACGCCAATCTCACCCATCTTGGCTTCAACGTGCTGTGGCTCTTGCCGTTCGGCAGCGCGTTGGCGCGGCGTTTCGGCACCGTCAGGTTCTTCGTCTTCCTGGCCGTGACGGCGGCGGCCGGCGCGCTCGCCCATCTCATCACCCATGAGCATGCGGTGGCGCCGATGATCGGCGCCTCGGCCTCAGTGTCGGGCGCGATGGCAGCCGCAATCCGCTTTGCCTTCGTCCGCGGCAGCTTCCTGTCGTTCAGCCGATCGGATGCCGATACCGCCGCGAAAGTTCCGGCGCTGCCGCTGTCGCGCGCGCTCCGCGACGGGCGGGTGGTCGGCTTCCTCGCCGTTTGGTTCGGCATCAACATCATCTTCGGCGTGGGCGCGATCGGGGTCGATGCGGAAACCACGAGCGTGGCCTGGCAGGCGCATATCGGCGGCTTCTTCGCCGGCCTGTTGTTGTTCGCGCTGTTCGATCCCGTGCCGCGCGTGCGAAGCGATGCTGCGGATGCGTCATCACGGGACGTTTCAGACCGTATCTGAAGCGGCGCTTGCGACGCGGCCCGAATTCATCCATCATTCCCGCGAAGAATGTTCCGAAGCGACACGTCCTTAGCGGCGATGCTTCGCAAAGCGCACGAGCGTGAAACCGGCGCTGTAACTGTTAGTTGAAGACTCGCGAACAAGTCCGAACCGCCAAAGGCGGACGGCTCGGATTCAGGGAGGCGACGATGACGGTACGTTCCATTCTGAACACCAAGGGCCACCAGATCATGAGCGTCGAGCCCGACGCCAAGCTGGCGGACGCGATCAAGCTGCTCGGCGAGAAGAAGATCGGCGCGGTGCTGGTGATGAGCCAGAGCCGGCTCGAGGGCATCCTGTCGGAGCGCGACATTGTGCGCGTGCTCGGCGAGCGCGGCGCCGGCGTGCTGGAGGCGCCGGTCTCGGAGGTGATGACCCGCAAGGTCGTGACCTGCAAGGAGACCGACACCGTCGCCGAGCTCATGGAGATGATGACGACCGGCAAGTTCCGTCATCTGCCCGTGATCGACAACGGCAAGGTGGTCGGCCTGATCTCGATCGGCGACATCGTCAAGCGCCGCGTCCAGGAATACGAGAGCGAGCAGGAAGCCCTGCGCGACTACATCAAGACTGCCTGATCAGGCCAAGTCTCCCGCTTTCGGCTCGTCCGCTTTCGGCGCGATGCCCGCGGGCGCCGGCGCCAGCACGTGGATCGCCTCCTGGATGGACTCCAGTGCACGCTCCGCAGCGCGCGTGCCATGTGCGATCAGGTCTTCGGAGCGGTGGAAGTCGAACCAGCCGAACTGACCGACCCGCGGCGTGATCAGCATGTCGGGCGGATCGCCGGCGAGACGGGCGCGGGTGATGCGGTCCTGCATGATGTTGAAGGCGTCCACCATCACCGAGGAGATGCCGGGCCGGCCGTTACCGCCGAAGAACTCGCGCTTCATCGTCTTCTCGGGCGAGAACAGGCGCGGGAAGCGCCGCTTCGCCGTCGGCTCCTCGGCCACCGGTACGACCGGGGCGGGCACTGCGCCGTGCGAATAGATCGTGGTGGAATGGGTGAAGATGTCGCTGGAAAGATTTGCGGCGATGACGATTTCGGCGCCGAGCGCGCGGGCGGCCGAGACCGGCACCGGGTTCACCAGCGCGCCGTCGACCAGCCAGCGGTCGCCGATCAGCACGGGCGCGAAGATGCCGGGCAGGGCGTATGAGGCGCGCATGGCATCGACCACGCGGCCGCGCGTCAGCCAGATCTCGTGGCCGGTGCGAACCTCGGTCGCGACGCTCGCGAACTTGATGGGCAGGTCCTCGATCAGGATCTGCCCGATCGCCTCCTCGAGCCGGGTCGCGAGCTTCTCGCCACCGAGCAGGCCGGAGCCGTTGAGACGGATATCGAGATAGCCGAGAATGTTGCGCATCCCTTGCAGGCTGCGCCCCCATTCCTCGAACGTATCGAGCCGGCCGGCCGCGTGGAGGCCGCCGACCACGGCGCCGATTGACGTGCCGACCACGACATCGGGCACGATTCCATTGGCAATCAGGGTCCTCAGGATTCCGATATGGGCAAAGCCGCGCGCCGCGCCGCCGCCGAGGGCAAGGCCGATCACCGGCCGGCGGATGCTGCCCAGGCCAACTTTTTCGCCGACTTTTTCGCCCACTTTCTCGCCGTTCGAGCCGTTCGCGCCCCGGCCTTTCAATCTGTCTAGCACCGAAACTCTCCTACGCCGGGCCAGCCCGCATCGTCAGACTAGGCATCGCACTTGCGCTCCGCCATATCAGGCGCGAAGCATGGTTTATGCCGCTTTGGAAAGGGCACGGGGCAGGAATATGGCGAGGGCCGGTTGCCACGGGGCTAATCACGCAACCCTCAAGCCGGTTCCACCGAAGGTCCAGGGCCGTATTCCCTGGGGTTTCAGAGGCTTGAATTTGCCGCGTTTTCGGTGAAAAGCAGGGACCATGACACGCGGGGGTGACGGCATCAGCGGATGGCGGCGCAGCAGCAGGCTGCTGCCGGCGCTCGTCCTTGCCGCATGCCTCTTTACTTCCGGCCGAAATGCCGCCCTGGCGCAGCTTTTCTCGGATCGTCCGCCGCCGGTACCGCCGGCCTCGGTGCCCGACCCAGGCAACGCTGTCAGCCTGGCGCCGCCCTCCGGGCTGGGCGCGGGACCGCCAAGCCTGCCGCCGACCCTGATGCAGCCGGCGACCCCGAGCATGCCACCGCCCGCTGTCTCGACCGTGCCGCCCGCCGCCCCGCTGAATGCGGCCGTGCCCGGACAGGGCGTGCTGTCGCTGACGGCGAAGTACGGCAAGGACTCGGCCCCGATCACCAGCGGCCTGGTCTGGCGCGTGTTTGCCGACCGGCCCGACGAGAACGGCACCTTCAAGCTGATCCGCGAGGACCGCAGCGGGACGCCGAACATCGTGCTGCCGCCCGGCAATTATGTCGTCCACGTCGCCTTCGGCCTCGTCAGCGCGGTGCGCACCGTCAGCCTGAAGTCCGAGACCAATCGCGAATCCTTCGTGCTGCCGGCCGGCGGCCTGCGCATCGAGGGCCGCGTCGGCACCAGCCGCATTCCGCAGAACCAGATCTCATTCGCGATCTACAAGGGCAGCCAGTTCGAATCCGGCGAGCGCGCTTCCCTGGTGCCGAACGTCGCCGCCGGCGACGTCGTGCTGATCCCGGAGGGCACCTATTACATCGTCTCCAACTACGGCGATGCCAATTCGGTGGTGCGCTCGGACATCCGCGTCCAGGCCGGCAAGCTCACCGACGTCACCATCACCCACCGCGCCGCCGTCATCACGCTCAAGCTGGTCAGCGACAGGGGCGGCGAGGCGCTCGCCAACACCGCCTGGTCGGTGCTGACCCCCGGCGGCGACGTCATCAAGGAATCGATCGGCGCGTTCCCGCGCGTCGTGCTGTCCGAAGGCGAGTACCGCGCCATCGCCAAGAACGAGGGCAAGGTCTACGAGCGCGGATTCAACGTCGTCAACGGCGTCGACGGCGAAGTCGAGGTCATCGCGCGCTAAGGGCAGCCGGCGGCGAGAGGCTCCGGCACGACGATTCTCATCGCGCGCACGGATGTGCATCTTCTGTTACCGTCACCGTCAGTGGGTTTCTGCCAGGTAACCTCGGACCCCTCTCTGTGTTCTGTTGTGAACACTGGTAGCGTCATCATTACGTGCAGGGACCAGCAAACACCGGCGGCATCGGCTTATTCCAGCAGCAGCGCGTCTTGCTTACGATCGTGGACGGTACGTATTTCCGATAATCAATTTTATTCTCTTTCCATCCTGCTGCGCTATATGTCTGGCGTCCGTCCAACGGGGGGAAGCCGGAGCAGGCTCATGCCTTGCAGGACCGGCATGGAGCAGGGGACCAGGCTTGTCGACATGTTCGAAGTGATCCTCACCAGGCGCAAGCGGTTCGGCTGGCGGTGGCAGGTGTGCGACCAGTCCGGCAAGATATTTGCCGACGGCTTCGCGCGCACGCGCCCGTCCGCCAAATATCAGGGCGAACGCGCGTTGTTCTTCCTGCTGTCCCAGGCCTATTTGCGCAACCGCTCGGCGGCCTCCAGCGAGGATTAGCGGGGTAGGCCACCATCCCTTGCGTTGCCCGACGGGCAAAACACGCGAGCGCTAGGTCAACGCACGCGGCCCAAATATTCCGCTTTACCGAAATTCGGAAATCGCGTATGTCTCGCGCAACCCGGCCCAAGGAAGAGGGGCGTATCGCGATCGTCACGAACGCGGGCCGAGGGGCGGTGGACGCTGATGGCGTTGGCGCGAAAAGGCTTTGCAGGGCGGAGAGCCGTGAGCAAAGACCTCGCGCATACGACCGGTGTCATCGGCGTACGGCAAAATCGTGTGGTCCTGGCGCCCGGGGTCTGTGCGCCAAGTCTTGTGGTGATGTGAGCGGCCCAACCGGGCCCACGCGTCAGCCATCCGCAAGGCGACGGGGGCAATAGTGCATCGCTCCCCGGGGAGAGCACGACATAAGCCGTAAAGCCACTGCGCAGGGAAGGCCGGATGTTTGGCTTCACCTGTATGCCGCTGTGCAAATTCTTCGTTGCCACCTTTCGCACAGTGGACCGTGGGTGCCCGGCCGGCACCCGGTCTTCCCTGCGCCCTCTTTCAATTGAGGGTGAGCGAGAAGCAAAGCTCGGGCGAGAAATGCCGCGAGGATGCGGAAGCGTGTCTGCAAGCGAAATGCGAATTGAAGAACGGCGCTGCCCACCACACACTCCGTCATTGCGAGCGAAGCGAAGCAATCCAGGAATGCATCCGCGGAAGATTCTGGATTGCTTCGCTGCGCTCACGGTGTTGAGGCAGGTGCGCGCCAAAGCTCCGCTCTCCGGCCCGGCTCTGCGCCGCATCGCTTGCGCGCCGCGCTGTGTCCGGGACACGAGAGCAGCTTCGCGCAACCGTCACAGTCTCTAACGCCCACTAACCAACACCTGACTTAAAACTGTCATAATCGCTGAATGGAACCCGCGCCTGCGCGCTTTTTACACGTCGTTAAGCGCGCCTGCATTGGATGCGGCGGGAAAGTGCGTTGGGGACTGCAATGACTGCCGCGAAGAAGATGCCGGGAAAACCGGCCGCCGAAATGTTCGACGACATCCCGGTGCTTCAGCGCAAATGGCGTGCGGCGTTGAAGCCGGGCGAGCGGTTGCCGCGTTACGAGGACGTCATGCTCGGCAGTCTCGGACGGCTCGCCGACCACATCGCGCTCTTGAAGAACGATGGCGTGCTCGAACTGTCGCGCAGCGGACGCTACGTGCAGAAATGGCTCGGCGAGGAGCGCTGGGACATTCCCCTAGCCGAGCTGTCGCCCGATTGCGCCACGGCGCTGTCGGAAGCGGCGGCGAGCGCGCTGGCGGCCGGACGGCCGCACCGGGCGAGCGCGCATTGCGTGCGCGACGGCATGGTCAGGACCTACGACGTGCTGGCGCTGCCGACGTCCTCGCGCTGGGGCGCGACGCTGATCGGCGCCTATGTCAACGAGCGCGGCGCGCAATACAATCTCCTCGACGCCATCTTTTCCGCGACCGACGACGCCGTGGTCTCGCTGGCGACGCTGCGCGATGCCGCCGGCAAGCCGTTCGACCTTCAGGTCGTGCACCACAACAAGAGCGCGGGTGAGCTGCTGAAGGTTGCAGGCGCAAGCCTGTTGTGGCGGCGGATCGGTGAGGGCGGCACGCTGCTGGCTTTGCCCGAGGTGATGGAATTCCTGCTCAAGGCCGTTGCGGGCAGCCGCTGCGAGCAGCTCGAGCTGGAGAGCGAGGGGCGCTACCTCAGGCTCAGCGCCACGGCCTTTGCCGACGTGGTCTCGCTGACCATCTCCGATGTCACTGTCCTGAAGCGGCGCGATGCTTCGTTCCGCCTCCTGTTCGACAACAATCCAATGCCGATGTGGGTGTTCGACGCAGAGACCAAGGAGTTCCTCAGCGTCAACGACGCCGCGGTCCAGCACTACGGCTACAGCCGCGCGACCTTCCTGCGCATGAAGCTGCACGAGATATGGCCGGAGGACGAGTGGGACAGCCACGCCGCGGCGCTGGAGCGCCTCGGCGACGCCTACCACTCCTCGCGCAATTGGCGACACCTGCGCGCCGACGGCAGCGAGATCGAGGTGCTCACCTTCGGCCGTCGCGTCGCCTTCGACGAGCGCGACGGCTATCTGGTGGCGGTGGTCGACATCACCGAACGGCGCAAGGCCGAAGCGCGCATCGCCTATATGGCGCATCATGACGGGCTCACCGACCTGCCGAACCGCGAGCACTTCCAGGAGCGCCTGAAGCAGGCGCTGGACCAGGCCGCGGGAAAACGGGTCGGCGTGCTCTACATCGACCTCGACCTGTTCAAGAACATCAACGATTCCTTCGGTCATCCGGTGGGCGATCGCCTGTTGAAGCAGGTCGCCGAGCGCCTGACCATAGCGGTCCGCGGCACCAATCTCGCCGCGCGGCTCGGCGGCGATGAGTTCGCCGTCATCTTGGCTGCCGACGTCTCGCCGAACGAGGCCAGCGCCTGTGCCTCCCTGCTGATCGACATGCTCAAGGCGCCTTACGACGTCGACGGACAGGAGATGGTGATCGGCGCCAGCATCGGCATCGCGCTGTCGCCGGGCGATGGCACCACGCCGGAAGAGTTGATGCGCAATGCCGACATGGCGCTGTACCGGGCCAAGGCCGACGGCGGCGGCGTGCACCACTTCTTCGAGCGTGAGATGGACCTCCAGGCGCAGAGGCGCCGCGACATGGAGCTGGATCTGCGCCGGGCGTTCGCCAACGGCGAGTTCGAGCTGCACTATCAACCGCTGGTGTCGATCGCCTCCGACCGCATCTCCGGCTTCGAGTCGCTGCTGCGCTGGCGTCATCCGGACAAGGGCATGATCTCGCCCGCGGAGTTCATCCCCGTCGCCGAAGACATCGGCCTGATCACCCAGCTCGGCGAATGGGTGCTGCGCGAAGCCTGCACCGAAGCGGTGAAATGGCCCGTCGACGTCAAGGTCGCCGTCAACCTGTCGCCGGCACAATTCCGCAGCCGCAACCTGGTCCAGGTCGTGATCTCGGCCCTAGCGCAGTCCGGCCTGTCGCCGAAGCGGCTCGAGCTCGAGATCACTGAGTCGATTTTCCTGGCCGAGACCGACGCCAATGTCGCCACCTTGCACCAGTTGCGCGAGCTCGGCGTCGGCATTTCCATGGACGATTTCGGCACCGGCTATTCCAGCCTGAGCTATCTCCGCAGCTTTCCGTTCGACAAGATCAAGATCGACCGCTCCTTCGTCAAGGATCTGGCTGAGCGGCCCGACTGCGGTGCGATCGTGCGCGCGATCTCGGGTTTGGGGCGCAGCCTCAACATCACCACGACCGCGGAAGGCGTCGAGACTGAGGATCAGCTCGACTGGCTGCGCGCGGAAGGCTGCAACGAGGTGCAGGGATTTCTGTTCAGCGCCGCGCGGCCGGCGGCCGAGATCGGAAAGCTCCTCGCCGATTTCGGCCAGCGCACCTCACGGGCGGCGTAATGCGGGCGGATAGCAATCGTAGACCAGCGCCTTGAACGCGGGGGTGATGCGCCCGCGCTCGTTCTGGGTCTGCTGCATCATGACGTAGACCATGTCGAGCTTGGGATCGACGCCGAAATAGGTGCCGCTCCCCGAGTCCCATTTCAATTCGCCGAGCGAGCCCGGCGGCGGCGGTTTTGCATTGCCGGGATCGGTGCGCACCGCAAGGCCGTAGCCGTAGCCGAAGCCGTCGCCTGGAAAATAGAAATAGTCGCGACCGACGCCGGAGCCCGGCCCGATCTGATCGGTCGTCATGGCCTTGAACGCCGCGGGGCTGAGATAGCGCCTGCCCTCGAGCTCGCCGCCGTTGAGCAGCATCTGCGAGAAGCGCTGATAGTCGGTGATGGTCGAGAGCAGGCCGCCGCCGCCCGACTGCCATTCTGGATGGTCCAGGCGGTCGCGCTCGCCGGCGAGCAGGATTGAGTCGCTCGGCAGCGGCCGCGCCATCCGCGCCAGCTCGTCCTCGGTCGCGAGCGTAAATTTGGTGCTGTTCATGCCGAGTGGATCGAAGATGCGGGCCTTCAGGAAGTCGTACAGCGTCTGGCCCGAGATGATCTCGATGACGCTGCCGAGGACGTCGGTGGAATGGCCGTAGCGCCACAGCGTTCCGGGCTGCCGCGCCAGCGGCAGCTTGGCGATGCGATCGGCGAATTCCCTGTTGTCGAAATGGCCCGCGAAGATGTTGGCCATCTTGTAGGCGTGCTCGACCCATTCGCTGCCGATGTAATCGTAGCTGATGCCCGAAGTATGCCGCAGCAGATCCTCGATGTTGACGGGGCGGTCCGGTGGGTCGAGGTCCAGCTCGACCGTGCCGCCTGGTAGGGTCACCTCGCGGCCCACCTTGGTCTCGGCGAACAGCGGGACGTATTTCGACACGGGGTCGGTCAGCGCGAGCTTGCCCTCGTCGATCAGCATCATCGCGGCGAGGCACGTGATCGGCTTGGTCATGGAGTGGATGGCAAAGATCGTATCCGACGTCATCGCAAGGCCATTCCTGGTGTCGCGCACGCCGAAGCACTTCAGATAGACCGGCTTGCCGTGTTGCTGAACGAGGATCACCGCGCCCGGCAGGCGGCCGCTTGCCACCTCGTTGTCGAAGAACGCCGTGATGCGGTCGAGCCCGTCGGGCGAGGGGGCGGGGATGTCCGCGGCCCGGCTTCGCGCCATCGTGCCGGCGAGCATCGCGGCCCCGACCAGAAATTCACGGCGTCTCATCCGGAGCTTCCTCCCCGGCGGGATCAAAGCCGCAAGAGGCTCGATGCGTCAACACAACATCGATTAAAATCGCGTCACGATGTCCGAAAGTGACGGGCGCGGACGGTCCTCGTTCGGCTTGGTCGGCGTGCCGATATGAATGAAGCCGGCGAGCTTCTCATCCGGCTTGAGGCCGAGGCCGTCGAGCACGTCGCGGTCGAAAGAGAACCAGCCGGTCAGCCAGCAGGCGCCGTAGCCGAGTGCGGTGGCGGCGGTGACGATGTTCATGGCGCTGGCGCCCGCCGACAGTTCCTGCTCGAACGCCGGCACCTTCGGATGCGGCTTGGTGAAGCTGACGATGCCGATCACCAGCGGTGCGTCCATTAGGCGCTTGCGCTCGGTCTCGACGTCGGCCGCCGGCGCCCCCGGATTCTTCCTGGCGAAGACCCGCGCGATCACCTCGCCGGCACGTAGCCGGGCCTCGCCCTCGAAGATGATGAAGCGCCAGGGCGCGAGCTTGCCGTGATCGGGCACGCGCGCCCCGATGGTGAGGATGGTCTCGAGCTCGGCCGCCGACGGGCCGGGCCCCGTCATCTCGCGCGGCTTGACCGAGCGGCGGGTCTTCAGGAGTTCGATGGCATCGGGCACTGCGATATCCTCTTCAAATGGTCGGCGGGCGTGCCATGCCGAGATAAGCATGCACGCCCGCAACCGGAAGCGAATTTAGATCGATTTCAGGATCAAGCGGCGCCGCGCATTCGCTTCACATCCGGCGGCGTCGCCTCGTCGACCAGGGCGGCGATCGCCTCGGCCGTGGTCATCACCTTCTGGCCGTCGCTGCCGAGCCGGCGGACCGAGACGGAGTGCGTCTCGGCCTCTTTCTTGCCGACCACGAGCAGGGCCGGGATCTTGGCCAGCGAGTGCTCACGGACCTTGTAGTTGATCTTTTCGTTGCGCAGGTCGATCTCGACCCGAAGCCCGGCGCGCCGCGCCTGCTCCAGCACCACCTTGGCGTATTCGTCGCCTTCCGAGGTGATCGTGGTGACAACCGCCTGCACCGGCGAGAGCCAGAGCGGGAAGTTGCCGGCATAGTGCTCGATCAGGATGCCGATATAGCGCTCCATCGAGCCGCAGATCGCGCGGTGCACCATCACCGGCGGTTTCTTGCCGCCGTCATGGTCGATGTAGAAGGCGCCGAACCGCTCCGGCAGGTTGAAGTCGACCTGCGTGGTGCCGCACTGCCAGTCGCGACCGATGGCATCGCGCAGAACGTATTCGAACTTAGGCCCGTAGAACGCGCCTTCGCCCGGATTGATCTCGGTCTTGATGTGATTGTTCTGCGACTGGATCTCGCGCAGCACCGTCGCCATCACGCGCTCGGCGTGATCCCACATCGCATCGGTGCCGACGCGTTTCTCCGGCCGGGTCGAGAGCTTCACCGTGAGGTCGCCGGTGAAGCCGAAATCGGCATAGGTCGACAGGATCAGATCGTTGATCTTCAGGCACTCCTCGGCGAGCTGATCCTCGGTGCAGAAGATGTGCGCGTCGTCCTGGGTGAAGCCGCGCACGCGCATCAAGCCGTGCATGGCGCCGGAGGGCTCGTAGCGGTGCACCACGCCGAACTCGGCGAGGCGCAAGGGCAGGTCGCGGTAGCTCTTCAGGCCGTGCTTGAAGATCTGGACGTGACCGGGGCAGTTCATCGGCTTGAGCGCGAACCAGCGCTTGTCCTCGGCCTCGTCGCCGGCCGATTGCGCCGCGAACATGTTCTCGCGATACCAGCCCCAATGGCCCGAGGTCTCCCACAGCACCTTGTCGAGGATCTGCGGCGCGTTGACCTCGTTGTAGTCGCCGGAGAGGCGCCGGCGCATATAGGCGATCAGCTGCTGGAAGATGGTCCAGCCTTTCGGATGCCAGAACACGACGCCCGGACCTTCCTCCTGGAAGTGGAAGAGGTCGAGCTCGCGCCCGAGCTTGCGATGGTCGCGCTTCTCGGCTTCCTCGATCTGCTTCAGGTAAGCGTCGAGGTCCTCCTGCTTGGCGAAGGCCGTGCCGTAGATGCGGGTCAGCATCGGGTTGTTGCTGTCGCCGCGCCAATAAGCGCCGGCCACCTTCATCAGCTTGAAGGCGCCTCCGACCTTGCCGGTCGAGGTCATGTGCGGACCGCGGCACAGGTCGAACCAGTCGCCCTGGTAGTAGATCTTGATCGGCTCGGTGCCGGGAATGGCGTCGACCAGCTCGACCTTGAAGGCCTCGCCCTTGTCGCGGAACACCTGCTTGGTCTTTTCGCGGTCCCAGACTTCCTTGGTGAAAGGCTTGTCGCGCGCGATGATCTCGCGCATCTTCTTCTCGATCGCGGCAAAGTCTTCCGGCGTGAACGGCTCGTTGCGGAAGAAGTCGTAATAGAAGCCGTTCTCGATCACGGGGCCGATCGTGACCTGGGTTCCCGGCCACAGCGTCTGCACCGCTTCCGCCAGCACGTGTGCGCAGTCGTGCCGGATCAATTCGAGCGCGCGCGGGTCGTCGCGATTGACGAGCTCGATTCCAGCGTCGGCCTCGATCGGATCGTTGAGATCGGCAAGCGTGCCGTCGAGCGCCATGGCGACCGTGCGCTTGGCCAGCGACGGCGAGATGCCCTTGGCGATATCGAGGCCGGTGATGCCCTTGTCGAACTGGCGCTTGGCGCCGTCGGGGAAGGTGAGGGTGACTTTGGCGGCGGGGGTCACGGGCTTCAAATTGGAGAGGCTGTACTGGAAGCCGGACTCGGATTTGGGCTGGTCGGACATTGCTTTTCTCCTGGGGCTCACTCCTGCGAACGAGCGCAGGTAAGCGGGAACGAGCGATATATCAGGCGATTCGGCCTGCGCAATCCGGCATTTCCAAGAAAGTGGCGCGCAAAACCCGGGGCGGAGCCAGCAACTATTTCACGTTGTACCCTTTAACCGGTCGCAGGCCGCCGCTACATGCGTTTGCATGAAAAGCGCCCCAGCCGCCGGCCGTTTCGCGCCAACCGCCCTGATGCTCGGCAATCTCGTGACCGGCTGCTCGGTCTTGGCACCGGCGGGCATGCTGCCGGAATTGTCGGCGGGGCTCGGGATCAGCATCCACGCGGCCGGGCTCCTGATCACCTTCGGCGCGGTGACGCTGTGCGTCGGCTCGCCGCTGACGGCGTGGCTGACCAGCCGTATCGAACGGCGGATCCTGCTCGCCACGACGCTGGCGGTGCTCGCACTCGGCAATCTCGCCTCCGCGTTTGCGCCCGATTACACCAGCCTGCTGATCATTCGGCTCGCGATGCTCGCAGTCGGCTCGCTCTATACGCCGCAGGCGGCCGGCACGGCTGCGCTGATCGTACCGGCGGAACGGCGCGGCAGCACCATTGCGTACCTCTTCCTCGGCTGGTCGCTCGCAGCCGCCGTCGGCCTGCCGCTCATCACCTTTATCGCCAGCCGCTACGGCTGGCGCGCGGCCTATGGCGGGGTCGGCGCGCTCGGCTGCGTCAGCTTGCTGCTGTTGCTGCTGCGTCTGCCGGCGGGCCTGCAGGGCGCACCGGTCGATCTGAAGACATGGGCCGCCGTCGGCCGAAGCAGGACGATCCTGCTGCTGCTCGCGATCACGATGCTGCAAATGTCGGGGCAGTTCGTCGTATTCACCTATATGGGCCCGCTGCTCAACAAGCTCACTGGCGCCGGTCCCGATGCGATCGGCTTGGTCTTCGCGCTGTACGGGATCTGCGGCTTCCTTGGCGTCGTCGTCGCCACCCGCATCGTCGACACTGCGGGGCCCTATCGCACCTCGTTGCTGTTCACCTGCCTGCTGCTTGCCGGGATGAGCGGGTGGGCCCTCGGCGCCGGCTCGCTCGTCATGATGGCGGGCGCGGTGACGATCTGGGGCCTTGGCTTCGCCTCGACCAACTCGATGCAGCAGGTGCGGCTGGTCGCGGCTGCGCCGCCGCTGGCGTCGGCCACCGTCGCCCTCAACACATCCGTCCTCTATATCGGCCAGGCGGTCGGCTCCGCGGTCGGCGGCTTGCTGTTCGCCCGCGAGCTCCTGCACGCGCTCGGCTTCGTCGCGGTCGGTTTCGTCGTGCTGGCACTGATCCTGGTGGTCGTGACCCGGCCCCGGCGGGCGGCTGCCGCCACCGCCTGAACGCAGCAGGTCGTGCGCGCAAGGCGCTTGGCAAACCTCGCGCGGGAGCGGTAGAAGGCCGGCGTGGGGATCAAAGAGAGTTGACTGAGATGAGGATGATTCTGGCGGTTGCCGCGGTGCTCTATTCAGCCTCCGCATTTGCGCAGACCGAGAAGCCACCCATGGTGGGTGACAAGCCGCTGGTGCAGGTCAAGCCGAAAGGCGCCAAGGAGGCTGTCGCTGCTCCAAAGGGCAAGCCGCAATCGATCGCGGTCCGCCTCCAGGCCTGCCTCGACATCGACGACGGCACCAAGGATCGCCTCAATTGCTACGACGCCGTGATCCCGCCGGCGCCGAAGCCGAAGCCGGCCAAGGCCAAGGGCTATGCCGACTGCCGCTTCTTCAAGGAAGAGGACGAGCGGCTGGCCTGCTTCAACGGCTTTGCCGAGAGCATTCCGAAGCTGCCCAGGAACTGATATTGGGAACTGATATCCCGGCTAGGGATTTGTGGAGGCGACGCGCGTCAGCGCGAGCGACGGCGTCGCCGCCATCTTCACCAGCACGTCCTTGAGCGGATCGCGCGTCCAAGCGCGCGTGACGTAGTCGCGATGGGTGATGCCCTCGCCGGTCTCCACGAACACCACACTGCCGGGTCGTAGCGGCCCGTCCATGTCCTCGGCGACGCTGATGCCCTTCTGGCGGAGCATGCTCATCAGCTCCCGGTCCCGCCGCGCGGTGTGGCGGGTGTAGGCGCTGACGAAGAAGCCGGAACGGTGGCTCTCGATCCAGGACGCGAATTTGTCCATCTCGCCATAGACGGCATCGAGCAGCACCACGCCGCGCACGCGGTCGCTGATGCCGCCGACCTCGAGGCTCCAGGCCGTCGGCAGGAAGCCGCCGCTATAGCCGACGATCACGATCGGCATGTTGGCGAAGGCGCGCGCGCTGTTGGGATCGCCGGTGAGGCGCGCAAGATGGTCGGCCGATTCCGCCATGAAGCGCTTGAAGCCGCCCGGCTGCCAGAATTTTCCGGCGCTGGAATCGGCGGCGTCGACCGCCATCTGCGGCGCGAGCAGGATCGCATTGGCGCCGGAATCGGTGACCTGTTTCGGCACCATCTGCCGGTCGCGGACGTCGCGCTCGAGCGTTGCGCCATTGCCGTGGAAGAACACCACGATCACGCCCGGCTTGCGCAGGTCGAAATGCTCGGGCACGTGCACCAGCACGCGGCTGTCGCTGTAGGTCTCATCCTGCCAGTAGACGCGGCCGGAATAGCTGCGGTGGCCGCGGCGGTCGCCCTTGGAGATGTTGAGGAAGGGCGCGTCGGAGGCGGGGTTGTTGCCGAAATAGGGAAAGGCCGACGACTTCATGCTGACGAGTGTCGTCAGATCCTCGCGGGCGGGGCGCTTGTACGGCACTTGCGGCTCGAGCGAGGCCACCTTGTAGGACGCCTGCTCCGGCTGAGACTGCACGGCGCGCTTGGGCGAGAAGTCCGACATCTGCCGCTGCAGGAAGCTCTCACTCGCCGAGGGAAAGCGCTCCCTAAACTGCGGGGCAGGGAAGCGGTCCTCGAACGTGTCGCCGCTTGCCAGGCGCGCGTTCGAGCTCTGCGAATTGGTCTTGGCGACCACCTGGACATTCGCCTGGGAGTTCGCCGCCAGCGCCGCCGGATCCGGCGCCTTGCCGCATTGAACCAGCGTCAGCGACAACGGCACCATGACTGAGATTAGAGCGGCCCGGAGCGCACGATCATGCCGACCGGACATTGTCCGATCGGCACGATCATCAGCTCTCAGTTTAGGAGCGGCCCCGGCCATCCACCCATGACCCCAAAGTCACGACCCAAGTCTTACGTCCCAGGTCACACGTCCAAGTCACACGTCCATCGGCAAACTTGAAACAATTGAGCCGACTGGCGTTTAGGCGACGTTAAGCGTCCGGAGAAACTTCCCCACATCCGGAACGCTCGAAAGGACCATGCAATCGTGTCTTGATTGTGGGGGAGCGGAACGGACAATCCCGGGTGCATCCAGAGACATCGTCCAAAGAAGCGCCTAGGGGGTGGTCAGGTACCTACCTCCGTTGCCTCATTTAACCCTTGTTAACCCTGCTTGAATTGACTGGGCCAAAGTGCACCATGGGCCCATTAGGCGAAGCGCCTGAGATCAAGGACCCCGATGACGGCATCAGATGCGGGTACCCCGCCCTGGACGGACCGGCTGACCGGGAGGGGGGCCGGGGTCTCCGTTCCGGTCGCCACCGCCATCGTCGTGGCCGACATGATCGGGGTCGGCGTCTTCACCAGCCTCGGCTTCCAGGTCAAGGACATCCCGTCCGGCTTCTCGATCCTGCTGCTCTGGACGGTCGGCGGCGTCGTCGCGCTGTGCGGTGTGTTCGCGTACAGCGAGTTGGGCGCGATGTTTCCGCGCTCGAGCGGCGAGTACAATTTCCTCGGCCGCGCCTATCACCCGGCCTTCGGCTTCCTCGCCGGCTGGGTGTCGGCCACGGTCGGCTTCGCGGCGCCGGTCGCGCTCGCCGCGATGGCGTTCGGGGAATATGCCAAGTCGGTCGTACCCGATCTGCCGGCGATTCCGCTCGCCATCGGCGTGGTGTGGCTGGTTTCGCTGGTGCAACTGACCGGCGTCAGGCACTCATCCACGTTCCAGTTGATCTCGACCGTCCTCAAGGTCGTGCTGATCGTCGCCTTCCTGGTCGCCGGCTTCGTCATCGCCGTGCCGCAGCCGATCAGCTTCACGCCGCAGCCCGGCGATATCGCCCATATCGTCAGCGCGCCGTTCGCCATCGGGCTCGTCTTCGTGATGTATTCGTTCTCGGGCTGGAATGCCGCCACCTACATCATCGGCGAGATGAAGACGCCGCAGCGGAACCTGCCGCGTGCGCTGCTCGCGGGCACGCTGATCGTGCTCGTGCTGTATGTCGCGCTGAACGCGGTATTTCTCCATTCGACGCCGGTCAGCGCGCTCGCCGGCCAGCTCGACGTCGCCAGTGTCGCCGGCACCGCCATCTTCGGCAGTCTCGGCGGTCGGATCGTCGGCGCCATGATTTGCTTCGGTCTGATCTCTTCGATCAGTGCGATGATGTGGATCGGCCCGCGCGTGATGATGACGATGGGAGAGGACATTCCCGCCTTGCGCGTTTTCTCCAAGCGGTCGGTGAGCGGCGCGCCGGCCTATGCCATCCTGTTCCAACTGGCCATCGCCAATCTTCTGCTGTTCACGCGCAGCTTCGAGGCGGTGCTCGATTTCATCCAGTTCGCGCTGTTGTTCTGCTCGTTCTTCACGGTCGCAGGCGTCATCAAGCTGCGTATCACCGATCCCGATCTGCCGCGGCCCTATCGCGCCTGGGGATACCCGTTCACGCCGCTCGTGTTTCTGCTCGTGACCGCGTTCATGATGTACTACCTTCTGACGGAGCGGCCGCTTCAGTCGCTGTCGGGAATGCTCGTCATGCTCTCCGGCCTTTTGATTTACGCTGTTTTCCGCAGGCGGCCCGTCGTCGCTGCCGCATCACCGCATCGCGAATAGACATGCTCCGCCCCCTGAGAATTGCGGCCGTTGCTTTCGTCCTCCTGGCTGCGGCCGTCTCGTCCGCGCGTGCCGCAGACGTCACCTTCGATGACACGGCGCGCTTCCTTGCGGGCATGCAGCCTTCGGCGGACTCGCCGCTGGTGCCGCTCACCAGGGACCCGGCCTGGCAGCGTCACGCCAAATTCTTCGACGGCGCCTTCGCTCAGCTCGAGCAGCGTCAGCTCTCGAAGATCCGCAGCTGGGCCGACCTCAATCTGGCCGCGCCCCGACCGACCATGTTCTATTTGTTCAGCGGCCCCGATTTCCTCTACGCCAACACCTTCTATCCCAAAGCCAGCACCTACGTGCTCGGCGCGCTGGAGCCGGTCGGTGCGGTGCCCGATTTGACGCGGCTGCCGCGTGGTTCGGTCGGCGCTGCGCTCTACAACGTCGAACGCTCGCTCGGCTCGATCCTGAGCTTCTCGTTCTTCATCACCAAGCAGATGAAGGTCGACCTGAGCGCCAACCAGGTCAACGGCACCTTGCCGATCCTCTATGTCTTCCTCGCCCGCTCCGGCAAGACCATCCGCAACGTCGAGATGATCGCGCTCGACGACAAGGGCGGGCTACATGTCGGCGGCGACAATCCCGGACGGAACGCGACGCGCGGCGTCCGCATCAGCTTTGCCGGCAGCGACGGGGAAGCGCGTACGCTGTATTATTTCGCAACCGACCTCTCCAATTCCGGCGCACGTGCCGCGGGCTTCCTGAAATTCTGCGAGACGCTCGGGCCCGGCAACAGCCTGCTCAAGAGTGCGTCCTACTTGTTGCACTCCGGCAATTTCACCGTCGCACGCGACTGGTTGCTCGCCAACAGCGCCACCATCATCCAGGACGATTCCGGCATTCCGCTTGCGAACTACAATGCGCGGCAATGGCGGTTCTTCCCGTTCGGCCGCTATCTCGGCCCCATCGACGAATTCCCCGGCCGCTACCAGGAGCGCTACGCCGAGCTGTTCACGCGCGCCCAGCCAATCGATTTCGGCGTCGGCTATCGCTGGCGCATGCGTGAATCGAATTTGCTGCTGGCGGTGAAGGTGCCGGGCAGCGAGACCGCACCGGCTGCAGAGACCACTTCGGCCGCCGAGCCGGCGCCAAAGCCGCCGCGCCCGAAGCGGCTACGACCGCCGGAGTCGATCCCTCCGTCACAGGGACGGTTCTACTGGTTCCGGTGACTACCAATGCACGCTCTGGCTCGGCACGATGAACGTCGTCGTGCTCGGCTGTGTTGCAAGGCTCCTCTCAAGATACCAGCCTGAGCCGAGGACGAGCGCAAGCAAAGCGATGATGGCGAGCAGGTCGATGGTTCTTGGATCGTGTGCCCTGTGATCGAGATTCGGACCGGGCTTGACGTGAAAATGCGGGCTGATTTTCCAGCGCATTGTTGTTTCCTCCCGTGGGGAGCATCAAGACAACGCGGGCGGAAAGTCTAAGGTTCCGGTCAGGGCGGCGCTGTTCAGAGCACCGCAGGTCAGGACGCGTTAACTCCGCGCCAGCGGCCATAGCGCCAGGGGAGATACCAGCGTGCCCCTTTGGGCACCGTGAGAGGCACGTTGTCGATGCCGGACGTGCCGAAGGGATGGCAACGGAGCAGGCGCGCGAGCGTCATCCAGCCGCCGGCCCACAGCCCGAACCGTTCGATTGCCTCATCGCCATAGACGGAGCAGGTCGGCAGGTGCCGGCAATTGTAACCGACCAGAGGTGACAGCGTGTGGCGATACAGCCAGATCAGTGCACGGCCGAATCTGCGCGGCAGCCGGAGCACACCATCGACGGAACTGGAAAAATGCTCGCAAGCTGAATGCTTCATGTGCGTTGTGCTGCGATGTTGAGCGAAGCTTTGCCCGGTTCCGGTGCAGGGAACCATAAGTTGTTGTTTCCACGCCATATTTTGCGTGTTTTTTGGGAGCAGTGCAGCAAGTATCTGTGGACGATCTGTATTCGCCCGGATACCATTTTTATGACGGTCGTGTGTAGAAACATACGCCTGTATGATGGACTCAGGTAGCGCCACCGGGGATTGTTTGGGGACCTTGGGGCTTTGGGGCTTGGGGAAGGAACCAGATTGAGACTTCTGAACTCCCTTAAACTTCGCGGCTGGTTGCTGGTGGGAACCGCCGTCTGCGGAGTCGCGCTGGCTGGCGCTGTCGCAACATTCGGATCGTCGGCCCGCGCCGGCGCTGCCCTCGAAGAGCGCAAGCTGCCGATGAAGTTCAGCTGGGTCGCCTGCGAGCCGAACTGCCGCGGCTGGATCAGCGCGGTAGGCATCATCACCGCCGATACGCCCAAAGAATTCGAAGAGTTTTCGCGCGGCCGCCAGCTCGGCGGCGCCACCGTAGTGCTCGATTCCAGCGGCGGCTCCGTCAATGACGCGATCACGCTCGGCCGGCGCTTCCGCAATCTCGGGCTTTTGACCACGGTCGGCGTGAGCCTCCGCGGCGGGCCGTCGACACGGCCGGCCGTCGCGCCGGAAGCGTATTGCGAATCCATGTGCGCCTTCCTGCTGCTGGCCGGCAAGAAGCGTTACGTGCCGGAAGCCGCTCATGTCCGGGTTCACCAGATCTGGATGGGCGACCGCGCCGATGATGCCAAGGCGGCGAGCTATAGCGCGCAGGACCTGATGATCGTGGAGCGCGACATCGGGCGCCTCGCCAAATACACCTTCGATATGGGTGGCGCCGGGGATCTGTTGTCGCTTGCGCTCAGCGTCCCGCCTTGGGAGGACCTGCACGAGCTCGATGCCGGCGAGCTCAAGCTCACCAATCTGGTTACGACCGATCTCGTGGCTGACGTGCTCCCGCACGTGGATATCTCGGCGCCGGCAATGGCGGAGCTTGCACCGAAGACGCAGGCGAGGTTCGGCGCGGAACCGGAGCAGGCTTCCAAGTCGACCAAGACGGCGGAAGCCCTGGTGCCGACCGGTAGTGTTGCCACACCGGCTGCTGCGGCGGCGCCGAAGTAAGCTCTTAGATCTCGGCAGTCATTCGCGGGGCGCGCGTCAGCGCGAACCTTGGTGAGCAAGTGCGCACCTGGGGTGCGCAAGTACGCCCCGGAATGACGGAGAGGGGGTCAGCCTTGCGCTGCGGCCGGTTGCTTGGTTCTGGCCTCGATCTGGCCGATGGCATCAACCACGGCATCGAAGGTGAGAAGCGTCGAGGCATGGCGCGCCTTGTAGTCGCGGACCGGCTCAAGGAACTTGATCTCCTCCCATTTGCCTTGAGGAGGCGCACCATTCTCCTTCAGCATCTTGCGAACCGTTTCGCGTAACTCACGGAGTTCGCTCGCAGTCGAGCCGACCACGTGACTTGCCATGATGGATGAAGAG
Organism: Bradyrhizobium sp. IC3195; assembly: GCF_020193585.1. Classification (NCBI taxonomy): domain Bacteria; kingdom Pseudomonadati; phylum Pseudomonadota; class Alphaproteobacteria; order Hyphomicrobiales; family Nitrobacteraceae; genus Bradyrhizobium; species Bradyrhizobium sp. IC3195. Next base: position 446,018 of record NZ_JADYVG010000002.1, on the reverse strand, counting down.
GCCTGGCCCAAAGCGCAGGCCTTCACGTCATGGGCGAAGTCGGTGACGGTATCCCCGTTCATCTTGAGATCGACCTTCACGGTCGAGCCGCACAGCTTGGAATGGGCGGTGGCGGAGGCATCGGGGTCCGCCAACCGTCCGAGCCGCGGAATATTCCCGGCCAGCTCGATGATCCGCTTGTTGTAAATGTCGTTCAGCATGTGATGGAGTCCAACGCGTCACACCCGCTTCCAAGCCGGATCGGCCTTGGCGGGCGCCGCCCACGGTCCTATATAGGGGCGGAACTGGTGGAAAAACAGTCCAGCGGAGCGGTGGCGGCGATCCAGATCTGCGCTGCCGGCTTGTGACCTTGGGACTTTTGCACCGAAACTGTTCTGTTCAGGCGTCCGGCGGCTTGGCCGCCCCGTCTGCCGGTGACACTCCGGCCGTTAGGCCGTCGAACGGAGAAGATATGGACGCTGCAATCAAATCCATCCGCCCGGGCAAGCCCTCCGACCGGCAGCCCGAAAACCGCCCGGCCGAGCTTGATCCTGCCGAATTCCTCGCGGCCGCCGTCCGCGCCGACCAGCCGCGTCCCGCGCGCGCCGAGGCGGAAGCGGCGGTGAAGACGCTGCTCGCCTATATCGGCGAGAACACCGAGCGCGAGGGCCTGCTCGACACGCCGCGCCGCGTCGTCGAGGCTTTCGACGAGCTCTATCAGGGCTATCACCAGTGCCCGGCCGAGGTCCTCGACCGCACCTTCGGCGAGACGGCGGGCTATGACGATTTCGTGCTGGTTCGCGACATCGAGTTCACCTCGCAATGCGAGCATCACATGATGCCGTTCTACGGCAAGGCGCACATCGCCTATACGCCGGTGGAGCGCGTCGTCGGCCTGTCCAAGCTGGCCCGCTTGACCGACATCTTCGCCCGCCGGCTCCAGACCCAGGAGCACCTGACCGCGCAGATCGCCGCCGCGATCGACGAGGTCCTCAAGCCTCGCGGCGTTGCCGTGCTGATCGAGGCCGAGCATACCTGCATGTCGGTGCGCGGCGTCGCCAAGCATGGCGCCTCTACTTTCACCAGCCGCTTCACCGGCATGTTCCGCGACAATCCGGCGGAGCAGGCCCGTTTCCTGTCCCTGGTGCGAGGCACGACGCGCTGACCTCGCGACAAACCGGCGAGAGTTGCTGTGTCCGCTCATTCCCATGAGATCGAGGAGGGCCTCGCCTTCCTGCCCAGATTTGATGCCGCTGGCCTCGTGACGGTCGTCGCCACCGACGTCGCCACCGGCGACGTGCTGATGGTCGCGCACATGAACGAGGAGGCGCTGCGCAAGACCATTGCGACCGGCGAAGCCTGGTATTTCAGCCGCTCGCGCAATGCCTTGTGGCGAAAAGGTGAGACGTCGGGTCAGACCCAGCGCGTGGTCGAGATGCGCACCGATTGCGATCAGGATGCGGTCTGGATCCGCATCGAGCAGATCGGCGCGGCCTGCCATACCGGCCGGCGGTCGTGCTTCTACCGCAAGGTCGAGGCCGAGGGCGGGGGAGCGAGATTGGTCTTCACTGAGGCGGACCGGCTGTTCGATCCGAACGACGTTTACAGGAAGTAGCAGCCTGTCATTCCGGGTTCGCGCTGTCGCATGCCCCGGAATGACGCCGGAGCGTCAGTTAACCCCGCCTTAACCATACCTGTCCCACGGTGAGACGATGGGCGCCGAATTGCCGGCGTCGCTCAGCGCCGCGCGGGGCGGGCCCTCCACCATGTCGATCGACAGTTTCAGTGCCACGCAGACGGCCGGCCTTGATCCGTCGCGCGCGCGTGTCGCCGGTGCGATCAAGCAGGCCTCGAACGTCACAGGCGTCAGCTTCCAGTACATGCTGACCACGGCCAAGATGGAATCGGACTTCAATCCGACGGCCACCGCCACCACCTCATCCGCGCAGGGACTCTACCAGTTCATCGACCAGACCTGGCTCGGCACGGTGAAGGAAGCGGGTGCCCAGCTCGGCTATGGCAGCTACGCCGACGCCATCACCAGGACGTCATCGGGGACCTACACCGTCGACGATCCCGTCAAGAAGCGGTCGATCATGAAGCTGCGCGACGATCCCGAAGCCGCTTCCGCCATGGCCGCGGCGCTGACGCAGTCGAACAGCTTCAAGCTCACCGGCCTGCTCGGGCGCAGGCCGAGCGACAGCGAACTCTACATGGCCCATTTCATGGGCGTCCGCGGCGCGGCGAAATTGATCGCCAATGCCGAGGACAATCCGCAAGCCGTCGGCGCGCGGCTGTTTCCCAACGCGGCGGCCGCCAACCGCCCGATCTTCTACGCCAAGGACGGCCGCGCCCGCAGCGTCTCCGAGGTCTATTCGGTCCTGGACAGCCGCTATGCCAGCGCGGCCAATTCAAAGGTAACCCGCAGCGCGATGGCGATGTATGGCGCCACGCCTTCGACCACGCAGGTCGCGAGTGCCAATGCAGTGGTGCCCACTGCGCCTGTCGTGGACAACGCCGCCTATCTCCAGACCTTCCCGAATGCCCGCACAGTGACGCCCGTCAGCGCGACGTCGTCGACACATGTCGCGGACAATCCGACGGGCACGCCGGTGTTTCGTTCGATCTATCAACCCGGCGATGCCACGCAGCCGGTCTCGACCACGGTGCAGAAACTATGGGGCAACAATGCCTCGCTCACCTCGGTCGCAGCGGCGACGCCGGACGTGCGGCCGCCGCAACCGCTCGATCTCTTCAGTGATCGCAGCGGCACGTTCTCGAGCTAGCTTCGCTCTTGCTCCGGACGCCGCGTTACGTCCGTGCACAAGATCGAGACTGTGTGCGCAGCTGCGTCAACACCGTCATTGCGAGCGCAGCGAAGCAATCCAGAATCTCTCCGCGGATACAGTCCTGGATTGCTTCGCTGCGCTCGCAATGACGGAGGATCAGCGAGAGCTCGTCGCGTGTGCCGCGCGTGGCGGCTTTGTTCCCTTAACAAATCATCAACAAAACCAGCCAGTTATGGTGAACGCTTTGTTAAGCGTCGTGGTTTATTTTGTGTTGCAGGTGACGAGCGTCATCGTTTTTCGTTTGTTGTGTAAGCCGGAAGCAGCATGATTGTTCGGCAGTTCATTCATTGGATCAGGACGGCGCCCGCAGGCGAGCGGGCCGAGGCAACACGGGCGCTTGCCCGGGCCTGGCTGATCTCGGACCTTTCTGCAGACGATCGCATCGCCGCCGAAGGCGCGCTTCTGATGCTGCTCGATGATGCCTCGCCGCTGGTCCGGCAGGCGATGGCCGAAGCCTTTGCCCGCAGCCTCGACGCGCCGGCCGCAATCGTGCGGGCGCTGTCGGCCGATCAGCCGACGGTAGCGCTGCCGGTGCTCGAACATTCCCCGCTCTTGATCGACGCCGATCTCGTCGACATCGTCGCGACCGGCGGCGAGGAGGTGCAATGCGCAGTCGCCCGCCGCATCGCATTGCCGGTGTCGGTGTGCGCCGCGATCGCCGAAGTCGGCTGCGCGGCTGCCGCGCTGGAGTTGATCGAGAATCCCCATGCCGAGCTCGCCCCGTTCTCCTGGGACCGGATCGTCGAGCGTCACGGTCATCTCGCCGCGATCCGCGAGGCGATGCTGGTGCTGGAGGATCTGCCGGCCGCAACGCGTGCTGCGCTGGTGGCAAAGCTCTCCGAGACGCTGGCGCAATTCGTCGTGGCGCGGAACTGGCTGAGCGCCGAGCGCGCGGACCGCATCACCATCGAGGCGCGCGATCGCTCCACCATGAACATCGCGGCGCGATCGCGCGGCGATGACATGCAGGGCCTGGTCCGGCATTTGCGCATCACCGGCCAGCTGACCGCGGGCCTGATCCTGCGCGCACTACTGTCCGGCAATCTGGGCTTGTTCGATGCGGCACTCGCCGAGCTCGCCGATCTGCCGCTCGCGCGCGTCTCGGCGCTGCTGCACGAGCGCGGCGGCAACAGCGTGCACGCGCTGCTCCGTCGCGCCGGGCTTCCGGAGGCGACATTTGCGGCGTTCCAGGTCGCGCTCGATGCCTGCCACGAGCAGGGCTTCGTCGATAGCGACGACGGCGCGGTGCGGCTGCGCCGGCGCATGGTCGAACGCGTGCTCACCCATTGCGAATCCGATCGCGGCGCCACCGAGCCGCTCATGGTCCTGCTGCGCCGCTTCGCCACCGAGTCCGCGCGCGAAGAGGCACGGCTGTTCTGCGACGAGATTGTCGCGGATGATGTGGTCGATCCGCTCTATGACGATCTGATTGCGGCGTAGTTCGAAGCTCGCGACAAGGCGGGCCGGAAGAGACAGGCTCCGTCATTGCGAGCGCAGCGAGGCAATCCAGAATCCCTCCGCGGGGACAGTCTGGATTGCTTCGCTGCGCTCGCAATGACGAGAGGAGAGAGTGAAGCCTTATTCCCCCGGCGCGATGCTCGGCGCCAGGATCACCTCGAGATGCTCGGGGCGGTCGCGGTTGACGTGGGCAAGATAATCGTCGGCGACCTTGCGCAGGCGGCGGCTGAGCTCGGCCGAGACGCTGATCCTGTCCAGCCTGGTGTTCTCGTGTACGATGGCGAGAATGGCGTTGATGTGGTGCGTGAACAGCTCGGCCGGCACCTTTTCCAGGTCGGGCGCGTGCTCGATGACGCGGCACAGGCTTTCGGCGATGGCTGCGGCTGAAGGAAAGCCGAATGTCGCCGCATCCCCCTTGATGTCATGCGCGGCGTGAAACAGCTCGTCGCGTAGTTTCTTCATGAAGCCGTCGTTCTGCACGGCCGTCCAGGCGGCGGACAGTCGCTGGGCCTCGATCGCCATCCAGTCCTTGAACTCGCCGGAGAGGCTCGCGAGCGCCTGCTCGGCGCGGACGACCGGGTCGTCGAGGTCTTTTTCTTCGACGCGGCGCAGGACCTTGCGCAGCGGATTGGGCTGCGTGATGACTTGGTGCGTGGCGAAGGCCTTGACCTCGATGTCCTTTGCGCTGTTCTTCGCCATGATGCCTGCCTCGTCTGAAGCGGTTGCGCTAGATGGTGGAGCGGGCCTTGTCGAGCAGCGAGGGCTGCTGCAGCACCTCGTGCTTTTCGCCGACGCGGCGCTCCGGGCCCATATAGGCGGAGTTGGTGTTGCGGCGCCGGTCGGGGCCGAAATAGGTCTTGGTCTTGATGAAGGGGCGGGGATTGGCGACGACGTTGAGGATGCGCTGATAGAGCCCCTTGGCCGAGATAGGCTTGGCCAGAAACTCGGTGACGCCGGCATCGCGCGCGACCGTGACGCGACGTTTCTCCGAATGTCCGGTCAGCATGATGATCGGTGCATAGGGATTGCCCTTGGATTCCGGCTGCCGGATCATCTGCGCGAGCTCGAGCCCGTCGAAGATCGGCATGGCCCAGTCGGTGATGACGATGTCGGGCACGTAATGGCTGTACATTTCGAGCGCCGTGGCGCCGTCCTCGGCCTCATAGACCTCGCGCGCGCCGAACGAATGCAGCAGCGTCCGCAGGATGCGGCGCATGTGCGGATTGTCGTCGCAGACGAGGAAGCGCAGCTTGTTGAAGTCGATACGGAACATGACGCCCGGGCCAAAAGCGGGTCAACCTTCGTTAACCATATCGTGCCGGGAGTTAACGAAGGGTTGCGGCCAGGGGTGGGGCGGCAGGACGCTCAGTAGCCGAACTGCTCCCGCAGGATACGCTCTTCCAGGCTGTGGCCAGGGTCGAACAGCATCCGCATCGAGATGCTCTTGTCCGAAAGCACTTCGACGCGCCGGACCCTGCGCACCTCCTCGTGGTCGGCGACCGCTGCGACGGGGCGCTTGTCGTCTTCCAGCACCTCGATCACGACATAGGCGGTATTGGGCAGGAGGGCGCCGCGCCAGCGCCGCGGCCGGAAGGCGCTGATTGGCGTCAGCGCCAGCAGGGCGGCGTTGATTGGGAGGATGGGTCCTTGGGCGGAGAGGTTATAGGCCGTCGAGCCTGCCGGCGTCGCGACGATAATGCCATCGGCGATCAGCTCCGGCATGCGTTCGCGCTCGTCGATAAGTATCCGCAAGCGCGCCGCCTGGGAGGTCTGGCGGAATAAGTAGACCTCGTTGATCGCGTGGTGCAGGTGAACGCGGTCGTTGACGTCGGTCGCGCGCATCAGGAGCGGATTGATCTCGGATTCATGCGCCGTCTCGAGCCGTTGGCGCAGATCATGCGTCGAGTACTCGTTCATCAGGAAGCCGACCGTGCCGCGGTGCATGCCGTAGATCGGCTTTCCCGTACGCATATGGTGGTGCAGCGTCTGCAGCATCAGCCCATCGCCGCCGAGTGCGACGACCACGTCGGCCTCATCGGGATCGCAATTGCCATAGTCCCTGGTCAGCTGGCCAAAGGCGGCTTGCGCCTCGTTGCTCGGGCTGGCGACGAAGGCGATCCGGTCGTATCGCGCAGGCTTGGTCATGGCTTCTCGGCAGGGCCGCTGGGTCGAGGAAGGTTCCGCCGGGCTCGTCTATACGAGGTAGGCCCGTATTGTCGAGGATGACCGCCCACCAAAGCTAATGGGGACGGTCCAACCGGACTTAAGCACAGAACCGGGCAATTTGAACCCGGCCGGCCGCTTCAGGGCCCGCACCGCCAACGATTCCCCAAACCGTCGTAATTTGGCGCTACCTTTCTGACTCCCCGGCGGTCACGGCCGGACACGGAGGATGATCATGGTCACGACTTTGCCGGCGCTCCGCCGCGCGGGCCTGGTGTTGGCGGTGTCGGCTTTCGCGTTCGCCGGCCTTGCACACGCAGATGATGCGCCGCAGCCGCGCTCCGAGGCGGCCGCGCCGGCCGGACAGAAGGGTGGGCGCGGCGGTGCCGCGCAAGGCGCGCCGCAGACGTCGTCGTCCGCGGCCGAGCCGCACCGTCTGCCGCCGGATTCGACCACGAAGCAGACGCTCGATCTGCCCGGCCGGACCCTCAACTTCACGGCCACCGCCGGGTCGATCCGCGTGTTCGATGGCAAAGGCGAGCCGTTGGCCGACATCGCCTATACGTCCTACCAGCTCGACGGTGCCGAGCGCGCCACGCGTCCGGTGACGTTCCTGTTCAACGGCGGGCCCGGTGCGTCCTCGGCCTGGCTTCAGTTCGGCGCGGCCGGGCCGTGGCGCTTGCCGCTCGATGGTGAGGCCCTGTCGCCGTCGGCCTCGCCCGAGGTGAAGCCGAACGCGGAGACCTGGCTTGATTTCACCGATCTCGTCTTCATCGACCCCGTCAGCACCGGCTACAGCCGCTTCGTGGCGAGCGGCGAGGATGCCCGCAAATCGTTCTACTCCGTCGACGGCGACGCCAACTCGATCGCGCTCGTGATCCGACGCTGGCTCGAAAAGCACGAGCGGCTGACTTCGCCGAAATACGTCGCCGGCGAAAGCTATGGCGGCATTCGCGGCCCCAAGGTCTTGCGCCAGTTGCAGCTCCAGCACGGCGTCGGCGTCAGGGGCTTGATCCTGGTCTCGCCGCTCTTGGATTTCCGCGAGTTCACCGGCACGAGCCTCCTGCAATATGTCGCGACGCTGCCGAGCTACGTGGCAGTGGCGCGCGAAGCGAAACGTCCGGTCAAGCGCGCCGACCTCGCCGACGTCGAAGCTTACGCGCGCGGCGAATTCCTGACCGACCTCGTCAAAGGCGAGGCGGACAAGGAGGCAACCACGCGTCTGGCCGACAAGGTCGCCGAACTCACCGGCATCGACCAGGCGGTGAGCCGCCGCCTCGCCGGCCGCTTCGACGTCGGTGAATTCCGCCGCGAATTCGACCGCAAGAACGGCAAGGTGACCGGACGCTACGATGCCTCGGTGCGCGGCTTCGATCCCTATCCGGACTCGAGCAGCTCGCGCTTCGGCGATCCCTCCGGCGATGCGCTCCAGGCACCGCTGACGAGCGCCGCGGTCGACGTGCTCTCGCGCAAGCTCAACTGGCGGCCCGGCGGCTCATATGAAGTCCTGAACGGTGCTGTCGAAGGGCAATGGGATTTCGGCCGCGGCATCAACCCGCCGCAATCGGTCTCCGAGCTGCGCCAGATCCTCGCCACCGATGCGAAGCTGAACGTGCTGGTCACGCACGGCCTGTTCGATCTCGCCACGCCCTATTTCGCAACGAGGCGGGTGCTCGACCAGTTGCCGGCCTTCGTGACGCAGCGCGTGAAGTTCGTGGTCTATCCCGGCGGCCACATGTTCTATTCGCGCGACGGATCGCGGCAGGCGTTCCGAAGCGAGGTCGAGGCGCTCATTCGGGAGTAGGCCGGCGCTTGCGCGGCGGATACCGGCGCGCGATCTCGCGTGCGACGACTTTTTTTGGCTTCACGTTCGCGCCGGCAATCCAGATGTCGCTGACCTTGCCGCGCTTGTCACGGACCCGGCGCACCGGCTCGCCGTGGCTGGAATAGCCGGCAGCCCAGGCGAGCTTGCCGGTGTCGCGGCCGGTCACTTCGATTTCGGCGGCATCCATGAACGGGTTGTTGAACTGCGGGTTGGCGACGAGCACGCGGTCGCCGGCGGGGACGAGATCGGTCGCGCCCCAGATCGTCCACCAGCGCCCGGTCCAGTCGCGAAGGCGCCGGTCGGGTGCGCCGCGGGTCTGGAAGACGCGCAGGATCTGCATCGCGCCGTCCATCCAGAACGGCGCCGCGCCGTCGATCGAGTTGCTGAGGATGCTGATTGCGAGCTCGCAAGCGGGAATGGAGCAGGTCCGCGAGATATAGCCCTGGAAACCGCCGCCATGGCCGAACCAGTCCCAGCCGTCGGTCTTGCCGGCATTGACTCCCAAGCCGTAATAGGCCTCGACGCTCTGCGGGATGCGCCAATGATTTCGCGTCATCTCACGGCGGCTCGCGACCGACAGCACGCTCTTCTTCGCGTTGGGCGCCAGCTGCGCGAAGAAGCGTGCGGTGTCGGCGGAGGTGGCGACGAAGCCTGCGGCAGATGCCATTGCATGTGCGGGATTGTCGCCGGGGATCACGCAGCGCTCGCCAAACGGCACTCTTCGCGTGTGGCCGCGCGCGAAGGCTGCGCCCTTGGGAAGCGGTGCGTCCGGTTCGGTCTCGCGCAGGCCGGCCGGCGCAATGATCTCGCGCTTGATCCAGACGGAGTAGGGCTCCTTCGCAACAGCCTCGATCAAGAGGCCGAGCAGGCCAAAGCCGTGATTGGAATATTTGAAGCGTGTGCCGGAGTCGATCGCGGTCGGCAGCTTCAATTCTGCAAGCAGCTCCTTGGCATCGAGATAGGGGCGGCTGTCGATGAACTGGCCGGAATCGGCGCCGTCGCGCGTCAGCCCCGCGCTGTGCGACAGCACTTGCGCGATCGTGGTCTCGGCGACGCGCCGATCGAGGCCGCCGACATATCGGCCGACATGGTCGTCGAGCCGGAGCTTGCCCTGCTCGCGCAGCTTCATGATGCCGGCCGAGGTGAAGCTCTTGGAGTGCGAGGCGATGCGGAAGCGATGGCGCGGGGTGAGCTTCTCGCCGGTGTCGAGATTGGCGAGGCCGAACGCATGCTCGGCGACGACCTCGCCGCGATGAGCGAAAGCCACGATGACGCCCGGCTGCTGGATCGTCGTCAGCTGGTATTCGATCCAGGAGCCGATGTAGTCGATCGCGGATCGCAGCCACGTATCCATTGCGCTACCGGTTTGCGAGGGAGGTCGGTGCGAAAGCTAGCCGAGAAAGCAGAACGGGCACAACCTGAAAGGTTGTGCCCGTTCGCGTCGTTCGAAGATGCGATGCCTTCAGTAGACGAGCGTCGCGCCGGTCGGCTTGTCGAGCGCTTCGGCCAGCGAGCGATATTCCGAGCTGCCGGTGCCGGCGAGCGAGGCGATCTTGTCGAGGTGGTATTGCGCCTGCTCGCGGTTGCCCTGCTCGAGCTGCCAGAGGCCGTAATATTGCCAGGTGCGGACGTGATTCGGATCGTCCTTCAGCGCCAGCTCATAATAGACCTTCGAAGACTGGTAGTCGCCGAGCTTGCGATAGGAGTAGCCGATCAGGTTGGCGACGTCGGCGACGTCGTTGCGCTTGAGCGACTTCAGCTGGTCGATCGCGCCCCTGTAATCGTGCTTGTCGTAGATCGCGGCGTAGGCGGTGCGGTAGGCCGCGAGGAATTTGGGGTCGCTGACGGAAGAGCTCTTCTTCTTGCCCTTCTTGGTCGAGGTGTCCGATTTCGGCGGCGACGAAGGGTCGTCGCCGGCGGCGGCATACGCGCTGGACAGCACCGGCGCGGCCGCCAGTGTCATAGCGACGAGTCCCGGCACAACGAGCATTGAGAGTTTGCGCATCTAAGTTCTCCGGTATGGAACGTGGCGATCCTACACGATTGCCCGAAGACCGGAACACCTCTCGGGCAAAAACATTCCCGCGTCGCACGATCTATTCGCCCGGCCGTGGATGACAAACGTGTCATCGAGATGAACGGAAGCCTGCAAGGGGCTTCAGATTGGGTTCAGTGCACCCCGCTTATGTTCCTTCCCACGATCGATGGGTCGAGAGGGCGCCGCCTGATGATCCTTCCAAGAGGAGACCACCATGTTGAAGACCATTTCTGCAGCCTTGCTCGCAACCTCCGTGATCGCAGCCCCGGCGTTCGCCGCCGAGGCCGGCAAGACCACCACAGCCGCGCCGGTGATCAAGGCCGACCAGAGCCAGACCAAGGCGGCGACCACTGCCGCAAAACCGGAAGCCGGCGTCAAGGCCGACGCCAAGACCGACGCCAAGACGGACGTGAAGACGACGGACGCGAAGGCTTCCGATGTCAAGACGGACGCCAAGGTGGATGGCAAGTCGAAGGCAATGGACGCCAATGCCGCGGTCACCACCGACCAGCACAAGAGCGTGAGCAAGCATCGCCATCACGACAAGCAGGTCACGGCCAAGGAGTCGCAGAAGGCGCAGCCGGATGTGACCAAGCCCGCGACGTCTGACAAGCGCAACTGACGACTGATCGCGCGCGGCGGCATCCCTGGCATTGCCCGCCGCCGCGCGCGGACGTCAGGCCCGGCCCGTTGCCACGCCTCGGGCGGAAGCCCGAGATGTCGGCGGCTGGCCGGTGCGCTGTTTGCGCCGCTGCAAGCGAATTCCCTTCATCCCGGCTTGGGGCTAGAACGTCTCCTGATCTGTTCGAGCGGAGAGCGGGGCCTGTGGGGCGATTGGCGAGATGTGCGGTGATCCTGGCGTTGCCGCTGGCGCTTGCGGCATGTTTCGGCAGCGACAGTGACCGTCCGACTTTCATGGGCGGGACCCAGGCCGGCGGGCCGCAGCCGTTTCCCGACAATTTCCGGAACGACACGGTGGCGTTGATGCGGGCCTACCTCAACAATCCGGTCGGCGTGCGCAATGCCGCCATGGCCGAGCCGGTGCAGCGCGAGGTCGGCGGCCGGCAGTTCTATGTGAGCTGCCTGCACTTCACCCCGCGCGAGACGGATGGGAGCTACAAGGGCATGCGCGAGCGGGCCGTGATCTTCGTCAACGGCCGGGCGGACCGCGTGGTCGACCAGACCAGCGATCTCTGCGCCGGTGCGGTTTACGCACCGTTTCCGGAACTGGAAAAGATGACGCGGTAGCGCAAAGGCAGCCTTTATCGCCCGGTGTTAGACAGAAGGAGCCGGAGCCGCTGGATCACATTTCGGCGAGCTTTGAACGGGGTGGTTTCGTCTTGCGACAAATCGTGGCGGCGGCCTTGCGCAGCCGAATTGACGGAACAAATTCGTGTTGTTGCCACGCCGTCACAGTCACGAACGATCAACGTTCCGGCATTGCCGCGAAGCAACCCAATTCACGCCACGTTGTTTCCCGAGTGTCGTAATGAAAGAACGGGGATGATCATGAAGTCGATCTTGCTGGGTGCAGCAGCTCTGCTGGTGCTGGTTGCGCCGGCCGTAGCGGCCGACATGCAGCCGCGCGCCTATACCAAGGCTCCGGTCACGCCGCCGCAGGTGATCTATAACTGGACCGGTTTCTATATCGGTGGCCATCTCGGCGGCGCGTTTGCTGGCGACAACAGCTTCCAGTCGAGCGACGCGCGTTTCCTGGGCGGCGTGCAGGGCGGCTTCGACTACCAGTTCGCGCCCAACTGGGTGGTGGGTATCGAGGCCCAGTATTCCTGGCTGCCGACCAACAACAATGGCGCCATCTTCCCGCTGGGCACGCAGGTGACATCCAGCACCGACCAGATCGGGTCGGTGACCGGTCGCATCGGTTACACTTGGGGACCGACGCTGCTTTACGCCAAGGGCGGTTATGCCTGGCGGAATAACGGCCTTGGCGTGAACATCGCCGGGGTGCCGCAGGCCTTCACCACCACCGGCAACAACAAGGACGGCTATACGGTCGGCGCCGGCCTCGAATACATGTTCGCGCCGAACTGGTCGGCCAAGGCCGAGTATCAATATTACAATTTCGGCAGCACGACCTTCACCTCCGGCCCGGCTGACATCGTCGGCGTTCGTGGCCGGGAGGACGAGCATACCGTCAAGGCCGGGGTGAACTATCGCTTCGGCTGGGGCGGCCCGGCCGCCTCGCGGTACTGACGGTCAGCGCCGACCCAAGATCTGAAGATCCAAGACCTGAAGATCCAAGACCTGAACCTCCAAGACCTGACAAAGGCCGGCTCCGCCGGCCTTTCGTTTGCCGGCCTGCCGCCTCCGGCGCCTGCTTTCTTTGCATTCCGTGAACCATTTGGCGCGTCATTTGCTTGCAAACGATGCTGGCGCGCCTTCTCACGCGCGTCATGGGGCTGGCGTAAAGCAAAAATAATTTTTGCGGTTTACGGAACTCGCGCTCCGGAACGCGTTATATGACAATTACCGGGCAGGTGGGACGACGGACATGCGTATCTTGGTGTCGGCAGTGGTGCTCTCGTTCTTCGGCTGCCTGCCGTGCTCTGCACAGACAATCCTCAGATCCGAGCCTCTGATGTTGGCACCGTACGAAGTTGCCTTCGTCAAGGACGCTTCATGTCCGTCGGGCAAGGTCATGAAGGTCACCGGCGCCATCCGCGGGCTGCACCGCCGCAAGGCCTGCGTAACGATGCCGGGCGAGCAAGCCTCGCTTGTGGCGGCCACCCCCTGAGCTTTCGCTCCGGCTCCGTGCCGGAGCTCAGGAATTCAGCTCGAGCTCCATTCTGGACTGCCGATCGGCCTCCGCCTTGTTCTTGGCGGGGTCCTCGCCTTGAGCCGCCTGGCACGGCTCGATCTTGTAATCATTGTCGAGCACCCGGCGCGGTCCCGGCCGCTCGTCGTCCGCCGTCACGTCCACGACGAGACCACTCCGCTCGGCGAGCTTCCAGACGTCGGCCTCGCTCGGATAGGACTTGCTGATTTGGGCGTCATTGCAGAAGAGGGCGTAGGGCATGCATCCCGACTCCAGGAATGCCCGTTAACGAGCTTACGGGGGGAGGGTTCCGGCCACCCGCCCGATCACGCGCCCGTGATCGTCGTGGACGGCCCTTGAGTCCTTAACGAGTCCTGAATCCCGGAAAAAAGAATCCTGGGACTCTTCGGCCGGAATCAGCGGATGTTTTCGGCCATGACGAGCGACCTGAACACATCCTGCGGGCACATGCTCCTGCCGCTCACGCTGGCGCTGTTCGGCGCCTGCGCGGCCAATCTCTGGCTGGTCTGGTCGTGGTTGTAGGGTCCTGGCTGTAGGGCCCTGGCCGGGCCTTATTCGGCCGGCGGACCTGAGGCGTCGCGGATGGCTGCACGCAATTTGGTCAGGGTCGCCGCACAATATTCCTCACGTTCGCGCTCGAAGCGCTCCTGGTGCTTGCGGAAATTGGCGATGCGGGCCTGCATCTCGGCACGGAATTCGCCGCTCGTCCGCGTCGGCAGAGGCGCGGGCCGCGGCGGAAAGGGGGCTTGCGGCGGTTCGATCTCGACGGTGACCGCCTCCACGGTGACGATCTCCATCGCGACGGCCGGGCCAGATGCGGGCGCCTCCGGCTGAAGGACGTCATCCTTCCTGCCGGTCACCGATTGGACGAAAGCCAGCGTCTGCGCGATCAGTGCGTCGCGCTCCCTGATCCATTTCATGATCCACCTCAGCCGCGCGTATTCCAGCAAAGCGGCTGCTTCGAATCAAGGCTGTTTGCAAGGGTTGCATATTTTTCCCGGTAGCCCGACACTGGGCAGATGGATGCATCGAAAGAAAGACCGAACGAGGCGGAGGGCCTGAGGCTCATCCGCGCGTTCCTGACGCTGCCGCCCGACAAGCGGGCGGAGGTGATCGCGTTTGTCGAGGAATTGGCGCGTGTCCACGGCCGGCCCGAGGAGGGCGCCAAGGCCTCGCCGAGGTGAGCAAGGCCTCGCCGAGGTGAGCAAGGCCTCGCCGAGGTGAGCGCTACCGCTCGCGCGGATTGACGTTGGGCTCGAAGGGCGCGCCGACCACCCGAACCGGGATCTGAGCTGGCGTGCGCGGAGTGGGCTCGATCACGGCCCTATCGGCGACCAGCTTATCGGGCGTCCGTCCCGGCGCCGGCTCGAACAGCGCCAACGTCCCGGCCACGGCGCTACAGCACAGCGTCACCGTCGCCAGCAGAATCATGTTTCGGTTTTCTTCCCGGATCCGCATGCGCTGACAACGGCTGGCGCCGGAGCCGGTTCCGGGCCGGCGATTTTCGATGCGAAAACGGGGGGCTTTAGATCGCGCCTAGTGCGACAGCACAAGGCCGAGCGCAAGCACGAACAGCATGGCCGTCGTGACGACGGCCGTCACCGCGCCGGCGACGATCTTGGCCTTCTCTTTGGGCGTGGTGGAGCGCATCGTCTCGACGAGACGAATAACATGCGTAGGTTCGCTGCCAGGCAATTTCGAACAGTTCGGCCGGATTGTATAGTGTACCCGCGCCGCAAAAGGCTCGCCCAATGACCGCCGATCGTCCCCCCGTGCTTGCGCACGAACGCTTCGTTGCCGACCGTGACAATTTCTCAGGGCTGGATCTCGCCGCACGGTTCGCGCGGATCGAGCGGACCAACCTCTGGGGCGCGGCCACTTCGGTGTCCGGCCTCGGCTCGGAGGATGTCGCCACAGCCGCAATCCAGGAGGCGCTGCCTGCATTGCTGCAACGGCTCGGCGCGCGCTCGCTGCTCGATGCGCCCTGCGGCGATGCAGGTTGGATCGGCCGGCTCAAGCTCGATGTCGATTACACCGGCATCGACATCGTACCGTCGCTGATCGATGCAAACCGCCGGCGTGTCGCAGCCGACGGTTCGTTCGGTCGGTTTCTCGTCGCTGACATCACGCGCGATGCGCTGCCGCACGCCGACGTTATTCTCTGCCGGGATTGCCTGGTGCATCTGAGCTTTGCGAACATCTATCGCGCCCTCGTGCAATTTCGGATGAGCGGCGCGCGCTTCCTGCTCGTCACGACCTTTCCGGAGTGGGACTACAATCACGATTGCGAGGATGGCGACTGGCGCGCGCTCAACATGGAGAAAGCGCCGTTCGGCTGGCCGGCACCGCAGGCACTGATCGACGAGCGTTGCGAGGAGGGCGGTGGCGGCTGGCGCGACAAGAGCCTCGGGCTCTGGCGGCTGGATGAGCTGCCGGAGAATAGCTTCGCGTCAGAAGCTGGTGCCGGCTGAGGGGATTGAACCCCCGACCTTCGGTTTACAAAACCGCTGCTCTACCGCTGAGCTAAGCCGGCGATGCCTCAAGAGGCAGGGCAGAGCTCGGCTCGCGCCGGGCCCCGTCTACCCGTGCGCGCCGCAATACCAGACTTGATCGGAAAGTGCCAGAACCGGGAGGTCGTCGTCGCAGGACGTGAATGGGGCGGCCGCGCGGGCCGCCCGATGTGTCGCGTTCGGCTCAAGCCGGCTTACTGGCAGAGCTGCCGGCGGCCGTCTGCGCCCTTGAAGTACGTGCCGGGCGTACAGACGAAGCCGTTGCGCTGGGCATAGGTGCGCCTGTCCCAGCTACGATTGTCCCAGCCGCGGTCCCACGAATTGTCATAGGCGTAGGAATTGTCCCAACCTCGGAATGGGGCGGTGGCAATCGCGCCGGCGGTGCCGATCGCGGCGCCCGCGACGCCGGCCGCCGTCCCGACAGCGCCCGCCGCAACGTCGGTCGGCCAGAAGCCAGTGGGGCTTCTGTTCCAGTCGTTATTCCAGTCGCGGTTGGTCTGGCGATAGGCCGCGCGGCGGTGGCGGTAGCCGCTCTCGGTGGTGGCCTGTCCCGGTCCGAAGGTCTGGCAATTGGCGTTCGGGAATTGCGCCGAGCAGCGGCCCTGATTGGTGACGACGGTCTGCGCCATGGCAGAGCCTGCCAGCATGGTCGCTGCGATCGCCGTGGCCCCGAGAAGCTTGATGGTCATGGTTGTTCGCTCCCATTTTGTGGACAGGAGCTAAACGCTGACGGCGCAGGACGTTCCGATGCAACCTTGGGATTTTTCGGATGCGAGCCGTCAAACCGATGTGAGCAGTACGCTGTTCCAGCCGCGGGGTTCCGCGCCGTTAACACTTCACTAGCTCGCCGTGCAACATTTGAGCGGCGCGCAATCCTTGCACGTTAGGCTTACCGGAATTTGGTGAGCAGGCCTTAACTCTCTCTGCGTCGCGATCGGTTAGGTTGCGCCCGGATAACCGGGGTCTCCTCATGCGTGCCGTGGCGCTCGCCGCCTTTCTGATCGGACTGCCTGCAACCGCGTTTGCAGCCGGCTTCGAGATCGTCGTTCCCGGCCGTCCCGGCGTGCCTGTAATCATCAACAACATCGATGCGTCCTATGCCGTCGTCGAGGGCACCTGGGGCCTCGGCAAGGGCCAGCAGGTGCAGCCCACGATCTATGGCGGACGCTATATCGCCGAGCGGCAGCCCGACAACGTCGGCCATTATTATCCGACGCTGGGCCTGCGGCCAGGCTACGGCCGGCTCGAGGTCGAGCCGCCGGCGAACCGCAAATTGCCCAAGCCCGCCGAGAGCTACCACCAGAGCTGGGGTGCCTCGTCCGCGCCGCTGCCGGCGCAGATGGATCCGCCTATCGATCCGCCGCCGGTGATCTACGCGCCCGAGATCAACGACCGTCCTCGGCCACCGCGGCCGCGGCCGCGCACAGAGATACCCGGCAGGCCGCCGGGTTGAGAAACGTGAAAACCAAAAACGGAAATCAACAGGAGAGAGTAATGCGTCAGATGATTTCGGGACTGGTCGCGGCAACTGCCGTGATGTTCGCCGCCACCGCGCCGGCCGCGGCCTGCGGCTTCAGCACGTGCGCGCCGGTGGCACCGGTCTATAGCGGCTGCAACACCGGATGCGGCGGATACGGGTATGGCTACGGCTACGGCTACGGCGCCTATGAGCGTCTCGCCGAGCCGACCACGCAGTATTACTACGTCAACCAGGGGCCGACCTATACCGGCCCGGGCGCCTTCGCGCCGTATCCGACCTACCGCGAGGACGCGGTCGTCGCGCCCGCCAATTACGGCTATGGCTATGGCTATCGTGCCGCTGCGGTCGCACCGCCGGCCGCTTATCCCTATCGCCGCCCGTACTTCCGTCCCTATCGCTACGGCTACGGCCCGCGCTACGGCTATCTGCCGCGCGTGCACTACGGCCATGCTCACCGTTACGGCTACGCCCACCGCCATGCACCGCGCTATTATGGCGGTCACCGCGTGCTGCGCCGCTATTACTGATCTCTGATCGGTTGAGATTTGCGAAGCGCCCGTTCGCGTGATGCGGACGGGCGTTTTGCTTTCTCTTCAAAACAACCCCATGCACAGTAGCCGGGAACAGTGAAATCAAGGACTTGAAGCGCAATGTGCCCGAGATGAGCGAGCATCGCTCATTAGCTCATTGTTCGAACCCCAAATTTCGGAAAAACAGAGACTTCGATTGATCCGTCGGGCAAAACAGGCGTAGTCTAGCATCGTCCGGATATGCGCGGCGCCTAAAGCGCTAGCGCTTCATCAGCCCCAGCCGGCTCGCGCCGACATAGAGCGAGAGTACGGCCGCATTCGAGACGTTGAGGCTCTTGATCTCGCCGGGCATGTCGAGCCGCGCCACGACGCTGCAGGTCTCGCGCGTCAATTGCCGCAAGCCTTTGCCTTCGGCGCCGAGCACCAGCGCGAGCGGCTCGCGCAGTGTGACGTTCGAGAGGTCCTCGGTACCTTCGCTGTCGAGACCGACGGTCTGGAAGCCGCGCTCGTTCAACGCCGTTAAGGCGCGGGCGAGATTTTGCACCGTGACGACAGGCACAAGCTCCAGCGCGCCGGAGGCGGCCTTGGCGAGCACGCCCGTCGCCTCGGGGCTGTGACGCGCGGTGGTCACGATCGCCTTCACCGCGAAGGCCGCTGCAGAGCGCAGAATGGCGCCGACATTGTGCGGATCGGTGATCTGGTCGAGCACCAGCACCATGCCTTCCTGCTTGAGCGTCTCGATGTCCGGCGAGGGCAGGGGATCGGCCTCGGCGAGCAGGCCCTGATGCACGGCGTCGGGCGAGAGCAGGCGGTCGATCTCCTGGGGACGGACGATCTCGGGCGCGATGCGGGTCGCGATGTTTTCGTCCGCCAGCCGCCGCGCGGCGTTCTCGGTTAACGTCAGCTTGCGGATCCGCCGCTGCGGGTTGGCGAGGGCCATGGTGACGGTGTGCCAGCCATAGAGAATGACGGGCCCGTCGGGGTGCGAATCGCGTTCGCGCCAAGCCGGCCGGCCGGTCGATTTCCCTGGTTTGTTGAAGGGCTTAGCCCCCCTGCGGGGGCCCCTCGGGGCGAATTTTTTGTCCTTCATGGGCTCGCTTGTGTCACGGGGACCCCAATATGGCAATTTGAGTGGCTTCGAGGGCGATTTTAGCTGCTTGCCTCGGTTGACTTTGCCCCACCGCTTCGCCCATAAACGCGCCCGGTCGCGCCCCGATACGGGTTGCCGCGGCCTTCACGTTCCATGGCCGTCTTCGGTCCGCCGGCAAGGTCCGGCCCGATTGTGCTGCCGTCGAGCGGGGGAGTGTCCCGAGTGGCAAAGGGAGCTGACTGTAAATCAGCCGCCTCATGGCTTCGCAGGTTCGAGTCCTGCCTCCCCCACCAGCCTTCGCTCGCTTCGCGAGCTACGGCTAGGCAAGCCAGCATAAGTGCTCGTGGCGCGAAGTGAGCGAAGGCTGTCGCGCCGTAGCCCGCAGGGCGTAGGCGGACTGGGACTGTTTCTCAAGCCCGCTACCCCATCATCTCCCGCACCATCGGCACCACCTTCCGCCCGTAAAGCTCGATGCTCCGCATCAGCTTCTCGTGCGGCAAGGGCCCCGCCGAATACTTCAACTGAAACCGCGAAATGCCGAGCGCCTTCGCGGTCTTCGCGATCTTGCGCGCCACCGTTTCCGGCGCGCCGACATAGAGCGACCCGTGCTCGGCCTCATGGACGAACTCGTCGCGTCCCATCGGGGGCCAGCCGCGCTCCTTGCCGATGCGGTCGCGCATCGCCTTGTAGTCGGGCCAGAGCTCCTCGCGCGCCTGCGCGTCGGTCTCGGCGACGTAGCCCGGCGAATGCACGCCGATCGGCTGGGCCGGGCGACCGAACTCCCTGAAGGCCCGATGATAGAGCTCGACATAGGGCGCAAAGCGCGCTGGATCGCCGCCGATGATCGCCAGCATCAAGGGCAGATCGTAATGCGCGGCGCGCACCACCGATTGCGGACTGCCGCCGACGCCGATCCAGGTTTTCAGCTTGCCGTTCTCGACCGGCGGATAGACCAGCTGATCTTTCAGCGGCGGACGCAGCTTGCCTTGCCAGGTGACCGGCTGCTGCGACAAGAGCGCGGCGAACAGATCGAGCTTCTCCTCGAACAGCTCCTCATATTTGCGCAGGTCGAAGCCGAACAGCGGGAAGGATTCGGTGAACGAGCCGCGGCCGAGGATAACCTCGGCGCGTCCGTTCGAGACCGCATCCAGCGTGGCAAAGCGCTGGAACACGCGGATGGGATCGTCCGAAGACAGCACCGTCACGGCCGAGCCGAGATGGATGCGCCTGGTGCGCGATGCGATCGCCGCGAGCACGGTCTCCGGCGAGGAGATCGCGAAATCGGCGCGGTGATGCTCGCCGAGACCGATGAAATCGAGACCGAGCTCGTCCGCCAGCACCGCTTCGTCGACCACGTTGCGGATCACCTGCGCATGCGGAATCATGTCGCCGGACGCATCTCTTGTGACGTCGCCAAAGGTATCCAGTCCGAATTCGAGCGGTGCGGTCATCGATCAAGTCTCTGTGGGAGGATCGGCCACATCTAAGGGACCGCAGCCCGGTCACAAGCGCACGTGCGGAAATGCTCGGTTTCCGTTTGTGGATCTTATCGCCCGATGCGCACCACCATCTTGCCGAGCGCAGCGCGCGTCTGCATCGTCTTGAATGCCGCGCGGAAATCCTCGAAGGCGAAGACTTGGCCGACCACGGGCTTCAACTGGCCATCGGCAAGCCAGTCCGTCAATTGTGACATCAGGCGCTTCTGCACATCGGGCTCGCGCGTTGGAATCTGCGCAAGATCGACGCCGAGCAGAGCGCCGCCTTTCAGCAGCGGTAGATTGAACGGCAGCGCGGGGATGGTGCCGGCGGCAAAGCCGACCACGAGATGACGGCCGCGCCAGGCGATGGAGCGAAAGGCCTGCACCGAGATCTCGCCGCCAACGGGGTCGAAGATCACGTCGGCGCCGTGTCCTGCCGTCAAGTCCTTGAGCGTGTCACGCCAGCCGGCCTGCGTATAATCGATCACTGCATCGGCGCCATGCGCCTGCGCGAACTCGCGCTTGTCCGGCGTCGACGCCGCTGCGATCACGCGGGCGCCGAGCAGCTTTCCGATCTGGACGGCCGCAATCCCAGTGCCGCCGGCGGCACCCAGCACGAGAAGCTGCTCGCCTGCGGCCAGCGAAGCGCGCGCGCCCAGCGCATAAAGGGCCGTCAGGTAATTGGCGCGAAACGAGGCGGCGACCTCGGCTGCGACGCCATCCGGCAGGGGATGGACCGCTTCAGGCCTAACGACGATCTCTTCGGCCAGTGCGCCCGATCGCGTCATGCCCATCACGCGCATGCCGGGCTGGTAGCCGCCCGGTGCGCCGGGCGCGTCCGTCACCACACCCGCGAATTCCGTGCCGGGAATGAAGGGGAGGGGGTCCTTGGTCTGGTAGCGTCCCTCGATCTTCAGACCGTCGACGAAGCCAATCCCGGCAGCTTCCACCCGGATGCGCAGCTGTCCCGCCTCCATGGACGGAGGCGGTACGTCCTTCAGCTCGATCTGATCGATGGGGGCGTATTGCTCGACGACAACGGCTTTCATGTCGGACCTCTGTTGTTCCAGTTATCCTGACAGGTCTGGACACTAGCCTCTTGTGTCTACCGCCACATCCCCCGCATCCGCGCCCCGATGTCGATCTTCGGCCCCTGCGCCGCGCTGCGCGCGGCACCGCTTGCGGCCTTCGGCCAGGCGGTGCGCTCGAACAGGTAGACCAATTGCTCCGGGATGAAGCGGGTGCGCGAGGCGTAGACGTGGCGGTCGCCCCTGGCGGCTTGGCCGTGCACGAAGAAGCGCTGCGGCACGACGAGGTGGAGATCGTCCTTGGCGCGGGTCATCGCGACATAAAGCAGGCGGCGCTCCTCCTCGAGCTCGGCGCTGGTGCCGGCGCCGAGATCGGACGGCATGCAGCCGTCGACGACGTTGAGCACGAACACCGATTTCCACTCCTGGCCCTTGGCGGAGTGGATGGTGGAGAGGATCAGGTAATCCTCGTCGCGCAGGGGTGGCCCTGATTTGTCGCTGGTCGCATCCGGCGGATCGAGCGTGAGCTCGGTCAGGAATTTCTCGCGAGAGGCATAGCCGCTCGCGATCTGCTCGAGCTGCATCAGATCGGCGCGGCGCGTCTCGGCATCCTCGTGCATGCGATCGAGATGCGGCTCGTACCAGAGCCGCACCCGTTCGAGGTCGACGGGCCATTCCGAATAGCGCAGGTTTTCGACCGTGCGGACGAAACAGGTCCAGTCCTCGCCGGTGCGCGCCGGCCCCGGCAGCCGGCCGAGCGCGGCAAGCGGGTCGGTGCTCTCCGCCATCTGGTCCAGCACGCGCTGTGCGGTCGCAGGCCCGATACCCGGCAGCAGGTGCAGGATGCGAAAGCCGGCGACGCGGTCGCGCGGATTCTCGGCGAAGCGCAACACGGCCAGCACGTCCTTGACATGCGCGGCATCCAGGAATTTCAGGCCGCCGAACTTGACGAAGGGGATGTTGCGGCGGGTCAGCTCGATCTCCAGCGGACCCGAATGCGAGGACGTCCGGAACAGCACCGCCTGGTGCTTGAGCAGCGCGCCTTGCTCGCGGTTCGCCAGCACCGCCTCGACGATGTAGCGCGCCTGGTCGGCCTCGTCGTGCACGGTGACGAGCTGCGGCTTCTGACCTGAGGTGCGGTCGGTCCAGAGGTTCTTGGTGAAGCGCTCGCGGGCGAGGCCGATCACGCCGTTCGCCGCCGACAGCACCGCCTGCGTCGAGCGGTAATTGCGGTCGAGCGTGATCATCTCCGCGCGCGGCGAGAAGCTCTGCGGAAAGTCCAGGATGTTGCGCACGGTGGCGGCGCGAAACGAATAGATCGACTGCGCGTCGTCGCCGACCACGGTGAGGCCGCGGCCGTCGGGCTTGAGCGCCAAGAGGATCGAGGATTGCAGACGGTTGGTGTCCTGATATTCGTCGACCAGCACGTGGTCGAAGCGGCCGCCGATCTCCTGAGCGATCAGCGCATCGCCCATCATCTGCGACCAATACAGCAGCAGATCGTCGTAATCGAGCACGTGCTGGGCCTGCTTGGCCTCGACATAGGCGGCGAACAGACCCTTCAGCTCGGCGGCCCAGCCCGCGCACCAGGGAAAATGCTGGGCGAGCACCTTCTCGATCTCCATCTCGGCATTGACGCAGCGGGAATAGATCGACAGGCAGGTGCCCTTGGCCGGAAAGCGGCTCTCGGTCTTCGACAGGCCGCGCTCGTGCCGGACCAGGTTCATCAGGTCGGCAGAATCCTCGCGGTCATGGATGGTGAAGGCGGGATCGACCCCGATCCGCTCGGCATATTCGCGCAACAGCCGCGCGCCGATGCCGTGGAAGGTGCCGGCCCAGGTCAGCGCATCGCGCATGATTGCGGCGTTGTTCTCGCCCAGCACCTTGCGCGCGATGCGCTCGACCCGGCCGGCCATCTCCGCCGCCGCGCGTCGGGAGAACGTCATCAGCAGGATGCGGCGGGGATCGGCGCCTGCGACGATCAGATGCGCGACGCGGTGGGCGAGCGTGTTGGTCTTGCCGGAGCCGGCACCGGCGATGACGAGCAGGGGGCCGCCCACGATTGCGCCGTCGGCCACGCCATGCTCGACGGCGCGGCGCTGCTCCGCATTGAGCGTGTCCAGATATGTCGCCACGAATCGCCCCGGTGAAAGGATGAGACTCGGCGATCCCGGGGCGAATCGCAATGCGGCTGGACGGAACTGGAATTAGGATTTAGGGGGATGACGGCCCTTTGGTTCCAGCACCCCATGGCGAGATGACCGAGCTCAAGCCCGAACAATTCGAGATGCGGCGGCTGGAGTCGCTCAGCAACACCATTTTCGGCGTCGCCATGACGCTGCTGGCCTACGACCTGCCGAAGGCGGCAGTGTTCAGTGGCGCACCCGACTGGAACGATCTCGCGCGGGTGTATTCCGGCAAGCTTGCCGGCTTCGCGCTCAGCTTCATCATCGCCGGGGTGTTCTGGATCAGCCATCACCGCCGGCTGGCACGTCAGCCCGTCGGCAGCCGTGGCATGGTGGTCCTCAACCTTTTCTTCCTGCTCTCGATCGTGCTGCTGCCGGTCACCAACGGGCTCTACACCAACTACGCCATGAGCAGCGCGGTGGCGGTGCTCTACGGCCTGCACCTGACCACGATCGGCGGCCTCAATGCCTTGCTGTGGTGGACCATCCTGCGCGGCTGGGGCCGCGAGATCATGGCTTCGCTGTTTCCGGTCGCCGTGTTCATCCCGGGCACCATCGTTGCGGCGTTTGCGCCGCATATCGCGCCCTACATCTGGTGTTTTGCCTTTGGCGGCCTCCTGATCCAGCGCTTCTATGTCGCGCCGAACCCATCGGCCGGCACGTAAAGCTTGACCGGGCGGATCTCGTACACCGCCGTCGGATTGACCGCGCGCAGCTTCCGCGCCGCTTCGATCGCCTCCTCCTCGGTGGCGCATTGCATCAAGTGGAAGCCGAGAAGCTGCTCCTTGGTCTCGGCAAACGGCCCGTCCAGCACCATTCCCGCGC
Organism: Bradyrhizobium sp. IC3195; assembly: GCF_020193585.1. Taxonomy (NCBI): domain Bacteria; kingdom Pseudomonadati; phylum Pseudomonadota; class Alphaproteobacteria; order Hyphomicrobiales; family Nitrobacteraceae; genus Bradyrhizobium; species Bradyrhizobium sp. IC3195. Next base: position 421,782 of record NZ_JADYVG010000002.1, on the reverse strand, counting down.
CGGGGCCGCGCAAGGTCCGGGCCTTGCGGGTCTCATCCAGCCGGGCCGCCGGACCAAACTGCCCGCTGGCCCGCAGCGGCGCCTGAACCTCGATGACCTTGGCGACGACCGCGGCGTCCTGCTCCGCCGTCCAGGACAGGACCTCGTCTTCCACGTGATAGGCCAGGATGGCGTACAGCATCGTCACCTCGTTGTTTTCTGCTTTTGTTTCTGCGCAAGTCCTGAGGACGTGGCACGGCGGCCCGTGCCGACACTTCCGAAGCAAAATATTGCGTGGCCCGCAAGCGGCGAAACCGTTCTGAAACCCGATTGCGCCCTCGCCCATGTGAACGCCGCCGGAACTGGTCGCGACTGATGGACCATAAACAACAAGTTCTTTGCTGGAGGCGGCAATGTCGGGTCATACCATCAAGATCATCTGCGACGCGCGGCGGGCAGGGCAGTCGGAGCCGGCCGATCTGCACGACCAGGCCGGCCATCACCGCTATTACGGCAGCTCGGCTGAGAACGGCGGTGAGCGGATCGTCGAGAGCCGGCGCGGCAAACTGCGGCGCGCGTTCAACTTCTTCGGCTTCTGAAGCCTTGCGGCGAGGCGGGCGTTCGAGATGGACGTTCCGCAGATATCGATCGCGGCGATGCCGTTCCTGCTCGCGCTGATGATCCGGACCTCCAAGGCCATCGTCCCGTGCCTTCTGACGAGAGGTTATGTTTGAGCATGATCTTTTCGGAAAACCGCTACACACTTTCCGGATCATGCTCTGGTCACGGTGCTGCTCGGCGAGGAGCCGAACCGCGCGGTCGTGGCCTGGTGCGTCGGCATGCTGATCGCCGCCGTCGCGCTGCGCGAGCGGCTTCGCGCTGGCTGACGCAGCATTCGTCATTGCCCGCTCAAGACCGGCTTGACCAGGGCCTCGCGCAGCGAGGCCAGCTTGCCGCTCGCCTGCATCTGGGCGATGACCTTGCCGACCTCAGGCACCAGATCGCGATGACGTTCATGCAGGTAGTGGTTGCAGGCGATGCGCGCCAGCCGGATCGTGTCCTGCGCCAACGCAGGGTCAGTGGCGAGCAGCGACAGGCAGGCGACGGCTAGCCGCCAAAGTTGGCGCCTGCACACCCGGTCGCAACGATCATTGCGCGCTCGTCCCGCGAGCCATACCGGACTTTCACCGATGACATTTTAGCACGAGCAGTGATAATTTGCCCAGCAGTGCCGCTGCGGGGGCGGAAGACGTGACTTGCCGACTTCGAGCTCGCGGGCCGACGGGACGTCGCTTGCATCGGGTGACGAGACGGGCGCGTCTCAGCCCATGGATTGCTCGAGACTGCAACCGCTCGACCGCAGCAGCGAGCCGCCATTTCGGGAACATGGTGCATGGCCAACGCAGCTGACGAGGACGCCAAGCGCAGCCACGCCATCGCGCCGACGGCGGCGAAGCCTGGTCTGACCGACATCGAGACGCTTGCGGCCATCGCCGAGTACGTCAGCAAATACAGCCTGACCCGGCCCCCACCGCCGTTACGCCTGGAGCGCCGGCCGCCCTCCGATGCCGACGAGCTGGACAAGGTGATCGAGGCTTTCAACGCGATGTGCGCGAACCTCCAGCAGGCCTATGGCGAGCTGCGCGAGGCCAATGCCAATCTCGAGCGCGATTTGACCATCCGCCGGCGCGCCGAAGCGGAGGCGCGGGCGAGCGAAGAGCGTTTCCGCGACTATGCCGAAACTGCGTCCGACTGGTTCTGGGAAACCGGGCCGGACCACCGTTTCACCTATCTCTCTGACCGGGTGATTGCCTTCGGAATGGATCCCAAAGTGCGGATCGGCACGCGTCGCATCGATACTGCGCTCGATCGGGATACCGAGGCCGAGAAATGGCGCGCGCATCTGGCGACGCTGGACCGTCACGAGCCGTTCCGCAAATTCGAGTATCGCGGACGCGACACGCGCGGGCGGATGCATCATTTCAGCGTCAACGGCAAGCCGGTTTTCGACGACGATGGACGCTTCCTCGGCTACCGCGGCTCCGCGACCGACCTCACCGCGCAGCACGAGATCGAGGAGCGGCTGCGTCAGTCCCAGAAGATGGACGCGATCGGCCAGCTCACCGGCGGCGTGGCGCACGATTTCAACAACGTGCTCACGGTTATCACCGGTACGATCGAGATCATCCAGGAGGGGCTTGCGGACAAGCCCGAGCTGGCCGCGATCGCGCAATTGATCGATGATGCGGCCGCGCGCGGAGCGGAGATCACCTCGCAACTCCTGACCTTCGCGCGCCGCCAGCCGCTGGAGCCGCGCGAGATCGACGTTAACGCACTCGTGGTCGAGACCGCGAAGCTGCTGAGGCCGATGCTCGGCGAGCAAATCGAGATCGAGACGCGGCTCGCCGACGAGGCCTGGTCCGCGATGGTGGATCCGTCGCAGCTGTCCTCCGCGATCGTCAACCTCGCCGTCAATGCGCGCGACGCGATGCCGGGCGGCGGCAAGCTCACCCTCGAAACCGCGAACCGCGAGCTCGACGGCACGGGGACCGCTGGTGAGGGCGTGCGCGGCGCCTTCGTGATGGTTGCAGTCGGCGACACCGGTCACGGCATTCCGGCCGATATCCGCGAGCGTGTTTTCGAGCCGTTCTTCACCACCAAGGGGGTCGGCCGCGGCACCGGTCTGGGGCTGAGCATGGTCTACGGCTTTGCCCGCCAGAGCGGCGGCACTGTTGCGATCGAAAGCGAGGAGGGGCGCGGCACCGTGATGCGGCTGTTCCTGCCGCGGGCAAAGGGCGAGGCGGTGGCCAGGACGGCGCCGGTTCAAGCGCCCGCCACGGCGCGCGGGCGGGAGACGATACTCGTGGTGGAGGACGATCCGCTGGTCCAGGGCTATGTCATCGCGCAACTCGGCGGCCTCGGCTACCGCACGCTCGCTGCGAGCGACGGCGCGTCCGCGCTGACGCTGGTCGACCAAGGTGCCCGATTCGATCTGCTGTTCACGGACATCATCATGCCCGGCGGCATGAACGGGCATGAATTGGCCGAAGCCGTCAGGCTCCGCCGGCCGGGCGTGAGGGTGCTCTACACCTCCGGCTATACCGACAACACCATCGTCCACGACGGACATCTCGATCCCGGCGTGGCGCTGCTGTTCAAGCCATACCGCAAGGCGGAGCTGTCGCAGAAGATTCGCGAGGTGCTTGCCGGCGAGCCGCCCGCCTGAGCCGCGGCGACAGACGAAAAAGGCGCGGCGGGGAAGCCCCGTCGCGCCCGATTTCTTGCTCGCTGGTCCAGGGCTGAGAGCGCCCCGATGCCAAGCCCTACTCGAAGCTTAGCGGGCGATCCCAGCGAGGTGACAGCGCTTGAGATAAGACACTGGATCACCTCCTTTCGTTGGTTTCGGAAGTCTTCAATATAGGCGGCGATCCCGCCGCTGTTAAGGGGCGGCGGGTCCGCAGGAACCCGGGTGGTTCGCAAGGCCGCCGAAGACGCCGGAAAGCGACCTCCTGGGCAGTTGAGACCGCAGCCCGGCCGTGTTAGGGAGCCCCCAACGCGGGTGTAGCTCAATGGTAGAGCAGCAGCCTTCCAAGCTGAATACGAGGGTTCGATTCCCTTCACCCGCTCCAGAACCTGTTGGACGCGATATCCCAGCAGGGCATTTCCTAGATAGCCGCCCGTGGCTTGACGGCCGATCAGCTATTCCTCGTCCCGTCGCTCGCGTTCCTTCCGTGCGCGATCGACCGCGCCGCCTTGAGGCTGTCCGCTGACCTTCACGCCGGGGAGATGATCGACCTTGTTCTTGTCGGCCTCGTGGCCGCGCTGAAGTTCGCGATCAATGATGTCGCGTGATCCTTCGGCCGGTTCCTTGTCGAATGGGCTCTTGCTCTCGATGCTCATGAATGATCCTGCTTGACCGCGTTGATTGCTAGGGCAAACCCAGCTCTGCGCTATCGTTCCTGTCCAAAGCAGCCGCTTCGTGCAGGCTCTATCCCCTGTGGTTATCGATTTCGGCGGCGACCTGTCCGTAGTTCAGCAGCGCAACCAGGGTCGTTCCGCCGATAATATTGCCGAGTAGCGTGGGTATGAAGAAGTCGGAGGCATATTGGCTGAACGAGGCCAGGCCGCTCTGCACCAGAAAGGCGCACTCGATCGAACCCGCGACGATGTGCAAGAACTGGCCGAGTCCGACCACATAGGTCATCACTACGATGATGTGTGCGCGCGAGCCTTTGGCAGCCGGAAGAAGCCAGGCCATCGAGGCGATCAGCCAGCCGGCGAAGATGGCCCTGACGAAGGTGCTCGAGAACGTCCCCTCGATCGTCGGCCGGCTGAGATCGATGAAGGCGTCCACGATGCGAGGTTCGAAGATGCTGGTGCGAGCGAGCACGGAGGCGGCCGCCCAGGTCCCTGCGATATTCGAGGCGAGAACCAGGATCCAGAGTTTGAGCACGCTTGCCAAGGTGCCGAGATCCCTGTTGTGCAACAGCGGCAGGATCGGTGTCAGCGTGTTCTCGGTGAAGAGCTGTTGTCGTCCCAGCACGACGACCAGGAAGCCGACGGTGTAGCCGAGCGGAGCAACCAGGCGGCGGGTCGCCTCATCCGAGATCAGCGCATGCAACTCGCCCTGAACGATCAGCGACAGGCTTATCGAAAGGCCGGCGGCAAAACCGGACAGCACGATGGCCCACCATCGCCGCTCCAGCTCCTGCTCGCCTTCGGCGCGGATCGTCTCATGGATCAGCGCGGCGCTTGGCCTGCTCTGGGATTCGATCTGCCTGGTCTGGCGCCGCGACACGCCGTCGAGCTTGGATGCTGGGTTGAATGAGGCGCCGTCGCCAGACTGATCCACGCTGCGGTCTCCGAAAGGCTGATCCAGTCAAGACTTCCGGATGTCCCATTCAGTTCCCCTTGCGCGGTGCAGCCTCGCTCCAGGCGCGGTGCAGCACGCGGAGGAACCTTCGTCATGAGCAGGAGTTCGCCGTGGGGGCAAGGGTGAAAGTCACGAGGCCAACCGTGCAAGACGACGTGCGCGTGCGTTCCACCGCGCAGATCGCGGGTCATCCGATTCATCCGATGCTGGTGCCGATCCCGATCACGTGTTTCGTCGGGGCGCTGCTGACCGACATCGCCTATGTCGCCAGTGCCGAGATCATGTGGGCGAATTTTTCGGCCTGGCTGCTGCTCGCCGGAATCGTCTTCGGCGTGCTGGCGGCGATCGCGGGCCTGATCGACTTCCTCGGCAATCGGCTGGTGCGGGCCCAGGCGCCGGCCTGGCCGCATCTGATCGGCAATGTCGTGGTGCTGATCCTTTCGATGGTCAATCTGATGATCCACATGCGGGATGGCTGGACTTCGGTGTGGCCGAGCGGGCTCGCCTTGTCCGCGCTCACAGTGCTGATCCTGCCGATCACGGGGTGGCTCGGCTGGGCTCTTGTCTATCGCCACGGCGTGGGAGTTGCACGATGATATCTGCGATGATCCGCGCGCTGTTGTGCGCGTCGCTGCTGGGGCTGGCCGGCTGCAATGACGGCAGCGGCGATCCCAACGCGCAGGTCGGCGCCAATCCGGCACTTCCCGAAATCCAGCAATATCTGCTGCCGCCGGTCCACATTGCCCGCATCGTCGGCTGGAGGAAGGACGAGACGCCGACGGTCGCGCAGGGCCTGCAGGCCAAGGCCTTCGCCACCGGCCTGCAGCACCCGCGCTCGCTCTACGTTCTCCCCAATGGCGACGTGCTGGTGGTGGAATCCAAGGCGCCGAAAGGCGCTCCGATCAAGCGGCCCAAGGAACTCGTGATGGGCGTCATCCAGTCCTGGGCGACCTCCGGCGGCGACAGCGGCGCGAGCAACCGCATCACGCTGCTGCGCGACAGCAACGGGGATGGCGTGCCGGAGACGCAAAGCGTCTTCCTCGACCATCTCAACTCGCCGTTCGGCGTCGCGCTGGTCGGCAACGATCTCTATGTCGCCAACACCGACGCCATCGTCAGATATCCCTACACCGAAGGGGACACGAAGATCACCGCGCCGGGCACGGTGCTGACGCCGCTGCCGGGCGGTCCGATCAACCATCACTGGACCAAGAGCCTGGTCGCCAGTCCCGACGGCTCGAAGCTTTACGCCGGCGTCGGCTCTAACAGCAACGCTGCCGAGAGGGGCATGGAGGCCGAGCACAATCGCGCCGCCATCCTCGAGGTCGATCGCGCCAGCGGCCGCTGGCGCGTGTTCGCAAGCGGCCTGCGCAATCCCAACGGCCTCAGCTTCGAGCCGCAGACCGGTGCACTCTGGGCGGTGGTCAACGAGCGCGACGAGCTCGGTCCTGATCTCGTGCCCGATTACATGACCTCGGTGAAGGACGGCGGCTTCTACGGCTGGCCCTACAGCTATTTCGGCCAGCACGTCGATCCCCGCGTCAAGCCGGAGCGGCCGGATCTCGTCGCCAGGGCGATCGTGCCTGACTACGCGCTGAGCTCGCATGTCGCCCCGCTCGGGCTCGCCTTCAACACCGGCACCAGCCTGCCGGCCGCCTATCGCGGCGGCGCCTTCGTTGGCGAGCACGGCAGTTGGAACAGGCAGGTGCTGAGCGGCTACAAGGTCGTGTTCGTGCCGTTCACGGACGGCAGACCGAGCGGCCCGCCGCAGGACGTCGTCACCGGGTTCCTTAACAGCGACAATAAGGCGCGCGGCCGCCCCGTTGGTGTTGCCATCGACAAGACCGGCGCGCTTCTGGTTGCGGACGACAGCGGCAACACGGTCTGGCGAGTGAGCGCGACCCATCCGCAGCTGACGCAACGTTAAGCGCGCAGGCGCGTTGTCGTGCAGACCTTTTTTCTGAAATCTAGAGCCAGGAGTTTGGACAATGGGCCTTGCGCAATATGCCATCGTGCCGGTGCGGGACGAATGGGGCGTGCTGCATGACGGCGACGTCAAGAACACCTACGCCACCAAGGAAGCCGCGTTCGAGTCCGCAGTCGCCGCCGCATCCCTCGCGCTGCGTGAGGGACATGAAGTTCAGGTCAGCGTGCCCGGCCGCGAGGCGGGAGGCAACGCGCTCGGCGTCCGGGACAACGCTTGAGAAGGAAGACGCGATGACCAAGCCCCGTGAGCCCAACGGCGTCGAGCCAACCCGCTCCGAGGACGACATCCAGCGCGACCAGCTCGGCCCGCGCGGCGTGCCGGGCGCGCCCGATCCGGCCAAGATGACGCCGCAGCGCGAGAAGAAGACGCCGAAGCACGTGGATCCCGGCCACACCGCGTGAGGGGCTCCGCTGCGGCCAACCGGCCAGACGATCAATCGCCCGCGGCGGGCGGCACTCCTCCGTCATTTCCGTAGCGGCCTTTGAATCGAGGTAGTCGCCTCGAGGTCATCGCGCGCGCCGCCGCCAGCCGCACGGCTACAGCAGGCCGGGCGACCGCACTTCCGACCTGATTCGGACGAAAAGGCCCTGTCGCTGCGATCGACGAATGTTGCGGCGACAGGGTTTCACTTGTAGCAAGACTGGCCGAACGTTATGCGCGCGAGCGCAAAGATCATGAGGTCGCTGGATGAACCCCGCTGTCATTGCCGTCGCCATCACCGGCTCCGTTCCGCGCAAGAAGGACAATCCGGCGGTGCCGATCCTGCCCTCGGAGCAGATCGAATCGACGCACCAGGCCTTCGAGGCGGGCGCCACGCTTGCGCATATCCACGTCCGCAACGACGACGAGACGCCGTCCTCCGATCCCGAGCGTTTTGCCCAGGTGCAGGAGGGGATCAAAAAGCATTGTCCTGATATGATCGTCCAGTTCTCGACCGGCGGGCGTGGCCGTGATCCCTCGGCCCGCGGATCGGCGCTCTACCTCAAGCCCGACATGGCCTCGCTCTCCACGGGATCGGTGAACTTTCCGACCATCGTCTACGAGAACAGCGCCGCGCTGGTCGAGACGCTCGCCACTAGCATGAAGACGAACGGCATCCGGCCGGAAATCGAGATCTTCGATCTGTCGCATCTGCATGGCGCCCGCCGCCTGATCGATGCGGGCCTCATCGACGCGCGTCCGCACGTGCAGTTCGTCATGGGCGTCAAGAACGCGATGCCGGCGGACGAGCATGTGCTCGACATTCTCCTGGGCGAGCTCAGGCGGCTGATCCCGAAGGCAACCTGGACCGCAGCCGGAATCGGCCGCCATCAGGCCGAGGTCATGGGGTGGGCGCTCGCCCGAGGGGCGGACGCGGTCCGCACCGGGCTCGAGGACAATATCCGCATCGACAAGACGCGCCTTGCTGCCAGCAACGCCGAGCTCGTGACCTTGGCCTGCGAGGCGGTCGCGCGCCACGGCCGGCGCGTTGCGACCGCGACTGAGGCGCGATCGCTGCTCGCCATGGCAGGGTAGGGCGACTTCCTCGTCCTCACATGCTGCCGGCTGCCGCCTGCCATTCGGCGGCCGGCGTTCCCGCGCGCCGTTTCTCCGAGTAGACAGGTGCTACAGGCGCAATCTGCGCCTGCCGGGCAGGCGACGTTTGGAATGCAGTTCTTGAAATATGACGGCAGGCTCATCGGGGTCCTGCTGATGCTCGCCACCACGCAGCTGGTCGGATGGGGCACGATCGGGCTTCCCGCCATCGTCGGGCGCGATCTCGCCGCCGATCTCGGCATGAGCCTGCCGGCGGTGTTCGCCGGCACGTCCGTTCTCTACGTCTCGATGGGGCTGTGCGGTCCGTTGCTCGCCAAGTCGTTTGCGCGGCATGGCGCGCGTACGGTAATGATGGTCGGCACGATCGTCACGGCGCCAGGCTTCGTGCTGCTGTCGCTGGCGCGCGAGCCGATGCTCTATTTCGCCGCGTGGATCGTCCTCGGCATCTCCGGCAGCGCCACGCTGTCGACCGGCGCCTATATCATGCTGAACGAGATCGCGGGGCGGCAGGCCAAGAACGCGATCGGCGCGCTGATGCTGGTGACGGGCCTGTCCAGCAGCATCTTCTGGCCGACGACCTCGTTCCTGAGCGGTCACCTCGGCTGGCGGGGGACGTGCCTGGTCTACGCCGCGATGATGCTCCTCGTCAGCCTCCCGCTCTATGCGTTCGGCGCGCCGCGCCGAAAGATCGCACAGGACGAGGGCACCGCGCCGGCGAAGCGGTCGCCGCCGCCCGCGATTGCACGGAGCACGTTCGGCCTCGTCGTCGCCGCGATCACGCTGAACGCCTTCGTCAATTTCGGCGTCAGTGCGATCCTGATCGAGCTGTTGCGGGCGGAGGGGCTGGCGCCGGCTCAGGCGCTGGTATTCGGCTCGATGCTGGGCGTGATCCAGGTCAGCGCCCGCGGGCTGGATTTTCTCGGCGGCGGACGATGGGACGGCATCACGACCGGGCTCGTCGCGGGCAGCGCATTGCCGGTAGCCATGCTGCTGCTGATGTCGAGCGAGGGCGCCACGTGGGCGGTCGCGGTCTTCATCCTGCTCTATGGCGCCGGCAGCGGCGCAATGGCGGTGGCGCGGGCGACCATCCCGCTGGTGTTCTATGACCAGGCCGAGTTCGCCAAGGCGATGTCGATGATCTCGCTGCCGCTCAACCTCGCCTCCGCGATCTCACCGCCGCTGCTCGCGGGCCTGCTGACGGAGTTCGGCAGCCGTGCTGCGCTCGGTCTCACGCTGGTGTTCTCCTGCGCGACGGTGCTGATCCTCGTTCTGCTCGCTCGCCGCCGGCCGCGACAGCCGGCGGTCGTGACCTGAGCCGATCACGCAATATTCGCGGCGCGGAAAGTTTGCGGACGGCGATCACCTTCGGCCCGGCAGGAGATAGCCGTATGCCGCCAGTGCAGTGCTCAGCGTGCGAAAATGGTGGTATCGGCAGGGAGCGCAGCCTCGCGATCCCGCCGCCGCGCCAAGGTTAGTTCCCCGGAGGAAATCGACATGTCGGCCCTGCCGCTCTCAGGCATCAAGATCCTTGACCTCACCCGCGTGCTGGCCGGGCCGCTGTCGGCCCAGATGCTGGGCGATCTCGGCGCGGAGGTGATCAAGATCGAGCGGCCGGGCACCGGCGACGACGCGCGCGCTTTCGGTCCGCCTTACCTCGCCGACCCGGAGGGCAAGGCCAACAACAACAATTCGTTCTACCTCTGTGCCAACCGCAACAAGAAGTCGGTCACCGTCAACATCGCCAAGCCCGAAGGGCAGGCGATCGTCCGCGAGCTTGCCAAGGACGCCGACGTCTTCATGGAGAACTACAAGGTCGGCGATCTCAAGCGCTACGGTCTCGACTACGAGACCATCAAGGCGATCAATCCCCGCATCATCTATTGCTCGGTGACCGGCTTCGGCCAGACCGGCCCCTATGCGCCGCGCGCCGGCTACGACGCCATCCTGCAGGCGATGGGCGGCCTGATGAGCGTCACCGGCCATATCGACGGCGAGCCGGGCGAGGGCCCGATGAAGGTCGGCCCGTCGATCGTCGACTACATGACCGGCATGAACGCCTCGATCGGCATTCTCTCGGCGCTCTACCATCGCGACGCCAGGGGCGGGCAGGGACAGCACATCGACGTCTGCCTATTCGATACGGTGATCGCATCGCTGTCGCACTGGCTGCAAATCTATCTCGTCAACGGCAAGATCCCGCCGCGCCGCGGCACCTGGGGCAATGGCGGCATGCCGGCCGGCGTGTTCCGCTGCACCGACGGCGAGCTGATGGTCGTGGTCGGCAATGACGGCCAGTTTCAGCGCACCTGCGCCGTGCTCGGCGCGCCCGAGCTCGCAAGCGATCCGCGCTTCGTCAAGAACAACGACCGCGTCGTGCACGGCAAGGAGATCATGGCGATCTTCGCCGGCCTGTTCCTGAAGCAAAAGGTAGCCTACTGGCTGGAGAAGCTGGAGGAGGCGGGGGTGCCCTCAGGGCCGATCAACAATTTCGAGCAGGTGTTCTCCGACCCGCACGTCCAGTCGCGCGGCATGCGCGTGAAGGTCAACCATCCCTTCGAGCCCGATCTGTCGCTGGTCCGCAACGCGCTGACGCTCTCGGAGACACCGATCAAGGACTACCGCGCCCCGCCGCTTCTGGGCGAGCACACCCAGGAGGTCCTCGGCGGCAAGCTCGGCTATGATGCCGGCAAGATCGAGCAGCTGAAGCAGCAGGGGATTATCTGACGCTCTGTTCCGCGCCTGGGGCCAAGAGGCCGGGATTCATGCGCAGCGCGACTATATTGTGACAGCCGTGGACGCGCGCGCCATGCCGGGGCTTGCGTGAAGCTTGCCCGCAATCCCCAAGTAATCCCGGTCCGTAGTCGCACAGGCTTCCGCTTTGCCTCCGACTCTGATTCGATCTCTCCACTTGAGTTCGGGGAGGGAAGTGAATGTCCTACACGATCGGGTTCCAGGCCAAGGACCAGAAAGCCATTCTGGCGACCGAGGCGGCCACCGCCAATCAGGCCGTCGCCATCATTGCCGCGCTGCGGCAGAGCGCCGACGAGATCAAGTTCATCCGCTCGCCGCAGGAAGGCGAAATGGGCATCGAGATGCTGCTGCTGCTCGCCAAGGAAGAGGCCGAGGAGATGCCGCAGCGGGCGTAGTCCCGCCCACCAATCATTCTTCGACCAGATCGACTGCATCGCCTGTTGTGAGGTGAATGGCGCTGACTTCACCTCTCCCCGCTTGCGGGGAGAGGTCGGATCGCCTCGGCGATGCGAAAGCATCGTCCGGTGCGATCCGGGTGAGGGGGTACAGGTCTCCCCGAAGACCGCACGTGTGGAGAGAGGCCCCTCACCCCAACCCCTCTCAGCGCGAGCAAAGCTCGTCGCGGCCCCGTAAGAACGGGGCGAGGGAGCGCACCGCGAATGCAGCTTCCAGCTCCGTACCGTCAACGCCCATCCGCGCTAACGCGCCGCCACCTTTGAAGAGACCTTCGGCTCCATCCGTCCCGCCGTCAGCGCCATCGTCGCCACGCTGACGACGCGCGTGACCACATCCTCGACGTCGTCGAGGTCGCATTTGCCCTCCGAAAGCTTGGTCAGCCGCTCGCTCTCACGGATGGTGTGATGCGCCATGGCGAGCGCGAAGTTGAGGCCCCAATAGATATCGACGTCACTGCGGTCGGGCAGGGACCGCCGCATCGCGCCGACGAATTTGCGCAAATGGTCGATCTCGCGGTTTTTGATGCGCCGGATCGGCGGCACGGATTCGATCGAGGCGCGGATCATGAAGCGCGCCGCGGTCGAGCGTTGGTTCTCCGGCCCCAGGCAGCCGCGCAAGGTCGGCCCGACCAACGCGCGCAGGATGACCTCGATCGGCGCGCGGCCGCCGCCTTGCTCCTCCGCCGCCTTCAACTCGTGCAGGCGCTCGCGGTTGGTGGCGATCGAGCGTGTGACGAATAGTTCCGCGATCAGCTCGTCCTTTGAGCCGAAATGATAGTTCACCGCGGCGAGGTTGACGCCCGCCTCCGCGACGATGTCGCGCAGCGTCACGTCGCCGAAGCCGCGATCGGCATAGAGCCGCTCGGCGGCGGCGAGAATGGCAGACCTCGTATGATCGCTGGCCATGGATGCCCTCGGGGAGGGGAGTTGCAATTCAAACAGTTGTATGAAACTATCGTTTGAAGGTCGGGAAGAGTCAATCCGCAATCGGGACTCGTTCGCAACTGCAGCCGGGTTTCGACAGGTCCGCAAGGACGCGCATTCGCGCTTGCGGGCCGCGCAAAGCGGGAGGACAGTCCGGCGCAAAAGGACCAGTGAGAGAGAGGAGCGTCGCATGGACTTCGATATGTCGCCCAAGCAAAAGGAATGGCTCGACCGCGTGCGGTCCTTCATGGCCAAGCACGTGCGCCCGGCGGTGCCGATCTACGATCAGCAGGACAAGAGCGGCGACCGCTGGAAGGTGATCCCTGTTCTCGAGGACCTCAAGAAGAAGGCGAAGGCCGAAGGCCTCTGGAACATGTTCATGCCGCCGTCCGAGCATGAGGACGATGAATTCCGCGGCGCGGGACTGACCAATCTCGAATACGCGCTTTTGTCGGAAGAAATGGGCCGCATCACCTGGGCCTCGGAAGTGTTCAATTGTTCCGCGCCCGACACCGGCAACATGGAAGTGTTCATCCGCTACGGCACCAAGGAGCAGAAGCGGAAATGGCTGCGGGCGCTGATGGACGGTGAGATCCGCTCCGCCTTCCTGATGACGGAGCCGGCGGTGGCCTCGTCCGACGCCACCAACATCGAGACCCGCATCGAGCGCGACGGCGACCATTACGTCATCAACGGCCGCAAATGGTGGTCGTCCGGCGTCGGCGATCCCCGCTGCAAGATCGCGATCCTGATGGGCAAGACCGATTTCAAGGCGGCCAAGCACCAGCAGCAGTCGCAGATCCTGGTTCCGCTCGACACGCCCGGCATCAAGGTCGAGAAGATGCTGCCGGTGTTCGGCTTCGACGACGCCCCGCACGGCCATGCCCAGGTGCTGCTCGAGAACGTGCGCGTGCCGAAGGAGAACATCCTGCTCGGCGAAGGCCGCGGCTTCGAGATCGCGCAGGGCCGCCTCGGCCCGGGCCGTATCCATCACTGCATGCGAACCATCGGCAAGGCCGAGGAGGCGCTGGAGAAGATGGTGAAGCGGCTCGCCTCGCGCACCGCGTTCGGCAAGAAAATCGTCGAGCACAGCGTGTGGGAGCAGCGCATCGGCGAGGCGCGCACCAACATCGAGATGACGCGACTTCTGTGTCTCAAGGCCGCCGACATGATGGACAAGGTCGGCAACAAGACCGCGCAGGCCGAGATCGCCATGATCAAGGTCGCCGCGCCCAACATGGCGCTGAAGATCATCGACGAGGCGATCCAGGCCTTCGGTGGCGCCGGCGTCTCGGACGAAGCCGGCCTTGCCAAGGACTATGCGCACATCCGCACGCTCCGCCTCGCCGACGGCCCGGACGAGGTGCACAACCGCGCCATTGCCAGGCTCGAACTTCGGAAGTATGCAAACTCTCCCAATCACTAAGCGGGGGAGCCCTGCGGCGCTCCCGACTTGAAGAAACGACGGGACATGATCCAATTGCGGTAACCGCTTGACGCAAGTGCGTTAGCGGTTACCGATTAGGATCATGTTCGGACTGAAGAGGGAGCGTGACCGTGGCTGACGGCGTCAGGAAAGACGAGGAGTTTTCGGGCACCAAGCCGGTCGAGGAGCGGCATCGCTTCGACGAGATGCGGCTCGAGGCCTGGATGCGCGAGCACGTCGAAGGCTTCGAAGGCCCGCTTGTGGTGCTGCAGTTCAAGGGCGGGCAGTCCAACCCGACCTATCGCCTCAACACACCGAACCGCTCCTACGTGATGCGCCGCAAGCCGTTCGGCAAGCTGCTGCCCTCGGCGCATGCAGTCGACCGCGAATACCGCGTCATCGCGGCGCTTGGCAAGCAGGGCTTTCCGGTCGCGCGCGCCTATGCGCTGTGCCAGGACGACGGCGTCATCGGCGCGGCCTTCTACATCATGTCGATGGAGGAGGGGCGCGTGTTCTGGGATCCGACGCTGCCGAGCCAGGAGCCGGAAGCGCGGCGCAAGATCTTCACCAGCAAGATCGAGACGCTGGCCAAGCTGCATATGTTCGACCCTGTTACCATCGGGCTCGGCGACTTCGGCAAGCCTGGCAACTACTTTGCCCGCCAGATCGATCGCTGGACCAAGCAATATCGGGCCTCCGAGACCCAGCACATTCCCGAATTCGAGAAGGTCGCCGAATGGCTGCCGAAAACGGTGCCCGAGCAGGCGCGCGTCTCCATCGTCCATGGCGACTATCGCCTCGACAACATGATTTTCCACGCGACGGAACCGCGCGTGCAGGCGGTGCTGGACTGGGAGCTGTCGACGCTCGGCGATCCCATGGCCGATTTCACCTATCTCTTGATGCAATGGATCATGCCGGGCCTCGACGGTGCCGACCTCAAGGCGCTCAATATCCCGAGCCTCGAAGAGGCCGCGCAGATCTATTGCAACGTCACAGAGATGACGGTGCCCGATCTCAACTGGTACTTCGCCTACAATTTGTTCCGTCTCGCCGGCATCACCCAGGGCATCGCCGGCCGCGTCCGCGACGGCACTGCCGCCAACGCCAAGGCGCTCGAATCCGCCAAGCGCACCGTGCCGCTGTCGAAGGCTTCCTGGGAATACGCGCAGAAGGCGGGGGCGGTGTAGGAAGAACAAAGGCGCGGCTGATGGCCGCGCCCTTTTTTGTTTTGGTAAGGCGCTGCTCCACACGCGCCGTCATTGCGAGCGCAGCGAAGCAATCCAGATTCTTTCCGCGGTGGCCCCCTGGATTGCTTCGCTGCGCTCGCAATGACGAGGAGGCGGAATCCAAGACTCGCAATTCACACCGCGCAAGTGCCTTTCGCAGCGACCGAGTCCTTGTATCCCTTTGCCCAATCCGCCCCGGGAGACCCGCGCATGATCGACCACACTACCCTCATCACCTACGTCCTCATCGTGCTCGGTTTCGTCTTCATCCCGGGACCAGCGACGCTGCTCACGATGGCGCGGGCGGCAAGCTCGGGAACGAAGGTCGGCATCGCCACGGGTGCGGGAATCGCCGCTGGAGACCTGGTACATACGGGGATGGCGATTGTCGGACTCTCGGCGATCATCGCGACCTCGGCGCTGCTGTTCAGCATCGTCAAATATGCCGGCGCTGGCTTCCTGATCTATCTCGGCATTCGGGCCATGCTGGACAAGGCGCCGATCGCGCTGAACGGCGGTGCCCCTCCGATCGGCGCGGGCCGTGCCTTTCGCGAGGCCGTGCTGACCGAGGTGCTCAATCCCAAGACCGCACTGTTCTTCCTGGCGTTCCTGCCGCAATTCGTGAAGCCGGAGCACGGCGCGCCTGCACTTCAGCTTGCCATTCTCGGTGTTGTCTTCGTGCTGCTCGGTCTCGTCAGCACTGTCGTGTTCGCCGTCGGCGCCGGTCGTCTCGGCAACCTACTGCGCCGCCATCCGGCGGTGGTGAAGTGGCAGGGCAAAGTGGTCGGGACCATCTACTGCGCTGTCGGCGTGCGGCTGGCCCTGCAGGAGCGGTGAGCCCGCAGCGGATGAGTACAGCGATATCCGGGCAGGAGGTTCCTACACGCCCGTCATTGCGAGCGCAGCGAAGCAATCCAGAACCTCTCTGTGGTGACAGTCTGGATTGCTTCGTCGCTTCGCTCCTTGCAATGACGACGAGCTACCCCTTCGCACAATGCGCGATGAGGCTTTCCACGAAGCCCGCGCATTTCTCCAGCTCCGCCATCTCCACGAACTCATCGGGCGTATGCGCTTGTGCGATCGAGCCCGGGCCGATCACCACGGAGGGAATGTCGGCGATGTCGGCGAACAAGCTCGCCTCGGTGCCGAACGCGACCTTGGCGTGGTCGTTGCGTCCTGCGAGGCTCTTGGCCAGCGTGACGATGGCGGCGTCGGCGGCGGTGTCGAGCGCGGGATAGTCGAGGATCTCCTCGAAATCGATGCCGCAATCGGGATGTCTCGCCTTCATCGCCGGCTCAATCTCGGCCTTGGCCCAGGCGACGATCGCATCGGTCACCTCCTTGGACTCGGTGATCCCGATGCCGCGGCATTCGAAATCCACGGTGCAGGTATCAGGCACGATGTTCAGCGCTGCGCCGCCGTGCACGATGCTGGTGAGCAGCGTCGAATGCGGGACGTCGTAGAGGCTGTCCGTCAACCGCACGGCCGCCAGCGCCACTGCGCGGCGGCGGATCTCGACGATCAGCTCGGCGGCATATTCGATCGCATTGACGCCGTCGGGCGCGATCGAGGAATGACGTGCAAGCCCGTGGAATGTGGCGCGCACGCCGTGCTTGCCCTTGTGGCCGATGATGACCTGCATCTGGGTGGGCTCGCCGATGAATGCGCCGAGCGGCCGGACCCTCTTCTTCGCGACCTCGTGCAGCATCGGCCGCACGCCGACGCAGCCGATCTCCTCGTCATAGGAGATCGCCAGATGAATCGGCGTCTTGAGTCTCGCCTCCACCATCTCCGGCACCATGGCGAGGCACACCGCCACATAGCCCTTCATGTCCGTGGTGCCGCGGCCGTACAGCTTGCCGTCACGCTCCACCAGCTTGAACGGATCATGGCTCCAGTCCTGGCCCACGACAGGCACCACATCGGTATGGCCCGACAGCACGAAGCCCGGCCGATCCTCCGGTCCGATCGTGACCCAGAGCGAAGCCTTCTCGCCGGTCTCGTCGACGATGCGCTCGCCCTTGATCCCGAACGCGGCGAGATAGCTCTCGATATGGGCAATCAGGGGCAGGTTAGTGCGGTCGCTGACGGTGTCGAACGAGACGAGGTCGGCGAGGAGTTTTCGGATACGGTCGGGTCTTGAGCTTGGCATTGTCTCGGTCTTGTCAGGGAATGGAGGCTGAGTTGCCTGCAGGAACCATACCAACGTGAGCCCCGGTCGAGCAAATCAACACAGCCCCGCAGCCCGGATGCTGCCCACCACACGACCGTCATTGCGAGCGCAGCGAAGCAATCCATAGTCTTTCCGCGGAGGGATTCTGGATTGCTTCGCTGCGCTCGCAATGACGGGTTGAGGCAGCTGTGTACCTGAAACTCACGTCTCGTGGCCCGGACGCTGCGCAGCGTCTCCCCGGCGATGCGAAGCATCGTCCGGTTCGACGATGCGCTGCAGAGCCGGGGCCCGTGCAGCAGCGAGCGACGTAGCCTGCTGGGTCCCGGCTCTGCGCCGCACCGCTTGCGCGCTGCGTCGCGTCCGGGACACGACCTGCGAACTAAACCGGCTTGCCCGTATACGGCATTGATGCCGTCAAGCCGCCGTCGACCGGGAACGCCTGGCCGTTCACATACGAAGCCTCGTCGCTCGCCAGGAACAGTCCCATCGCCGCGAGCTCGTGCGGCTGTCCCGGCCGCTTGAGCGGGTTGAGCTGGCCGATCTTGTCTTGGGTGCCGCGCTCCTTGGCGCGGTCGAAGATCGGCTTGGTCATGCCTGTTTCGATCAGGCCGGGGCAGACCGCATTGATGCGCACGCCGGTGCCGGTGAGCGAATACGCCGTGGTCTGCACCAGGCTGATCACGCCGGCCTTGCTCGCGGCATAGGGATGCCCGCTCGCGCCGGCCTTGAGGCCGGCGACAGAGGCGGTCAGCACGATCGCGCCGGACTGCTGCTTAACCATGTGCGGCATTGCGTACTTCACCGCGAGGAACGGCCCGATCAGGTTGACGCGCAGGATTTCCTGCCAATGCTCGACGGTCTGCTCGGCGAGCGGAACGAGTCCGCCGGAGACGCCGGCATTGGCCCAGATCACGTCGAGCCGGCCGTGCGTCTTCACCGCCTTGTCGATCACAGCGATGACGTCTTGTTCGGAGCCGGCATCCGCAACCATCGCTTCCGCGACGCCGCCGGCCTTCTTGATCTCCTCGACCGTCTCCTTCACCGCCTCGGTGCGATCGACCGCGATCAACTTGCCGCCCTCCTTGGTGAACAGCAGCGCAGCCGCGCGGCCGATGCCGCTGCCGGCGCCGGTGATGATGACGGATTTGCCTTGCAGGCGACCCATGCGTTTCTCCCTTTTGCTCGTGCACGACGCTTGCCGCGCGACGGAATTTCAAACAAGATTTCAAACGGCAAAGTGTCTTGAGACGCGTTCACTACTCACGTACAGCGACAATAGACGGGATGGAAGGGTTTCGATGGCAGGTGCAGACAAGCCGAACGTGGTCATCACGCGGTGGTGGTGGGTCCGTCACGCGCCGGTGCGCAACGACGGCGGCAACATCTACGGGCAGAGCGACATCGCCTGCGATACCAGCGATACCTACGTGTTCAACGCTGTTGCCAAGGTGCTGCCACGCCAGGCGGTCTGGTATTCGAGCAATCTGATGCGCACCCATCAGACCGCCGAGGCGATCTGGGCTGCGGGTTTTCCAAGGCCGGCAGCGCTGAAATGGGAGGCGGATCTCGCCGAGCAGAACCTCGGCCGCTGGCAGGGCATGAACCGCGCCCAGTTCATTGCCAGCCGCCCCGTCGGTGCGAGCTGGTTCGCCGACATCAACGAGCCCGCGCCCGGCGGTGAAAGCTTCATGGACCTGTACAACCGCACGCGCCGCACCATCGAGCGGATCAACGCCGAGGCGGCCGGGAAGGACATCATCGCAGTCGCGCATGGCGGCACTATCAGGGCGGCAGTGGGGTTCGCGCTCGGCGGGCAGCCGGAACGCGGGCTGTCGTTCGACATCGACAATTGCTCGGTGACGCGGCTGGATTATTTTGCGAGTCCCGATCGCACGGTCTGGCGGCTGCCGATGGTCAATCAGCAGCCCTGGATCGCCGATCCAGCGCACGCGGCGATGCATCAGCCGGCGGGACCGGAAGTCAAGAAGCTGGCCTGATACTGAATACGAAAATCAAATCTGGGAGAGAAACATGACCTTGTTCGACATGAAGGGGAAAGTCGCCGTCATCACGGGCTCGACGCGCGGCATCGGGCTCGCGATCGCCGAGCGCATGGCCGAGCACGGCGCCAAGGTGGTGATCTCCTCGCGCAAGGCCGACGTGTGCGAGCAGGTGGCGAAAGGCATCAACGACAGATTCGGCAAGGGCACCGCGGTCGCGGTCGCCGCCAACATCTCCTCGAAAGAGAATCTGCAGAACCTCGTCGACGAGAGCAACCGCGCCTTCGGCAAGATCGACGTGCTGGTCTGCAACGCCGCATCGAATCCGTATTACGGCCCGCTCGCCGGCATCTCCGACGATCAGTTCAGGAAGATCCTCGACAACAACATCGTCGCCAACAATTGGCTGATCTCGATGGTGGTGCCGCAGATGATCGAGCGCAAGGACGGATCGATCATCATCGTCTCCTCGATCGGCGGCCTCAAGGGCTCGACCATCCTCGGCGCTTACGCCATCTCGAAAGCCGCCGACATGCAGCTCGCGCGCAATCTCGCCTGCGAATACGGCCAGCACAACATTCGCGTGAACTGCATCGCGCCGGGCCTGATCAAGACCGATTTCGCCAAGGCGCTGTGGGACAATCCGGAGAACCTGAAAGCCTCGACCTCGCGCTCGCCGCTGTTGCGCATCGGCATCCCCGACGAGATCGCCGGCGCGGCGGTGTTCCTGGGCTCGAAGGCCGGCGACTTCATGACCGGCCAGACCATGGTGATCGACGGCGGCGCGACGATCAGTTGATGCGTTTGTCGGAAAGGAAAGGGCACGTAGTCCACCCATACACAGCGGTCATCGCCCGCGAAGGCGGACGATCCAGTACTCCGCAGCCGCAGTTGTGTGAACGAATGACCGCCGCGGCGTACTGGATGCCCCGCCTTCGCGGGGCATGACAGTGCGGATGATGATACGGCGTCGCGCGTAAGCGCAGGGCCTCACTCCACCGCCGCGTAAACCAGATCTCGCACCAGGGTCCGCGTGTGGTCGCGCTGTCCCGGCCCCTGGCTCATGAACACTGCGAACAGATCCTCCTTCGGATCGATCCAGAAGAACGTGCCGGCAATGCCGCTCCAGAAATACTGGCCGACGCTGCCGGGGAAGGGCGCGATGCCGGCCTCGCGGCGCACGGCAAAGCCGAGGCCGAAGCCATGGCCCGGCGATAGCAGCGTGCCGTTGGTCGGCACGCCTGGCCCGAGGTGATCGGAGGCCATCAGCTCCAGGGTCTTGCGGCCGATGATCCTGTTGCCGTCGAGCGTGCCGCCATTGCGCAGCATGAGGCAGAAGCGGGCGTAGTCCATCGTGGTAGAGACCAGGCCGCCGCCGCCGGACTCCATCACGGGCTGCTCGAGCATGTTGAACAGGGCGACCTTGTCGCCGGTCCACGGGTCGGCCGCGAACGGCTCGGCAAGGCGGCTGGCATTGGCCTGGCTTGTCGAGAAGCCGGTTTCGGCCATCTGGAGCGGCGCAAGCACGCGCTCGGTAAGGAACGCGCCGAGCGATTTGCCGCTGACGAGTTCGATGATGCGGCCCAAAATATCAGTGGAGCGGCTGTAGTTGAACTCCGCGCCGGGCTGGCAGACCAGCGGGAAGCTCGCCACCAGCGCGGCATGTTCGGCGTTGGTGATCTTGCGGCTGCGGACGCGGGACTCCTGGTAGAGCTTGTGCACGGGGCCGTCGCCCTGGTGCTCGTAGGTGAGGCCGGAGGTGTGGCGGAGCAGGTCCTGCACGGTCATGGGCCGCGCCGGCGGTACCAGCTCCAACCGGCCGTCGTTGACGACGCCGACCTGCTGGCTCGCGAACTCCGGGATGAACTTTGCGACGGCATCGCTGAGCAGGAGCTGTCCGTCCTCGACCAGCGCCATGATGCCGACCGAGACGATCGGCTTGGTCATCGAGAAGATGCGGAAGATCGAATCGCGCGCCATCGGCGCCGCGCCTGCCGGGCTCTGCTTGCCGAGCGCCTCGAACCAGCCGATTTGGCCGCGCCTCGCCACCAGCACGGTGACCCCGGGAACGGTTCCCTTGTCGATTTCGCGCTTGAAGGCGTCCGACATGGCCTGGAGCCGCGACCGCGACAGCCCGAGCGTCTCTGGGCGCGCTTCCGGCAAAGCTGGGGTGTGGGGCGCGTTTGCGGCCTGCGGGGCGGCAGTGGCGGTCGCTGTAGCGGTCATGGGCACTCCCGATTGTTTTTCGTTATGGCCGATGGACTGTGGCCCAGAACCCCCGGCACAAACAAGCGAAGCCGGCGCGGTTCACCCTTGCAAACCGGCCGCTCTCTGTGCTTGAAAGCGCCCCTGATCCGCGGCGACGCGGGTTCGTAGGAGTGTAGCTCAATTGGTAGAGCACCGGTCTCCAAAACCGGGGGTCGCAGGTTCGAGCCCTGCCACTCCTGCCAGCCAAATCAATCACTTAGACTAGATTGCGGCGGGAGGGCGTCCCGCGCGCGCCCGTGCTCTCGCAGCCGCTGTGCTGGAGGTGCCGTGTCGTGGTCCGGCGAGGCCTAGCGCGCCGGGGTCCGTTCCGCGTCGGCGGGAATCTGCCTGAGGTTGACGTTCCGGATGGGAACGCGGCGCAGCAGGGAAAGGATGGTCCCGCCGAGCTCGAGATAGGTGCGCAGCCGCAGCGCGCGCGACGAGCCCTTCAGCTCCGCGTTCAGGCTCACCGGAACCTGGACGTAGGTGAGGCCGAGCTGGAGCAGGGAGATCAGCGCACAGATCTGGTAGCCGTAGCCGTCGGCCTTGACCGCGATCTGGCGCAGCCATTTCACGGGATAGACGATCATGCTGTGATAGTCGGACAGCCAGAAGCCGAACAGGCAGTTCAGGATGAACCGCAACGAATGCGACTGCAGCGAGCGGTTGACGGAGCGGTCCGACTGGTTGTCGCGATAGGTGATGACGAGGTCGGCGGCGCCCGCCGCTTTGAACATCCGGGCAACACCCTCGTTCTGGAAGGCGTGATCGCCGGGGATAAGCGTGATGGCATCGAATTTCGCGCGCGACAGCGCATATTCGAAGCCGGCACCGACACCCCGCGGTTCGGCATTGTGATGCACGATGATGCGCGGCTCGCCGGCTGCGAACTCGTCCATGATCGCGCCGGTGGCATCGGTGCTGCCGTCGTCGATCAGGAAGATCTCGAAATCGTCGAGCAGGTCGCGGGCGAGCGGCAGCACGCCGTCGATCGTGTCGGCGATCTTGTCCTGCTCGTTCAGTGCAGGAATGACGATCGTAAGCCTTTTTGCCGCCCTGGAAGGTGTCATTGTATGCGCCCGTTGGCGGGGCCACTCTGTCCCGGTGACCCCATGCAAGTCTAGGTCATCTGAACCGGGCGAACAATGCGGCTCGCCGGTATGCCCACAAGACCGGCGCGAAACCTATGATGTGTGTGTTCCGCGCAACTAGTCGGAAAAATCATAGAGGCTGGTGTCGCCAATGCCGAAGGCGCGGCGCAGCCGTCCGACGTGGCCTGCCATATTCCGGCCCGCCGGCGTCGCCACGAAGTGCGAATCGGACCGTTCCACCAGGCCGCCATCGACCAAGTTCCCAATTCGTCCGCGGAACAGATCTGGAACCTGCCCGTCAGCGATCTCCGATAGCGGTGCCCTGCGATCGGGGCGATCGACGAGGCTGAGCAGGATGCCCAGCGAAACCGATTTATACACGGCGCCAAAGGCGAACACGTAAGCCATGACGCAAAATCCGAAAATCGATGCGGCGTCCCAGTACTGAAGCTGCGGGACGAAGAGAATTCCGAGCATCACCCCGAGACCGTGCGAGACAACCGTGGCAATCGCCAGCAGGGTCACGGGTCCGAGCGGCCAAGCGCGTGCGCGGGCCATGAATTGCAGGGCAGGCGCCAGCAGGGCGAACACGGCGACGGCGGCAAGTCCGACAGCAAAGGACATCGACTCACCCAAGGCCTGTCGACAGACGAACGAGCTTGACGAGATGCGCTACCGCAACCCCCTTGGAGGTGGGGGCAAGCCGGCCGTCCGCCGTGATGACCATCCCGGCCCCGATCAGGAGCTTCAGGCGGTTGTGCGTGAAGGTGCCGAGATCTCCACCTTGCATGTAGGCTGTCGCCCATTGCTCCAGGGTGAGAGGATGTCCAGCCTGAACGAGTGCGGTGAGCAGCGTCAGCGTGAAGCCCCAGGCCAGCAGGCTGAACAGGATGTAGCAGAGCATCATTGCGGTCCCGAGCAGGAAGAGACCGCCAAGCACATCGCCGACGTGGCGCTGACCTGGAAGGGCGATACAGGCGACGGCGTAAAGGATGACGACGCTGATGCAGCCCAGCCGGAAGCGACGGCCGGCTCCGCCGGTGGCGGCGATGCGCGCGTAAAGCAGCAACAACAGTGGAAAGGCGAGGCTGACACCAATCGCAGCAGCTTGCGCCGGGCCCGGTAGCAGGTTCATTGCGGAAAATCGTCCCGGACGCCTCTCAGGCCAGTCAGAGCGAAAGTCTATAGGGGGTCGTATTTTTCAGGTCAAGGCAGCCCGGCGCCTTTGACTGGCGATTGTCACGCGGACTCGCGTGTGTCGCGATGGAAACGGCTGGCTGCGCAAACTTCCGCATCATGCGATGCCGTCAGCCCGCCGCTTGTAGACCATCTCCGCCAGTGAGATGTCGGTCACCGAGTCCTTGCCGGAGGCGAGGGGGGTGCGTCCCTCGGCGATATCGGAAACGAAGGCGTCGGCCTGGCGCCGAAATGCCCAGCTCTTTTCACCCGTCAGATGCGTGCTTTGACCATCGTGCTCGACGATGACCTCCGCCTCTTGCTCGGCAAAGGGCGGGGGCAGTTTCAAGGTCACCGCGCCGCGCTCGAAATCGATCGTCAGACCCTCGCGCCAGGCTCCCTCGGACCCGTTCACGAGATCCAGCGTACAAGCGATGCTGTCGAAGTCGAGGGTGATGCGCGCGGCTCCCGAAGTTTCGACGGAGCTGTCGGCGAGCGTTGGCGATGATCCGAGCAGGTAGCGCGTCAGATTGATGATATGGCTGAAGACGTTCAGAAAGTTGTCGTAGCCGGCCCGCATCGTGCTCGGCATCCAGTCGGGACCGTCCTTCCAGAGTTCGATCCCGTCCGGCCGTGTTTCGCCGGTCATCACGAAATTGTCGCGCGACCGGCCGGTGTCGCCGCCGAAGCACCAGCCCTTGGCGCGGACCACGCGTCCGAGCGATCGGTCATTGCGCAAGCGCGTCAGCACATCGAGCGCGCGCGCCACACCGGCATCGTGACGCTTCATGTAGCCGACGCTGTAGACGAGGTTTCGCTGCCGCGCCGCTTCGACCAGCAACGTCGCCTGAGCCGTCGTATAGGCCATCGGTTTCTCCGACAGCACGTGGCGGCCGCTGTTCAACGCGTCCAGCACGATCGGACCGGTGGCTCGCCGCTTTGTCACGACCACGACAGCGGACACCGCAGCGTCCGCGAGCAGCTCCCGATGCGTGCCGTAGACCTGCGAGATGCCGAACTTCTGCGCTGCGGCGCCAGCGAGATCCGGCCGGAGATCGGCGATGGCGACGACGCGGCAGGCGGGATTGGCGACGAAATTGGCGAGGTGGCACATCTGGCCGACCATCCCCGTTCCGATGATGCCAATGCCTGGCCTCACTGGCTATGATCCCTTGAAGCGCTTCCGGATGACGAGGAAATGCGCCGGCTGTCCCCAGGTGTTGATGAATGCCGGATCTGTCTGGGTCAGGGCCGTGACCGCAGGCGCATCGCGTCGCCCGATCGCGGCGAAGATGCGGTGGAAACTGGCGAGCGTCGCAACGATGGTTTCGATGTCGGAAGCATCGTCCGCGAGAATGTCCGTCGTTCGGATCGCCTCGCGTAAGGACGCAAGGCTTGCGATCACGCGCGGCAGGCTCTCGCCGAAGGGGGCGTCGATCATCGCGTCGACGTCGAGAACCAGCGTCTCGATCGATGCCGAAATCGCCGCCACGGCATCGGCCTTGCCGACCAGGTAGAGCTTGCGTCCGCCGAGGAAGCTGAGGCGGCTGCGGTGGAGATGGCGCGCCGCACGCCGCAGCTTCTCGTCGGCGGAGAGAACCTTCTTGTGCCAGTAGACGTCCAGGCTGTCGCGATAGGCTGGCCACGCCGAATGGATGTCGAATCCCTGCTCATGCGCTGCCGTGCACAAGGCGGCTGCGTCGAGGAAGTACCGATGCCGGACGAACGGGTTCTCGAGCACGTCCATCAGCCAGGATTCGAAGCTGCGGGTGTGCGGAATGCTGTTCCATTTCGCGTCGAAAAGCGTCTTCGCGGTTTCGAGTGCGGGACGGCCTGACAAAGCCTTGCCGGCGGCATGGATTGCCTTGAGCGCGAGCTCGAAGAAGCCGCCATAGCGCTCGTAATAGGACACGACGGCGAAACCGTCCGGATTGAGCAGCCGATGGAAGACGCCGAGCCAATTTTCGGTCGGCTGCACGGTGTAAATGAAACCTTCGGCATCGATGATGTCGTAGCGGCGCTCGCTGCGAAATCCCTCGACATCGGCCAACGCGAGTTCGCGCAGGCGCTCGCTCAGGCCAAAATGCGCGAAATAGGCCTCAATTTTCGGATGCGCATGCCGGTTCGGTTCGGCGAGCGCCATGTTCGCGCCCCAGCCGGCAAACACCAGCGCATTCTCACCGGAATCTGGACCGAATTCGAGCACCTCCGCATCGCGGAACAGCCGCGGCGGCAGCACGAGCTTGTCTGAAAACAGCTCGCGCCGCTGGCTGGCATATGCATCGAGTTCGGCGGCCGATTTGAAATTCCCGAACGTCGGTAGGACGTCCTGACGTTCGTAGTAATTGAAGAGCTTCTCGTCAGCCATGCCGCGTCCCTAACCCAAGGCCGCCTCGAGCCGGTCGAGCTCGCTCCAGATGTCGGAGGGCGCGAAAATCGAAACGATGTGCAGCGGCCGCTTCACGTTCTCGCGCAGCCGGCTGCTGACCTTGGCTTCGTTTTCCTGGTTCACGGCGAGAAGGCAGACGAGCGGCTCCGACTTGCCGGCGAGTTCGTCCGGCGAACGGATCGGTATGCCGGTGCCGGGCAGGAACAGCCCCTGGCGCTCCTTCTGGTCGTCGACGGAGAGATCGACGAGCTCCGCCAGCTCATGCGCGTTGGTGAAGGTGCAGGCGCGGCAGCCCGCGCCGTAGATGGCAATCTCGGCGCCGTTCGCACGGGCCTTGGCGAGGATCGGCCGCAGGCGCGCGCCGTACTCCCTTGCGCGCTGGCCGAATTTCTCGCCGACGCCGGAGGGCGCAGGCGGCGGCGTCACGTCGCGGGTTGCACGACGGGCGGCGATCGCGAGGCTGCCGCCGCTGAAATTGTATTTCTTCACCGAGACGGCCTCGAAGCCGTGGCGGACCAAGAGCGCGAGTAGCGTCGGCTCGGTGAAGTAGCTGACGTGCTCCTCCCACAGCACGGAGAGGTCGCCCGCCGTCGAACCGGGATCAAAGTCGGGCACGTCGATGAACAGCAGTCCGTCGTCGCTGAGCGCGATCTTCACGCAGTCGAAGAAGTTCTCGAAATCGACGATGTGCTCCAGCACCTGGCGCGAGACCACAAGATCGAACTTGCCGGACTGGGCGACCGCGTCGTGACACAGGGCCGGGCTGATCATGTCGGAATAGACCTTGATGCCGCGTTCGCGGGCAATCTTGCCCGACACGGGGTTGGGCTCCACACCCACCAGGACCTTCGCGCCGCGTTCGCGCAGCTTATCCATGAACAGGCCGTCGTTGCATCCAATCTCGAACACGGATTGGTGCTTCGAGAATTTCGCGATGGTGTCGAGCTCGTCGACCTGGTGCGGCTCCGGCTTCCAGCTGCTGAAATTGTAGTTGAACTGGCGATAGAGGATGTCTGGATCAATCGGCTTGACGATCTGCGGCAGGCCGCAGTCGCCGCAGGCGAGGACCTCGAACGGATACCGCTCCTCCTGCTCGTTCCGGCTGCGCCGAAGTCGATGCGCGATTGGCATTTGCCCGAGGTCGATGACCGGTCGCAGGTTGGTCGAATGGCAGAGGCGGCAATGATCGGTCACTGATTATTCTCGCATTTGAGCAGGTCTGACGAGGCGACCTTCAATGGAAACCGGCGTGGCCGGCAACGAGACGCTCCCGGATACATCATAACCGGGTTACGCGGGGCATTCCTCCGGCCTGTGCGTTCTCGGCCAAAGCAGGTAGCAGCCGTGGATAGGTCTTGCAAGACGTGCCGCCGTCCCTCAATTGGAGGTGGATGCGGCCGGCCATGTACGCGCGCGACGACTGCGAGCACGGTCGACGTCAAGGCCGCCGCCGCTCGTAGAGTGTTAAATTACCCCGGGTCTCCACGGCCACGAAATCCCGCTTGATCCGCTTCATGACCTCTTGAACATGGTGGTACTCCGGCCTGCGCTCAACCATGCTGTCGTAGAACAGCCGGTCCGCCGGGTTCATCGAGCGATCCAGGAACCGCGCGTCAAAGGACACCAGGAACGGCATGAAATAGGCCATCGGCGCCCGATGGGCCTGGGCCAGATAGGCCCAATCCCTGAGGGCGATGACCAGAACCCTCTCGTCTGGCCTGGTTTTATCCTGGATGAACTTCGCATCGGCCTCGGTGATCTGATCCAGGTCCTCCTGCCACGTGACCGCCGGGCTCGAGACGAACGGCCACCGCAGAAGGCTGGGATAAGTTGCATACGATCTCAGGCCGTAGAGGTGGGGATTGTTCTTGTCCTGGACGAACAGCAGCGCAAGAACGGTCGCAGCGGCCGTTATGGCGCCGGCGGTTCTTCGGAACGACGGTTGCCACCCCGTTGAAAACTGGCGGATCCACCAGGCCGAGACCATCACCAGCGGCAACGCGTTCTGGTGCCAGACAGCGTCCAGCGTCCGGTTGACCCATTTGATCATCAGCGCCATGCCAATCATCGACAGCGTCAGCAGAATCCCGGTCACGAACCGGTCATGCCAGGAATCGGAGGGCCGTGACAGCCGGATCGCGGCCCAGCCGACGGTGATGCATCCGACGATCTGGAGCGGCAGATTGTAGATGATGCCCCAGCCCAAGTCCCATTTGATGGGCGTGCTTCCCCACCCGGTCCCGTAGAGTACGAGCGGGCGAAAGCATTCGATCAGAAACTCCAGGGAGAAGGCTCTCGTGCCGAACAGCACCAGGCACATCAGGATTGCGGCACCTATCGATGTGACTGCGAACACGAGGGCATTGCGATAGTTCGGAAACCCTCCGGCGATCGCCGCGACGAAGGTACCCGTCACAAGGAAGAACAGCCCGATCTCGGTCTGCCAGAGCAGCGAGACGGCGCTCATGATGGCCGATAGGATTAGCCATGTCAGGCGCCCGGGAGCGGTGCAGTGCAGGCTGATCGCGAGCGCAAAGACGATCAAGAGCGGAAATCGCGTCGGGTAGGCAGATGGCGAGTAGAACTGGCCGGTCGTAGAGAAAGCCAGCACGGCGAGCGCCGTGATGACGGCGATCGCGGCAAGCTTCGAGCGGATCAAGTAATACAGAAGAAAGTAGGCCTGGACGTAGGTCGCGAGCGTGACCGCGATGTTCAATCCGACCGCTCGCATCGCCGCCGATTTCCAGCCATCTCCCATGATGAGATGAAAGAACCAGCCGAGCGCAGGGCCGTAATGCGAATGGAAGTCCAATCCGGGAACGAGCCCGGGGGCGTAGCCATAAAGCGCGGGACCGATGAAGTAACTTACCTTGTGCGCTTCGTCCCTCACGGCCGCGGTCAGGCCTTCGAGGTCGGAGGGGATCAGCAGCAGAGCGAGGAATATGATCGCGAGCAGATCGCCGGCCCCCACGCCGAACCGGGTGTCGGTCGAGGGTTTTGCAGCAGGAAGGTAATTGTTGGCGTCTCGATTGAGCGCGACGGTGATAGCGGCGACCGCCAGCAGGGCGATCGCGATCCCGGGGCTCCTCCAATCGTTGGCAGCGCCGAGGGCAAGATAGACGAAGCTCGCCGTGATGGCGCTCAGTGCGAGCGAGCCCGATGATCGATACGTCGCGTACAATGCCGCTGCTGCCGCAATCGGCCCGGACAGGAAGAACGAGCCGTAGAACGCCTTCTTGCAGAAATCGCAATTCCTGTCTGCCAAGGCCATGTCGAAGCCTTCGACGAAATTTGATTGAAATGACGGAAGGTGATTTTTCACCAGCAGCAGCACCACGTAGGCGACGGCGCATCCCAGCAGGGCGGCCACAACAGCTCTGGCGGCGATCGAGAATTCCCTTGTGTACTCCACTAGGAGGTCTCGAGGCTAGCTACGATCGAAGTCGGGGAGGAGGCTGCGTCGAACACAGCGGAAAATCTAACTTTCTCTGAAATCACGTCCAGTCCCCAATTGCCTGAACTTCCCGTTGCGAGGCGCTTCTACCACCACAGCGTTCCCTGAACAATCCCGCGAAGCCCGTGGTTGCCTCCGGCATGGCAATGTTTGTGTCTGGATGACGGGCGCTGGAACCCTCCATGGCTGACGCATGCTCTAGCGAACTCCAGAGGCAGCACCTTCACATGCCGGGGCCGGCAGCGCCAGCAACCAGGCTGCGCCTCGGACGCCAGGCCGATTGCAAGGCGGCCGATACTCGGCTCTCGCCACAGGGGCCGGCTCTCCATCCTTCAACTGCATCAGTTCACCGCGGCCCTCCGTGGCCGAGGAGTTATTTCCGAGGGTCGCCGTCAGAAGCTCGATGAATCCAATGTCGTCGGGTCGTGGAATTCCCGGGGCGGCGCGATAGCGCCAGGTCTCGCGACGGGGTGGGCAAGGAAAGGTCTCGAGGTAGGAAACTGGGCAGTTGCCGTTCACAACGAAATGAGGATCAGTAAAATCCCCGCAGTAGTCCGTGTAGATAAACGACCGCTCGCGATTTTCATCCCGCAGGATCGTCTGTGCCACGTTCATGTCATTGCCGCCGAGGCATCGTGAGCGGAACGAGAAGACGTGCGAGTTCTCGAACTGGAGCTTGACGACCTTTGGCTCGGGGTCCGCGAGCAAGGCTGCTCGGACTTGCCGCAGCATGTCGCTGCTGAGCAACCCGTCGTAGAGCAGCCATTTGGAATCGTGAGCCGACGACAAGGCGAAGATCGCGACCAAGCCCCCCGCGACGGCTGCGCGGACGCGCGATCCCGGAATCGCCTGCACAACGGTCGCCATCAGGATCAAGACGCCGAACTGCGAGGGAAAGAGTAGCCTGGACTCGCCCCGCGTCACGTCGCCATAAATTCCGGTAAGAGCGTAGGGCAGCGCGCCGATGAGGGCAATCGCGGCTCCCAGCACCAGCAGCAGAAGCATCGCATTCGTGGTCGAGCGGCCGTTCAGCAGCCAGGGCGTCCACAATGCTGTCGATGAGAACCGGGCAAAGACGGCGATCGTGGCCAATGTCACTGCCGCGGAAACTGGAAGCCCCAGCAGCGCACCCCCGTGAGAATATGCGTAGCTCAGGCCGCTCGGGAAGGCCATGAGGTGCGCATAGAGCGCATTGGCTATGATCGAGAAATCGTTCGCGAAACTGTATTGTCCGGCGTAGTGGCCGCTCTTCCCCAGAATTGTCAGTCGCAGAACGATCATGGCTGCAACGGCCAGCCAGAACGGTACAAGACGCGCGAGTTTCTGCCTCCACCGCTCGGGACCAGACCAGGTGAGCACGACGCGAACCGGTTCGAGGGCGATCAGAGTCTCGAGCGACAACGCGAATAACAGACAAAAAGGTGCGCTCCATCGAAGCGCCCGCACCTTCGAATAGGACAGCTCGTAGGACAGCAGATAGAAGAGCAGGAAGAAGTCGTAGACCGCGTTGAGTGTCAGGCGAATTGCATAGAACGGGCTGAGCAGGAACAGAGCCGTGACAAGACCGGCGATCCGTCTCGTATAGGATGATCGCGACAGGACGGAGTGAAGCAACACGCCGTTGACCAGATGGCAGGCTAGTCCCGCGAGCCGCGCAGAGACATCGGGAGTATCGTTCAAAAGCGCCACAAACAGCGTCATCGGGATTGCGAAGCCGGCGTGTGCCGACTCCCACAGCACGCGAGCGACGCCAGCGGCACCTTGAGTCCAATAGATGTAGTACACAGTCCAATCGTCGCCGAAGACCTCACGCGCGAACAGCGCGGGCACGGCCGTAACAAAGGCGAGAACCAGAGCGACGTAGACGTATCCAATGCCCGCCCGCTCCCGTTGTCGGAGAGCCGCAGCTTTCGGATCTACATTCGTGCGAGCATCGTCGAAACCGACGGGGGTGACCATGGTCCTAGGCTTTGCCTCGTTTGTTCAGATGCTCCGCGGCGAGCCTACCAATTCTTGTGACGTAGTCCTGCACCGCGGCAGCGTCGCTGCCATCAGGCGCCCAGTCGGGAAATGCCGTGCGCGAAGGATCGAACGGGCCGGCGGTGGTTTCGTGAAATACCAGCCATTCCGAGGTGATCAGGATCGAGTGGAAGACCTGTTCCGGCATGCGATAATAGCAGCGTTTGCCCTGACCGTAGGGCGCCATCTCGAGCACCTCGCGAATGCCGCCGTCGTCCTCGAAGATCACGACCTGCGCGGTCCCTTCGATCACGTGGAACGATTCAGGTTTGCCAAGGTGCTTGTGCGGCCGCACATAGGCTTCGCGATGGTGCACGATCAGCATCTCGTGCAGTCCGGACGAAGGATCGGGATGCGTGCACAGCCGACTGCGCAGGCGCGGGTTGCCGGCGGCGATGCGCTTCAGCTCCGCGATCGTGGCATCGTCCGCGGTGACGATGGCATCGTCCGAATAGTACACTTCCGGATTTTGCGCGCGCAACGAGGTCGGCCGGTGCAGGCCTGCCTCATTCGAAGAAGATGAACCCATGGTCGCCCCGATACCCGCATTTGTCGTAGATCCAGGCCCATGTTTGCGGGCCGTGGAAGCTCAGGCAGGTGAGCTGCCAGTAAAGCAGATTGGCCTTCTCGCGCTCGTTGCGGAAGGATTCGACCATCAGATATTTCGAGGTGCCGCGTCCGACGCGCTCGATCTCGGGCACTGCGCGGAACACGTCCTCGAGCGGAAGGTTGTGCAGCACGCCGAGCGAGACGACGAGGTCGAAGCTGTGGTCGGGGTAGGGGAGCTCGACGGCGCTGCCGACCTTCAAATGCGGCCGCACCTCCTCCTTGGCGTTGGCGATGCCATACTCGGAGATGTCGATGCCGGCGATCCTGAGATCGGGGACGAGCTGGGTGAACTCATAGAGCAGGTAGCCCTTGCCGCAGCCGACGTCGAGTACGCTCATGCCCGGTTTGATGCCGTAGCGATCGATCAGGGTCTGGGCGAGCGGGCGCCACCGTCCGTCATAGCGATAGCCGCCGTAGCCGTAGCGCCGGTCGCCGTCCCAATAGTCGCGTCCCCATTGCCGCGCCACAGTGGCGGATTCCGCCTTGTCGTGCTCGACCACGCGCTGGACGTAGTCCCGCCTCGTCGATGCGTGCATCGGCTGGAGCAGGTTGATCTCGGTCATGGGGGCCAACCGGTCCGCGGCATCATCACAGGATAGTCGCGAACCTGTTGACGAGCAGGATGTCCTCGACGGCCTGGATGTCCTTCTGAGACGCCAGCGTGATCTCCTCGACCGCTGCATGGAGATCGCAGCCCTCGCGCAGCACGCGGTCGTAGATCTGCCGCCGCCGAGCCTCGTCGGGCGGCAGCATGAAGATGCTGTAGAGGATCAGGCCACGCAGCTGCGGCAGCTCGTCCAGGATGTCTTCCAGCACCATGTAGCTGCCGGGCATGGTGTGCTCGGCGGCGCTCAACAGATAGTGCAGGTTCTTGCGCCGCGCATAGTCGCGGATCACGATGTTCTGGACGTGCTGCGGGGTGCGGCTGCCGTTCAGCGGCCTGGCGCCGATATAGCCGCGGTGGCCGGCTCGCTCAGCCATGGAAGCCTCCCGGCAGCTTGTACTGCATCCCGACACGGGTTGCGGGGCGCAGCAGGATCGGCTCGAAGAACTCGCCGAAGCGCTTGTCCGCGTAGGGCGACATGATGCTCTTGAAGCGGCAGTTCATGCTCCAGCGCGTGCCGGCTTCCTCGTTGACGCGATTGCCGTGCATCAGGGTCTGGTTGAACAGCATGACGTGACCGTAGGGAATCTCGATGAAGGTCGCGTGCGGCTTGATGGTCTTGTAGAGCTCTTCGGCGCTGCGCAAGGCCGCCATCCGGTCCTGCATCTCGCCGTTCAGGGACGGCGGCAGCAGATACATCGACTTGGTGCGGTGGACATCAACCAGCGGCACCCACACCACGACCTCGAACGGCGAGTCGCCCGACCAGACGTCGGAATGGGTGGCGAGCAGCGAGGAGCTGTCGCCGGGAAGCTGGATGCTGAGATTGACGCGGCGCTGCATGCAGAGCTCGTTGCCGACGATGGTCTCGATCGTCGAGCGCGCCAGGCGGAAATAGGTCGGCCGGAACCAGGGCTCGGCGTTGAGGCCGTTGAAGACGTGCAGCCGCAGGCCGTTGAGATCATCCACGCTCACCCGCGTGTGGATGGTGTCGAGCATCGCGTAGGGATCGTTGCTGTGCGGCAGCTTCAGATAGTCCGCCGCGAGCTCGGCAGCACGGCGCTGGATCCGGTCGAGCCCGGCGCGATCGTCGGCCGGGGTGGTGACGAAGCCATCGTCGATGAAACGCTGCGCCAGCGCCTGCTCGTCGGCGTGCAGGAAGTCCGTGTCCGTCATGCAAAATACTCCCGGGCGGTCGCGCAAATATAGCTGATGTCGGCGGCCGACAGGAACTGGTTGATGGGAAGCGTGAGGATCTGGTCCGCCTGCCGTTCCGTCACCGGGAACGCGCCGCGGCCATGGCCGAGATGCGCTGCTGCCGGCTGCAGGTGGATCGGGACCGGATAATGGATCGCGGTCTCGATGCCTTTGTCGGCAAGATATTTCTGGAAGTCGTTGCGACGCTCGGTCTGCACCACGAAAGTGTGGAAGGTGTTGAACTCGATGTTCCGGCAGGGCGGAATGAACAGGGGCAGGCCGGCGAGCTCGGCGCGGTATTGCGCGGCGTTGCGCCGCCGGCGTTCGATCACGGAAGAAAGGTGGCGCAGGCGGATGCGCAGCACCTCGGCCTGGAGCGTGTCGAGCCGCGACACGATCCCCCATTCCTGGACGTCGCTGCGGTTGATCAGGCCGTGATTGCGCAGCCGTCGGATTCTTGCGGCAAGCTCGGCGTTG
This sequence comes from Bradyrhizobium sp. IC3195, assembly GCF_020193585.1. NCBI lineage: Bacteria > Pseudomonadati > Pseudomonadota > Alphaproteobacteria > Hyphomicrobiales > Nitrobacteraceae > Bradyrhizobium > Bradyrhizobium sp. IC3195. The sequence goes on along the minus strand of NZ_JADYVG010000002.1, from coordinate 387,186 downwards.
GCAGTGACGAGGAAGCCGGCATCTCCGGCGGCATTGAGATTCTTCAACGGGTGGGCGGAGAAGCAGCCGAAGGTGCCGATCGTGCCGCTCATCCGGCCGTCATAGGTCGAGCCGACCGCCTGGGCGCTGTCCTCGATCACGGCGAGCGCGTGCTTCGCAGCGATCGCCATCAGCGGAGCCATGTCGGCCATGCGTCCGGTCAGATGCACCGGCATGATCGCCTTGGTCCGCGGCGTGACGGCGGCCTCGACCGCGGCCGGATCGATGTTCTGGTCCGGCAGCACGTCCGCAAACACCGGCGTGGCGCCGACCGCGATGATCGCGGCGGTCGATGCCACGAACGAATTCGGCGGCGTGATCACCTCGTCGCCGGGACCGATGTCGAGCGCCCGCATGGCGAGGATCAGCGCGTCGGTGCCCGAATTCAGCGTCACCACATGCGGCGAGCCGAGATAGGCGGATAATTCCTCCTCGAGCCTTCCGACCGCCGCCCCGCCGATGAAGTCGCCGCGCTGGAACACGCCCTCGACCGCCTGCATGATCTCGGCGCGCTCTTCCTCGAACTGCGCGGGAAGATTGACGTAGCCGATGCGCCGGCGGCCGGTGTCAGCGTCCATGGCAGAACTTCCTGACGGTCTCAATGACGCGGTCCTGCTGGGCGCGCGTCAGGTGCTGGTCGACCGGGAAGCTGATGACTTCCTTGGCATGGCGGTCGGTGACCGGGAACGTGCCCGGCGCGTAGCCGAGATGCTTCAGGCCTTCCTGCTGATACAGCGGGATGGGATAGTGGATCTTGGCCTCGATGCCGTTGTCCAGGCAATATTTGTAGAGCTCGTCGCGACGTTCGGCGAACACCATGTAGAGATGGTAGACGTGCTTCACGTTGGGACGGCGCGGCGGGACGCGCAGGCCGGGCAGGCCGGCGAGACCCGCATCGTAATAGGCCGCATTTTCGATTCTGCGGCGCGTGATCTCGCTGGTCTGGCCGATCAGCCAGTTGCCGACCACGGCCTGCAGGGAATCGAGCCGCGAGTTGCAGCCGAGGATCGCGATCTCGTCGCGGTTCTTCATGCCGTGGTTGCGGATCAGGCGGAGCTTTTCGTTCATGCCGTCGTCATTGGTGACGACGACGCCGGCATCGCCCCAGACGTTGAGGTTCTTGAGCGGATGCAGCGAGAAGCCGGCCGCGATGCCGTGCGTGCCGGAGCGTTTTCCCGCGAACTCCGACAGGATGCCCTGGCAGGCGTCCTCGACCACAGGCAGCTTGTGGCGCTGCGCGATCGGCATCAGCTTGCCCATGTCGGTGACCTCGCCGGTCAACTGGACCGGCATGATCGCCTTGGTCTTCCCGGTGATGGCAGCCTCGACCTGGTCCACGTTCATGCAGAAGGAATCGTCGCAATCGACAAGAACCGGCGTCGCGCCGGTTTCCGCGATCGCGCCGACCGTGGCGATGAAGGTGTTCGCGGCGGTGATGACCTCGTCGCCATGACCGATGCCGAGCGCCTTGAGCGGCAGCTTGAGCGCGTCGGTGCCGGATCCGACGCCGATGGCGTGCCGGACGCCGATCAATTCGGCGAAGCGTTTCTCGAATTCGGCGACGGGCTTGCCAAGGGTGAAGTCACCGGTCGCAACCAGCCGGCCGATCTCGGCGAGGATCGGTGCGGGATCCGCGAATTGCTCGAGCAGATAGGAATATCGAACGTCGTACATGTGACCCGTCAGGTGGAATGAAGTTGAGGTGAGGGGGTGTGCGACGCCGCGAGCGCATGCTCGATCGAGGTCGCAATGGCGCCGGCGGAGAGCCCGTGCTTCTTCAGCAGCGAGTCCTGAGAGCCGTAATTGTGCATGAAGCGGTCGGGCAGCGACAGCCGCAGCATCGCAGGGAAACCGGAGCCGAGCTTGTCGATCAGCGCCTCCGCGACCGCGCTGCCGAGGCCGCCGGAGGGCACGTGCTCCTCCAGCGTGGCCACGAGCCTGGTGCCGCGGATCGCCTGCAGCAGCGCTGCGGTATCGAGCGGCTTCACGGTATGCATGTGCAGGATGCCGGCGCGAATGCCTTGCGCGGCCAGCAGGTCGGCTGCGGCGAGGGCGCGCTGGAGCATGATGCCGGTGGTCACCATGAGGACGTCGCCGGGCGGCCGCATCAGGATGGCTTTGCCGATCTCGAAGCCGTGCTCGGCCTTGGAAACGATGGCATCGCCGCCCTTGCCGAGCCGGATGTAGATCGGGCCCTTCCAATCCAGCGTCTGCTCCATCATGCGCGCAGCCTCGTCGGCGTCGCACGGGCAGATCACCGTCATGTTGGGCAGCGCCCGCATGATGGCGATGTCCTCGATCGCCTGGTGCGTGGGACCGAGCGGCGCGTAGACGAGGCCGCCGCCATTGGCGATCAGCCGTACCGGCAGATTGTGCAGGCAGAGATCGACCGCGACCTGCTCGTAGCAGCGGCGGGTGAGGAAGGTCGCGATGGTGTTGACGTAAGGCACGAAGCCCTCCATCGCGAGACCGGCCGACATGCCGATGATATGCGCTTCCGAGATGCCCTCGATCAGATGGCGCTTGGGGAACTCCTTGCTCATCGCACGTAGCGTGCCGGCACCCGGATCGGAGCCGATGTAAAGCACACGCTCGTCGCGCGCGGCGAGCTTGTGGACCATGTTCATCGCGGTGTTGCGCATGGGGAGCCGATCAAAAATCGCCGACGGCGACGCGAATGGCGTCGAGCTCGCTGTCGGTCAGCTTGTTCTTGTGATGCCAATCGGCATTGGATTCCGCAGCCGGAAGACCCTTGCCCTTGACGGTATGGCAGATGATGGCGGTGGGCTTGCCGGCAACGGCCGGGAGCTGCTTCAGGACCGTGCGCAGTGCGCCGACGTCGTGGCCGTTGACCTCCTGCACGGCGAAGCCGAAGCTGCGCCATTTGTCCGCGAGCGGCTCCAGCGGCAGCACGTAGTCGGTTGGGCCGTAGCTCTGCAGCTTGTTGTAATCGATCAGCGCGACGAGGTTGTCGAGGCCGTGCTTGGTCGCGCCCATCGCCGCTTCCCACACGGATCCCTCGTTGATCTCGCCGTCGCCGAGCAGCACGAAGGTGCGGTAGCTGCGCTCGCGCATGCGGGCGGCGAGCGCAAGGCCGACGCCGATCGAGAGGCCATGTCCGAGCGCGCCGGTCGAGGCCTCGACGCCGGGCACCATGCCGTATTCGGGATGTCCGCCCAGAATGCTGTCGGGACCGCAAAAGCCGTCCAGCTCCGACAGCGGGAAGAAGCCGCGGTCGGCCAATAGCGCATAGAGCGCCAGACATCCGTGTCCCTTGCTGAGGATGGCGCGGTCGCGATCGGGATCGCCCGGGTTCTTCGGGTCGATCCGCAGCACGTCGTCGTAAAGCACGCGGACCATCTCGATCAGCGACAGGGCAGGCCCGACATGGCCGCGTCCCGCGGAGCGGACAGAACCGAGGACCAGGCGGCGCAAATAGAGGCTCCGCTCGTCCAGCGTGCAGGTGAGAGCAGCTTCAGCGTGGGGTGAGATCTGGATCACGTTGGCAAATCGTTTGGTGGAGCCGACGGGCTTTGTCGAGCTGGCCGGCAAGGCGGACCGTCAGATCGCCACCTTGCGCAGCCAGGGCACGCCGGGAGCGGCTTTCCGGCAAATAGGCATTCAGGACAATCAGGCACCAAATCGCCCCGAACACAGGATACAGTACGTCAAGGCGGACCGCAAACGCGTCATCCCCAGCCGCGAAAGCGCGCGAGAGCCGCTCGATCAATCGGTTCGCATCCGCCACGGGCAGACCGCTGCCGGGGTGAATCGCGGTGTCGGACACGAGCTTGACCGGGTCGTCCCAGCCGAAATACTCGAAGTCGATGAAGCGCAATTTGCCGTCGTCGGTGCGCAGTGCGTTGTGTAGTCCGCAATCCGACGGGCTCAATGCACGTTGGGCGGGCGCAAGGTCCGCGGCGGGATCCAGGCCCCGTTCCGCATAGCGCCGACGGAGTTGCCGGATCGCGACGGCAGCGGTGGGAACCAGGCTGCCGTCCATGAACGCGCGCAGATCCGGATGATCATCCGAAGTCCGCCTCAGGTCGTCGAGGCGTTGCTCGTACTGGGCGATGGCCGCCTCGGCCGAGAAGATGCTGGCAGACGCATTCCGCAGAGTCTGCGCGCCTTCAGCCTCGTGCAGCTTTTGCAGCTCGATCAGGAAATCGGCCAACTGGTCGGCGTCGTCGGGCTGCGGATGCAGGACCGCGGGTTCACCGTCTAACCATTGATACAGCGCACAGAACGCGGCCGGATCCTTCGCGATCGGCCGCGGCGTCGCATTGATACCGTGGCGCGAGAGAAACGAGAGCGCGTCATATTCCTGTCCCAGCCGATCGCGCCCGTCGGACGGATAGTGCTTGAGGGCGATCGGCGGGCCTTCCGCCATCTCCAGCCGAAACACCCGGTTGTTGCCGCCGGCCCGCGCCGGTTGCGCCGCCGCGACCCGCGCCCCGGAGAGGCGGCTGCCGATCGAGACCGCATCCTGTGCGCTGAGGTCCGACTGGCTCATGCTCCGAACACTCCGCGGTGGATATCGGCCCAGGTCGCGAGCGGCTCGCAATGCGCGGGATGCGGCGGCCGCGACTGCGTGAACAGGATCGATCGCGTCGCCTTCGGAAAATGCGGCTGCTCGAAGACGTCGACGAGATCGTCAATGAAGATGTCGAGCTGCAGGCTTGCCAACCGCTCGACCTTGGCCGCCAGCGTGTCCTCGAAATAGACATTGCCCGCCGAGATCGCCGCGTCGGCGGTGTCGATGAGGCCCGCGCTCTTCAGCCAGCCACGCGCAGCCTCGCGCAAGTCGACCCGATCGGGATCCTGATGGCCGAACTGCGTCTTGTGGCTGACGATATGGACGCTCGCGCCGGCCTTGCGGCACGCGGCAAGGAACTCGCGGACGCCAGGGTTGATCTCGGCGCCGCCGATTCCCTTGCCGTAGACGAAGCCCTGCAGCCCCTGCCAGGCAAGCTCGCCGCCGGCGCGGGATCGCAAGAAATCCCGCACGTCGGTCTTCAGCCCGTCCCAGCCCTCCGGCACCAGCCCGCGCTGGCGCGCGGCCGCGGCAAAGACCTTGTCGTAGCAGATGATCGTGTTGTCGAAATCGATGCCGATCCGCACGCCGCTCACTTCAGGCTGATGTTCTGCATCATCTTGATGTTGAAGTACCTGGGATCGTTGAGTGAGTTCGGCAGGCGGCCCGCCCTGAAGGCGTCCACGAGCCCTGACACGGCCTGCTCGATCGTGTGCGTCGGCGCAAAGCCGAGCTCGCGGCGGATCTTCTCCGACGACACGTGGTAGGAACGGAGATCGTCGGTCGGCTCGACGGCCACGTCGACATTGTTGCCGACCACCGATTTGACGATGTCGGCGATCTTCATCAGCGAGTGGTTTTCGTAGCCGATGTTGTAGGTCTTGCCGTCGATCTTCGCATCGTCCTGCTGCAGCAGGAACAGATAGGCCGCCGTCATGTCCTGGATGTGCAGATTGGGCCGCTTCTGCGTTCCGCCGAACACGCGGATGCGGCCGGTGTTGACGGCCAGATTGGTCAGGATGTTGACGACGACGTCGAGCCGCTGCCGCGGAGCGTAGCCGCAGACGGTGGCAGGGCGAACCGTGCAGGTGACGAAGCCGGACGCGGCCTCGTCGGCAAGATCGGTCTCGCACATCGCCTTGAACTTGGAGTAGTCGGTGAGCGGCTCGCAGGACAGCTCCTCGGTCACCTCGGCCTCGTCCTTGATGCCGTAGACGCTCGAGGAGGAGGCGTAGATGAAGCGCTTGATACCCGCCTTCTTCGCGGCGCGCACCATCGGACGGAAGCAGTCGTAGTTGATGGACTTGCCGAGTGCCGGGTCTAGCTCGAACGAGGGATCGTTGGAGATGCAGGCGAGGTGGATCACCGCGTTGTTGCCGCGCAGGGCCTCGTTGACCGCGGCCTCATCGCGGATGTCGCCCTTGATCAGGCGGAGGTTCGGATTGTCACGAACGGCGTCAAAGACGTCCTCGCCATACATGAACAAGTCGAGCACGGTGACCTTGTGGCCCGCGGCAAGCAATTGCGGAACCAGCACGCTGCCGACGTAGCCGGCGCCACCGGTGACCATCACATTCCATTTCCGATCAATCACTGTCGTTCTCCGGATTCTTCGATCGCGCTACTTCAACAACGCGGTGACGAACTTGACCAACGGCGCTTTCTCGACCGAGTTGCGGTGGCCGACGATGCCGACCTTGATCGCGCCCGCCGCATTGCCGATGAAGGCGACGTCCTCGATGTTGCCGCCGGCCGCCACCAGCGGCGCCGTGATTGTCAGGAAGGCATCGCCCGCACCGACGGTGTCGACGACGGTCTTGGTGAAAGCAGGGACGCGCGCAACGCCGGTCTTCGACGAGAAGGGGTAGCAGCCGAAGGAGCCGTGCGTGATGATCATGTTGTCGCAATCGATCTTGCGATGCAGGCCGCCCTCGATCACCGATGCGATGTCGTTGAACTTGTCGGTGGCGGCCAGGCGCGCTTCCGGTGCGTCGATGCAGATGTAATCGGCCCGCGGATACTTCGTGATCAGGTTGTAGCCGTGGTTGCCGCTGTTGCTCTGGGCGTTGACGGCCAGGAACTTGGAATTCGCGATCAAGGCGTCGATCGTGCTGGATGCGATCATGCCGTGACCGAAATCGGTGACGATGACGACGTCGGCCCCGCGGACGCGCTCGGCGGTGACGCGGTCGATCTCCGTGCGCGCGGCCTCATCGAGCGGCGTGTCGTCCATCGTATAGACTTCGAACAGCTTGTGCAGATAGCCCATCTCGACGTACCGCAGCTTGCGGGTGGTCGGACGGCCCTGAACGCGGATCGGCGTGAGCTTTACGTTCGGGCGGACATGCGCCCGAATGAACTCTTCGGGGTAGTCGTTGCCACCCAGCGTCGTGACGATCTCGACCGACTTGCAGAAGCTCGCGACGTGATTTGCCGCGGCAATGACGCCGCCGGCAAACTGCTCGCCGTTCTTGAGCAGGGTCGCGACGATGTTCTCCTTGGAGGCCTTCCCGAGCGCCGTGACGTATTGGTATTCGTCGATGATGGTGTCGCCGACCAGCACGACGTGCATGTCCTGGATCTTGTCGATCAGCTTCAGCAGGCGTTCGGCGCCGCCGCCATCGCGCACCTTCTGGAGGTAGTCGCGCAGCGGCGGATCGTAGATGTCGAAATAACGGTTCAGCAGCGACGACGAGCTGAACGTCACGTCCCGCGTGAAGACGATGCGCCCGCCGTGACGCTCGACCGCCTCGCGCTCCACTGCGATCTTGCCGGTCACGTCATCCTCGGGATTCTCGTAGTCCGAGCCCTTCACGTAGATGTCAGGGCGCACGGTATCGAGGACCGGCTCGGCGCTGGAGGTCTGATTGATGCCGACCCAGTCGACCGTGCCGAGCGCGGCCAGCATCTCGGCGCGCATGTTCTCCGGAAAGATCGGCCGTCCCGGGCCCTTGTTGACGTAACGGTCCGCGGTGATGGTCACCACGACGACGTCGGCCTCGTTGCGGGCTGCCAGGATGTGCCGGACGTGACCGAGATGCACCAGATCGAACACGCCGTGGCAGAGCGCAACGGTCAGGCCCTCAGCCTGCGCGGCGCGCGCAATCTCGCCGAGCTCCTCGATCGTCTTGATCTTCTCGTGCGGTGCCGGATGGCCGGCCGGCCTGTCTGTCGCAGCATTACCCATGTGAATGACCCAAGGCGCCGGTCGGTCTCAGTTGGCCGGCCCGGACGTGATCGGCTGGCGGCAAAATTGGGGGGTGAACGAATCTGCTCAACGGCTTGCCTTCTGCGGGGTGACCTTGTCGTCACCGAGATATTTGAACCAGTCCTTGGTGGCGTCGGCGATCTTGTCCACCGTCCAGAGCGGAGCGTCCTTGTACTGGTCCATCGACCTCAACATCGTCGCAACGCCGTCCTCGAACTTTACCTTCGGCGCCCATTTCAGGACCCGCTTGATCTTGCTGATGTCGGCGTAGGTGCAATCGGGCTCGCCCGGGCGCTTGGGAATGTGGACCTTGTCGCCGCCGAGGAGCTCGACCAGGCGGTTCACGCTGTAGGTGTTGTCCGAGCCGACATTGAAGATCTCGTGCGAGACGTCGGAGCGCGCGGCGGTCACGAAGGCATCGGCGACGTCGCTGACGAAGGTGAAGTCGCGCGTCTGCTCGCCGTCGCCGACCACCGTGAAGGGCTTGCCCGCCAGCTTCTGTGCCATGAACACGCCGAACACGGCGCCGTAGGTGCCGGTGGTGCGATGGCGCGGTCCGAACACGTTGAACAGGCGCAGCGCCACGGCGGGCAGCTTGTAGACCTGGCACCAGTGCATGACGCATTGCTCACCGAGATTCTTGGTGAGCGCGTAAGGATACATCGGCCGGATCTCGGAACTCTCCGGCGTGGGATAGACATCCGGAATGCCGTAGCAGGAGGAGGAAGCCGCATAGATGAAGCGGCTGGCGCCCGCGTGCCGCGCCGCTTCGAGAACGTTGACCGTGCCGTCGACATTGGCGCGATGATAGGGGATCGGCGATTCGATCGAGGGTACGATGTCCGCCAGCGCGGCGAGATGGAAGACCCAATCCACCCCGTGGAAATACGGTTTGATCGCGTCCAGATCGGTGACGTCAGCCCGCACGACCTTCAACTGGCTCGAACCGGCGCGTGCGGCGAGGTTTTCAGCGCGTCCGATCACGAAATTATCGAGCGCAATGACCTCATGGCCGTCATCGAGCAGGCGATCGACGAGGTGACTTCCAATGAACCCGGCGCCGCCAGTAACAATGCATTTCATAGGGAACATCCGTGACGCGAATGCCCAGCGAAATAGGCTCGCCAATGTTGAGTGAAACCCGAAAAGCCGACTATCAGCCGCCCGCAAACTTTGCAAGTATTATACCTTTGCAATCCTTGGTAATAGCCGGTATCACCCGGTAATGTTGCAATCGAGCCGTCAGCCCATGCCTGCCGAATCCGTCGATCCCGACCACAAGGCTTTCCTCGACGATTACGTGGGGCGCCTGCATCGCGCGACGGCGGTCGACGACGGTATTTTTGCGAGGATCTCCGCGACGCGCGCGTCCTGGTTACGCACGCGCGAGCAGGGCGGTCGCGTCATCTTCATCGGCAACGGCGGGTCGGCCGGCATCGCTTCGCATTTGGCGATCGATCTGGCGAAGAATGCGTCGGTGCCCGCTCTCTGCTTCAGCGATGCGAGCATGATGTCGTGCCTTGCCAACGATTACGGGTTCGAGGACTGGATCGCGCACGCCGTGCGGCTGAATGCGCGCGCCGGCGATTGCCTCGTCGCGATCAGCTCGTCGGGGCGTTCGAAGAACATCCTCAACGCGGTCACGCAGGCGCGCAAGATGAAGCTCGACGTGATCACGTTGTCGGGCATGAACGCGGACAATCCGCTGCGCAATCTCGGCGACGTCAATTTCTGGGTCGACAGCCGCAGCTACAACATTGTCGAGACCACGCACCAGTTCTGGATGATGGCCGCAATCGACCTCGTCATCGGTCGTGCGGAATATCCGGCGTCCTGAGGCGGGCATCCGATGCAGTCGCGATTCAAGCATGCGGCCCTGTTTTCGGTGAAGCTGCTGCTGTCGATCGCCGTGCTGGTCTACATCGCGCGCGGTCTCGACCTGCGCCAGCTGCGCGACCATCTCGTCTCGGTCGATCCGGTCCTGTTCGTCGTCGCGCTTGCGCTGATCTTCGTCCAGACCTTCGTGCTCAACGGCCGGTGGGAGCTGATCATGCGCGCGCTCGGCGTGTCGCTGGATTGGCTCGCCGGCTGGCGGATACTGATGACCAGCCTCTGGTTCAATCAGGTGTTGCCGTCATCGGTCGGCGGTGACGCGGTGCGGATCTGGCTGCTGCGTCAACGCAGCGTGCAGTGGCCGGAGGCGGTCAAGGGCGTTGCAGCCGACCGCTTCACGGCATTGATCGGACTGGTCGTGCTGATGGTGGCCGGATTGCCGTTTCTGTTGTCGCGCGTGTCGAATCACGCTGCGATCCTGGCGATCGGCGGACTGACGGTGGCCGGCGTCGCCGGCACGCTGGTCCTGTTGACGCTCGACCGTCTGCCGAAACGCTTCACTGCGCTTCCCGCGATCGCGAGTTTCGTGCGGTTCGGAACGCTGGTCAGGTTTTTGCTCCTGCAGTCCGAGCGCCGTGCGCTGCTGTTCGGATCGGCGCTCCTCATCCATCTCGTCACCGCCGCGGCCTGCTACACCTTGGCGCGCGGCGTCGGAGCGCAGCTCTCTGTCCTCGACGCCGGCATTCTGATTCCGCCGGTGGTGCTGTTGACGGCGGTCCCCATCTCGATCAGCGGCTGGGGCGTTCGCGAGGGAGCGATGGTCGCCTGCCTGGGTCTGGCGGGTGTGTCGTCCGAGCAGGCGCTGTCGGTATCGCTCCTGCTGGGCGCCATTAGCGTGATCATCGGGCTCGTCGGTGGCGTAATCTGGCTGGCAAGTCCGGAGCGCGGCTCGTATTCGGCCGACAAGGTGGCCAAGGCAGCGGAGGACGCGCCCGGCTACGGGCTGGGCAACGAGGCCTCGAGCCACCCATGACCCGCTTGAGCCCGTTGCCGATCTGGTCTTCACAGGGTGGGACTATCCCACTCGCGCGCGTATCTCATTCTTCGGTTGCACGATGAAAAACCTGTTCTACGTCCGCAATACTTGCCGCCTCTGTCATTCCGACAAGCAAGAGCTGGTCGTCCCGATGGCAGGCATGCCGATCGGCACGCCGAACTTCCAGGTGCCGAACGCCAGCGTCGACGATCCCGTGTTCCGCGCTGCGGTGCCGATGGCGCTGCATCTGTGCCGGGACTGCGGCCACCTCCAGATCCTCCATGTCGGCAATCCGGAGATCCAGTACCGAAACTATGTCTATACCACCTCGCTCTCACTCGGCCTGCGCGAGCATTTCGCTACCTATGCCGACGACGTCGTCAGCCGTTTCGGCATTGCGTCGGGTTCGCTGGTGGTCGAGCTCGGCAGCAATGACGGATCGCTGCTCGGCTTCTTCAAGGAGCGGGGGATGCGGGTGCTGGGTGTTGATCCCGCCGTCGACATCGCGCGGCGTGCCACGGAGGCGGGCATCGAGACCATCGGCGATTTCTTCACCGATGCCGTCGGTCGCCGCATCCTGCAGAGCCATGGCGCGGCGAGCGTCGTGATCGCCAACAACATGATCGCCAATGTCGACAATCTGGATCCGCTGGTGATCGGGGTTCGCGACGTGCTCGCGCCGGACGGATTGTTCGTCTTCGAAACGCAATACGGCGTCGACGTCACCGAGAAGAACCTGCTCGATACCGTCTATCACGAGCATCTGTCGTATTTTAACATCAAGCCGCTGATCCGTTTCTTCGCCCGGCTGGGCATGGAGCTGATCGACGTCCAGCACATCTGGACCAAGGGCGGTTCGATCCGCGTGACCGTGCAGCGCGCCGGCGGCGCCAAGAAACCGTCGGCCGAGGTCGCGCGTTTCGTTGCCGAGGAAGACCGGCTCGGCGTCGATCAGCCGGCCTATTATGTGCCGTACGTGAAGAGGATCGCCGCCATCCGTGACGAATTGGTCGCGATGGCAGATGCCGCCCATGCGCGCGGTGAGCTGGTCGCCGGCTATGGCGTCTCGGTGGGCACCACGACGCTGCTGCCGCAGTTCGGCCTGGAGAACAAGATCGACTTCCTGGTGGACGACGATCCCAACAAGGGGAAGGTGATGGCGGGCCCCGGCTATGACATCCCGATCCTGCCGCCTGCCGCTCTCTACGAGCGCAAACCCGCGTTCGTCGTGGTCTTCGCCTGGCGCTATGTCGACCCGATCCGGGCCAAGCACGCCCGCTATTTCGCCGAAGGCGGGAAGTTCGTGGTGCCGCTGCCGGGGATTTCCATGGTCGACCGGGCCGACTGACGGCTCCCGATAGCCTTGCCGGGGATGGGATGGCGCGTTCCGGGCGGTCGACAAGTCCTTGATCCACATGGCCTCTGCACGACCCTCGGGGGGAGGGCGGCCTGCCCGGGCGGACTCTCTCTACCTTGACCTTTGGCCGCATCCGCAGTAGATACCCGGCACTCGCAGCCGGCCCGTTAGACGCGGATTTCCGGCGCGGCCTTGAAATCCCCGAACAATCGAGCCCGGTTTCCGGCTCATCCTTCGAGACAGAGGGCTGGGCCAACGGCGGCTGTTCGGATCCCTGAAATTCATTTGCGTCTGTCGACGGACGCTGGACCTCAAGCGATGGCAGTCAGCCCGTTCAAGTTCTTGCAGGAAGTGCGCTCGGAGACTGCCAAGGTCACCTGGCCGACCCGCCGTGAGACCACGATCACCACCATCATGGTGTTCGTCATGGTCGCGGTGGCTTCGATCTTCTTCTTCGCCGCCGACCTGATCATTCGCTACCTCGTCACCTTCCTCCTGGGCATTCAATGATGGCAACAGCAACCGCTCAAGTGTCCGACAAGCGCTGGTACATCGTCCACGCCTATTCGAACTTCGAGAAGAAGGTCGCCGAATCGATCCGCGAGCAGGCCAAGCAGCGCGGGCTCGAGGAGCTGTTCGAGCTGGTGCTGGTTCCGACCGAGAAGGTCACGGAAGTGCGCCGCGGCCGCAAGATCGACGCCGAGCGCAAGTTCTTCCCCGGCTACGTGCTGGTGAAGATGAAGCTGACCGACGAGGCGTTCCATCTGATCAAGAACACGCCGAAGGTCACGGGCTTCCTCGGCGCCGAGAACAAGCCGATGCCGATCTCGGAAGCCGAGGCCATGCGCATCCTGCACCAGGTGCAGGAGGGCGTGGAACGGCCGAAGGCGTCGGTGTCGTTCGAGATCGGCGAGAACGTGCGCGTGGCCGACGGCCCGTTCGCCTCGTTCTCGGGTGTGGTCGAGGAGATCGATGAGGCGCGCTCGCGCGTGAAGGTCGCCGTGTCGATCTTCGGCCGCGCGACGCCGGTCGAGCTGGAATTCGGTCAGGTCGAGAAGGTCTGATCGGGTAACGCGGGAGGCTTCGGTCTCGCGCAACAAGAGGCCGTGGGAGGGAGGGGCGGTTGCCAGCCGCATCCGACCCAGACCACGAACCTGAAACCGCCGGTCCTGCCGGCACAACAGGAGTGATACATGGCAAAGAAAGTGACCGGATACCTGAAGCTTCAGGTCCCGGCCGGCGCGGCGAATCCCTCGCCCCCGATCGGTCCCGCGCTCGGTCAGCGCGGTCTCAACATCATGGAGTTCTGCAAGGCGTTCAACGCCCAGACCCAGAAGGAAGAGAAGAACACCCCGATCCCGGTGATCATCACCATCTATGCGGACCGTTCCTTCACCTTCGAGATGAAGACGCCGCCGATGTCCTACTTCCTCAAGCAGGCTGCAAAAATCCAGTCCGGCTCGAAGGCGCCGGGCCGCGACAAGGCCGGCAAGGTGACCAAGGCGCAGGTGCGCGAGATCGCCGAGAAGAAGATGAAGGACTTGAATTGCGACACCATCGAATCGGCCATGAAGATGGTCGAGGGCTCGGCCCGTTCGATGGGTCTGGAAGTTGCGGGGTAAGCGGCCATGGCAATCGGAAAGCGTTTGAACAAAGCCCGCGAAGGCATTGACCGCGAAAAGCTTTACCCGCTCGCGGACGCCATCAAGATGGTCAAGGAACGCGCGAAAGCGAAGTTCGACGAGACCATCGAGGTCGCGATCAATCTCGGCGTCGATCCGCGCCACGCCGACCAGATGGTCCGCGGTGTCGTGACCCTGCCAAACGGCACCGGCCGTACGCTCCGCGTCGGCGTGTTCGCCCGCGGCGCCAAGGCCGATGAAGCCAAGGCCGCCGGTGCCGACGTGGTCGGCGCCGAGGACCTGGTCGAGAAGGTGCAGAACGGCACGATCGATTTCGACCGCTGTATCGCCACCCCCGACATGATGCCGCTGGTCGGCCGCCTCGGTAAGGTGCTCGGCCCGCGCGGCCTGATGCCGAACCCGAAGATCGGTACCGTGACCATGGACGTCACCGGTGCGGTGAAGGGCGCCAAGGGCGGCTCGGTCGAGTTCCGCGTCGAGAAGGCCGGCATCCTGCAGGCCGGCGTCGGCAAGGCCTCGTTCTCCGAGGAGAAGCTGGTCGAGAACATCAAGGCTCTGGCTGACGCGGTCTCCAAGGCGAAGCCGGCCGGTTCCAAGGGCACCTACATCCAGCGCGTTGCAGTGTCCTCGACGATGGGCCCGGGCGTGAAGGTCGAGCCGGGCACCATTCTCGGCTGAGGTTTGGAAATTGCATGAGGCGAGGGGCGGGATCGGGCGACCGATTCCGCCCCTCGTCGTTTGTGGCGGCGCTTACCGGAAACAACAACAATGGCTGACAAGGTCCTGATCTACTCGCGCTTTCCCAAGTCGATGATGGCGCGCTTCGCCGAGCGGTTCGAGCTGCTCGACACCGGCGGCAAGCCCGTGCGGGAGGTGTTTCCGGCGGAGGAGCTGGGCGGCATCCGCGCACTGCTGACTGCTGGCGGCTCGCCACTCGGTGCGGAGGCGATGGACCTGTTTCCGAATCTCGGCGCCATCGTCTGCTATGGGACTGGCTATGATGGCGTCGACCTGAAGGCGGCGGCCAGCCGGAACATCGCGGTCGGTCACAGCCCCGGTGCCAATGCGGCTTCTGTCGCCGACATCGCGATGACCTTGATGCTGGCGACGACGCGGCGGATTTTGGTGGCCGACCAATATGTCCGCAGCGGCGATTGGGCGGCCTCGAAACAGTCGCCGATGATGCGTCCCCAGGCCGGCATGCCCGGCCGCCGCATCGGCATCTACGGCATGGGTGAGATCGGCCGCAAGATCGCCGCGCGTTGTGCTGCTTTCGAGAGCGAGGTCGGCTATTTCAGCCGCACCCGGTACGATCTGCCCTATCAGTACTTTCCGACTCTGGAGGCGCTCGCCGATTGGTGCAGCGTCCTGATGATCGCGGTGCGGGCAGGGGCCGAGACCCAACATGTCGTCAACGCCGATATCCTCAGGCGCCTCGGGCCGGACGGCTATGTCGTCAACATCTCCCGCGGCTCCGTCATCGACGAGAAGGCCCTGGTCGCGGCGCTCACCGACAAGACCATCGCGGGGGCGGGCCTCGACGTCTTCGAGAAGGAACCGCACGCGCCTGACGCCCTGACCGAACTCCCCAACGTGGTGTTCGCTCCGCATATCGGCGGCCACACCCTGGATTCGCACGTCGCCATGCAGAACTGCGTGCTGGCCAATCTGACCGCGTTCTTCGAGGGCAAACCGCTGCCGTATCGGGTCAAATCGGCCTGAATCGGTCCTTGTTGGGCCATCTCAAGCCAACCGCCAATCGATTGGAACTGGTGTGAATTTTGCTCTTGGCAAGCAGGCTCCGAGCGGTTAAAGAACCGCCTCCGGACGTGCCGGCCTCGGCTGGCGCGTTCGTGCACGCATTCCGAAAACCCGACACGACAGGAGATCATTCCTTTTCAGGACGTCCGTGAGGATTTGCCCGAAAAGGAAGGAAGATCCGTCTTTTGGCAGGGATGCGGGCAGAGGTCGGGCGGTTCGCCGGCTGACCTCGTCCTGTCCAAGACTGCAGGCGCCCGCGGGGAATCTCGATTCCTCAACGGCTTAATCGCATTGCCTGCATAGACGGGTGAAGACCGGATTTCACTTCGCATCCAGCTTTAAGGGCTGGTTTTGCGAAACGGGTCTGGTTCGGACCTCGACACGCCGTGGGCCCTTGGGCTCCCGGAGGGCAGGCTTTGAATTGTCGTCTTGCCCGGCGTGTCCGATGGGTTTTTGACCCGGAGGTTCAGGTTTGGGCGGGACGATGGGTGCAACCCGGCGGTCCCGCTTCTCGCGATGACCGCCAACCGGAGAGAGCTTGCTGTGGAACGAGCGGCAAAAAAAGAAGCGGTCGAACAGCTCAACGAGGTCTTCAAGACCACGAGCGTCGCGATCGTTGCTCAATATTCCGGCCTCACCGTCGCCCAGATGCAGAAGCTGCGCCAGCAGATGAAGCAGGCGGGTGCCGCGGTGAAGGTCTCGAAGAACCGTCTCGCCAAAATTGCTCTTGAAGGCACTGACGTCGTTGCCATCGGCCCCATGCTGAAGGGGCCGACCGTGATCGCGACTTCGAACGATCCGGTAGCGGCGCCAAAGGTCGCCATCGAATTCGCCAAGGCGAACGAAAAGTTCGTCATCGTCGGCGGATCGATGGGGAAGACCGTCCTGAATGTCGACGGCGTGAAGGCGCTTGCCTCGCTGCCGTCGCTTGACGAACTGCGCGGCAAGATCGTCGGCCTCATCGTGGCCCCGGCGACCAAGCTGGCCCAGCTCGCCAACGCGCCCGCGGGCAAGCTCGCGCGCGTCATCCAGGCTCATGCCTCAAAGGGCGAAGCGGCCTGACGCCCTTCGCAAAACTCAAACCCGAACCAGACTTACAGTTAAGGAAACTGAACAATGGCTGACCTGCAGAAGATCGTTGACGACCTCTCGAGCCTGACCGTGCTCGAAGCTGCCGAACTCGCGAAGCTCCTCGAAGAGAAGTGGGGCGTTTCGGCTGCCGCGGCTGTCGCCGTGGCCGGCCCGGCCGCTGGCGGCGGCGGTGCTGCCGCTCCGGCGGAAGAGAAGACCGAGTTCACGGTCGTTCTCGCCAGCGCCGGCGACAAGAAGATCGAGGTCATCAAGGAAGTCCGCGCCATCACCGGTCTCGGCCTGAAGGAAGCAAAGGACCTCGTCGAGGGTGCTCCGAAGCCGCTGAAGGAAGGCGTGAACAAGGACGAAGCCGACAAGATCAAGGCCCAGCTCGAGAAGGCTGGCGCCAAGGTCGAGCTCAAGTAAGCACTGCTTACTGGCGGGATCCCGGGCGGGCAACGGCTCTGCCCGGGATCCTGGTCCCCTTCGAGAGGGTGGACCGGAATGCAAAAGGCGTGCGACGGAACGATCCGACGCAGGCCAAACACGAAAAAGTGTGGGGATTTGAGGGTTTGACCCTCGAATCTGCACTATTGTCGCCCCATATCGGGTCGGCAGCACGAAAGCGCGGTGGGCAGGGATGCCGGATTTCCCTGTAAGCCGTTGGGAGAGCAGGCTATTTCGGGCTTTTGCAGTCCGTGAAGATGATCGTTGTGACGGGCGGGCGCGCATCTGCGCCCCGCGCGTCGTTTTGCGTTTTGAAGGTCTGAAGAACAGATTCAGGACATCGGCGCCTGAAACTGCGTCTCCGGCCCCCCAAGACGGGTTCGAAAATTCAACCCGGAAAGCGGTGGCAGCCGCGGTCCGGACGGTGCGCCCAGGGCGGGCGACGAAAATGAGAGGCCACGATGGCGCAGCAGACATTCACCGGTCGCAAACGCGTTCGCAAGTTCTTCGGACACATCAAGGAAGTCGCCGAGATGCCGAACCTCATCGAGGTTCAGAAGGCGTCCTATGACCAGTTCCTGATGGTGGACGAACCCCAGGGCGGACGTCTCGACGAGGGTCTGCAGGCGGTGTTCCGCTCGGTGTTTCCGATCTCCGACTTCTCCGGCACCTCGATGCTGGAATTCGTCCGCTACGAGTTCGAGCAGCCGAAATACGACGTCGACGAGTGCCGCCAGCGCGGCATGACCTTCGCTGCGCCCCTCAAGGTGACGCTGCGCCTCATCGTGTTCGATATCGACGAGGAAACCGGCGCGAAGTCGGTGAAGGACATCAAGGAGCAGGACGTCTACATGGGCGACATCCCGCTCATGACGATGAACGGCACCTTCATCGTCAACGGCACCGAGCGCGTCATCGTCTCGCAGATGCACCGTTCGCCCGGCGTGTTCTTCGACCACGACAAGGGCAAGACCCATTCCTCGGGCAAGCTGCTGTTCGCCGCCCGCGTCATCCCCTATCGCGGTTCCTGGCTCGACATCGAGTTCGACGCCAAGGACATCGTCTATGCGCGTATCGACCGTCGCCGCAAGATTCCGGTGACGTCGCTGATGTTCGCCCTAGGCCTCGACGGCGAGGCGATCCTGTCCACGTTCTACAAGAAGATTCTCTACAAGCGGACCAAGGAAGGCTGGCGCGTTCCGTTCGACGCCAACCGCTTCCGCGGCTACTCCACGGTCAACGACCTGATCGATGCCGACACCGGCAAGGTCGTGCTCGAGGCCGGCAAGAAGCTCACCGTCCGCGCCGCCCGCCAGCTCCAGGAGAAGGGGCTGAAGGCGCTGCGCATGGCCGACGAGGAGCTGGTCGGCAATTACGTCGCCGAGGATCTCGTCAACCCCAAGACCGGTGAGATCCACGCCGAGGCCGGTGAGGAGATCACCGACAAGCTGATGAAGGCGCTCAACGAGCAGGGCTACAAAGAACTGCCGCTGCTCGACATCGACCACGTCAATGTCGGCCCCTACATCCGCAACACGCTCTCGGCCGACAAGAACATGACGCGCGAGGACGCGCTGTTCGACATCTACCGCGTGATGCGTCCGGGCGAGCCGCCAACGCTGGAATCGGCGCAGGCCATGTTCCAGTCGCTGTTCTTCGACGCCGAGCGCTACGACCTCTCCGCGGTCGGCCGCGTCAAGATGAACATGCGCCTCGACCTCGATGCGCCCGACACCCAGCGCACGCTGCGCAAGGAGGACATCCTCTCCGTCATCAAGACGCTGGTGGATCTGCGCGACGGCAAGGGCGAGATCGACGACATCGACCATCTCGGCAACCGCCGCGTGCGTTCGGTCGGCGAGCTCATGGAGAACCAGTACCGCATCGGCCTGTTGCGCATGGAGCGCGCGATCAAGGAGCGCATGTCCTCCGTCGACATCGACACGGTCATGCCGCAGGACCTGATCAACGCCAAGCCGGCCGCCGCCGCGGTGCGCGAGTTCTTCGGCTCCTCGCAGCTCTCGCAGTTCATGGACCAGACCAACCCGCTCAGCGAGATCACCCACAAGCGCCGCCTCTCGGCGCTTGGACCGGGCGGTCTCACCCGCGAGCGCGCTGGCTTCGAGGTGCGCGACGTGCACCCGACGCATTACGGCCGCATCTGCCCGATCGAGACGCCGGAAGGTCCGAACATCGGCCTGATCAACTCGCTCGCGACCTTCGCGCGCGTGAACAAGTACGGCTTCGTCGAGACGCCGTATCGCAAGGTCAAGGATGGCCGTGTCACCGACGAGGTCGTGTACCTGTCGGCGATGGAGGAAGGGCGCTATTCCGTGGCCCAGGCCAACGTGCCGGTCGACGCCAAGGGCCGCTTCACCGAAGACCTCGTGGTCTGCCGTTCGAGCGGCACCCGCGACGTCGTGCCGATGACGCCCGACAAGGTCGACTACATGGACGTGTCGCCGAAGCAGCTCGTTTCGGTCGCCGCGGCGCTGATCCCGTTCCTCGAGAACGACGACGCCAACCGCGCGCTGATGGGCTCGAACATGCAGCGCCAGGCGGTGCCGCTGGTTCGCGCCGAGGCGCCGTTCGTCGGCACCGGCATGGAGGGCGTGGTTGCCCGTGACTCGGGCGCTGCGATCGCGGCGCGCCGTTCGGGCGTGATCGACCAGATCGATGCGACCCGCGTCGTCATCCGCGCCACGGAAGATCTCGATCCGACCAAGTCGGGCGTCGATATCTACCGCCTCATGAAGTACCAGCGCTCGAACCAGTCGACCTGCATCAACCAGCGTCCGCTGGTGAAGGTCGGCGACGTCGTCAGGAAGGGCGACATCATCGCCGACGGTCCTTCGACCGATCTCGGCGAGCTCGCGCTCGGCCGCAACGTGCTGGTCGCGTTCATGCCGTGGAACGGCTACAACTTCGAAGACTCGATCCTGCTCTCCGAGCGGATCGTGAAGGAGGACGTCTTCACCTCGATCCACATCGAGGAGTTCGAGGTGATGGCCCGCGACACCAAGCTCGGACCTGAGGAAATCACCCGCGACATTCCGAACGTCTCGGAAGAAGCGCTGAAGAACCTCGACGAAGCCGGTATCGTCTACATCGGCGCGGAAGTGCGCGCCGGCGACATCCTGGTCGGCAAGATCACGCCGAAGGGCGAAAGCCCGATGACGCCGGAAGAGAAGCTGCTGCGCGCCATCTTCGGCGAGAAGGCCTCCGACGTCCGCGACACCTCGCTGCGCGTTCCCCCGGGCGTGCAGGGCACCATCGTCGAAGTGCGCGTGTTCAACCGCCACGGCGTCGACAAGGACGAGCGTGCGCTGGCGATCGAGCGGGAGGAGATCGAGCGCCTCGCCAAGGACCGCGACGACGAGCAGGCGATCCTGGACCGCAACGTCTACAACCGTCTTGCCGAGCTGCTCGAGGGGCGGCAGGGCATTGCAGGTCCCAAGGGCTTCAAGAAGGACACCAAGATCACCCGTGCGGTGCTCGAGGAGTATCCGAAGTCGCAATGGTGGCTGTTCGCTTCGCCGAACGACAAGCTGATGGCCGAGATCGAGGCCATGCGGAAGCAGTACGACGAGTCGAAGAAGGGACTGGAACAGCGCTTCCTCGACAAGGTCGAGAAGCTTCAGCGCGGTGACGAATTGCCGCCCGGCGTGATGAAGATGGTCAAGGTCTTCGTCGCGGTGAAGCGCAAGATCCAGCCCGGCGACAAGATGGCCGGCCGCCACGGCAACAAGGGCGTGGTGTCGAAGATCGTGCCGATCGAGGACATGCCGTTCCTCGAAGACGGCACGCATGCCGACATCGTGCTCAATCCGCTCGGCGTGCCTTCGCGCATGAACGTCGGACAGATCCTCGAGACCCATCTCGGCTGGGCCTGCGCCGGCCTCGGCAAGCGTATCGGCCAGACCGTCGATGCGTACCTGTCGAAGCAGGACATCAAGCCGCTGAAGGAGACCTTGAAGAAGGTCTACGGCGAGGACGAGACGATCAAGTCGCTCAACGACAACGAGCTGCTCGAACTCGGCCATAACCTCAGCCGCGGCGTGCCGATCGCAACCCCGGTGTTCGACGGTGCCAAGGAAGCCGATATCGAGGAGATGCTGAAGCTCGCCGGTCTCGACGCTTCGGGTCAGTCGACCGTCTATGACGGCCGCACCGGCGATCCGTTCGATCGCAAGGTGACGGTGGGCTACATCTACATGCTCAAGCTGCACCATCTGGTCGACGACAAGATCCATGCGCGTTCGATCGGTCCGTACTCGCTCGTCACCCAGCAGCCGCTGGGCGGCAAGGCGCAGTTCGGCGGCCAGCGCTTCGGCGAAATGGAGGTGTGGGCGCTCGAGGCTTACGGCGCGGCGTACACGCTCCAGGAGATGCTGACGGTGAAGTCGGACGACGTCGCCGGCCGTACCAAGGTGTACGAGGCGATCGTGCGCGGCGACGACACGTTCGAGGCCGGTATTCCGGAATCGTTCAACGTGCTGGTCAAGGAAATGCGCTCGCTCGGCCTCAACGTCGACCTGCACAACTCCAAGATGGGACCGGCGCCGACGTCGGAAGCGGCCGAGTAATTCGACCTGTCATGCCCGGCCTTCGCGGCCGGGCATCGGCGCCCCGCCCGAGGCCTTGAGGGCAGGGCGCCATGCAGAAGTGATTTTCGAATTTGCGGCCGGAGGCGACCGGCACGCGAGGAGAAGACGATGAACCAAGAAATTATGAATCTCTTCAATCCGACGACGCCGGCTCAGGTCTTCGACCAGATCCGGATCTCGATCGCGTCTCCAGAGAAGATTCTGTCCTGGTCCTACGGCGAGATCAAGAAGCCGGAGACCATCAACTATCGTACCTTCAAACCCGAGCGCGACGGCCTGTTCTGCGCCCGCATCTTCGGGCCGATCAAGGACTACGAGTGCTTGTGCGGCAAGTACAAGCGCATGAAGTACAAGGGCATCATCTGCGAGAAGTGCTCGGTCGAGGTCACGCTGTCGCGCGTCCGGCGCGAGCGCATGGGTCATATCGAGCTCGCAGCCCCCGTCGCTCACATCTGGTTCCTGAAGTCGCTGCCCTCGCGCATCGGCCTCCTGCTCGACATGACGCTGAAGGATCTCGAGCGGATCCTCTACTTCGAATATTACGTCGTGCTCGAGCCGGGCCTCACCGCGCTGAAGGACCGTCAGCTGCTGTCGGAAGACGAGTATCTGAAGGCGCAGGACGAGTACGGCCAGGACAGCTTCACCGCCATGATCGGCGCCGAGGCGATCCGCGAGCTGCTCAAGGGCATGGACCTCGAGAAGCTCGAGGCCTCGCTGCGTGCCGAGATGCAGGAGACCGACTCCGACATCAAGCACAAGAAGCTCGCCAAGCGTCTGAAGATCGTGGAAGCGTTCCGCCATTCCGGCAACAAGCCGGAATGGATGATCATGACCGTGATCCCGGTGATTCCGCCGGACCTGCGTCCGCTGGTGCCGCTGGACGGCGGCCGTTTCGCGACCTCTGATCTCAACGACCTCTATCGCCGCGTCATCAACCGCAACAACCGCTTGAAGCGGCTGATGGAGCTGCGCGCGCCCGACATCATCATCCGCAACGAGAAGCGCATGCTTCAGGAAGCGGTCGATGCGCTGTTCGACAACGGCCGCCGCGGCCGCGTCATCACCGGCGCCAACAAGCGTCCGCTGAAGTCGCTCGCCGACATGCTCAAGGGCAAGCAGGGCCGCTTCCGCCAGAACCTGCTCGGCAAGCGCGTCGACTATTCGGGCCGTTCGGTGATCGTGGTCGGTCCCGAGCTGCGCCTGCATCAGTGCGGCCTGCCGAAGAAGATGGCGCTCGAGCTGTTCAAGCCGTTCATCTATTCGCGGCTCGACGCCAAGGGCCTGTCCACCACCGTGAAGCAGGCCAAGAAGCTGGTCGAGAAGGAACGGCCCGAGGTCTGGGACATCCTGGACGAGGTGATCCGCGAGCATCCGGTGCTGCTCAACCGCGCCCCGACGCTGCACCGCCTCGGCATTCAGGCATTCGAGCCCGTGCTGATCGAGGGCAAGGCGATCCAGCTTCACCCGCTGGTCTGCTCCGCGTTCAACGCCGACTTCGACGGCGACCAGATGGCCGTGCACGTTCCGCTGTCGCTCGAAGCGCAGCTGGAAGCGCGCGTCCTGATGATGTCGACCAACAACATCCTGCATCCGGCGAACGGCCAGCCGATCATCGTGCCGTCGCAGGACATCGTGCTCGGTCTGTACTACGTCTCGATCATGCGCGAAGGTCTGCCCGGCGAGGGCAAGGTGTTCGGCGACATGGCCGAGCTCGAGCATGCGCTGCACGCGAAGGTCATCCACCTCCACACCAAGATCAAGTACCGGTGGGAAGGCATGGACGAGACCGGCAAGGTCTCCAAGCGCTGGATCGAGACCACCGCCGGCCGCGTCATGCTCGGCAATCTGCTGCCGAAGAACCCGCGCATCTCCTACGAGATCATCAACAAGCTGATGACCAAGCGCGAGATCTCCGGCGTCATCGACCAGGTCTACCGCCACTGCGGCCAGAAGGAGACGGTGATCTTCTGCGACCGCATCATGGCGCTCGGCTTCTACAACGCGTTCAAGGCCGGCATCTCGTTCGGCAAGGACGACATGGTCGTGCCGCACGGCAAGTGGAAGATCGTCGACACCACTCGTACGCTGGCGAAGGATTTCGAGCAGCAGTACAACGACGGCCTGATCACCCATGGCGAGAAGTACAACAAGGTCGTCGACGCCTGGTCGAAGGCCACGGAAGAAATCGCCAAGGCGATGATGAAGGAGATCTCCGCCACCAAGAAGACGGCGAGCGGAGCCGACGCCGACATCAACTCGATCTACATGATGGCTCACTCCGGTGCCCGCGGTTCGCCGGCCCAGATGCGCCAGCTCGCCGGCATGCGCGGCCTGATGGCCAAGCCGTCGGGCGAGATCATCGAGACGCCGATCATCTCGAACTTCAAGGAAGGCCTCTCGGTGCTCGAGTACTTCAACTCGACCCACGGCGCCCGCAAGGGCCTCGCGGACACCGCGTTGAAGACCGCGAACTCCGGCTACCTGACCCGTCGTCTCGTCGACGTGGCGCAGGACTGCATCATCACGCAGAGCGACTGCGGCACCAAGCTCGGCATCAAGATGCGCGCCATCGTCGACGCCGGTACCGTGGTCGCCTCGCTCGGCTCGCGCATCCTCGGACGCACGGCCTGCGAAGACGTGCGTGACAGCTCGGGCCAGGTGATCGTCAAGCGCGATACGCTGATGGAAGAGAGCCACGTGGATGCCATCCATCAGGCCGGCATCCAGGAGGTGAAGATCCGCTCGGCGCTGACCTGCGAGCTCGTCAACGGCATCTGCGGCAAGTGCTACGGCCGCGACCTCGCCCGCGGCACGCCGGTCAACCACGGCGAAGCGGTTGGCGTCATCGCGGCGCAGTCGATCGGCGAGCCGGGCACCCAGCTCACCATGCGCACCTTCCACATCGGCGGTGCGGCGCAGCTCAACGAGCAGTCCTTCGTCGAAGCCAACTTCGACGGCAAGATCGTGATCAGGAACAAGGCCATCGCCCGCAACAGCGAAGGTCACCTGATCGCGATGGTGCGCAACATGGTTGTCGCGATCGTCGATGCCGACGGCACCGAGCGTGCGACGCACCGTATCCAGTACGGTTCGCGTCTGCACGTCGACGAGGGCGACATGGTCAAGCGCGGCCAGCGCATCGTCGAATGGGATCCCTACACCCGTCCGCTGCTCACCGAGGTCGAAGGAACCATCGGCTTCGAGGATCTGGTCGAGGGGCAGTCGATCTCGGAAACGCTCGACGAGGCCACCGGTATCGCCAAGCGCGTGGTCATCGACTGGCGTTCGACGCGCGGCGGCTCGGACCTGCGTCCGGCCATCGTGGTGAAGGGCAAGGACGGCAAGGTGCTCAAGCTCGCCCGTGGCGGCGATGCCCGCTACATGCTGTCGGTCGACGCCATTCTCTCGGTCGACATCGGAGCCAAGGTCCAGCCGGGCGACATCCTCGCCCGTGTCTCGACCGAAAGCGCCAAGACGCGTGACATCACCGGCGGTCTGCCGCGGGTGGCGGAACTGTTCGAGGCTCGGCGCCCGAAGGATGCGGCGATCATCGCCGAAATCGCGGGCACCATCCGGTTCGGGCGCGACTACAAGAACAAGCGTCGCATCTCGATCGAGCCGATGGACAAGACCGACGAGCCGCGCGAGTACCTGATCCCGAAGGGCAAGCACATCCACCTTCAGGACGGCGACGTCGTCGAAAAGGGCGACTTCATCGTGGAAGGCAACCCGGCGCCGCACGACATCCTCGCGGTCAAGGGCATCGAGGAGCTCGCTGCCTATCTGGTCAACGAGATCCAGGAGGTCTACCGGCTGCAGGGCGTGCTCATCAACGACAAGCACATCGAGGTGATTGTCCGTCAGATGCTCCAGAAGGTGGAAATCACCGACCAGGGCGACACGGACATGATCTCCGGCGAGCAGGTCGACAAGATCGAGTTCGACGCGCTGAACGTGAAGGCCAAGGAAGAGGGCAAGAAGCCCGCCACGGGAACGCCGGTTCTGCTCGGCATCACCAAGGCGAGCCTCCAGACCCGCTCCTTCTTCTCGGCGGCATCGTTCCAGGAGACCACCCGCGTCCTCACCGAGGCGGCGGTCAACGGCAAGATCGATCCGCTCGAAGGCCTCAAGGAGAACGTCATCGTCGGCCGGCTGATCCCGGCGGGCACCGGCGCCTCCATGGCCAAGATCCGCGAAGTCGCCATGAAGCGCGACAAGCTGATCCTGGACGAGCGCGAGAAGCAGGCCGCCGTCGTGTCGCCGGCGCCGGAAGCCGAGCTTCCTGCGCTGCCGCCCGCGGAGTGATCGTTCATCCGTAGGAATACCGAGGACAATGAAAAGGCCGGCTTTTGCCGGCCTTTTTGCTGCTTTGTTGCGATGCGGGATCAACCTTTGTTCATCTTTCCTTCAGCCGCAAAAGCGCTTGTGCTATGGCGCCTTAGACCGGTGGTCCCGCCAAGGGGGCAGGGCCGGAAGACCACGGAACTCTCATGCTTGATCTCGCAATCGTAGGCGGCGGCCCCGGCGGGCTGATGAGCGCCTGGTACCTGAAGCGCAAGCTCGGCGACCTCTGCCGCGTCACCATCTACGAGGCCTCCGACAGGCTTGGCGGAAAGATCGCCACCCGCAAGTTCGATTCGGCGCCCGCGATGTACGAGGCCGGCGTTGCCGAGATCTACGACTACTCGATGACGGGCCCGGACCCGCTGCGCGAGCTGATCCAGCATTTCGGCCTTCAGACCATTCCGATGGATGCCGAGCAGGTGCAGTTCGGCGGTGAGCTGCTCAACGACGTTCCCGGCATGCGCCGCAAATACGGCGCCAGGACTGCCGCCGCGATCGAAGCCTTCCGCAAGCGCTGCGCCGAGGTGATGTCGCCGGTGGAATATTACGAGGGCGTCGGCGCGCACGACAACGAACATCCCTGGGCCTACAAGACCGCCGAGCAGGTGCTCGACGAGGAGGTCGAGGACGTCACCGCAAAGCGCTTCTTCAAGGTGATGGCGCGTTCCGACATCGCGACCGAGAGCCACAACACCAACGGGCTCAACGCGCTCAAGAACTATCTGATGGACGTCGACGGCTATATCGGCCTCTATTCCATCCAGAACGGCAACGAGCAGCTGATCGAATGCCTGCAGTCGGAGGTCAATGCCGACATCCAGCTCAATCACCGCGTGCTCACCGTCGGCAGGGCGCCGACCGGCCGGTATCAGCTCAAGATGATGAACGGCAAGGGGCCGGAGACCCGTGACTTCGATCTCGTGCTGGTCTGCCTGCCGCATTCCTGGCTCGCCACTCTCGGCTGGGAGGGCGAGCAGCTGCGCAGGTCGATGGTCAAGCACGTCGCCTATTTCGACCGGCCCGCGCACTATCTGCGCGTCTCGATCCTGTTCGACGAGCCGTTCTGGGGCGACAAGATTCCGGGCGCCTGGTTCATGTCGGAAGCCTTCGGCGGCTGCTGCGTCTACAACGAGGGCGCACGTCACGACGTCGGCAAGCATGGTGTTCTGAACTGGCTCATTCCCGGCTCCGATGCGCTGGCTTTTGCCAATCTGTCGGACCAGGAGCTGATCGAGGCCGCCCTGAAATCGCTCCCAGCTTCTCTCGGCGATGCGCGTCTGCACTTCATGGAAGGCAAGATCCACCGCTGGCTGTCCTCGGTGAACGCGCTGCCTGGTGGTTTGCCCGCGCGCGACGTCATGACCAATCACCGGCCCGAGCCGAAGGAGCACCCCGGCATCGTGGTGGTTGGCGACTATCTGTTCGATTCGACGCTCAACGGCCTCCTCGATTCCTCGGACGCGGCGACCGACATCATCCTGACCGAGATGATGCGCCTGCGCCGCCAGCGCGCGCAGGACGACAAGCCGCTCTCGGACAAGATCGATCGCAAATATTTCGAGAATTATCGCGGTCTCGGCCCCTATCATCAGGCGTGGCGGCACTTCACCGATCCCGACTACCTGACGAAGCTGATCGGCATCGTCTGGGGCAGGGCGGCGGGCGCCAAGCTGCTGGTCGCGGGCTCCGCCAGCGGCGAACTGGTCGGCGCCCTGCGCGATCGCGGCATCGATGCATGGGGAATCGAGAACAACCGCGCGATCCACGCCAGGACGCCGAAATCGCTGAAGAAGTACAACAAGCTCGGCACGATCACCGACATGCCGTTCAAGGACGGCACGTTCGACTTCGTGTTCGAGACCAGCCTCTGCCACGTTTCCCCGAAGCAAGTGGTCCGCGCGATCCGCGAGCTCAACCGCGTGGTCAAGACCGGCCTCGTGTTCGGCTCCATCACCTCGGACATGGCGCCGGCATTGATCGACCGCTACGACCTCTTGCGCGGAGTCAAAAAGCTCGGCACCTGGTGGGAATGGTCCGAACTGTTCTTCGGCAACGGCTTCGACCTATCGATGCACCGCAAGGATTGCACCGATGCGCTGTGGGAGGCGACGCTCGCCGCCAACAAGGGGCCGGGGCAGTGGTACGCCGACGCGGACAGCTTGCGCTATTCCTTCTTCGACAAGGTCGAGGACGAGGACTAGCCTGGGGGACGCCAACCGAATTCGCCAATTGTTTTGCCGAATTCATCTTGATCGCATAGAATCGGTGCAATAGCGGTTGCCGCTATTTCCTGCGTTCTCTGCGGTCATGCCGGCCGTCAGCATCGGTTGGTTTCATGGCATCCAAGCCTTTCTTGCCTGGCGACAAGCCTCTATCTCCCGATCAACAGAAGCTCGCCGCGGAGGAGGCGGCCGGGCTCGATGGCAAGCTCGCCGACGCTGCCAAGCCGGATCTCAAGGACGACGAGGACGCCGAAGACGAGGGGGATGACGAGCTGGAGCTCGACGAGGACGATGAGGACGAGGACCTCGTCGTCTTTACCGCGCGCGAAGCCGCCGGGGCCCTTGCGACCATTGTCGGGTTCGTCAAGCCCTATCTCTCCAACTACAAGCGGATGCTGTCATTCGTGGCATTCGGCGTCGTGGTCGAGACGTTGTTCAACGTCATCATGCCGCTCAGCCTCAAGTTCCTGATCGACGATGCGCTCGGCGAGGAGGATTTTCAGGCGCTCTATAAGATCCTCGGCGTGCTCGCCGTCGCCGGCATTTTCACCTCGATCGTTGCAGTCTGGTACGAACGCTGGGACGCGCGACTTGCCGCTTGCATCATCTCCGATGTCCGCACACGCCTGTTCGAGCACGTCCAGGACCTGCCCGCCGCCTATTTCGGCCGCACCAGGCGCGGCGAGATCCTGTCGCGCTTCTCGGTCGATCTCTCGGCCTTCGAAGGCTCGGTCAAGACGTTCGCCAACAGTGCCGCGCTGCCGTTCCTGGAGCTGATCGCCGGCATCATCCTGATGCTGTTCCTCAACTGGCAGCTCGCCGTCGTCGCGCTGCTGGTGTTCCCGATCACGCTGATCGGCCCGCGGATCCTGACGCCGAAGGCGGTGCAGGCCAATTACGAACAGAAGCTCAATGAATCGGCGTTGCTGGGCCAAGTCCAGGAGAACGTGGCCGCCCAGGCGGTCATCAAGGCGTTCAGCCTGCAACGCAAGATGTTCGGCTTCTTCCGGTTGCGCAACGACGAGACCCGCAACAAGATGGCCTCGGCCACATTCCTCTCGACCATGGTGGAGCGGACAGTCACCATCTCGGTGCTCCTCCTGCACCTTGTGGTGCTCGCGATCGGCGCGTATCTGGCGACCAAGGGCCATATCACCATCGGCACCTTTGTCACCTTCGAGAGCGCGTTCTGGGAGGTCTCCTACAACATCGCCCATGTGATGCATTTCATCCCGGTGTCGATCTCCTCGGCCGCCGCGATCCGCCACATCCAGGAGTTGCTCGACGAGCCGACCCGCAGCGCCGATCGGCCGGGCGCGCCCGATCTGCCGCGCATCACCCACGACATTACCTTCGATCACGTCACCTTCCAGTACGAGGGCAGTCAGACGCCGGTGCTGGACAATCTCAGCCTCAAGCTCGATGCCGGCAAGCGCATCGCGATCGTCGGTCCGAGCGGCTCCGGCAAGAGCACGCTGCTCAATTTGATCCTGCGGCTCTACGTGCCCGACGAAGGCCGCGTCACCATCGACGGGGTCGACGTCCGCAAGGTGACGCTGGACTCGCTGCGCCGGAGCATGGCGGTGGTGTTCCAGGAGAACATGCTGTTCAACATGTCGATCCGCGAGAACATCCGGCTCGGCAAGGAGGGCGCAACCGACGAGGAGGTGGAGGAGGCGGCCAAGAAGGCCGAGATCCACCGCTACATCATGAGCCTGCCGCAGCGCTACGACACGCCGGTCGGCGAGCGCGGCGACACGCTGTCGGGCGGCCAACGCCAGCGCATTGCGATCGCGCGCGCGATCATCCGCAACCCCTCCGTGCTGCTGCTGGACGAAGCAACTTCGGCGCTGGACCAGACCACCGAGGCCGCAATCAACCGCACGCTGCTCAGGGTCGCCAAGGGTCGCACCATGATCTGGTCGACCCACCGCCTGACCTCGGTGGTCGAGATGGACGAGATCATCGTGATTTCAGGGGGCAGGGCGATCGAGCGCGGTTCCCATGCCGAGTTGCTCGCCAAGAATGGCACCTATCGCAAGCTGTGGAACGACCAGATCCACCAGCCCCATGGCGCGGCAGCTCACGCCGACGCCGACCGCAATGATGACGACGAGGACGAAGACCTCGATGACGATGAGGACGACGAGGAGGAGTAACCGCGGGCGGTGAGCTTCGAGCGGCCGCGTCTGATCGTCTCGTCTCACGGCAACGCGCGGTTCAGCGTCGACTCGTCGATTCTCTGATGCAAGGCGTTCGGCCGCCGCGCGCCGCGTTTTTTCGCACGGATGGTTTGGGGCAAGAGCCATTCGCGGATCGACCAGTCCGGGCTGAAGCCGCGTCACACCGGGCATCGCGGCGGGCCGGGAAAAGCTGGTAGACCGGCCACCAGCCAACAAACTGAGCGCAGGCAGGAAAAAAGCCCCTCAGTTTGGTAATAAAACTACATTAAACCCGGGTATAATTGTTCTCAGATCTGGCAGGTCAGTCGCCTCGGTCCTATATCAGGCAGGCGCGGGGAGGCGGCGAAGAGGCGATTTTTTGCAGGCGCATGAAGCGCTTTGTGACTGTCGTTTCACCTTGACTTGACCGATTCCCACTTATAGAAAGCGCCTCACTTAACGACAGGCGGTGAGCATCGCCAGCGTCGGAACGGGCCACCCGTTGATCCCCAAAGACTAGATCTGCCAGGGGTCGCAAAGACGGGCACCAACCTCGACGAATGCCGCTCAAACGCTGTCGATCATAGCTAGGCAATGCCAGTGCGACTTTAGTTCTCTCGAGCACGTTCTCTTGAGATCGAATTCGGATGCATGACCTCAGTGCGCGGGCCGCGGCGTTACGCTGAACGGCTTCGAGACTGCGGTCCTCTGTGGCGTCGAAGCGCTTTCCGCTCGTTGATGGAGCGGTTGGCGCAATTTCGCTTTGCGCGGGTCTTTCGCGCCAGGCGGCCCGTTCGGGCGGGTAGCTCGAGCAGAATTTGCGGACCCGGTGACGGGCCGCGGCAAGACAGCGGACCCGAGAGGGGCCGCGGCAGAAAAAGGGTGAAGGCCAGTATGCCGACGATCAACCAGCTGATCGCTCAACCGCGGGAAGTGCAGAAGTCGCGCAAGAAGGTGCCGGCGCTGCAGCAGTCGCCGCAGAAGCGTGGTGTTTGCACGCGCGTCTACACCACGACCCCGAAGAAGCCGAACTCGGCGCTTCGTAAGGTTGCCAAGGTGCGCCTGACCAACGGCTTCGAGGTGATCGGCTACATCCCTGGCGAGGGCCATAACCTCCAGGAGCACTCGGTGGTCATGATCCGCGGCGGCCGCGTCAAGGACTTGCCGGGCGTGCGCTATCACATCCTCCGCGGCGTTCTGGACACCCAGGGCGTCAAGAACCGTAAGCAGCGTCGTTCGAAGTACGGCGCCAAGCGTCCGAAGTAAGCGGGAACCAAGCCTATGTCTCGTCGCCACTCTGCGGAAAAGCGCGAAGTTCTTCCGGATCCGAAATTCGGGAACATCATCGTCACGAAGTTCATGAACTCGGTGATGTACGCCGGCAAGAAGTCGGTTGCGGAAGGCATCGTCTATGGTGCGTTCGGCATCATCGAATCTAAGACCAAGCAGAACCCGCTCGGCGTGTTCGAGCAGGCGCTCGAGAACGTCATGCCGACCATCGAGGTCCGCTCCCGCCGCGTCGGCGGCGCGACCTACCAGGTTCCGGTCGAGGTCCGCTCGACCCGCCGGCAGGCGCTCGGCATTCGCTGGCTGATCGCGGCTGCGCGCGAGCGCAACGAGAAGACCATGACCGAGCGGCTCTCGGCGGAGCTCTTGGACGCATCGAACAACCGGGGGAACGCCGTCAAGAAGCGCGAAGACGTGCACCGCATGGCGGAAGCCAACCGCGCCTTCTCGCACTACCGCTGGTAACGGCGACACACTCGGACTCGCAAGGAACGACCCATGCCCCGCCAACATGCCATCGAGGACTACCGTAACTTCGGTATCATGGCGCATATCGACGCCGGCAAGACCACGACGACCGAGCGCATCCTCTATTACACCGGCAAGAGCCACAAGATCGGCGAAGTGCACGAAGGTGCCGCGACGATGGACTGGATGGAGCAGGAGCAGGAGCGTGGCATCACGATCACCTCGGCTGCGACCACCGCGTTCTGGAACGGCAAGCGCCTGAACATCATCGACACGCCCGGTCACGTCGACTTCACCATCGAAGTCGAGCGTTCGCTCCGCGTGCTCGACGGCGCCGTCTGCGTGCTCGACTCCAACCAGGGCGTCGAGCCTCAGACCGAGACCGTCTGGCGCCAGGGCGACAAGTACAAGGTTCCGCGCATCGTCTTCGCCAACAAGATGGACAAGATCGGTGCCGACTTCTTCAAGTGTCTGGCGGACATTGTCGACCGTCTGGGCGCCAAGCCCGTCGCGATCCAGCTTCCGATCGGTGCCGAGAACAACTTCAAGGGTCTTGTCGACCTCGTGAAGATGAAGGGCGTCGTCTGGAACGACGAGTCGCTCGGTGCCAAGTTCGACTATGTCGACATTCCGGAAGACCTCGTCGACCAGGCCAAGGAATACCGCGAGAAGATGGTGGAAGCCGCCGTCGAGCTCGACGACGATGCCATGGCCGCCTATCTCGATGGCAAGGAGCCGGACGAGGCGACCCTGAAGCGCCTGATCCGCAAGGCGGTGCTGACCGGCGCGTTTTATCCCGTGCTGTGCGGCTCGGCCTTCAAGAACAAGGGCGTGCAGCCGCTGCTCGACGCCGTGGTCGACTATCTGCCGTCGCCGCTCGACGTGCCCGCGATCAAGGGCACCGACGACAAGGGCAACGAGGTCGTGCGCAAGGCGGACGACAAGGAGCCGCTGGCGCTGCTCGCGTTCAAGATCATGGACGACCCGTTCGTCGGCACCATCACCTTCTGCCGCATCTATTCCGGCATCCTGCAGAGCGGCACCGGCGTCGTGAACTCGACCCGCGAGAAGAAGGAGCGGATCGGGCGCATGCTGTTGATGCATGCGAACAACCGCGAGGACATCAAGGAAGCCTATGCCGGCGACATCGTCGCGCTGGCCGGTCTGAAGGAAGCGCGCACCGGTGACACGCTGTGCGATCCCGACAAGCAGGTGATCCTGGAGAAGATGGAGTTCCCCGAGCCGGTCATCGAGATCGCGATCGAGCCGAAGTCCAAGGCCGACCAGGAGAAGCTGGGCGTGGCGCTGGCCAAGCTCGCCGCGGAGGATCCGTCCTTCCGCGTGTCGACCGACCACGAGTCCGGCCAGACCATCCTCAAGGGCATGGGCGAACTCCACCTCGACATCAAGGTCGACATCCTCAAGCGCACCTACAAGGTCGACGCCAACATCGGCGCGCCGCAGGTGGCGTTCCGTGAGCGCATCACCAAGCGGGTGGAGCACAGCTATACCCACAAGAAGCAGACCGGCGGTACCGGCCAGTTCGCGGCCGTGTCGTTCATCGTCGAGCCGAACGAAGCCGGCAAGGGCTTCGAGTTCGAATCGAAGATCGTCGGTGGCGCGGTGCCGAAGGAATACATCCCGGGCGTCGAGAAGGGCCTGGAGAGCGTGCTGTCGTCCGGCGTGGTCGCGGGCTTCCCCGTGGTCGACGTCAAGGTGCAGCTCGTCGACGGCAAGTATCACGACGTCGACTCGTCGGCGCTCGCCTTCGAAATCGCCTCGCGCGCCTGCTTCCGCGAAGCGCTGCAGATGGGCAAGTCGGTCCTGCTCGAGCCGATCATGAAGGTCGAGGTGGTGACCCCGGAAGACTACACCGGCTCGGTCATCGGCGACCTGAATTCCCGGCGCGGTCAGATCCAGGGGCAGGACATGCGCGGCAACGCCAACGTCATCAACGCGATGGTGCCGCTCATGAACATGTTCGGTTACGTGAACAATCTGCGCTCGATGAGCCAGGGTCGCGCGACCTTCACCATGCAGTTCGATCACTACGCAGAAGCGCCGGCCAACGTGTCGGCAGAAGTCCAGAAGAAGTTTGCCTGATTGTCGTCGGTTGAAAGCTGACGATTGAACGGAGAGTCAAATGGCCAAAGCAAAGTTTGAACGTACCAAGCCGCACTGCAACATCGGCACCATCGGTCACGTCGACCATGGCAAGACGTCGCTGACCGCGGCGATCACCAAGGTTCTCGCCGAAGCCGGCGGTGCGACGTTCACCGCGTACGACCAGATCGACAAGGCGCCGGAAGAGAAGGCCCGCGGCATCACCATCTCGACCGCGCACGTCGAGTACGAGACGCCGAACCGCCACTACGCCCACGTCGACTGCCCCGGCCACGCCGACTACGTCAAGAACATGATCACCGGCGCTGCCCAGATGGACGGCGCGATCCTGGTTGTGTCGGCCGCTGACGGCCCGATGCCGCAGACCCGCGAGCACATCCTGCTCGCCCGCCAGGTCGGTGTGCCCGCGCTCGTCGTGTTCCTCAACAAGTGCGACATGGTCGACGATCCGGAGCTGCTCGAGCTCGTCGAGCTCGAAGTCCGCGAGCTGCTTTCCAAGTACGAATTCCCCGGCGACAAGATTCCGATCATCAAGGGTTCGGCGCTCGCCGCTCTCGAAGACTCCGACAAGAAGCTCGGCCACGACGCCATCCTCGAGCTGATGAAGAACGTCGACGAGTACATCCCGCAGCCGGAGCGTCCGATCGACCAGCCGTTCCTGATGCCGGTTGAAGACGTGTTCTCGATCTCGGGCCGCGGCACCGTCGTGACCGGCCGTGTCGAACG
This sequence comes from Bradyrhizobium sp. IC3195, assembly GCF_020193585.1. NCBI lineage: Bacteria > Pseudomonadati > Pseudomonadota > Alphaproteobacteria > Hyphomicrobiales > Nitrobacteraceae > Bradyrhizobium > Bradyrhizobium sp. IC3195. The sequence goes on along the minus strand of NZ_JADYVG010000002.1, from coordinate 352,317 downwards.
CGGCGTCGTCAAGGTCGGCGAGGAAATCGAGATCGTCGGTCTCCGCGCCACCCAGAAGACCACCGTCACCGGCGTCGAAATGTTCCGCAAGCTGCTCGATCAGGGCCAGGCCGGCGACAACATCGGCGCGCTGCTCCGCGGCACCAAGCGCGAAGACGTCGAGCGCGGCCAGGTTCTGGCCAAGCCGGGTTCGGTCAAGCCGCACACCAAGTTCAAGGCCGAGGCCTACATCCTCACCAAGGAAGAGGGCGGTCGCCACACCCCGTTCTTCACCAACTACCGTCCGCAGTTCTACTTCCGCACCACCGACGTGACCGGTGTCGTGCACCTGCCGGAAGGCACCGAGATGGTGATGCCGGGCGACAACATCGCGATGGAAGTGCACCTGATCGTGCCGATCGCGATGGAAGAGAAGCTCCGCTTCGCGATCCGCGAAGGCGGCCGCACCGTCGGCGCCGGCGTCGTCGCCTCGATCATCGAGTAACAACGCGAATAGGGAATGGCGAGTGGCGAATAGTTTCTATTCGCTATTCGCTACTCGCCACTCACTAAGAAAGATTCGGCAATGAACGGCCAAAACATTCGTATCCGTCTCAAGGCGTTCGACCATCGTATCCTCGATACGTCGACCCGTGAGATCGTGAACACGGCGAAGCGCACCGGCGCGCAGGTCCGCGGACCCATTCCGCTGCCCACCCGCATCGAGAAGTTCACCGTCAACCGTTCGCCCCACGTCGACAAGAAGAGCCGCGAACAGTTCGAGATGCGCACTCACAAGCGCCTGCTCGACATCGTCGATCCGACCCCGCAGACCGTCGATGCTTTGATGAAGCTCGACCTGGCCGCCGGTGTCGACGTCGAGATCAAGCTCTAAGATTTTGGATCCCGTTCGCCAAAAGCGGACAAAGAGAACAGGAAGCAAGCCGATGCGCTCCGGAGTGATCGCACAAAAGGTCGGGATGACGCGGGTCTTCACGGAGGCCGGCGAACATATCCCCGTGACCGTGCTGAAGCTCGGCAATTGCCAGGTCGTAGGCCACCGCACCGAAGAGAAGAACGGTTACGTCGCGCTCCAGCTCGGTTCGGGCAGCCGCAAGACCGTTTACATGCCGAAGGCCGAGCGCGGCCAGTTCGCGGTCGCCAAGGTCGAGCCGAAGCGCCGGGTCGAGGAATTCCGCGTCACCGCGGACGCCATGATCCCGGTCGGCGCCGAGATCCAGGCCGACCACTTCGTCGTCGGCCAGTTCGTCGACGTCACCGGCACTTCGGTCGGTAAGGGCTTCGCCGGCGGCATGAAGCGCTGGAACTTCGGCGGTCTGCGCGCCACGCACGGTGTGTCGATCTCGCACCGCTCGATCGGTTCGACCGGTGGCCGTCAGGACCCCGGCAAGACCTGGAAGAACAAGAAGATGCCCGGCCACATGGGTGTCGATCGCATCACCACGCTCAACCTTCGCGTCGTCCAGACCGATGTCGAGCGCGGCCTGATCCTCGTCGAAGGCGCCGTTCCCGGCTCCAAGGGCGGCTGGATCCGCGTGCGCGACGCCGTCAAGAAGCCGCTGCCGAAGGAAGCCCCGAAGCCCGGCAAGTTCAAGGTTGCTGGCGACGCGGAAGCCGCTCCGGCTGCGCAGGAGGCGTGAGATGGAATTGAAGGTCACCACCCTCGAAGGTAAGGAAGCCGGCTCCGTCCAGCTGTCCGACGCCATTTTCGGCCTCGAGCCGCGCGAGGACATCATCGCGCGCTGCGTGCAGTGGCAGCTCAACAAGCGCCAGGCCGGCACGCACAAGGCCAAGGGCCGCGCCGAGATCTGGCGCACCGGCAAGAAGATGTACAAGCAGAAGGGCACCGGCGGTGCTCGTCACGGCTCGGCCCGCGTGCCGCAGTTCCGCGGCGGCGGTCGTGCCTTCGGTCCGGTGGTGCGTTCGCACGCCACCGACCTGCCGAAGAAGGTCCGTGCGCTCGCTCTGAAGCATGCGCTCTCGGCCAAGGCCAAGGACGGCGATCTCGTCGTGATCGAGAAGGCCGCGCTGGAAGCCGCCAAGACCAAGGCGCTGCTCGGCCACTTCTCGGGCCTCGGCCTCACCAACGCGCTGATCATCGACGGTGCCGAGCTCAACAACGGCTTCGCCGCTGCGGCTCGCAACATCCCGAACATGGACGTGCTGCCGATCCAGGGCATCAACGTCTATGACATCCTGCGCCGTCAGAAGCTCGTTCTGACCAAGGCCGCCATCGATGCGCTGGAGGCGCGCTTCAAATGAGCAAGAACATCGAGCCTCGCCACTACGACGTGATCCTGTCGCCGGTCGTGACCGAAAAGGCGACGATCGCCTCGGAGCACAACAAGGTGCTGTTCAAGGTGGCCGCCAAGGCGACCAAGCCGCAGATCAAGGAAGCGATCGAGAAGCTGTTCGACGTCAAGGTCAAGAGCGTCAACACGCTGGTCCGCAAGGGCAAGGTCAAGGCCTTCCGCGGCACCATCGGCTCGCAGTCGAACAGCAAACGCGCGATCGTGACCCTCGAAGAGGGTCACCGGATCGACGTCACCACCGGTCTGTAAGGTCGTACGACGATGGCACTGAAGACATTCAATCCCACGACGCCGGGCCAGCGCCAGCTGGTCATGGTCGATCGTTCGGCCCTCTACAAGGGCAAGCCGGTCAAGGCGCTCACCGAAGGCAAGAAGTCCTCGGGCGGCCGCAACAACACCGGCCGCATCACCGTGCGCTTCCGCGGCGGTGGTCACAAGCAGACGCTGCGTACGGTCGACTTCAAGCGTGAGAAGATCGACGTGCCCGCGACCGTCGAGCGTCTCGAGTATGATCCCAATCGCACCGGTTTCATCGCCCTGATCAAGTATCAGGACGGCGAGCAGGCCTACATCCTGGCGCCGCAGCGCCTGGCGGTGGGTGACACGATCATCGCCGGCAATTACGTCGACGTGAAGCCGGGCAACGTCATGCCGCTCGGCAACATGCCGGTCGGCACGATCATCCACAACATCGAAGTCAAGATCGGCAAGGGCGGCCAGCTGGCGCGTTCCGCCGGCACCTACGCCCAGCTCGTCGGCCGCGACCAGGACTACGTCATCATCCGCCTGAATTCGGGCGAGCAGCGCCTGGTGCACGGTCGTTGCCGCGGCACGATCGGCGCGGTGTCGAACCCGGATCACATGAACACCTCGATCGGCAAGGCCGGTCGCAAGCGTTGGATGGGCCGCAGGCCGCACAACCGCGGTGTCGCGATGAACCCGATCGACCATCCGCACGGCGGTGGTGAAGGTCGTACCTCGGGCGGCCGCCACCCGGTCACCCCGTGGGGCAAGCCGACCAAGGGCAAGAAGACCCGCACCAACAAGTCGACCAACAAATTCATTCTCCTAAGCCGCCACAAGCGGAAGAAGTAAGGAACGCCGGACATGGTTCGTTCAGTCTGGAAAGGCCCGTTCGTCGAGGGTTCTCTGCTCAAGAAGGCAGATGCCGCGCGCGCGTCCGGCCGTCACGACGTCATCAAGATCTGGAGCCGTCGCTCGACGATCCTGCCGCAATTCGTCGGCCTGACCTTCGGCGTCTACAACGGTCAGAAGCACGTGCCGGTGGCCGTGAACGAGGAAATGGTCGGTCACAAGTTCGGCGAGTTCTCGCCGACCCGGACCTTCCATGGCCACTCCGGCGACAAGAAAGCCAAGAAGGCTTGAGGATTAAACGATGAGCAAACCTAAGCGCGAACGGAGCCTCGCCGACAACGAGGCCAAGGCGGTCGCCCGGATGCTGCGGGTGAGCCCGCAGAAGCTCAACCTGGTTGCCCAGCTCATTCGCGGCCGGAAGGCGTCTGCCGCGCTCGCCGACCTGCAGTTTTCGCGCAAGCGGATCGCGGTCGACGTGAAGAAGTGCCTGGAATCGGCGATCGCCAACGCCGAGAACAACCACGACCTCGACGTCGACGATCTCGTCGTGGCGCAGGCCTTCGTCGGCAATGGCCTCGTGATGAAGCGCTTCGCCGCCCGCGGCCGCGGCCGCTCGGGCCGTGTATACAAACCGTTTTCGCAGCTGACGATCATCGTTCGTCAGGTCGAAGCTGAAGCCGCCGCTTAAGGGCGCAGGAGAACACGATGGGTCAAAAGATCAATCCGATCGGTCTGCGTCTCGGCATCAACCGGACCTGGGATTCCCGCTGGTTCGCCGGCAAGCAGGAATACGGCAAGCTGCTGCACGAGGACGTCAAGATCCGCGAGATCCTGCACAAGGAGCTCAAGCAGGCGGCCGTCGCCCGCATCGTGATCGAGCGTCCGCACAAGAAGTGCCGCGTCACCATCCACTCGGCCCGTCCGGGCGTGGTGATCGGCAAGAAGGGCGCCGACATCGACAAGCTGCGCAAGAGGGTCGCGGACATCACCTCGTCCGACGTCGTCATCAACATCGTCGAGATCCGCAAGCCGGAGCTCGATGCGACGCTGGTGGCCGAATCGATCGCGCAGCAGCTCGAGCGCCGCGTGGCGTTCCGCCGTGCCATGAAGCGCGCCGTGCAGTCGGCAATGCGTCTCGGCGCGGAGGGCATCCGCATCAACTGCTCGGGACGTCTGGGCGGTGCGGAAATCGCGCGCATGGAGTGGTACCGCGAAGGCCGCGTGCCGCTGCACACGCTGCGTGCCGACATCGACTACGGCGTTGCGACCGCGTTCACGACCTTCGGCACCTGCGGCGTCAAGGTCTGGATCTTCAAGGGCGAGATCCTCGAGCACGATCCAATGGCCCAGGACAAGAGAATGGCCGAAGGCGAGACCGGCGGCAGTGGCGATCGCGGTGGCCGTCAGCGCCGCGAGACGGCCGCTGCCTAAGGCCAGACAGGAATTTGAGGGCTTAAAGCCATGATGCAACCTAAGAAAACGAAGTTCCGGAAGGCGCATAAGGGCCGCATCCACGGCGTTGCGTCTTCGGGCGCGACGTTGGCGTTCGGCCAGTTCGGCCTGAAGGCGACCGAGCCTGAGCGCGTCACCGCGCGCCAGATCGAAGCCGCCCGCCGCGCGCTGACCCGCCACATGAAGCGCGCCGGCCGCGTCTGGATCCGCGTGTTCCCCGACGTTCCGGTGTCGAAGAAGCCGGCCGAAGTCCGCATGGGCTCCGGCAAGGGTTCGCCGGAATTGTGGGTCGCGCGCGTCAAGCCGGGCCGGGTGCTGTTCGAGATCGACGGCGTCAACACCCAGACGGCGCGTGAGGCGCTGACCCTGGCGGCCGCCAAGCTGCCGATCAAGACGCGCTTCGTCGAGCGCATTGCGGAGTAATGGCCATGGCACAGATGAAGATCGAAGACATCCGCGCGATGAGCCCCGACCAGCAGGATGAGGCCATCCTGAACCTGAAGAAGGAGCGCTTCAACCTGCGCTTCCAGCGCGCCACCGGGCAGCTCGAGAACACCTCGCGCCTGCGCGAGGCCCGCCGCGACATCGCCCGGATCAAGACCATCGCCGCGCAGACGCGCGCGAAGAAGAAGTAAGAGGCTTACGAAGATGCCGAAACGTACTTTGCAGGGCGTGGTCGTCAGCGACAAGCAAGCCAAGACCATCGTGGTGCGCGTCGACCGCCGCTTCACGCACCCGATCTACAAGAAGACGATCCGCCGTTCGAAGAACTACCACGCGCACGACGAGAGCAACCAGTTCAAGCCGGGCGACATGGTGTGGATCGAGGAAACGAAGCCGATTTCGAAGTTGAAGCGCTGGGTCGTGATCCGGGGCGAACACAAGAAAAGCGCCTGATCTGTTGGCTTTAGCCGACTGACTTCAGGGAAATGTTGAGCGCCGGCTGGGCTGGCGCAAAGAGAAAGAGGACGAGGTGCATCAATGATTCAGATGCAGACCAACCTCGACGTGGCCGACAATTCTGGCGCACGCCGTGTCATGTGTATCAAGGTGCTCGGAGGCTCCAAGCGCCGCTACGCCACGATCGGCGACATCATCGTCGTGTCGATCAAGGAAGCCATTCCGCGTGGCAAGGTGAAGAAGGGCGACGTGATGAAGGCCGTCGTGGTGCGCGTCCGCAAGGACATCCGCCGCGCCGACGGCTCGGTCATCCGTTTCGACCGCAACGCCGCCGTGCTGATCAACAACCAGTCCGAGCCGGTCGGCACCCGTATCTTCGGGCCCGTGCCGCGCGAGCTGCGCGCCAAGAACCACATGAAGATCATCTCGCTCGCGCCGGAGGTGCTGTGATGGCTGCGAAGATCCGCAAGGGCGACAAGGTCGTCGTGCTGACCGGCCGCGACAAGGGCCGCACCGGCGAAGTGTTCGAGGTTCGCCCCGACGCCGGCACCGCGCTGGTGCGCGGCATCAACATGGTCAAGCGTCACCAGAAGCAGACGCAGGCCCAGGAGGGCGGCATCATCTCGAAAGAGGCGCCGATCCAACTGTCCAACATCGCGTATGTCGGCAAGGACGGAAAGCCGACCCGCGTCGGATTCAAGATTCTGGCGGACGGCAAGAAGGTCCGCATCGCCAAGAGCTCGGGAGCTGAGATCGATGGCTGAGGCCGCTTACACGCCGCGCCTGCGCGCGGAATATGACGCGAAGATCCGCACGGCTCTGACCGAGAAGTTCGGTTACGAGAATGTCATGCAGGTTCCGCGCCTGGACAAGGTTGTGCTGAACATGGGCGTTGGCGATTCCGTCAACGACCGCAAGAAGGCCGAGACCGCCGCTGCCGAATTGACCCAGATCGCCGGCCAGAAGGCGATCGTCACCTATTCGCGCATCGCGATCGCGACCTTCAAGCTGCGTGAGAACCAGCCGATCGGCTGCAAGGTCACGCTGCGCAAGGCCCGCATGTACGAGTTCATCGATCGCCTGGTGAACGTCGCGCTGCCGCGCGTGCGCGACTTCCGCGGCCTGAACCCGAAGAGCTTCGACGGCCGCGGCAACTACTCGCTCGGCATCAAGGAGCACATCATTTTCCCCGAGATCGACTTCGACAAGGTCACGGAAGCCCGCGGTATGGACATCACCGTCTGCACCACGGCCAAGACCGACGAAGAGGCGAGGGCCTTGTTGACCGCTTTCAATTTCCCGTTCCGGCAGTGAGACGCTGACTTAGAGCCTCTCAAACGCGGATACCCAGGAGCCAAGCATGGCAAAGAAAAGTTCAGTCGAGAAGAACAACCGGCGCAAGCGGATGGTGAAGAACGCCGCCGCCAAGCGCGAGCGGTTGAAGGCGATCATCGCCGACAAGACGCTGCCGATGGAGGAGCGGTTCGCCGCGACGCTGAAGCTGGCGGAAATGCCGCGCAACTCGTCGGCGACCCGCATCCGCCTGCGTTGCGAGTTGTCGGGCCGTCCGCGCTCGAACTATCGCAAGAACAAGCTGTCCCGTATCGCGCTGCGCGAACTTGGCTCCAAGGGCATGGTCCCGGGCCTCGTGAAGTCCAGCTGGTAAGGAGGGTCGTTTAGATGTCTACGCACGATCCAATCAGCGATCTGATCACCCGTATCCGCAACGCGCAGATGCGTTCGAAGACCAAGGTTTCCACGCCTGGCTCGAAGATGCGCGAGAACGTGCTCGAGGTTCTGAAGGCCGAGGGCTACATCCGCGGTTACGCCACACTCGAGCACTCCTCGGGCCGCAGCGAGATCGAGATCGAGCTGAAGTATTTCGACGGCGAGCCCGTCATTCGCGAGATTGAGCGCGTTTCCAAGCCCGGGCGCAGAGTCTACGCCTCGGTGAAGAACCTGCCGCGGGTGAACAACGGTCTCGGCATTTCGGTGTTGTCGACGCCGAAGGGGATCATGGCCGACCACAGCGCGCGCGACGCGAATGTGGGCGGTGAAGTCCTCTTCACGGTGTTCTGAGAAGGATTTTTCATCCATGTCACGAGTTGGCAAAAGGCCTGTGGCGGTTCCGTCGGGTGTGACCGCGACCGTCGATGGGCAGACCGTCAAGATGAAGGGGCCGAAGGGCCAGCTTCAGTTCGTCGTCCACGACGACGTCGAGGTGAAGCTCGAGAACGGCCAGGTCAAGGTCAAGCCGCGGACCGAGAGCAACCGCGCGCGGGCCCTCTACGGCACCGCTCGCGCCCAGGTCGCGAATCTGGTCGAAGGCGTCACCAAGGGTTTCGAGAAGAAGCTCGAGATCACCGGCGTCGGCTATCGCGCCGCGATGCAGGGCAAGAACCTGCAGCTCGCGCTCGGCTACAGCCATGACGTGATCTACCCGATCCCCGAGGGGATCACGATCACCGTGCCGAAGCCGACCGAGATCACGGTGGCGGGCAGCGACGTCCAGCGCGTCGGCCAGGTCGCCGCCGAGATCCGCTCCTATCGTCCGCCGGAGCCCTACAAGGGCAAGGGCGTGAAGTATGTGGGCGAATTCATCTTCCGCAAGGAAGGCAAGAAGAAGTAACGGAGCCGGTCATGTCGAAAGCCAAGGTTACGAATGCCCGGCGCAAGCGGAGTGTGCGGCTGAAGCTGCGCCGTTCCGCCGGCGGCCGTCCGCGCCTGTCGGTGTTCCGCTCGTCCAAGCACATCTACGCCCAGGTCATCGACGACCTGAAGGGCGAGACGCTGGCCTCTGCTTCGTCGCTCGAGAAGTCGATGCGCGACGGCGGCAAGACCGGCGCCGACATCGATGCGGCGAAGGCGGTCGGCAAGCTGCTGGCTGAGCGCGCTGCAGAGAAGGGTGTCAAGGAAGTCGTGTTCGATCGCGGCAGCTATCTCTATCACGGGCGCGTCAAGGCTCTTGCCGATGCAGCGCGTGAGAGTGGGCTGAGCTTCTAACAGAATTTGAGGATTGAGGCGTAAGTCTCTGAAGGATTAGAAAAATGGCAGAACGCGAACAACGTGGTGGACGCGATCAACGCGGCGGCGGACGTGAACGCAGGGAGCGCGAGGAGCGCGACAGCGAGTTCGTCGACAAGCTCGTCCACATCAACCGCGTGGCCAAGGTCGTCAAGGGCGGCAAGCGCTTCGGTTTCGCAGCGCTGGTCGTGATCGGCGACCAGAAGGGCCGCGCCGGCTTCGGTCACGGCAAGGCGCGCGAAGTGCCTGAGGCGATCCGCAAGGCGACCGAGTCCGCCAAGCGTAACCTGACGCGGGTGTCGCTGCGCGAGGGCCGCACGCTCCATCACGACATCGCCGGCCGTCATGGCGCGGGCCGTGTCTATCTGCGTGCAGCTCCGGCCGGTACCGGCATCATCGCCGGTGGCCCGATGCGCGCCGTGTTCGAGACGCTCGGCGTCCAGGACGTGGTGGCGAAGTCGATCGGCTCGTCGAACCCGTACAACATGGTGCGCGCGACCTTCGACGCGCTCAAGCACCAGGATTCGCCGCGTTCGGTCGCAGCCCGCCGCAACATCAAGGTGTCCACCCTCCAGTCCCGTCGTATCGGCGGCGATGCCGAGGCGGCCGCCGACTAACGGAAGCTTTTCGGAGTAGACTCCCATGGCCAAGACCGCAAAGACGATCAAGGTCGAGCAGACCGGCAGCGCGATCCGCCGCCATCACTCGCAGCGTTCGACCCTGATCGGGCTCAAGCTCAACAAGATCGGCCGCACCAGCGAACTGCCGGATACCCCGGCGGTCCGCGGCATGATCGAGAAGGTTCACCATCTCGTCCGCATCATCGACGAGAAGTAAGCAAAGGCGCACGGTCCCGGAGAGCGGGAAGCGGTTTTCGATGAAGATCGTGCGCAAGACACAAGGAGAAGGGCGATGAAGCTCAGCGATATCGCCGACAACGCCGGCTCGCGCAAGAAGCGTATGCGCGTCGGCCGCGGCATCGGTTCCGGCAAGGGCAAGCAGTCCGGCCGCGGCGGCAAGGGCCAGACCGCGCGTTCGGGCGTGCGCATCAAGGGTTTCGAAGGCGGCCAGATGCCGATGCATCGCCGTCTGCCCAAGCGCGGCTTCAACAACATCTTCCGCGTCGAGTTCGCCGAGATCAATCTCGACCGGCTCCAGGAAGCGGTCGACGCCAAGAAGATCGACGCCGGCAGCGTCGTCAACGTCGAGGCCCTGGTGAAAGGCGGCGTGCTGCGCCGCGCCAAGGGCGGCCTGCGGCTGCTCGGCCGAGGCGAGCTCAAGTCCAAGCTCAACATCGAAGTGCACGGCGCCAGCAAGACCGCGATCGCCGCGGTCGAGAAGGCCGGCGGTTCGGTGAAGATCCTCGCCCAGCCCAAGGAAGAAGGCGAGGCGGCGTAACAACTGCGTCATTGGCCCGCGCCTCGCGGGCCTTTACGCATGCGGGACGTGGACTTATCGAAGCCGAGCCCCAGATAATGTCCGGCGTCCGCTAATTCAGCCCGGCCGCGGGCATCAACGGCGCAATAGGCGGCGGGAGAAAGTCCAAGATGGTCTCTGCAGCGGAACAACTGGCAGCCAATCTCAATTTCGGCGCGTTTGCCAAGGCCGACGAACTGAAGAAGCGCATCTGGTTCACCCTGGGTGCGCTGCTCGTTTATCGGCTCGGGACCTACATTCCGCTGCCCGGCATCGACCCGAGCGCCTGGGAACAGGTGTTCCGCTCGCAGGCCGGCGGCATCCTCGGCATGTTCAACATGTTCGCCGGCGGCGGCATCAACCGCATGGCGATCTTCGCGCTGAACATCATGCCGTATATCTCGGCCTCCATCATCATCCAGCTGTTGACCACGGTGTCGCCGCAGCTCGAAGCGCTGAAAAAGGAAGGCGAAGCCGGCCGCAAGACGCTGAATCAGTATACCCGCTATCTCACGGTGATCCTGGCCGCGTTCCAGTCCTACGGCATCGCGGTAGGACTTCAGGGCGCCGGCAATGTCGTCAGCGAACCTGGACTGTTTTTCCTGCTCTCGACCTCTATCACGCTGACCGGCGGCACCATGTTCCTGATGTGGCTCGGCGAGCAGATCACCTCGCGCGGCATCGGCAACGGCATTTCGCTGATCATTCTGGCCGGCATCGTCGCCGAGTTGCCCGCGGCACTCGCCGGCATGCTCGAGCTCGGCCGTCAGGGCGCGATGTCGACCGGCCTGATCCTGGTCGTCATCATCATGGCCGTCGTCGTGATCGCCTTCATCGTCTTCATGGAGCGCGCCCAGCGCCGCCTCTTGATCCAGTATCCGAAGCGCCAGGTCGGCAACAAGATGTTCGAGGGCCAGTCCTCGCATCTGCCGCTCAAGCTCAACACCTCCGGCGTGATCCCGCCGATCTTCGCATCCTCGCTACTCCTCTTGCCGACGACGGTTGCGAACTTCAACACGGGTAGCGGGCCGGAATGGTTCCAGTGGATCACGACACAGCTCGGCCATGGCCGTCCGCTGTTCCTGATCATGTATCTGGCGCTGATCGTGTTCTTCGCCTTCTTCTACACCGCGATCGTGTTCAACCCGACCGAGACCGCGGACAATCTGAAGAAGCACGGCGGTTTCATTCCCGGCATTCGCCCGGGCGAACGCACCGCGGAATACATCGACTATGTGCTGTCGCGCATCACCGTGCTGGGTGCGATTTATCTCGCCATCGTCTGCTTGATCCCGGAAATCCTGATCTCCTACGCTTCGGTGCCGTTCTATTTCGGCGGCACCTCGCTGCTGATCGTCGTCAGCGTCACCATGGACACGGTGGCGCAGGTCCAGGGCTATCTGCTGGCGCACCAGTATGAAGGTCTGATCCGCAAGTCCAAGCTGCGGGGCCGCCGTAGATGAGCAGGGAGCTCGCGCGCCGAATCGCTTTCACGATCGGCGCGCTGCTCCTTTTCAGGCTCGGCACGCAGATCCCGATTGCGGGACTGAATCTCTCCGACGTCTCGCCGGCGCTGGATCTCGTCTCCCGGCTTTCGATCTTTGCGCTCGGCCTCATTCCCTATCTGACTGCGGCAATCTTGATCCGGCTGCTGTCCATGGTGTGGCGCGGCCCGAATTCGCTCGAACGATCCGGCGAGGGCGGACGGCGTAAGATCGCACGTGCCACGCTCGGGCTCACACTCGGAATTGCGGCCTTTCAGGCCTACGGCATCGCCTCGGCACTGACGTCGATCCCGGGCCTCGTCAAAAATCCCGACGGCTGGTTCGTGACGACGGCTACGGCCTCGATGGTCGGCGGCGTCGTCGTGCTGGTGTGGCTCAGCGAACAGATGACCCGCTACGGCATCGGCAATGGCTTGGCGCTGATCTTGAGTGCCGGCTTCATCGTCGCCGTTCCGCAAAACATTGCCGGTATCGCGGATCTCGTGCGGAGCGGGACGATCTCGGGCAATCTTGTGCTCGGCCATGTCGTGTTTTGGATCGCGATCGTCGTCGTGATCGTGCTTGTCGAAGGTGCGCGGCGGAATATCCGGGTCCAGTTCGCAGCACAAAGCGTCGGTACGCGGCAGCTGCCTGTGCGCGATGCGGTACTGCCGATTAAGCTCAACAGCGCCGGGTTCGTGATTCCCGTCACCGTGGCGCCGTGGATATTCTATCTGCCGCTTGCCTTTGCGGGCTTCATCCTGGGAGGCGATCATCCCCTGGTTGCCGCAACCTACCGGCATCTCCAGCTGGGGCAGCCGGCGCACCTCATTCTCGTGTCGATCGCCGTGTTCGTGCTCGCCTTCGTCTACACTGCTTATGTGATTGATCCCGAATACACCGCCAAATCCCTGACCCGCCATGAGGGCGCAATTCCCGGTGTCGCTCCCGGCGAGGCCACCGCGGACTATCTCGATCGCGTCGTGTCATTGACGACAGTCGTCGGAGCCGTCTACCTGACGGCGTTGCAGTTGATTCCGGAGGTGTTCGAGCTTTACGGGATCGGGCTGCCTTATAGTATGGTCGTCAATGGTGGTGCAGTGCTGGTTGTGGTTTGCACCGTTCTTGATATCAAAACGCAGGTGCGCGAGGTGTCGCTCACCAATCCGGGGGGCGTACGCCGATGAGAATTATACTTCTGGGACCGCCGGGGTCGGGCAAGGGGACCCAGGCCCAGCTCCTGGTGCAGCGCTATGGCATCGTCCAGCTCTCGACTGGCGAGATGCTGCGTGCCGCGGTTGCGGCCGGCACCCCGGTCGGGTTGAAGGCCAAGGAGATCATGGCGAGCGGCGGCCTCGTGCCCGATGACGTCGTGGTGGGAATCATTTCCGACCGCATCGAGCAGCCGGACGCCAAGAGCGGTTTCATCCTCGACGGTTTCCCCCGCACCGTGCCGCAGGCCGAGGCGCTGGACGAGCTGCTCAAGCGCAAGCACCTCAAGCTGGACGCCGTGATCGAGCTCCGGGTCAATGAGAGTGCGCTTCTGAGCCGCGTCGAGACCCGCGTCGCCCAAATGCGGGAGCGCGGCGAGGAGGTCCGGCTCGACGATACCCCGGAGGTCCTGACCAAGCGGCTGGCCAGCTATCGCAGCCAGACGGAACCGCTGATTCACTACTATTCCGAGCGGCGGAAGCTCTCGACCATCGACGGCATGATGACCATCGACGAGGTCACCCGCGCCATCCATCGCCAGCTGCTGGCTCTGGGGGCGGTCGAGCCCAAGACGCATGCCCGGAGCGCCGCCAAGGCGGCGCCGGCTAAAAAGGCCCAGGCGGGGAAGAAGGCGGCGGCAAGGCCGGCAAAAACGGCCAAAAAGGGCGTCAAATTGGCTAAAAAGGCCGCCAAATCGGCGGTGAAAGGCCCAAAGAAGGCGGCCAAGAAAGCCTCCAAGAAAGCCACCAAGAAAACCGTCAAGAAAGCAGCCAAGAAGTCGGTCAAAAAGGGTGCCAAAAAGGCCGCAAAAAAGGTCACGAAAAAGCGAGCCAAGCGCTAGCAGCGGTTGACGAAAGCCCCCGGAATCCCCTAATAAGCCCCGCATCCAAGTCGGATAGTTTCAGACGATGCCGGGCCCCAGGAAGACCGGGGGTGGGCGTCGTGTTCGCGTTTGTGAACACCTGCCCGAGAAAGCAAGCACTTAAAGCCCGAGCCCTGACGAGGGATCGGCAACAGGAGAGAAGGCCGTGGCCCGTATTGCCGGCGTGAACATTCCCACCAACAAGCGCGTGCTGATCGCGCTCCAGTACATCCATGGCATCGGCCAGAAGATCGCTGGTGAGATCCTCGAGAAGGTGAAGATCCCCGTGGATCGTCGCGTCAATCAGCTCAGCGACGCCGAAGTGCTCCAGATCCGCGAAGTGATCGACCGCGACTATCTCGTCGAGGGCGACCTGCGTCGTGAGGTCGGCATCAACATCAAGCGTCTGATGGACCTCGGCTGCTATCGCGGCCTGCGTCATCGTCGCGGTCTGCCGGTGCGCGGTCAGCGGACCCACACCAATGCGCGCACGCGCAAGGGCCCGGCCAAGGCCATCGCCGGCAAGAAGAAGTAAACTGGCGAATTGGACGTGGCGAGTGGCGAGTAGGGGGCTTCCCTATTCGCCACTCGCTACTCGCTATTCGCTTCCATAGGTGTAGCCGCTGGCATTACGGCGGCGTTTGAGATCTTCAGGAAAGGGACTCAATGGGCAAGGAAGCCACCCGCGTTCGTCGTCGTGAGCGCAAGAACATCGCCTCCGGCGTCGCGCATGTGAACTCGTCGTTCAACAACACGACCATCACCATCACCGACGCGCAGGGCAATACGATCGCCTGGTCCTCGGCCGGCACGATGGGCTTCAAGGGCTCGCGCAAGTCGACCCCGTATGCCGCGCAGGTTGCCGCCGAGGACGTGTCCAAGAAGGCGCAGGAGCACGGCATGCGCACGCTGGAAGTCGAGGTCGCCGGTCCCGGTTCGGGCCGCGAATCGGCGCTCCGCGCGCTCCAGGCTGCCGGCTTCACCGTCACCTCGATCCGCGACGTGACCACGATCCCGCACAACGGCTGCCGTCCCCGCAAGCGTCGGCGCGTTTGATTTTGACGAGCTGCGGGCGCGTCGGCGCCCGCGGCGACTTTGCAAGAAGCCGCGGGAATGATCTGCGGCCTTTCTCCAACGCCAGTATTTGCACCGTCAAATTGACTGGCCTGTATGGGTGAAACAGTGACGATCCAGAAAAATTGGCAAGAACTGATTCGGCCGAACAAGCTCCAGGTCACGCCCGGCAGCGATTCCTCGCGTTTCGCGACCATCGTCGCCGAGCCGCTCGAGCGTGGCTTCGGCCAGACCCTCGGCAATGCGCTGCGCCGCATCCTGCTCTCCTCGCTCCAGGGCGCGGCGGTGCAGTCGGTGCACATCGACGGCGTGCTGCACGAGTTCTCCTCGATCGCGGGCGTCCGTGAGGACGTCACCGACATCGTGCTCAACATCAAGGACATCTCGATCAAGATGCAGGGCGAGGGCCCCAAGCGCATGGTCGTGAAGAAGCAGGGCCCGGGTGTCGTCACCGCGGGCGACATTCAGACGGTCGGCGATGTGGTCGTGCTCAACCCCGATCTGCAGATCTGCACGCTCGACGAGGGCGCCGAGATCCGCATGGAGTTCACGGTCTCGACCGGCAAGGGCTACGTGCCCGCCGAGCGCAACCGTCCCGAGGATGCGCCGATCGGCCTGATCCCGGTCGACAGCCTGTACTCGCCGGTCCGCAAGGTCTCCTACAAGGTCGAGAACACCCGCGAGGGCCAGATCCTCGACTACGACAAGCTGACCATGACGATCGAGACCAACGGCGCGATCACGCCGGATGACTCGGTGGCCTACGCCGCCCGCATCCTGCAGGATCAGCTCAACGTGTTCGTCAACTTCGAAGAGCCGCGCAAGGAAGTCGCCCAGGAGATCATCCCGGACCTCGCCTTCAACCCGGCCTTCCTCAAGAAGGTGGACGAGCTCGAGCTGTCGGTGCGTTCGGCCAACTGCCTGAAGAACGACAACATCGTCTACATCGGCGACCTCGTGCAGAAGAGCGAGGCGGAAATGCTCCGCACCCCGAACTTCGGCCGCAAGTCGCTGAACGAGATCAAGGAAGTGCTGGCCCAGATGGGTCTGCACCTCGGCATGGAAGTGCCGGGCTGGCCGCCGGAGAACATTGACGAACTCGCCAAGCGCTTCGAGGATCATTACTGAGCGAATGGCGAGTAGCGAGTGGCGAGTAGGGGAAGAAGATCGATTCGCTACTCACCATTCGCCACTCGCGGCCTAGGGCGAACGCAGGAAGCCCACCTGAAAACCAGTCGCTGAACCACCGCGACACAATCGAAGAAGGACTACACACATGCGTCACGGCAAGGTTCATCGGAAGCTCAACCGCACGGCCGAGCACCGCAAGGCGATGTTCGCCAACATGGCGGCCGCGCTGATCAAGCACGAGCAGATCGTCACCACGCTGCCCAAGGCCAAGGAGCTTCGCCCGATCGTCGAGAAGCTCGTCACCCTCGGCAAGAAGGGCGGCCTGTCGCTGCGCCGTCAGGCCATCTCCGAGCTGCGCGACGTCGATATGGTCAAGAAGCTCTTCGATACGCTCGCGACCCGCTACAAGGACCGCCAGGGCGGCTACACCCGCATCATCAAGGCCGGCTTCCGCTATGGCGACAACGCCGCGATGGCCGTGATCGAGTTCGTCGATCGCGACGTCGACGCCAAGGGCCAGGATTCCGGCCCGGTGCAGGAGAAGGAAGCCGAGGCGGCGTAAAGCCCGATCGGCATGACGTTTCAAGAGCGGCGCCTTTGGCGCCGCTTTTTTGTTGGAACGGTCGGGTGGACAAAGGCCCGCTCTTGGCGCGCCGTGCCCACCATTCACGCTCCTCACGCGTCGGTGAGCCCCGATTGCAGCTGAGGGAGCCGCTTCCGATATCTCCATCCGCATCCATGGAGATATCGCATGAAGATCGACCTTTCCGGAAAAACCGCTCTCGTGACCGGCTCGACCGCCGGTATCGGCCACGCCATCGCCAGGGGTCTCGCCGGCTCCGGCGCCAGCGTCGTGATCAACGGCCGCGGCCAGGACAAAGTCGATGCGGCGGTGCGCAGGCTGGAAGGGACGGGCGCCAAGGTCCGCGGCATCGCGGCCGACGTCTCGACCGCGGCAGGCTGCAAGGCCCTCGTTGCGGCGCTGCCCGAGGTCGACATCCTCATCAACAATGCCGGCATCTTCGAGCCCAAGGATTTCTTCGACATCCCCGACGAGGACTGGAGCCGATTCTTCGAGGTGAATGTGATGAGCGGCGTGCGCCTATCGCGCGCCTACATGAAGGGCATGCTCGCGCGCAATTGGGGCCGCATCGTCTTCATCTCCTCGGAATCCGGGCTCAACATTCCCGTCGAGATGATCCACTACGGCATGACCAAGACGGCCCAGCTTTCGGTCGCGCGCGGCCTGGCGCAGCTCACCAGCGGCACCGGCGTTACCGTCAATTCCGTGCTGCCGGGCCCGACCATGTCGGAGGGCGTCGAGACCTTCGTCAAGGATCTCGCCAGGCAGAACGGCCAGTCCGTGGACGAAGCCGCCGCCAACTTCGTCAAGCAGCACCGCCCGAGCTCGCTGCTGCAACGCTTCGCCAGCGTCGACGAGATCGCCAACATGGTGGTCTATGTCGCCTCGAAGGAGGCATCCGCCACCAACGGTGCAGCGCTGCGCGCCGAGGGTGGCATCGTCAACACGATCGCCTGAGGGGAAGCGATCGGCTACTCGTCTTTGATGCCGGCCTTCTGCGCGATGTCCTTCATCTCGACCGTCTCTTTGGTCACCGCACCGGCCCAGTCGTCAAAGCGCGCGAAGCGGGGCTCGAAGCCGACCTTGACGAAGCGCTCCACAACGGAGGGGCTGTTGATGACCTCCTCCAGCGTCGCCGTGAGCTTGTCGGGAACCGGTGGCGGCAGTCCCTTGGGCGCGACCACCGCGCCCCACGACGAGAAGTCGATAGCGGGATAGCCGAGCTCTGCCAATGTCGGTACGTCGGGCAGGAATGGTGTGCGCTGGCTGGAGAATACGGCCATCACCTTCACGGCGCCGGCCTCGATCTGCGGCTTCGCGGCGATCACCGTGTCGACATGATACTGGATGTGCTTGCCGATGAGATCGTTCATCGCCGGCGCGCTGCCCTTGTAGGGCAGGTGAACCATCTTGATTCCGGCATTCGACTTGAACAACTCGCCGGCGAAATGCGACACCGTCGCGACGCCGAAGGAGGCCAGCGACAGCTTGTCCGGATTAGCCTTTGCCTCCGCGACGAGCGCAGGCAGATCCTTGACCGGATTGTCCTTATAGGTGACCAGCGCCAGGGTGATCTTGCCGACCCGGCCGAGCGGCTCGAAATCCTTGGCCGCATCGTACGGAACGTTCTCCTTCACGGCGGCCGGCAAGGTGAAGCTCGAATTCGAGCTGAAGAACAGGGTGTACCCGTCGGGGGCCGCGCGCGCGACCTCCTTGGCCGCGATCGTGGTGCCCCCGCCGGGACGGTTCATGATGATGACGGGCTTGCCGAGCCGCGCTTCGAGCTCGCCGCCGATGATGCGGGCCACCACGTCCGAGGCTCCGCCCGGTGGGAACGGGACGATCAATTGCAAGGATTTCTCGGGATAGGCCGATTGCGCGGTTGCGAGCGAGTTGACGCTTATCGAGCCGATCGCGGCGAGCGCTAGCGTCAGGAGCGTTGTTTTCATCGTGTCGTTTTTCCGCGGTTGAGGTTTCAATCGAAGGCTAGAAATCCCGGCTTGTCCGCAATCGGCGGCTGCCCGGCAAGCCACGCAATGTCGGGAACGGGGCGGGCGGTATCCGAATTGGCGGCGAGCACCGCTTCGATTTCGCGCGCGACCGCGAGCGTTAAGAGATCGCCGCCGCGCGGGCCGATCACCTGGATGCCGAACGGCAGGCCGGCGCCGTCGCATCCGGCGGGGATTGCGACGGTGGGATGGCCGACATTGGTGACGGCATAGGCGAGCGCGAGCCAGTGGAAGTAGCTCTTGGTCGGGCGACCGTCGATCTCGGCTGGATAGAGCTCCGACCACGGCCGTGGGCTGATGGTGACCGCAGGCGCGACGATGAAATCGTGATCCGCGTAGAAGGTCTGCCAGCGCCGGTAAAGGTCGGTCTGCATCGAGAGCGCACGCGCCACGTCGGCAGCGGAATAGCCAAGCCCCTCCGCAACATTGTCGCGAACGTTGGGCCCTACCTTGTCCGGAAACTTCTCCACGAGTTCGCGGTGGCGGCCGAGGAATGCGACCGCGCGGAGAATGCTGAACACTTCGTCAGCGCCGGTGCAATCAGGATGAGCCCATTCGACTTTGCGAAACACCGTTTCGAACGAGTTGAGCTTCTGTCTGAAGGCGCGGGCGACCGCCCCCTCGGTCGGCGCAAAGCCGAAATCGCTGGTTGCCGCAATGCGGAGCGCGGAGAGATCGACGCGCGGCGGATTGCGATAAAGCGCCGGCGAAGGCACTCCGCCGGCATGAAGGATTGCCGACAATGGATCGCGGGCGTCACGATCCAACATGCAGGACAGCATCAGGCAAACGTCGGGCACGGTTCTCGCCATCGGCCCGAGCTGCGAGATCTGCAGCCAGGCCATGTTGCGGCTGTTGCTGGCGGTCAGTCCGGGCGAGGGCCGGAAGCCGACCACGCCGCAAAAGGATGCCGGATTCCGCACCGAGCCGCCGGTATCGGATCCGGTCGCGAGCGGCACCATGCCAGTGGCGAGCGCGACGGCCGATCCCCCCGACGAACCGGCGGCGGATCGATTGGGATCGAAGGGATTGCCGGTCGCGCCATATACGGCGTTGCGCGTATTGCCGCCGGCGCCCCATTCCGGCACATTCGTCTTGCCGATGACGATCGCTCCCTCGCGCTTGAGCATCGCGACGATGGCCTCGTCCTGCCTGGCGACATTGTCCGCGAACAGCACGCTGCCGAAGCTGGTCGGCAACCCCTCCGCATCGATCAGGTCTTTGACACCGAGCGGCAGCCCATGCACGGCGCCGAGGGTCTCACCGCGCATCACGGCGGCCTCGCGCTCGCGCGCCGTCTTGCGCGCGGTTTCGAACGAGCGCGCAACGACGGCATTGACCGCCGGATCGACCGCTTCGATGCGGCGGATGCAGCTATCCGTCAGCTCGACGGGGGAAAGCTTGCGTTGGCCAATCAGCGTGCGTGCAGCGACCGCTGACAGGTCGCATGGTTCGGTCATCATCAATCTGCTTGTTGCTGGTCCCGGCGGGCGGGGGGTCGGCCCTCTTGTCCGGGACCGCAGACGCATGATGCATCAATCGTGCCAAGCCTACCACCCCTCCAGCACGATCTTGCCGCGCGACTTGCCGCTCTCCAGCAACTCGTGCGCGCGCTTGAGGTTGGCGGCGTTGATCGTGCCGAAGGTCTGGTCCAGCGTGGTGCGCAGCACGCCCTTGTCGATGAGGTCGGCGACGTCATCGAGCAGATGATGCTGGGCGATCATGTCAGGGGTCTGGAACGAGGAGCGCGTGAACATCGATTCCCAGTGCACCGAGATCGCCTTGCCCTTGAACGCGGCAATCGTGAACTCCGGGGGATCGTCGATCAGGCCGAACTTGCCCTGCGGTGCCATGAATTCCGCAATCGCCTTGTAGTGCTGGTCGGTAAAGGTGAGGCTGGCCACGAGTGCGACCGGCGGCAGCTTCAGTTTCTCGATCTGCTCCTTCATCGGCTTGCCATGGTCGATCACCGCATGCGCGCCGAGATCGAGGCACCATTTCTGCGACTCCGGCCGCGTCGCGGTGGCGAGCACCGTCAGCCCGGTGAGGCGGCGGGCGAGCTGGATCAGGATCGAGCCGACGCCGCCGGCGCCGCCCGTGATCAAGAGGGTACGCGGATCGACGCTCTTGCCCGGCACTGCGCCGAGCCGGTCGAACAGTAGCTCCCAGGCGGTGATGGAGGTGAGGGGAAGAGCGGCGGCTTGCGCGAACGAAAGACTCTTCGGTTTGCCGCCGACGATGCGCTCGTCGACCAGGTGGAATTCGGCATTGGTGCCCTGACGCAGGATCGACCCGGCGTAGAAGACCTCTTCCCCCGGCTTGAACAGCGTCACGTCAGGGCCGACAGCATCGACTACGCCGGCCGCGTCATAGCCGAGGATTTTCGTCTCGCCCTCTGGCGGGGCGGCGCGCTTGCGCACCTTGTAGTCGACCGGATTGGCCGAGATCGCTTTCACCGCGACGCGGATGTCGCGCCCTTTGGGCTCGGGTTTTGCGGTCTCGAAATCGAACAGTGACTCCGCGTCCTCGATCGGAAGCGATTTCTTGTAGCCGACGGCCTTCATGGCGTGTCTCCATCAGATGGCTTTGTTCGCCTGCTGTCTTAACTGTCGCTCTGGCTCCGATTTGGCAAGTACTGTAAATTCGGGGATATAGTCCCTGTTTGGATACTATTGGGAAATGCCGCATGAAACGCCGTAATTTCGCCCGCCGTCCAGGCTGCTCGGTCGAGGCAACGCTGGACCTGATCGACGGCAAGTGGAAGGGCGTGATCCTCTACCACCTGCAGAGCGGCACCCAGCGCTTCGGCGAATTGCGCCGCCGGATGCCCGGCATCACCCAGCGCATGCTGACGAAGCAGCTGCGCGCGCTGGAGGAAGACAAGCTCGTCATCCGCAACGTCTATGCCGAGGTGCCGCCGCGCGTGGAGTATTGCCTGTCCGAGCTGGGCGAGAGCCTGAGGCCCGTGATCGACATCCTGAAGGCCTGGGGCGAGAGCCACCAGGAGCGGCTGTCCTGCGCGCCGCCGCCGGTGATCGTGAAGAAGAAGCGCGCGGCGTGATGAAGGTGAGGGGCGGTGCCGTCACCCGACGGGGAGAGGTCGAATTGCGCCTGGCGATGCGAAGCATCGTCCAGTGCAATTCGGGTGAGGGGGCGCGGTATTCTCGATAGAGCGTAACCCCTCACCCGCGCCGGAGCCTGTCATCGGGCGCGCCTTCGGCGCGACCCGGTGGGCGCGACCTCTCCCAACCGGAGAGGCGACGAGGTCTAGAACGCGAACTGCGTGCGCATCGCGACCGCGTCGAACTTCGAGCCGACGTCGGCGGTCGAGATCGGCGAGGCCTGTCGCGACACCGTGCCGTGCAGATAGTCGAGCATGAAGCGCACGTTGCCGTTGACGTACCAGTTGAGCGCGAGCGTATAGACGGTCTGCCGGCCGCCTGCGACGCCGCTCGCGGTCGCGAGCTGATCGTTGAGGTCGATCGTCGAGAACCGTCCTGCGATCTCCCACGCGCCCCAGCCGCCGCCGCCGTCGAGAGAGAACGGATGCGCCGGCTTGACGCCGCTATAGGCCGCGTTCGCCGCATTGTACGACCGGCCCTCGCCGGTCAGCACATAGCCGGCCTGCGCATAGCCGCCCTGGAATTTCAGGCTCGGTGCGCCCGTCAGCGGCACGGCAGTGTTGGCGGTGCGATCGACATTGTACCAGAAATACTCGCCCTGGACGATGAA
Source organism: Bradyrhizobium sp. IC3195 (assembly GCF_020193585.1). Taxonomy (NCBI): domain Bacteria; kingdom Pseudomonadati; phylum Pseudomonadota; class Alphaproteobacteria; order Hyphomicrobiales; family Nitrobacteraceae; genus Bradyrhizobium; species Bradyrhizobium sp. IC3195. The sequence continues at coordinate 330,031 of NZ_JADYVG010000002.1, read as the reverse complement.
CGGACCGTAGGTCGCCGCCGCCTCGACGCTGTAGACCTGCGCGCCCGCGGCGTTGGCGATGGCGCCGGTCGAGATCAGCGTGGTCGGGTCGAGCCGCAATTCCGGACGATCGCTGAGCGTGACCGTCTGGGTGTTGGCGATCAGATTGCGCGGTGGCTGGATCAGCCATTGCGCATTGGCGCCGATATGCACGGAGTAGTCCTTGGTGCTGATCGGATTGCCGGCCACGCGCGCCACGGCACCATATTGCTCGCTGGTGCCGGGCGGCGCCGCGCTCGAGGCGGAATGGATCGCGCCAGTCGAGGGGCCCGTGACATAGCCGCCGATCCAGAGCTGGTCGTTGAACCAGCGCGCACCGGCTGCGGAACGGAAGTCACCGGCGGCAATGTTGGTTGCGATCACGCCGGGCGAGGCGCGCTCCATGAACATGATGTCGTTCGAGCTCGTGGCTTCATCCATGGTGTAGGGCAGGTCCATGATGCCGGCCTCGATCGCCATCTTGCCGCCGAACGGCTTCAGGCCGGTATAGCTGATATAGGCGTTCTCGACGCCGGAGACGGCGCCGCCGGGCAGCGATCCCGGAGCAGTGCCGCCAAATCCGTCGGACGAGCCGCCGAAATCGTAGACCAGTGCGAAATTCCAATCGTGGAAGAACTTGCCGGTGACACCGATGCGCGCGCGGCGGACGTTCTGGCCGCTGTCGAGCTTTTGCGGCACGGTGGCCGCGGTGTTGGGACGATAGTCATAGCCGCCGACGTCCCAATGCAGGCGGCTGGTGATGGCGACGCAGTTGGCCTGGTCGGCGGTGCAGATCGTCGGCCGGTTGTTCGGCATCGTCACGACGACGCCGGAGGCCGGCGCCGGCCCCTTGACCGGGATTGCCGCGTTGGCATTGGCCACCGCGGCCTTTGCCTCCGCGCGCGCCTCGGCCTTTGCCTCAGCCTTGGCTTCGACTTTCACCTTTGCTGCGGCGGCCGTGTTCGCCGCGGTCTGGCTCTGCAGCTTGTCGAGCTTCTGCTCGAGCATCTTCAACTGCTGCTTCAACAGCACGATCTCCTGCTCGCTGCTGCTTGCCGACTGGGCCTGGGCCTGCGAGGCTGCCAGCGCGCCGGCGAGACCAATCGCGGTCGCCGCAATTCTTGTTCTGCTCACGTTACGCCTCCATCTTCCAACTGTTTTCCTGAAGTCGCGAACGGAGAGCCTAGGTGTGATCGATGACTGCCCCGCGACGCTGCGATCGGTTGCATGGGTTCCTACTGATGCAAATTCGCCTCAACCGAATCCGCCTCACACCACCATGCAAGATGACGTACATCATGCCAATCCGCCGCCGGGCAAATTGCCGATTCGCACGGCACCCTTGCATCCCGGACACGGCTTCGAGGCGGCCGAATATTGCCCTCCGGCGCCCTTCTATTGGGGGGCGAACGCGCCTATATTCCGGCGTCTTTTCCAAGAGGTAGGAATGTTTCGAGCGACCTGGACTGCCGCCGTCACGGCGCTGTGCGTAGCCTTTTTGGCCACCTTCAATCCGACTGCTGCGCAGGACCGTCGGGTCCCGTCGTCGCCGGCCGAGCTGCGGATGTCCTATGCTCCGATCGTGCAGCGGGTGCAGCCGGCGGTCGTCAACGTCTATGCCGCAAAGGTGGTGCAGAACCGCAATCCGCTATTGGACGATCCGATTTTCCGCCGCTTCTTCGGCGTGCCTGGCCAGCAGCCCGAGCAGATGCAGCGCTCGCTCGGCTCCGGCGTCATCGTCGATGCCTCCGGCCTCGTCGTCACCAACGTCCACGTCATCGAGGGCGCCGACCAGGTGAAGGTGTCGCTGTCGGACAAGCGCGAGTTCGAGGCCGAGATCCTGCTCAAGGATTCCCGGACCGATCTCGCCGTGCTGCGCCTGAAGGACAGCAGGGAGAAGTTCCCGACGCTGGACTTCACCAATTCCGATGAGCTCTTGGTCGGCGACGTCGTGCTCGCGATCGGCAATCCCTTCGGCGTCGGCCAGACCGTGACCCAGGGTATCATTTCGGCGCTGGCGCGCACGCAAGTCGGCATCACCGATTATCAGTTCTTCATTCAGACCGATGCGGCGATCAATCCGGGCAATTCCGGCGGCGCGCTGGTCGACATGGGCGGCAAGCTCGCCGGCATCAATACCGCGATCTATTCGCGCTCCGGCGGTTCGCAAGGCATCGGCTTTGCGATTCCCGCCAACATGGTGCGCGTTGTCGTCGCCTCCGCCAAGAGCGGCGGCAAGGCGGTGAAGCGTCCCTGGCTCGGCGCGAAATTGCAGGCGGTGACGCCCGAGATCGCGGAGAGCCTCGGCCTGCGCTCGCCGACCGGTGCGCTGGTCGCGAGCGTAGTGTCGAACGGTCCGGCGGCCAAAGCCGGCCTGAAATCCTCCGACCTCATCACCGGGATCGACGGCCAGATCGTGGATGATCCCAACGCCTTCGACTATCGCTTCGCAACCCGTCCGCTCGGCGGCACGGCGCAGCTCGACGTGCAGCGCGGCGGCAAGTCGGTGAAGCTGACGGTAGCGCTGGAGACCGCGCCCGACACCGGACGCAACGAGCTCGTCGTCACCGCGCGCTCGCCGTTCCAGGGCGCGAAGGTTTCGACCATCACGCCGGCCGTTGCCGATGAGCTGCGTCTGGATGCCGATACGGAAGGTGTCGTGATCACCGACATCGGCGGCGATACCGCTGCTGCGAGTGTCGGCTTCCAGAAGGGCGACATCATCCTCGCCGTCAACAATCAGAAGATCAGCAAGACCGGCGACCTCGAGAAGGCCGCAGGTGAACGCGCGCGGATCTGGCGCATCACGCTGGTGCGCGGTGGCCAGCAGATCAACGTCACGCTGGGCGGATGAGTCCGAAGCGGCCAAAGGAGACACCGACTCTCTTCGCCGCAGCGGGGCTCGATCACGATGCGCCCCATCCGCTGCCGGACCGGCTGCGCCCGCGTCTGTTGTCGGAGGTCGTCGGCCAGGATCACATCCTCGGCCCCGACGGTGCGCTGACGCGCATGCTGGAGACGCGCACGCTCGGCTCGTTGGTGTTCTGGGGGCCGCCGGGCACCGGCAAGACCACGGTGGCGCGGCTTCTGGCTGACGCGACGGATCTGCATTTCGAGCAGATCTCCGCGGTGTTCTCCGGCGTCGCCGACCTCAAGAAGGCGTTCGATGCCGCGCGCGCCCGCCGCGAGATGGGCAAGGGCACGCTGCTGTTCGTCGATGAGGTGCACAGATTCAACCGCGCCCAGCAGGACTCCTTTCTGCCGGTGATGGAAGACGGCACGGTCGTCATGGTCGGCGCCACCACCGAGAACCCGTCCTTCGAGCTCAACGCGGCGTTGCTCTCGCGTGCGCGCGTGCTGGTGTTCCGCTCGCTCGATGCCGCCGCGATCGAAAAGCTGTTCGAGCATGCCGAAGCCGTCGAGGGCAGGAAGCTGCCGCTCGATGCGGAGGCGCGCGCGGTGCTGGTGCGCATGGCCGACGGCGATGGCCGTGCGTCGTTGACGCTCGCCGAAGAGGTCTGGCGTTCGGCGCGGGCGGACGAGATTTTCAATGCCGCGCAGTTGCAGGAGATCCTGCAGCGCCGCGCGCCGATCTACGATAAGTCGGCCGACGGCCACTACAATCTGATCTCGGCGCTGCATAAATCGGTGCGCGGCTCCGATCCTGATGCCGCGCTGTATTACCTCGCGCGCATGCTGGACGCCGGCGAAGACCCGCTGTTCCTGGCCCGCCGCGTCGTGCGCATGGCGGTCGAGGACATCGGGCTTGCCGATCCGCAGGCGCTCGTCATCGCCAATGCCGCCAAGGACGCCTTCGACTTCCTCGGCCATCCCGAGGGCGAGCTCGCCATCGCCCAGGCCGTGGTCTATCTCGCCACCGCGCCGAAATCGAACGCGGTCTACACCGCCTTCGGCACCGCCATGCAGGTCGCCAAGCAGGCCGGCTCGCTGCTGCCGCCAAAGCACATCCTCAATTCCCCGACCAAGCTGATGAAGTCGGAAGGCTACGGCTCCGGCTACGCATACGACCACGATGCGCCGGACGCCTTCTCCGGCCAGGACTACTTCCCGGAGGCCCTGGGACGCCAGACCTTCTACGACCCGCCCGAGCGCGGCTTTGAACGCGAGATCAGGAAGCGGCTGGATTACTGGGCCAAGCTGAGGAAGGAGCGGGGCGGCTCGCCCTAGAAGCGGCCATTTCGTCGTGACGGAAGGCCGCTTTTAGGCTACGCAGGCAACCATGAGCCGCCGTATCAAGAGAATGAACCCAAAGCCGCGTTCGCGTGACGAGCGCGACGATTCGCGGCCGCATCAGGCGCGTAGCGCGAAGAAGGCCGGGCCGCGTCCGGGTGGCAAGCCTGGCGGTAAGCCGCCGCGCTTTGTCGGCGAGCGCGCCGAGCGGCGTCCGCCCAAAGCGGTCCAGGAGAGGCCTGCGCCTGAAAAATCCGTGGAGGCGCTGCTGCCGACCAAGGTGCAGACCGTCACGGTCACGGCCGACGAGAACAACATGCGCGTGGATCGATTCCTCGAGGCGCGCTTTCCCGGCCTGTCGTTCTCCCACATCCAGCGCGTCGTGCGCAAAGGCGAGCTGCGCGTCGATGGCAAGCGCGTCGACAGCAAAGACCGGCTGGAGGAGGGACAGAGCGTCCGCATTCCGCCGCTCAAGCTCGACGCGCCGAAGGTCGTTGGGGAGCTCTCGGACGCTGCGCAAAAAACGCTCAAGGCGCTGAAGGAGATGATGATCTGGGAGGACGACGACGTCCTCGTCCTGAACAAGCCGGCCGGCCTTGCCGTGCAGGGCGGCTCGGGCATGACGCGGCACATCGATCAGATGCTGGAGGTGATGCGCGATGCCAAGGGCCAGAAGCCGCGTCTCGTCCACCGTATCGATCGCGAGACCTCGGGCTGTCTGCTGATCGCCAAGACGCGCTTTGCCGCCTCGCATCTGACCGGTGCATTCCGCTCGCGCTCGGCGCGAAAGGTCTATTGGGCCCTGGTGCCGGGCCTGCCGAAGCCGAAGCAGGGCCGCATCTCGACCTTCCTCGCCAAGGAGGAGGGCGAGGACGACACCATCATGCGCATCGCCGAGCATGGCGATGAGGGCGCCAGTCACGCGGTGACGTACTACGCCGTGGTCGAGACCGCCGGTAACAAGCTGACCTGGGTGTCGCTGAAGCCGGTGACGGGCCGCACCCACCAGCTCCGCGCCCACATGGCCCATATCGGCCATCCCATCGTCGGCGATCCCAAATATTTCAACATCGAGAACTGGCAGCTGCCGGGCGGCCTGCAGAACCGGCTGCATCTGCTCGCACGGCGCATCGTTATCCCGCATCCGCGCGGCGGCGTGATCGACGCCACCGCGCCGTTGCCGCCGCACATGCAGCAGTCGTGGAACCTGCTCGGGCTGGACGCAAGCCGGTTCGACCCGATCGAGAATGCGCCGGAGGAGTAGAGCTGAGCTCCGCTGCTAGCCCGTCATTGCGAGGAGCTCTTGCGACGAAGCAATCCAGACTTCCTCTGCCGAAAGATTCTGGATTGCTTCGCGGAGCCTGTCATCGGGGCGCGCTTCGCGCGGACCCGGTGGCTCGCAATGACGGTGTGGAGACAGCGGTGGTTGCCACTTCAATTCCGAAACTGCTCCAGAAACATCCGCAAGGAATCGTGCGGGCTCTCGACATCGGTGATCAGCCAACCCTCGGGTCCGTTGACTAGGACGAAATTCAGCATCACCCGGCGGCCGTGATTGTCGAAATTCGCCGCGACATAGGTCTTGTCGTATTGCCTGCGGGCGACCACGATCGTAACAGGGCCGAGCTTCCAGCTTGAGCTCTGCACCAAGAAATCATAGGGCGCGACTCGCGGTGTGCTCCAGGCCTTGCGCAATGGCGGATCGAAGAACTGGCGGGCAGTCACGGCATCCCGCGGCAACCCCTTCGACAGCTCCGGCGCCCCTTCGCCGTAATGGGCATAGACGTTGCGGACCAGCGATTCGGGGGTGCGGAAGCCGGCCTCCGCCCCGGCCAGCCAAAATCCTGCCAACAAGGCTCCAACGCCCGCAAGTTCCCTCATGCCCGCCGCTCGCTTTATCGGCCGCCGGTCTTATCTTAGAAGCCTAGCATCCAGCGACCGGGACCGAAAACTCACATGCGCGAATTGTTCGAAGAAGCAGCAAGGCAGCCCGCGCCGGATCCCCGGGAATCGGCGCGCGCCTCTGCGCGCACGCCCCTGCGCAAGCGCTTCTACAAGGACGCCGGCGTCGCCGACGCCGAGGGCGGCTTCGCCATCACGCTCGACGGCAAGCCGATCCGCACGCCCTCCGGCCGTCTGGTGGTGATCCCCTCGCGCGCGCTCGCAGATGGCGTCGCCGCGGAATGGGCCGCCCAGGGTGACATGATCGATCCCGTGACCATGCCTTTGACGCGCATCGCCAACAGCGTGGTCGAGGGGGTCGTCGATCGCGTCGAGCTCGTCAGCGACGACCTCGCCAAATATTTCGAGTCTGACCTGCTGTTCTATCGTGCCGGCCATCCTGAGGGACTGGTCGCCCGGGAGGCCGCGCATTGGGATCCTGTGCTGTCCTGGGCGGCGCAGACGCTGGGTGCGCATTTCATCCTGTCCGAAGGCGTCATGCACGTGAAGCAGCCGGACGAGGCGGTGAAGGCCGCACGGGCCGCGCTGCCCGGCGACCCCTGGTCGGTCGCCGCGCTCCACATGGTGACCACCCTGACCGGATCGGCGCTGCTCGCGCTGGCGCTGGACCAGGACGTGCGCGATGCCGACCAGGTCTGGGCCGCCGCCCATGTCGACGAGGACTGGAACGTCGAGCAATGGGGCTTGGACGAGGAGGCGGCCGCCCGCCGCGCCGCCCGCCTGAAGGATTTCCAGGCCGCTGCGACGGTTCTGGCGGCGGTGAAGCCGCCGGCCGTGCCAGGTTAACGAGAGGTTTACGAGGCAGCGGTTACGGTAGCCAGCATTCCCCTAGGGCTGCCGAGATGCCGACGCCGGTCACCCCCATCGCTCCCGTCAACGCTGCCAGCCGCCCGGCTGATGCGGCGACGCCGGATCTCGTGCTGCAAGCCGGCAGTGTCGTCGATGCCAGGGTGGTCAGCGTGCTCGCCGACAATCTGGTGCGGATCGCGATCGCCAACCTGGCGATGGACGTGATGTCGGAGGTGGCGTTGACGCCGGGGCAGAATCTCCAGCTCGCGGTCTCGCAGAGCAACGGCACCATTCGCCTCGCGGTCATGGGCGGGGCGGGCGAGGCGGCGGGAGATCAGGTCACGCTGACGCCGCGGGCGGCCTCGCTGGTGGACAGCCCGCCGCTGGCGCCGTCGGTGGCCACGGCACGGAACACCCTCACTCCGTCCGAGCAGGTCGCCGTTCAGACGGCCTCTGCCGACGCCGCGACCAAACAGGGCAGCCAGGCAGCGCTGTTCGCCAACCTGGCCTCCGTCGTGACGAACAGCAAACTGCCCGCAGGGCTGAAGCAGGCGGTGCTCGATGTGCTGGCGCAGCAGACGCCGCTCAACACCGCCCTCGACGGCGGCGATATCGAATCCGCGTTCCAGAAGTCAGGGCTGTTTCTCGAGGCGTCATTGGCCGCAGGCACAACGCCGTCCTCCGGCACGATCCCGGACTTGAAGGCCGCTCTGCTGGTGTTGCGCCAGACCCTGGCATCGACCTCCGGCGCGCCGCAAGCAACTGCGCCAGGTGTGGCGCTGCCGGCGAGTGCTGCGGCAACGACGCAGACCGCAGCCTCCGCGCTGGCGGGCGAAACGGCCCAAGCGGCGTTGCCGGAACTCGCCCAACCGGCGCAAGCGTCGCGCGGTGCGCTCGCTGTCGCCGTGCTGGCCCATGCGGCGGGGAACAATCCGCAAGCCTTGGTGTCGCGCACCATGTCCGGGGGCCTTGCCGCGAGCCTGCTGCAGGAGGTCACGGAAAACCTGCCGCGCCTGACCGGCAACGTGCCGGGCTCCAACAAGTCCGTGCCGGACGCCCATATCTTCGAGGCGGCCGCACACCCGACACCTCCACCGGTCCGCGGTGCGCTGCCGGCGCCTCAGTCCATCGCCGCGCCGTCGCTCGCACCGGATACGCCGCTGGCTGCGACCGTGCATCGTCTGCTCGATGACACCGATGCCGCGATCGCGCGGCAGACGCTGTTGCAAATTGCCTCGCTTCCCGATCGCACCGACGCCAGCGGCCACCGCATCGATCCGGCCGTGCCGCAGTGGAATTTCGAGATTCCGTTCGCGACCCCGCAAGGTACCGCGATGGCGCAGTTCGAGATCTCGCGCGACGGCGGCAATGAGTCGGACGATCCCGCCAAGCGCGCCTGGCGCGCGCGCTTCTCGCTCGATGTCGAGCCGGCCGGACCCGTGCATGCGCTGATCACGCTGAACGGCGACAAGACCTTCGTTCGGATGTGGGCGGAGCGGCCGGTCACGGCGCAGCAGCTCCGCGCCGGCATCGGTGAGCTCAGCCAGGCATTGACGAAGGCCGAGCTCAAGCCCGGCGATATCGTGGTCCGCGACGGCACGCCGCCGGCTCCGGCGCCCGCTCGCGCCGGCCACTTCCTGGATCGCGCCACATGAGCGATCCCTCCAAGCTCGCGATCGCGCTGCATTACGAGAAGGGATCTGGCGCGCCCGTCGTCGTCGCCAAGGGCAAGGGCACGATCGGCGAGAAGATCGTCGAGATCGCCAAGGCCCACGACATTCCGATCGAGGAGAACGAGGTTCTGGCCGGCGCGCTGTCGAAGGTCGAGCTCGGCGACGAGATCCCGCCAGATCTCTACAAGGCCGTCGCCGAGGTGCTGGTGTTCGTGCTGCGGCTGTCGGGCCGGGGGCGGTAAACACAACCTGTCATCGTTTCAACACTTAGCGGCTGCATGGTCGCGCTGGTTTTCGCTGCTCACGGATATCGCTTTTGCTGACCCGCCGTTCCACCCTCGGCCTCCTCGCCGCAACCGCGATCCTGCCTCGACGCGCGCGCGCCCATGTCGCGCCGCCGCGCAATGAAATCCGCGACGCTCTTGCAAAGCGCTTCACCGACCTCGGCACGTCGGGCACCTTCGTCGGCTACAAGGTCGAGGACTATCTGATCGTCGCCAGCGACAAGGAGCGCTCGGGTGAGGGCAAGTTGCCGGCCTCGACCTTCAAGATTCCCAACTCGCTGATTGCGCTCGAGGCCGGTGTCGTCACTGACCCCGACAAGGACGTGTTTGCCTGGGACGGCGTCAAGCGGCCGATCGAGACCTGGAACAAGGATCACACGCTGCGCAGCGCGATCGCGGTGAGCGCGGTGCCGGTCTATCAGGAGATCGCGCGCCGCATCGGCGAGGTGCGTATGCAGCAATATGTCGACGCGTTCGACTATGGCAATCGCGAGATCGGCGGCGGCATCGACCAGTTCTGGCTCACCGGGGCCTTGCGCATCGATCCGGTCGAGCAAGTCGATTTCGTCGACCGGCTGCGCCGCCGCGCGCTGCCGATCTCGAAGCGCAGCCAGGATCTCGTCGCCGACATCCTGCCGGCGACCAAGGTCGGCGACGCCGTCATCCGCGCCAAATCTGGTCTCCTGGGCGCCGAGCGCGGCGAGCCGTCGCTCGGCTGGATGGTCGGCTGGGCCGAGAAGGGCGAGGCACATACCGTGTTCGCGCTCAACATGGATTGCAAAGAGCCACGGCACATCGAGGCTCGCATGACGCTGACGCAAGCCTGCCTTGCCGAGATCGGCGCGATCTAGCGCGACCGTGTGGTTGATGGAGAAGCAACCCGATCCCACACGGTCAGCTTAAGCGCGCGGTTGCAGATCAGCCGGCACCTGAACCTCGGTCGTCGCAATCAGGCGCCAATCGGCGAGCGCGGCCAAACGGTGGGGCTCGGCCTCACGCCGGTAATCGGAGCTCAAGACGATCGCTCGAAAGGTCGCGAAGGCAGGGTAACGGACGATTGCGGCGTCGTGCCAGGCTTCGCCTTGCGCGGCCACCAGCAGAGCTCCGACAGATCCAAGCCAAGTTGGCCTGACCCCTTGCGGAGTCGCGATCTTGCGAAATGCGGGGACATAGCGCGTAAAATAGGCTTCGCAGCCGCTACAGGCCGGAAGCTCGGACTTGTCCCGGTACAAGGCCTCATTCCGATAACGGAGAAGATTGATCATGAAGATAGGTTGATCTCCGGGCAGGCTCGAGCCTGCCATCGCGAGTGATGCATTATCGATATCGACGAACATTGTTCTCTCCGGTCGTGGGTTCTTGCTGCGCTGATATCGCTTTCGAACGCCCGGCCTTGTAGTGGATTCGGTGTCACCGCTATGATGACGTCATGGCAACACCACGCAGCCATCGGCAACTCCTCGGCTATTCCGAGCGCCAACCCGGCGGTCCAGCTCGAGCTGAAAGTCGACGATTTCGGGGACGGAGTTCAGGCGTTGTCGGGTTTTGCCGTGAGCGCCCGGTCAATCGCAAAGCCGCCGATCTCGCTCATGGCCTGCGAGATCGGATCACCGCGCCGGGCAAAGCCGCTGGAGAGATAATCGAACTGCGTCCGCGCCAGCCGCAGCACTTCGATCGGCACCGAGACCGCGGTCTCGTTGAGGCTGTCGACGGAGGCGCGCAAGCTGTCGAGCTCCGTCGTGAGCTTGCCGATATGTCTCTCGGCATGCTGCATCAGCTCGAGCAGCTTGCCGCGCTCGGCATCGAAGGCGGCGCGCTCGGCTGCGGTCGCGGCGGTGAGCTCGGCGAGCTGTGCCCGCAGCGCCGCGATCTGGCCGACCATGGCGTCGGAGGCGAGTTCGGCGGACTCGCGCAGCTCGGCGTTGCGCGTGCTCTCTTCCTGCGCCTGATGATAGAGCCGCTCGGCCGACATCGCCCGCTGGCTCAGCGTCTCGATCATGCTGGCTGCGCGCAGCAGCATCTCGCCGTTCCGCCCCGACACCATGCCGGCCATGCGGCGCAGGAAGTCGATCGTTTCGGACGCTGGGTTCGGCGGCAAGCGGACGACCGTCGCGGACATCTCGGTGATGCCAGTAGGTAGACGCTGGAGCCAGGGCATGATGATCACCGCCGTACCGACTGGGCTCACGCAACATTCGGCGCCTGATCTGACTCGGAGCAAGCCTGAATCGGTTGGCCCGGTCAACCTGCTGGTGCGGCAAATAAGGTCTCGTAGCCCGGATGGAGCGCAGCGAAATCCGGGGGGAGCGCGTCCTTTATCGTCCCGGATTACGCTGCGCTCCATCCGGGCTACGCACTCAGCCGAGATGAGAGATCAGGAGTCCCTCCGCCCAATCCGCCCCAGGTGGGTGAAGCCGAATCCGGCGGAATATTTCAGGCCGTAGCCGAGCGCCCGGTCGATGCCGATATGGGCAAGCCAGATCAAGGCGATGGAGAGGGTGAGGGGCGAGGCGAGGGCGAAGCCCAGCGTCAGCAGCGCCACCGGCACCAAGTAGCTGTGGGCGGCGTTGTAGACCATCGCGCCGAACCTGGCGTCGGACAGGTAGGCCAGGAAGCTCAGATCGGGTACGAAGAACAGCAGCGCAAACACCAGCCACGACCCGTCCCAGGCCGCATAGAGCGTCACCATCCCTGCAAACAGGGTGAGGCCCTCCAGCCGCAGCAGGATGTTGACGCCGCCTGTTGCAGCGCCCGTCTCGGCCGTTCCTCCGCTCACGCTCGCCTCCTGGGCAAAACTTTGTAATTCCTTGCGCTTTCCCGCTACGGCAGGGCAGCCCTGCGACGGCGAAAGCGGCTTTCCGGGCCGCAAAATGCCGTGTTAGAACCCGCCCATCACTTAAGAACTGGCGGGAGCAAATGAAACACATCCTGGACGCCCTTGAAGATCGTCGTGCCGGCGCAAAGCTCGGCGGCGGGGAGAAGCGCATCGAGGCGCAGCACGCCCGCGGCAAGCTGACGGCCCGCGAGCGCATCGAGCTTCTGCTCGACAAGGGATCGTTCGAGGAGTTCGACATGTTCGTCGAGCACCGCTCCACCGAGTTCGGCATGGAGAAGAGCAAGGTGCCGGGCGACGGCGTCGTCACCGGCTGGGGCACCGTCAACGGCCGCAAGACTTTTGTGTTTGCCAAAGACTTCACGGTGTTCGGCGGCTCACTCTCGGAAACGCATGCGCTGAAGATCACGAAGCTCCAGGACATGGCGATGAAGGCGAGGGCGCCCATCATCGGCCTCTATGACGCCGGCGGCGCCCGCATCCAGGAAGGCGTCGCCGCGCTCGCCGGCTATTCCTACGTCTTCCGCCGCAACGTGCTTGCCTCGGGCGTGATCCCGCAGATCTCCGTCATCATGGGCCCCTGCGCCGGCGGCGACGTCTATTCGCCTGCGATGACCGACTTCATCTTCATGGTGAAGAACACCAGCTACATGTTCGTCACCGGCCCGGACGTCGTGAAGACCGTGACCAACGAGGTCGTCACCGCCGAAGAGCTCGGCGGCGCCTCGGTGCACGCCACGCGCTCCTCAATCGCCGACGGCGCCTTCGAGAACGACGTCGAGACCCTCTTGCAGATGCGTCGCCTGATCGACTTCCTGCCCTCCAACAACACCGACGGCGTGCCGGAATGGCCGAGCTTCGATGACATCGAGAGGGTCGACATGTCGCTCGACACGCTGATCCCCGACAATCCGAACAAGCCCTATGACATGAAGGAGCTGATCCTGAAGGTCGTGGACGAGGGCGACTTCTTCGAGATCGCCGAAGCCTTCGCCAAGAACATCGTCACCGGCTTTGGTCGCATTGCCGGGCGCACGGTCGGCTTCGTCGCCAACCAGCCGATGGTGCTGGCCGGCGTGCTCGACAGCGACGCATCGCGCAAGGCGGCACGCTTCGTCCGCTTCTGCGACGCCTTCAACATCCCGATCGTCACCTTCGTCGACGTGCCGGGCTTCCTGCCCGGCACCGCGCAGGAATATGGCGGCCTGATCAAGCACGGCGCGAAGCTCCTGTTCGCCTATTCGCAGTGCACCGTGCCGCTCGTCACCATCATCACCCGCAAGGCCTATGGCGGCGCCTTCGACGTCATGGCCTCCAAGGAGATCGGCGCCGACATGAACTACGCCTGGCCGACCGCCCAGATCGCCGTGATGGGCGCCAAGGGCGCGGTCGAGATCATCTTCCGCAGCGATATCGGCGACCCCGACAAGATCGCCGCCCGGACCAAGGAATACGAGGACCGCTTCCTGTCGCCGTTCATCGCCGCCGAGCGCGGCTATATCGACGACGTCATCATGCCGCACTCGACAAGAAAGCGCATCGCGCGGGCGCTGGCGATGCTGAAGGACAAGAAGACGGAAATGCCGGCGAAGAAGCACGACAATTTGCCGTTGTAATAGGAGGTAGCCCGGATGAGCGCAGCGAAATCCGGCCCTTTGCCGAGGTCCCGCATGTCGCTTTGCTCATGCGGGCGACAGGCTCCTTCTGATTTGGCACGCTCGATCCAATGACCGAAGACGATCCTTCCGACGAAATCTCCGACATCGAAGATCGGATCGAAGAGCTCGCCGAGATCGCTGAGCGGTGCCGCAAGTACATCCTGGCGTCCAAGATCGCGATCGGTGGCGGGGCGGCGCTGCTGCTGGTGACGATCCTCGGTCTGTTCGGATTTGGTCAGACTGCCGCGCTCGGATCGATTGCGCTGGTGCTCGGCGGGATCGTCTCGCTCGGCTCGAATGTCTCGACGTTGCGGCAGACGGACGAGGCCATCAGTGCTGCGGAGGCGCGGCGTGCGGCGTTGATCGGCAGCATTGACCTCAGGGTCGTTGCCGATGCGCCGCTGAAGCTGGTGTGAGGTGTAGGGTGGATTAGCGAAGCGTAATCCACCAAGGTGTGCGTCATCGGATGGAGAAGTGGCGGATTACGCTATCGCTAGTCCGCCCTACGCATCAGACGCCTCCAGCGCCAGCAAGCCTCACGCGGCCTGCTTGACTGTCAGCTCCGACAATTCGGCGCGGCATTCGGCGGCGTAGGCCTGGAGCCGGTCGGCGGTCTGCCGGTCGAGGATGGCCTTGGCCAACCGCTCGGCGCGGGCGATCTGTCGCTTGAGATATTCGATGCGGACCATGGGTCACCTGTCGAATTGAATCGTTCCGATGCCGGCGACTCTATGCCAAGCACAGCATCGATTATGTGAGGTGCATCACGCCCCGCGCGCCTTATCCGCCGCGGCGAAATGCGCCAGCTGGTCGGCGTGGGCCTTGGCGAACGCCGGACGTCCGGTGGCGCGCGCGACGTAAGCGCGGCAGGCAGGACTATCCGTCAGCCCGTTGAAACCATCGACGACGCGCAGCACGTCCGCCATCAGGATGTCGGCGACGGAGAAGGAGCCCGCCAACCATTCGCGGCTGGCCAGCACCGCCTCGAGATGCTTGAGCCGAAGCTTGAGGAAGTCGTCCACGAATTTCCATGCTGCCGTGTCGGTCGGATGTCCCATGAATTTGGACATGCCCCAGGGCAGGCTGGCCATCTCCACCGAATTGAGCGCCGCGAACACCCACTCCGCCGCTTCAGTGCGGCCGCGCTGATCCTTTGGCATCAGCCTCTCGCTGAGGCCGCCGAGATGCAGCAGGATCGCGCCGGTCTCGAAGATCGAGAGGTCGCCGTCGGTCAGCCACGGAACCTGGCCGAACGGCTGGTGGGCGAAGTGCGCGGGCCCGCGGTCGTCGAATGGCACGCTGGCGACGCGATAGGGCAAGGCGGCTTCTTCCAGCGCCCAGCGCACGCGGAAGTCACGCACGAAGCCTCGCGGCGCTGCGGGAACCCAATCGAAGGTGGTCAGGGTGAGCTCGGCCATTTTCTGTCTCCGTGTCCTGGTTCGATGCAAAGGACGAACGAAGAGCGCCCGTTCCGACATCCAGGCCAACTCTTTTTGTCGCCGGCGGCTTAACCGGCTAGGCTCGCCCCAAACAACAGGAGGAAATCCGATGCCAGCAGCCTTCTTCGTCGTTCGCGCCGTCGTCTCCGACGCCGAAAAGCGCGCTGCGTTCGACCGGTGGTACGAGACGGAACACTTGCCCGACGCAGTGAAGGCCTTCGGCGTGAGCAAGGCGTGGCGGTTCTGGAGTCTCGACGATCCCTCGCTGCACCAGGCGATGTATCAGTTCGACGACGAGGCCAAGCTGAACGCGATGCTGAAAGGCGACGCGCTGAAAAAGCTCGTCGCCGATTTCAACCGCGACTGGCCCGACGTGAAGCGCTCGCGCGAGACGCTGGTGCTGGCGCAGGAGTTTGCGACGTAGCGAGGTCCTGTAACCCGGACGGAGTTACGAATTCTTCATCTCGGCTCGCATGAATCTGAACGCCGGCTTCAGCTTCGGTTCATGGCGTTGCGGCGACATTCCTTCTGCATCACGGGTACGATGATCCAAGAAGGAAGAAACGATGGAGCGCCGGAACTTTTTGAAACTTGCCTTGGGATTGACGGCGGGCGCCGCTGCCTTCGCCGCGACCGCGGCACAGGCCGCGCCGCTGTCACCGCAGCCGCTCGCTGATCCCACTCACGCGCCGCAAGGCAATCCCGACGCGCATCCCGCTGTCACGACCAGTGAGGAAGCTGCGCAACTCGCTCCTGAGCAGGTTCACTGGCGTGGGCGTGGCCGCCACTGGGGCTGGCACCGCCGTCATTGGCGCCGGCGTCACCGGCGCTGGCGCCGCCGCCATTATTGGTAAGCTCGCGACCATTCGCGGACTCAACGGGGATCGCCGCTGGCGGTCCCCGTTTCGATTCTGCAGACGCCCGGCTCCGTGGGCGAAAGTCAGAGCGCCAAAAGAAAATGGCCGCGCAGCGGGTGCCGCGCGGCCATTCTGGAGTGCGAAGAAGATCAGTAAGGACGGCAGCGGCCGGCGTACCAGCGGAAGCCGTAAGGGCAGACGCGCGCGCGGGGCACCACGACGACCGGTGGGGCGACCACCACGGGGGCGGGGCGCACGACGACCGCGCCACGCATCGGGCGGCACTGACCATAGGGGCCGCGATAAAACCCTCGGCCGCAGCCCTCGGCGGCGCTGGCCGCCTCGCTGAAACCGACGACGGCCGCGCTGGCGAGCATGACGGCGGCTAACAGGTATTTCATTTTTGATCTTCCTTCTCGTCCTGGGGGCAGGCTTAGGGGGATGGCGCTTGTGGCGCACAATGAATCAACAGACACGATTCGACACGTTAAAATTGGAGAAACGTGCCGGCACGTTGCGATCCAAACCTGCCAATCATGACCTGAATGCGGCATGAACGTTCCCCGCATCTGGTCCCGGACGACACGCTGGTGTCGCTAGCGGCCGAGAAAGCCCAGCACCAGTTCCTTGTACGTCTCCGGCGCCTCCAGGAACACGAGATGGCCGGTGCCGGGGATCACCTCGGCCCGCGCGTTCGGCATCTTCGCGGCGAGCTGCTTCGCAAGCTCTGCGTTCTGCCCCATCTTGGCCCGCAGCGCCTCCGGCGCGAGCGGCCGGCCCGGCGCGTTGTGGTCGTCCGCGCCCATGATGAACAGAGTCGGTGTCGCGATCAGCGGGATCTCGTGCGCCACCGGTTCACGATAGATCATCTGGCCGGAAGAGACGAAGGCGCGCAGCCAGCGCGGATAGTCCGGGCTGCCCTTGATATTGAAGCGGGCCTCGATGAACGGCGTGATCGCCTCGGCCGGCAGCTTGATTGCGTAATTGGTCTGGAGCTGCTTGCGATAGCGGTCGGCGGTGAGCTTGTCCTCGGTCTCGATCATCTTCTCGGTCGGCGTCGGCGGCACGTAGAGGCGGTAGTCCTCGAGCCCGATCGGCGCGGTCAGCACCAGATGGGCGAGCGGTCCGGATAGGCGCGAGCGATGCGCACGCCGAGCATGCCGCCGAGCGAATGCGCGACGATCTCGGCCTTGTCGATTTTGAGGTGATCGAGCAGCGCAATGGTGTTGCGCGCCAGATTGTCGAAATGCAGCTCGCCCGCCGGCTTGGAAGACTTGCCGAAACCGACCTGGTCCGGCACCACGACACGAAAGCCGGCCTCGCTCAGCATCTTGATCACGGGCGCCCAATAGCTCGACGGAAAATTGCGCCCGTGCAGCAGCACGACGGTGCGGCCGTTCGGCCGTGCCGCGGCGACATCCATATAGGCCATGCTGAGCTGCTCGCCGTCGTTGACGACGGGGAGCAAGTGCACGGGGTAAGGATAGGCAAAGCCTTCGAGCGCGATGCCATAGGGCTCGCGGGGCGTGGCATCGGCGGCGTAGGTCGATGTGAGTTGGAAAGTAAGAAGGGCGGCGGCGAGCGCGGCCAGGAAGATGCGGTTCATCACGGTCTCCGTCATGCCCCGGGCTTGTCCCGCCTGCGCGGCCGAAGCCGCTTCGGCGAGGCGAAGGCCCGGGCATCCACGTGCCAGCCGCAATAAAGACGTGGATGGCCGGGTCAAGCCCGGCCATGACGAGAGTGCACATTCACACGCAAACGTGCGATCTCACAGAGCTTGTGTGATCAGTCCTTCCCATTCGCGAACAGCGCAGCGAACTGCTTCTCGCCGGTACGGGTGAAATTCACGATACGGCTGCCGGGCGTGGGATCGCGCGCGGCCCATTTCAACTCGGCGAACCGTTGCATCATGGCCGCGCCCAACGTGCCGGCGAGATGGTGCCGCCGCTCGCTCCAGTCGAGGCATGCCTTGCAGACCGGGCGGCGCGGATGGCTGAGCATGTCGGGCGAGATCTGCAGGTGCTTCACAAGAAAGCGCTCGCCTTCGGCGGTCAGCTCGATCTCCTGCTTCCTCTGCCTGACCAGATGTCGCTCGCGCAAAGAGTCCAGCATCTGCACGCCGAGATCGCCGGCGAGATGGTCGTAGCAAATCCGCGCGCGCCGCAGCGCAGGGTCCTTCGGCCCGGTGCGCACGCGCATATGGCCGGTCCGCGCGGCAAGGCCGGCGAGCCCCTCGAGCACGCCGGCGACGTCGTCGTCGGTGAGGCGGTAATAGCGGTGGCGGCCCTGTTTCTCCGGCTCGATCAGGCCGCCGGCCTCGAGCTTCGACAGATGCGAGCTTGCGGTCTGCGGCGTGATGCCGGCCTCCTGAGCCAGCTCGCTCGCCGTGAGCGCACGGCCGTTCATCAGCGCCGTGAGCATGTTGGCGCGGGCGGGATCACCGACCAGCGAGGCGACCATGGCGATGTCGGGTCCTGATTTCATGCTTCGATGGTAACCGAAGCGTTGCAGTCGGGCAAGCGCGTAGCGTGTCACCAAGTCGTCATTGCGAGCGTAGCGAAGCAATCCAGACTGCGTCCGCGGAGGGACTCCTGGATTGCTTCGCTACGCTCGCAATGACGGCGAAAACAAAGGAGCCCATTATGTCCGTCACCGTCTTCATCCGCTATCAGCTCGATCCCTTCAAGCGCGCGCAGTTCGAGGAATATTCGAAGCGCTGGCTCACCATCATCCCCAGATGTGGCGGCGAGTTGATTGGCTACTTCATGCCACATGAGGGCACCAACAACATTGCGTCGGCCCTGATCTCGTTCGAGAGCTTGGCCGCCTATGAAGCCTATCGCAAACGGCTGCGCGCCGATCTCGACGGTATGGCAAACTTCAACTTTGCCGAGGCGGAGAAATTCATCCTCGCCGAAGAACGCACCTTCCTGCGCAAGGTGGTATTGTAGGCCGACCAACAGCAGGAGACGCCCATGATCGCCGTGATCTTCGAGGTCTGGCCCAAGCCGGAACACCGCCAGACCTATTTCGACCTTGCAGCCGATCTGAAGCCGTTGCTGCAGACCATCGACGGCTTCATCTCGGTCGAGCGCTTCGAGAGCCTGACGGAGAAGGGCAAGATCCTGTCGGTATCGTTCTGGCGGGACGAAGCGGCCGTCCAGGCCTGGCGCAACACGATGGAGCACCGCCGCACCCAGGCCAGGGGCAGGGCGCAGATCTTCGCCGATTATCACTTACGCATCGCCAGCGTCATCCGCGACTACGGCATGAACGATCGCGACGAGGCGCCGAAGGACAGCCGCGCCGTGCATGACGCGCACTAGCGGACTCGAAAACGCAGCCTTATCTCTGCGCGGCTAACAAGGGAGAGAAACATGCACGTGACGACCGCTGACAAGCGCGCGACGTTCAGGAAAATGCACGAGAGCGGCTGCTTCATCCTGCCCAATCCGGTCGATGTCGGCAGCGCGAAAGCCTTGCAGCATCTCGGCTTCAAGGCGATCGCGTCATCGAGCGCGGGCTTTGCCTGGACCATCGGCAAGGCCGACAACCACGTCACCGTCGAGGACGTCTGTCAGCATCTGGCAGCATTGAGCTCGGCTGTCGACATCCCCGTGAACGCCGATTTCGAGGGTGGCTTTGCGGTCGAGCCCGACAAGGTCGCGGACAATGTCGAGCGCGGTGTGCGCACCGGCGTTGCGGGCCTCTCGATCGAGGATTCCACCGGCGACAAGGACAAGCCGCTCTACGATCGCGCGCTGGCCGTCGAGCGCATCAAGGCCTCGCGCGAGGCGATCGGCGACAGCGGCACGCTGCTGGTCGGCCGCTGCGAGGCCTATCTGTGGGGCGTGACCGATCTCAAGCTCGTCATCGACCGGCTCACCGCCTATGCCGATGCTGGCGCCGACTGCCTCTATGCGCCGGGTCTGAAGAGCCGCGAGGACATCGCCGCGGTGGTCAAGGCGGTCGCACCGAAGCCGTTCAATCTTCTGATCGGCGGCTCCGGCCTGTCGCTGCAGGAAGCCCAGGATCTCGGCGTGCGCCGCATCAGCGTCGGCGGCTCGCTCGCCCGCGCCGCCTGGGGCGGCTTCATGCGCGCGGCCAAGGAGATGGCGGAGAAGGGGACCTTCACCGAGCTCGGCGGTGGCTATCCCGGCGGCGAGCTCAACAAGATGTTCGGGTAGGCAAACGAAAGCGGCGGGATGTTGCATCCCGCCGCTCTCGCGCATCATTACGAAATGTTACTTCGCCCCGTCGGACGGAGCTGGCGTATTCGGGGCCGGCCTGTTCGGCGCTGCACCCGTGGTCACGCCCGGCTCGGTGTTGCTGCGCGGCGTCACGTCACGCATGCCGGGAGGTGCGGCCGGATTGGTCGGCTGCGTCTGCGCAGTCTGCGAGGCCGGTGTGTTGCTGGCCTCGTTGGTGGTGCTGGAATTGTTCAAGCCGTAGAACACTGCGCCCAGCACCAGGGCGACAGCGACCGCAAACAGCGCGATCTTGCCGCTGGAGGCGGGGCCTTCCCCGAGCTCGGGATCGGCCTGCAGGTCGGCATCCCGGCGCGCCGCGCGAGAGTACTCATCGTCGGCGAGGTTCGGGCGGTACGGATCGTTGGGAAAACGGTCGTCTGCCATCGATTTGGTCTCCTCGGTTATGACCCCGGGACAACCCTCAGGTGCGAGATTCTGTTCCGCCGCCTTGGTGCTTTCGTCGCATGTTGCCTCGGTGTGGGGAATCGGGAACCTGTACCATGGGAACCCACGCCTGAGTTCGAGGGCCATGGAGGAGGGAACACGCGATGTGGAGCCTGCCGCCTACCGATAGCGTGCTGCATTTCCTGTCCCTGGCCGCGGTGGCCGCGCAGGGCATGACGGCTGCGCTCGCTGCCGGACGCCGCAGCATGGATTGGCTGGGCGTCTGCTTCCTCGGCTGCATCACCGCGCTCGGCGGCGGCACGTTGCGCGATCTCTTCCTCGGACATTATCCGCTGGCCTGGGTGCAGAACCCGATCTATCTCGCGCTCGCCGGCGGCGCCGCCTTCCTCACCATCCTGTTTGCGCGCCTCGTGCACCGGCTGAAGGTCGCCTTCATCGTGCTCGATGCCATCGGTCTCGTCGTCTTCACCATGGCCGGCTGCGACGTTGCCTGGCAGATGGATGCCTCGCTGCCGATCGTCATCGTCTCGGGCATGGTGACGGGCTGCGCCGGCGGCGTGCTGCGCGACGTGCTCTGCAACGACGTGCCGCTGCTGTTTCGCTCCGAGCTCTATGCCAGCGTCTCGGTGGTGACGGGGTTGTTCTATGCGACCGCGTTCGGTCTCAAGCTCAACGCGGAGCTCTGGACCATTTTGACATTTGTCCTCGGCATCAGCTTCCGCCTGCTTGCGGTGCGCTACAAATGGGAGATGCCGAAATTCGTGTTCACGGGGGATGAAGAGCGGTGAGCGCTGTCGCGCGCGAATGGCGAATAGCGAATGGTTCTGGGCCATTCGCCACTCGCTATTCCCCATTCGCCTCTCGCTTCCTTGCTTTTGCCACCTGTGCCGGTGTCACCAGCGGGCCTGCATTGCCCCAGGAATTGCGGATGTAGTTCGTCACCGCGGCGATCTCGGCGTCGGACAGCTGCTTGGCGTAAGCCGGCATCTCGCCGGTGTTCGGCGCGCGCGGCGTCGTCACGGTGTGGGCACCGTCGAGGATGATGCGCAAGGTCGAGGACGGATTGATCGATTGCAGCAGCGCATTGCCCGGCAGCGGCGGGTAGATGCGCGGGCTGCCTGTGCCGTCGGCCTCGTGGCAGGCAATACAGAGCTTTGCGTAGACCGCCTGGCCGGCCTTCATCTCGGCAGCGTCCGGCGGCGTTACGATCGTCTCGCGCCGGGCCGGCGGCAGGCTCTTCAGATAGGTCGCGATCGCGCGCACGTCGGCATCGCTCATCTTCGAGGTCGAGTTGACGACGACCTCCGCCATCGGCCCGCCGGCGTGGCTTTTGGCATTGCGCCCGGTTTGCAGGTACTCCGTGATATCGGCCTCGCTCCAGGATTTCAGCCCGGTGCGCGGGGCGCCGTCGAGCCGCGGTGCGAACCAGCCGCCGACCGCGTTGCCGGACAGCGCCTGCGCATCCCGGTCGGCGCCGAAATAATTCTTGGGCGTGTGGCAGGCGCCGCAATGGCCGAGCCCGGTGACCAGGTAGCCGCCTCTGTTCCAGGCCGCGCTCTTGGTCTGGTCCGGCTCGAACAGGCCGGGCTTGAAATACATCGTGTTCCAAAGCCGCATCAGGCCGCGATAGCCGAATGGCCAGCGCAGCTCCGGCGGCTTGTTGCGGCTGGTGACGGGCGCCAGCGTGGCGAGATAGGCGCGGATCGCCAGCGTGTCGTCCTTCGTCATCTTCGTGAAGTAGGGGTAGGGAAACGCCGGGTAATAATTCGAGCCGTCAGGCGCGATGCCGGTGCGCAAGGCGCGGGTGAAATCGGCATCCGTCCAGCCGCCGATGCCGGTGTCGCGGTCCGGCGTCAGGTTCGGCGCATAGATCGCGCCAAAGGGCGTGTCGATGCGCTTGCCACCCGCGAACGGTTTGGCCGGATCGGCAGTGTGGCAGCCCGCGCAGTCGCCGGCCTCGACCAGCGCCTTGCCATAGGCGATCAGCTCGGGCGATGGTCCGGCGGCGCCGGCCGCGCTTGTGACCGTACTTGCAACCGCACTGCACAACGCCAGGCCCACAAGCGCCAGGCCCGTCAGAATCGTCCGCATCGACAGCCTCCCCTGCGACCCATCGACCCTACCTGCGTGAAGGGAAGCGTCGATTCATTTCGCAACGATGGGGGTATGGTGACACAAACTGAAAATCGCCAACGTGTTTCAGGCCACGAAATTGCGATTTTTACCCGAGGCCTCCTTTGGTCCAGAATTGTGGTGCGGAGCATGAAATATCCGACATAGAGTGGCGGAGGTGGTCGGCGCGCCCTAGCTAAAACCAATGGGCAGGCAACGACTTAAGTCAGCAAGACCTGAACAGGGCGCAAGCGAGGACAGCATGGGCATCAACCAGGGTCCGATCAGTCTCGATCAAAAGTACACCCAGCAGACCGGACACGTCTTCACCACGGGCATCCAGGCCCTGGTCCGCTTGCCGATGGCCCAGATCCGGCGCGACCGCGCCAACGGCCTCAACACCGCGGGCTTCATCTCCGGTTATCGCGGCTCGCCGCTCGGCGGCTACGACCAGCAGCTCTTCGCCGCGCGCAAGCATCTCGAGCAGTACAACATCAAGTTCCAACCCGGCGTGAACGAGGACCTCGCCGCGACCGCGGTGTGGGGCTCGCAGCAGCTCAACCTCTCGCCCGGCGCCAAATACGATGCCGTGGTCGGCATCTGGTACGGCAAGGGCCCGGGCGTCGACCGCTGCGGCGACGTGTTCCGTCACGGCAATGCCGCGGGCTCGGCCAAGAACGGCGGCGTGCTGTGCCTTGCCGGCGACGACCACGGCGCAAAATCCTCCACCGTCCCGCATCAGTCCGACCATGCTTTCATGTCGGCACTGATGCCGTATCTCTATCCCTCGAGCATCCACGAGATGATCGAGATGGGCCTGCTCGGCATCGCGATGTCGCGCTATTCCGGCTGCTGGGTCGGCATGAAGGTGATCACGGAGACGGTGGAGACCACCGCCGAGATCGACCTCACCGACGAGATGAAGCCGTTCATCATTCCCACCGATTTCGAGCTGCCACCCGGCGGCCTCAACCTGCGCTGGCCCGACGACCGCTTCGAGCAGGATCGGCGCCTGCAGGACTACAAGGGCTTTGCCGCCATCGCCTTTGCCCGCGCCAATAAGGTCAACCGTGTCACCATGGATTCGCCGAACGCCCGTTTCGGCATCATGGCCTCTGGCAAGAGCTACGAGGACGTTCGTCAGGCGCTGCGCGAGCTCGGCATCACCGAGGAGGTCGCCGCCAAAATCGGCCTTCGTCTCTACAAGATCGGCATGCCCTGGCCGCTCGAGCCGGAAGGCGTGCACGAATTCGCCGTCGGCCTGGAGGAGATATTCATCGTCGAGGAGCGGCGCGAGATCGTCGAGAACCAGGTCAAGCAGGTGTTGTTCAACTGGCGCGACGATGTGCGCCCGCGCATCGTCGGCAAGATGGACGAGCACGACAAGCGCTTCCTGACCTTCGCCGCCGAGCTCAGCGTCGCCTCGCTCGCGACCTCGCTCACCGAGCGCCTGCTTCGACTTGATCTCAACCCTGAAATTGCGGAGATGCTCCGCGCCAAGGCCGATTGGTTCAACGGCCGCCAGGCGACCCAGATGCAGGCGGTCGCCCCTGTCTCCCGAACCCCGTATTTTTGCTCCGGCTGCCCCCACAACACGTCGACGAAAGTCCCCGAAGGCAGCCGCGCGCTGGCCGGCATCGGCTGTCACTTCATGGCGCTGTGGATGGACCGCTCGACCGAGACGTTCACGCATATGGGCGGCGAGGGCGTGCCCTGGGTCGGCATCGCGCCTTTCACCAACGAGAACCACATCTTCGCCAATCTCGGCGACGGCACCTACTTCCACTCCGGCATTCTCGCCATCCGCCAGGCGATCGCCTCCAAGGCCAACATCACCTACAAGATCCTCTACAACGATGCGGTAGCCATGACCGGCGGCCAGCGTCATGACGGCGATCTCTCGCCGCAGCAGATCACCCAGCAGCTTTACGCCGAAGGCATCCGCGAGCTCTATCTGGTCTCGGAAAACCCCGACGCTTACCCGGCTGATACCATCGCGCCCGGCGTGAAGAAGTATCACCGCGACGAGCTCGACAACGTCATGAAGATGTGCCGCGAGTTCAAGGGCACCTCGGCGATCGTCTTCGTGCAGACCTGCGCCGCCGAGAAGCGCCGTCGCCGCAAGCGCGGCCTGATGGAGGACCCGGCGCGCCGCGTCATGATCAATCCGGCCGTCTGCGAAGGCTGCGGCGATTGCTCGGTGCAGTCGAACTGCATCTCGGTCGAGCCGCTGGAGACCGAGTTCGGCCGCAAGCGCGCTATCAACCAGTCATCCTGCAACAAGGACTATTCCTGCCTGAAAGGATTCTGTCCGTCCTTCGTCACCATCGACGGCGGCGCGCCGCGCCACCGCGCGCCAGCCGAGCTCGCTGAGATCGGCGCGCTGCCCGAGCCGGCCTCGCGTCCGACGCTCGACAAGCCCTATAACATCGCCGTCGGCGGCGTCGGCGGCACCGGCGTGCTCACCATCGGCGCGCTGCTCGGCATGGCCGCCCACATCGAGGGCAAGGCCTCGATGATCCTGGATATGTCGGGCCTCGCGCAAAAGGGCGGGGCGGTGCTCAGCCATGTGCGGCTATCAGATCATCCGGCCGAGGTGACCTGCTCGCGCATCGTCACCGGCACGGCCGATCTCGTGCTCGCCGCCGACGAAGTCGTCGCAGTCGCCAAGGACACGATCACCCTTTGTGACACCAGCCGCACCCACGGCATCATCAACAGCCACGTCATTCCCACGGCCGATTTCATCCTCAACCGCGATTTCAATTTCCAGACCCGCAAGCTGAACGGGCTCCTGGAAACGGCGCTGCACAAGGATTCGGTGTTCTTCGACTTCACCAAGCCTGCCGAGCAGCTGCTCGGCGATGCCATCGCCACCAACATGATGATGATGGGCTATGCCTATCAGAAGGGTCTGTTGCCGCTCTCCGCGGAAGCGATCGAGCAGGCGATCGAGGTCAATGGCGTCTCGATCAAGATGAACAAGGAAGCCTTCCGCCTCGGCCGCCTCGCAGTCGCCGACCCCAAGCGCCTTGCCGACATGCTGAAGGGCGGGGACGAAGTGGTCGCGCCGAAGGCGCTGGATGCCATGACGCTGGACGAGGTCGTCGAGCACCGCGCCAAGCATCTGACCGCCTACCAGAACGCTCGTCTCGCCAAGCGCTATCGCAAGCTGGTCGACCAGGTCCGCGATGCCGCCGCGAAGGGCGGCTATGGCGATGCGCTGCCGCGCGCGGTTGCCGTGAATTATGCAAAGCTCCTCGCCTACAAGGACGAGTACGAAGTGGCGCGCCTCTACACCGACGGCGCCTTCGAGCAGCAGCTTCGCGACCAGTTCGAGGGCGACTTCAAGTTCAACTTCAATCTCGCGCCGCCGATCCTCAGCAGCGGTGTCGATGCGCTGGGGCGCCCCAAGAAGCGCGCCTTCGGCCCGTGGATGCTGAAGGTCTTCCGCGTGCTGGCCAAGTTCAAGTTCCTGCGCGGCACGCCGTTCGACATCTTCGGCCGCAGCGCCGACCGCAAGCTCGAGCGCGATCTCATCGCCGGCTACGAGAAGGACGTCGCCACCGTGCTCGGCCTGTTGTCGCCGCTCACGATCGACACCGCGGTCGATTTGCTCTCGCTGCCCGACCGCATTCGCGGCTACGGCCCCGTGAAGGAGAAAGCCGTACACGACGCCAAGGCCCGCTACGCCCAGCTCGCCGCGGATTTGACCAACCCGCCGCCGGCGCCCCGGCAGATCGCGGCGGAGTAGCTGTAGTAGCCCGGATGGAGCGCAGCGTAATCCGGGACGAGTGCCTCCGCGGGTGACGGCCCCGGATTGCGCTGCGCTCCATCCGGGCTACGACACCATCCGTTGCGTTGCCCGTCGGGCAAAACACCCAAGCCATGGTCAAGCCGGTCGCGCAAAAACATTCCGCTTTACCGAAATTCGGAATTATCGTATCTGTCCGCCACCTCATCCCTCTCAGAGGGGCGTATCGCGATCGTCACGAAACGCGGGGTGAGCGGCGGTGGACGCGGGCTGCGTCGCGCGAGTCTTTCGCGCGCACGACGGGCGCGGTCTCGCGTACGGCAAAATCGTGTGGTCCTGACGCCCGGGGTCTGTGCGTCAAGTCTTGCGGGTCTCTCTCGCAAGGCGACGGGGGCAATAGTGCATCGCTCCCCGGGGAGAGCGCGACATAAGCCGTAAAGCCACTGCGCAGGGAAGGCCGGATGTTGAGCCGCACCTGTATGCCGCTGTGCATCTGTTTTTCGCGCAATTCGCGCACAGCGGACCGTGGGTGCCCAGCCGGCACCCGGTCTTCCCTGCGCCCTCTGTCTTCGGAGGGAGCAAGACGGGAGCAAAACTCGGGCGAGATGTGCCGCGAGGATGCGGGCGTGTGTCTGCGAACGAGTCTTGACTTGAAGCAGCGCCATCAGTGGCAACAAACTCCGTCATTGCGAGCGTAGCGAAGCAATCCAGAATTCCTCAATGGAGGGGCTCTGGATTGCTTCATCGCAAGGGCTCCTCGCAATGACGACGCGGCGGGCAGGTTCGCTTGCTATCCGAGGCCCGGATTTCGGATGTGCTCCACTCGCGCCAATCCGCCGCTCTCTCGCGGGGCGGAATATTTCCGCGCTTGCCAATCAGCCCGGTGCGGTTCAGAAAAAAGCACCAAGACAAGACGCGAGCGGAGACTGAAGTTTTGACCATCAAGGGCAAGGCCTACATTGCCGGGATCTACGAACACCCGACCCGGCATGCGCCGGACAAATCCACCGCCCAGCTCCACGCCGAGGTCGCCAAGGGCGCGATCGAGGATGCCGGGATCAGCAAGGATGATATCGACGGCTATTTCTGTGCGGGCGACGCGCCCGGCGGCGCCTGGCCGATGGTCGATTATCTCGGCCTGAACACCAAGAAGCTTCGCCACATTGATTCCACCGAGACCGGTGGCTGCTCCTACATCATCCATCTCGGCCATGCCGCCGAGGCGATCGCCGCGGGCAAATGCTCGATCGCGCTCGTGACGCTCGCCGGCAAGCCGCGCACCGGCGCGATGCCGCCGCGCGCTTCCGGCGCCGAGGTCGATTTCGAAACCGCTTACGGGGCGACCACGCACAATGCCTATGGCATGTGTGCCATGCGCCACATGCACGACTATGGCACCACCTCCGAGCAGCTCGCCTGGATCAAGGTCGCGGCCTCGCATCACGCGCAGTACAATCCGCATGCGATGCTCAAGGACGTGGTCACTGTCGAGGACGTCCTGAACTCGCCGATGATCTCCGATCCCCTGCATCGCATGGATTGCTGCGTCGTCTCCGACGGCGGCGGCGCGCTGATCGTGACGACGCCGGAGATTGCCAAGAGCCTGAAGAAGCCGCTGGTGCGCCTGATCGGCCATGGCGAGGCGATGAAGGGCCCGCGCGGCGGCAAAGATCTCGACCTCACTTACTCCGCCGGCGTCTGGTCCGGTCCGCGTGCGTTCGAGGAAGCCGGCATCACGCCGAAGGACATCAAATACGCCTCGATCTATGACAGCTTCACCATCACCGTGCTGATGCAGCTCGAAGACCTCGGTTTCTGCAAGAAGGGCGAGGGCGGCAAGTTCGTCGCCGACGGCAACCTGATCTCGGGCGTCGGCAAGCTGCCGTTCAACACCGATGGTGGCGGCCTCTGCAGCAACCACCCCGTCAACCGCGGCGGCATGACCAAGATCCTCGAGGCCGTCAGGCAGCTGCGCGGCGAGGCGCATCCGAAGGTGCAGGTCAAGAATTGCGATCTCGCCATCGCCCACGGCACCGGCGGCCTCCTCGGCGTCCGCCACGCCGCCTCGACCGCCATTCTGGAGCGCGTGTGATGAGCGAAGTGAAAAAGTATCCGGCCCCGGTGACGAATCCCGAGACATCAGCGTTCTGGGACGCCGCGAAAGAGGGCAAGTTCATGATCAAGCGCTGCACCGCCTGCGGCGAAGCGCATTACTTCCCGCGCTCGATCTGCCCGTTCTGCTACTCCGACAAGACGGTGTGGGAGCAGGCCTCGGGCGAGGGCACGATCTACACCTACAGCTTGATGCGGAAATCGCCGACCGGTCCTTACGCCATCGGCTACGTCACGCTGAAGGAGGGGCCATCGGTGCAAACCAATTTCGTCGACTGCGATCTGGAGAAGCTCAAGATCGGTCAGAAGGTGAAGGTGGTGTTCAAGCCGACCGACGGCGCCCCGCTGCCGTTCTTCACGGTGGCTTGATTGCTTTCTTCCTTCCCCCCTTGCGGGGGAAGGTGGCGCGAAGCGCCGGATGAGGGGTTCTCTCCACGGAGAGAATCTTCAACGTGGAAGCAACCCCTCACCCGAACGCGTATGTGGCCGGCACCTCGGAGCCCTCTCCCGCAAGGGGAGAGGGCGCATCAGTAAGCGCCGGTGAAATCCCGGGAGAAACCAGAAGAATGTCCGCCAGATACGAAGAGCTCAAAGGCCTGAAAAATCTCGGCCAGAAATACGCCTACACCGATCGCGAAGTCATGCTCTACGCCTACGGCATCGGCCTCGGTGCCGATCCCATGGACGAGAACGAACTCGCCTTCGTCAACGAGGGCACGTTCACGCCGCGGCCGCTGAAGGTGGTGCCGACCTTCGCCTCTGTCGCGGCCTGGGGCTCGGGCCCGGGCGAGATGAATCTCAACCGCGTCATGGTGGTCGACGGCGAACGGGACATCACCTTCCACCAGCCGCTGCCGGTCGCCGCCAACATCACCGCCGACTCCTCGGTGCTCGAAGTCTACGACAAGGGCAAGGACAAGGGCGTGGTCATCGTTCACCAGACCGTGCTGAAGAACGAGAAGGGCGAGAAGCTGGCAACGCTGGTCGCCTCGCGCTTTGCCCGCGGCGATGGCGGCTTCGGCGGGCCGAACCTGACCCAGCCCGATCCGCACAAGATCCCATCGCGCGAGCCGGACAAGACCATCGACATCACCACGCGCCCCGACCAGGCGCTGGTCTATCGCCTCTGCGGCGACCGCAACCCGCTGCACTCCGATCCCGAGTTCGCCAAGAAAGCCGGCTTCCCGCGTCCGATCCTGCACGGCATGTGCACCTACGGCATCACCTGCCGCGGCGTGCTCCAGACCTATGCCGACTACGATGCGAGCGCCTTCCGTCAGCACGTCGCGCGGTTCTCCTCGCCGGTCTATCCCGGCGAGACCGTGACCATGGACCTCTGGAAGGACGGCAACGTGATCTCGTTCGAAGCCAAGGTGAAGTCGCGCGGGGTGACGGTGATCAAGAACGGCAAGACGGTGCTGGGTTAGTGGGCACCGGCGTTTCACTCCCTCGCCCCGCTTGCGGGGAGAGGGTGGGGTGAGGGGCTCTCACCACGAGTCGGGACGGCATTGAGACCTGTACCCCCTCACCCGATCGCTACGCGATCGACCTCTCCCCGCAAGCGGGGAGAGGTGGAAGAAAAACAAACAGGGAGACGCCACCATGGGACTACTCGACGGCAAGGTCGCGCTGATCACCGGCGCGGGCGGCGGGCTCGGTGAGGCCTACGCAAAGCTGTTCGCGCGGGAAGGGGCCTCGGTCGTGGTCAACGATCTCGGCGGTCCCCGCGACGGCTCCGGCGCCGACAAGTCCATGGCGCAGCAGGTCGTGGACGCGATCAGGGCCCAGGGCGGCAAGGCGGTCGCGAACGGTGCCGACATCTCCACCATGGAAGGCGGCCAGTCGGTGTTCGACGACGCCATCAAGCATTTCGGCCGGGCCGACATCCTGGTCAACAATGCCGGCATTTTGCGCGACCAGACCTTTCACAAGGCCAGCGAGGCCGACTGGGACAAGGTCATCAAGGTCCATCTGAAGGGCACCTTTTGTTGCACCATGCCGGTGTTTCGCTGGATGCGGGAAAACGGCGGCGGCGTCATCGTCAACACCTCCTCGACGTCAGGGCTGATCGGCAATTTCGGCCAGACCAATTACGGCGCGGCCAAGGGCGGCATCTGGGGCCTGTCCAACGTGCTCGCGATCGAGGGCCGCAAGTACAACATCCGGATCTGGACGCTGGCCCCGGGCGCCCTGACCCGCATGACCGCAGACCTGCCCCGCTATAAGGAGAACCCCGGCGCCGCGCTCGGGCCGGACGGCATCGCGCCGGCCGTGCTATACATGGTCAGCGACTTGTCGGGCGACCAGACCGGCAAGGTGCTGGGCGTGTCCGGGCCCCGCGGCGTGCGCGAGATGCGGATGATGGAGATGGAAGGCTGGAAGCCGCCGCACTCGGGCTGGAAGGCCCAGGACATCGTCGATCACGCCAAGGAGATCTTCTTCTCCGAGGAGCAGATCAAGATGGGGGCGCGGCGGTTTTAGAAGGCCGTCATCCCGGGGCACGCGAAGCGTGAGCCCGGGATCCATACTCCGGATCGTGGTTATGGATTCCGGGCTCGCGACTGCGTCGCGCCCCGGAATGACAGATTAGAGAAAGACGAGGACCGATGAAACTCACCGCCGACGCCAAGGGCACCTTCGCAATCGCGCCGACGCCGTTCCATGACGACGGCCGGATCGACGAGCGCTCGATCGATCGCCTGACCGATTTCTACGAGGAGGTCGGCTGCGACGGCGTCACCGTGCTGGGCATCCTCGGCGAGGCCCCCAAACTCGATGCCGCCGAGGCCGAGCAGGTAGCGGTGCGCTACGTCAAGCGTGCCAAGAAGATGCAGGTGATCGTCGGCGTCTCCGCGCCGGGCTTTGCCACCATGCGCTCGCTGGCCAAGGCCTCGATGGATGCGGGCGCGGCCGGCGTCATGATCGCGCCGCCGCCCTCGCTTCGCACCGACGACCAGATCATCGGCTATTTCAAGCAGGCGGCGGAAGCCATCGGCCCCGATGTGCCCTGGGTGCTCCAGGACTATCCGCTGACCTTGCAGGTCGTGTTCACCCCCGCCGTGATCCGCAAGATCGTCATGGACAATCCGAATTGCGTGATGCTCAAGCACGAGGACTGGCCGGGCCTGGAGAAGATCTCGACGCTGCGTGGCTTCCAGAAGGACGGCTCGCTCCGTCCGCTCTCGATCCTCTGCGGCAATGGCGGCACCTTCCTGGACTTCGAGATGGAGCGCGGCGCCGACGGCGCCATGACCGGCTATGCCTTCCCGGAGCTCCTGATCGACGTCGTGAACCTCTCCAAGGCCGGCAGGCGCGACGCGGCACATGACATCTTCGACGCGCATCTGCCGCTGATCCGCTACGAGCAACAGCCTGGCGTCGGCCTCACCGTGCGCAAATACGTGCTGCAGAAGCGCGGCATCATCGCTTCCAGCGCGCAGCGCAAGCCCGGTGCGACGATGACGGCGACGGCGAAGGCCGAGGTCGACTATCTCTTGTCGCGGGTCGCCCGTTTCGACAAGCGCGCCAATCTCGGCCCGCAATCCAGCGCCGCAGGCTAGTTGCATGGCCGAGACATCAGCATCACGCCCGGCCTCGACGATCCTCCTGCTGCGCGACGGCACTAAGGAAATCGAAGTCTTCATGATGGTCCGCCATCATCAGATCGAGTTCAACTCGGGCGCGCTGGTGTTTCCCGGTGGCAGCGTCGATGCCGGCGACAACGAGATCGTCGCCCGCGCCGACCTCTATTCGGGCGGCGAAAGCCTCAGCGAAGCGGACCGCGGCTTCCGGATCGCCGCGATCCGCGAGACCTTCGAGGAGAGCGGCATCCTGCTGGCGCGATCGAGGCAGACTGGCCTGGCGGTCGATGCCAACCGCGCCGGCGAGATCGCTGACGCGCACCGCGTTGCCCTCAACGAGCACAAGATCAGCTTCCTGAAGATCCTCGACGACAATGGCCTCCAGCTCGCGCTCGACACGCTGGTGCCTTACGCACACTGGATCACGCCGGAGGGCATGCCGAAGCGCTTCGATACCTGGTTCTTCCTCGCGGCCGCGCCGCCCGACCAGCTCGGCGCCCACGACGGGCGGGAGTCCACCGATTCGATCTGGCTGTCAGCGCGCGAGGCGGTGGAGGGCGGCGAAAGCGGCCGCTTCAAGCTGCCGTTCCCGACCACGCGCAATCTGATCCGGCTCGCCAAGCAGGGAAGCGTGAGCGCGGCGCTGGAGCACGCCCGCGGCCTCTCGATCGTTGCGGTGATGCCGGTGATGACCAAAACCGAAACCGGCCGTCAGCTCCGCATCCCCCGCGAGGCCGGCTATGACGGCGAGGTGTTCGAGGTCGGCCCCGTCGGCTAGCACACTTCGACAGGCGGCGAAGTATCGATGAATCCCGGCGCGCGGGGCAGCCAGCGTCAAACTGTCGTAAAGCTGAAGCGGGCGGCAGGTCCCAATATTAACGATATTCCGCGTCCCGAGGCATGTTCCCCCCGGGCAGCATTACGTCGTATATTGGACCTCCAGCAGTCCGGTCCTCAAACCACCAATGTCCGCCGAATTGAAGCCGTCCCCTGAGAAAAGGCGAACTTTCTCGCTCTCCATCGGCCAGCTCACCTTCGGTAGCTTCCTGTTGGTGCTGGCGGTGATCATCGTCACCTCGACTGCGAGCGTGATTGCGATCCGGCACATCGATTCGACCTTCGCCGAGCTGCAGCGGCTGCAGAGCGTCGGTGACCTCGCCGAGGACATCGATCGCCGCATGAACGAACTGCGTCTTGCCGCGCGCGACTTCGTCACAGATCCCGGTGCCGGCATCCAGTTCCAGCAGGTCGGCGAGGCGGCCTCGACGCTCAGCGACATCCTGAAGAAGACCCGCATCGAGCTCGCGCCCGAGCAGCAGGACATGCTCGACGGGGTCACCGAGCGGCTCGCAACCTATCGCTCCGGCCTCGAGCGGATCTCCACGCTGATCGACCGCCGCGCCCAGCTGCTCGCCGGACTGCCGCCGCTGCGCGAACAATTCGACGCAGCGGTTGAAGGCACCGCGGACCGCGAGCTGGCGTCCCGCCTGTCCGAGGCACAGGGCCGGATCGCGATCGGGCTGCTCGCGCGCAACCCGTCCGCAGCCGAGCAGGCTGCACAGGGAATGCGGGGGCTCGATATTGCCGATGCCAAGCTGAAGTCGGCGGTGAACGACTATGCCGAGGCGATCATGGCCGTCGCCGTCCGCGAGCGGCAGATCGCCGACATCGATCGCGAGGTGCTGGGAACGGAAGGACGGCTGATCGGCCGCGTCACCGAATTGCTGCGCGAGGTCAGCTCCCGACGCGGTCATGTGCTGTCGCGCGACTTCGCCCGGACACTGACCGAGGCGCGATGGCAGAGCATCGTGCTCGGCACGGTCGGCGTGCTGATCGGCATCGGCGCTGCCTGGTTCGTGGTTCGCAGGACGGTGCGTCCGCTCGCCCAGATCGCGCGATCCATTCGCGCGCTTGCCGCCGGCCGGAAAGATGTCTCAATTCCGTCCGCCGACCTTGGCAACGAGATCGGCGACATTGCGCGGGCGGCCGAAGTGTTTCGCCGCGCGCTGGAGGAGGCCGACACCGCGCGCGAGGCGGCGGTGCGCGCGCTCACCGAGCAGCGGCTCGCCGAGGAGAGCTATCGAAAACTGTTCGAAGGCTCCATCGACGGCATCTACGTGACGACCCCGGCCGGTGACCTCCTCAACGCCAATCCCGCGCTGGCGCGCATGATGGGCTACGACAGCCCGCAGCAGCTGATCGACAGCATCAGCGACATCGCCCACACGATCTACGTCCACCCCGAGGCGCGCGCCGAATACCAGCGGCTGATGGCGCGCGACGGCATGGTGCGCGAGTTCGAGTATCAGGTGCGCCAGCGCAGCGGCGACATCCTCTGGCTCTCCGACAGCGCCACGGGCGTGCGAGACGAAGCGGGCAACATCATCCGCTACGAGGGCACGCTGCGCGACATCACCGACCAGAAGCGGGCGGAGGAAGCCATCGCCGAAGGCCGGCGCCTGCTCCAGCAGGTCATCGACACCGTGCCGGCGGTGATCAACGTCAAGGATCGCAATCTGCGCTACGTGCTGATGAACCGCTACATGGCCGGCATCTTCGGCATCGAGCCCGGCGAGGCGCTCGGCCGCACCACGGCCGACCTGATGTCGCGCTACGGCGCATCCAAGTCGGACGAGAGCGACAAGCGGGTGCTCAAGCTTCGAAAAGGTCTCGGTTTCTACGAGGAGGAGTATCAGGACGCCTCCGGCAACATGCGGCAATGGCTGGTCAACAAGTTGCCGCTGCTCGA
This sequence comes from Bradyrhizobium sp. IC3195, assembly GCF_020193585.1. Taxonomy (NCBI): domain Bacteria; kingdom Pseudomonadati; phylum Pseudomonadota; class Alphaproteobacteria; order Hyphomicrobiales; family Nitrobacteraceae; genus Bradyrhizobium; species Bradyrhizobium sp. IC3195. The sequence goes on along the minus strand of NZ_JADYVG010000002.1, from coordinate 295,364 downwards.
CGCCGAGGGCGAGATCGAGCGGATCGTGACCGTTGCGCTCGATATCGGCGAGCGCAAGCGCGGCGAGCAGGAGATGCGCAAGGCCAAGGAAGCCGCCGAAACCGCGCTGCGCAATCTCCGCGAGACCCAGGCCTCCCTGATCGAGGCCGAGAAGCTGGCCGCGCTCGGGCGCCTCGTCGCCGGCGTCGCCCACGAGGTCAACAATCCCGTCGGCATCAGTCTCACCGTCGCCTCCGCGCTGGAGCGCAAGACCGCCATGTTCACCGCCGAAGTCGAGCGCGGCGAGCTGCGCCGCTCCACGCTCAACGACTTCCTCAGCACCAGCCGCGATGCGTCCTCGCAGCTCGTCTCCAATCTCAACCGCGCCGCCGAGCTGATCCAGTCGTTCAAGCAGGTCGCCGCCGACCGCAATTATTCGGATCAGCGTACTTTCGATCTCGGTGACCTCACCGAGCAGGTGGTGATGAGCCTGCGGCCGGGCCTGCGTAAGCACAATCTGACGCTCAACGTCGAGTGTCAGCCGGACCTGACCATGAACAGCTATCCCGGCCCGTACGGCCAGGTGCTGACCAATCTGTTTCTGAACTCGGTGGCGCACGCCTTCCCGGACGGCCGGCCCGGGACGATCGAGATCCAGGTGCGCGAGTCCGGCAAGGACAACGTCGAGATCATCTTCTCCGACAATGGCTGCGGCATGTCGCTCGACGTCCGTCGCCGCGCCTTCGATCCGTTTTTCACCACGCGGCGCGACCAAGGCGGCACCGGCCTCGGGCTGCACATCGTCTACAGCATCGTCACCAACCGGCTCGGTGGCCGGCTCGATCTCGATTCCGAACCGGGTGGCGGTACGCGCATCCAGATGATCCTGCCGCGTGTGGCGCCGCTCGAACAGGCCGCGGAATAGCTAATCGACGTCTGCAAGCTTGTGCAGCGTCGCGCCGAAGATCTGGCTGGCCTTGCCGACCAGCGCGGTGCCGGTCATCTGTCCGCGCGTGTCCGTGAACGTGCCGGTGACGCCGATGCCGACCGGGGCAGGGCCGCCGAACAGCGGATTGTCATCGCCTCGAGGCGAGGTGTGCCGTTGCACCAGCACCTCGCCCTTGAAGCTGTTGTTGTCCTTCACCGTGTAGCTGCCGGTGTAATACAGGTAGGCATCGCCGCCGAGAATCTTGCCGTCGCGGAAGAGAATCACGCCGCTGCCCTTGCCGACTCGACCATCGAGCAGGGTGACGTGAATTGAATAGAGGCCGTTTTTCATAACGTCCCGTAGGCCGGCCGCCATCGCCCAATGGCGCAACCGGTCCCGCTTTTATGCCAAAGCCCATCCCTGCGCGCAACGAGGCAGTTTGCCGGGCCGGTCGCCGCGGCCTGCGAGCCGTAGTTGTTCCGGCTTGTCCATGACACCGTCGTGACGCTCTGATGGTGAGGCGAGGCCCGACGTTGCGAATCAGAGTTGGCCCGCGAAATGCATAACCATTGTTGCACTGGCCGCGGGGTGCTGGAGCAAGACGAACGTGACCAACTGGATCGATTCCGGCGGCAATGAGCCGCGTCTGTACAGTGCGCGTCCCACGAATTGCAAAAGCGAACAACGGCGGATTGGCGATGCGATACGCCGGGCAAGCCTGACGAGGCTGGCGCCCGCGTTGGCTTTGATCGCGCTCGCAGCCTCCTCCGGGCACGCGCGTGACCGCGGGCAGTTCGTCAACACCAATCCCGAATTGAAGGCTTGGTTCGACAGTCTGCGCAGCGGCAAGGGGCCCTGCTGCTCCGATGCCGACGGTTCGGCGCTCTCGGACTCCGACTGGGACAGCAAGGACGGGCATTATCGCGTCCGCGTCCCGCGCTATGGCTATGCGCTCGATGGCCAGCAGCAGGAGCTCGTCTGGGTCGACGTGCCCGCGGAGGCCGTGATCTCGGAGCCGAACCGGGTGGGACGCACCATGGTCTGGCCGATCTACGGCTACATGGGTGTCACCATCCGCTGCTTTATGCCCGGTAGCATGACTTAGCCTTCGGGCGTGACGTCGTCGCCGGCTCGGTGCCTGGACGGCGGGGCGCCCCGTCGCGTCAGGTATATTTCTTGTCGCGCTCGAGCAGCTCGATCGAGATGCCTTCGGGCCCGCGGATGAAGCAGATGCGTACGCCGGGACGAATGGTCGTCGGCTCGCGCGTGAACGTGACACCCTTGGCCTTGATCTCGGCGGCGACCGCGTCGATGTCCTTCACCGTCAAGCCGAAATGGTCGAGGCCCTGATGCGGGTGCGGAGGTGGCGGGCTGACGGCGCTGTCGCCCTCGAGTGGCGCGATGAAGATCCTGGCTCCGCCGAGGTTCACGTCGATTCGTCCCGGCGCGCGCACGATCTCGCCACCAAGGATGTCCTGCAGCCAGGCCGCGGTGGCCTCCGGATCGGGGCTGCGCAGATGGACGTGATCCCAAGCGACGGCGAACGGCATTTCATAATCTCCCAACGGGTCTTTTCGATGCTATGGCGCATGCTAGCAGTATCGCCGGTGGCCACCACCGCCGTTGCCGACTCGCATGACGTTGGGGGAACCTTAGTTCGTCGCCCGAATTAAGGTAAGCTGTGACTAAATCCATCTTCGATGGTGCTGCGGTCGCGATCGGTGTGCAACCATGAATGCGAGGCTCGACCGACTCGGATTGGGGCGCTTGGCCGGCACCGGCGAACGACTGGCGCGGGCGGTGACGATTGCGAGCGTCTCATTTGGCCGAAGCCTTCTATGGCTGCTGGCGGCAATCATCGTCGGTTGCGGCATTTGGATGCTGCTACCTCTCTCCAAGGGCAACAGTGCTGAGCCGGTGAGGCCTGAGCTGGCGGCTGTTGAAGCGCCTCCCTCCGGCGATGCGTCCAAAGTAGCCTCGCCAGTGTCCGAAGCTCAGGTGCCGGCGACAGCAGAACTTGGTCGTCTCAGGATTTCATCACAGACCTGGCGTCGCGGCGGCCTCGGCTCCAAAGCCCTGGTGACGTTCACGCTGCGAAACGACAACGACTATGCCGTAAAGGATGTCGAGATCGTCTGCGCCTTCACGCGGCGCGATGGAAGTCATCTGACCGACCGCAGCCGCGTGCTGGCCGATCCGGTCAGCATGAAGAGCCGCAAGACCTTTGTGCGTATCCCGATCGGCTTCGTTAACGTGAATGCCGATCAGGCAAAATGTTCCCCGGTTGCAGCACGCCGTGCTTGAAGGCGACTTGTCCCGGTAGCTGAAAAGTTACCTTCTGCAGTCCTTGGCCGAAAACTATGCATCACCATTTGAACCGAACGGCTGGGCCAGGAACCAATTGGAAGATCGCCTGTTGAGGCGAGCAGAGCCCACGCGGGGATGCGGGGGGCGGAGCGCGGCCAATGCCCATCTTTAGGTATTTCATCTTTGTCGGTGGAGCTTTGCTCACACTGCTGTTCGCGGCGGATTTCGTTCTCCCGGCGGCGCCCGTAGCGCAGGCCGTCGCGACCGCAAGCAACGACCAGCCGCTGATCCGAATCCGGTCCGACCGCCATCTGCCTGAGCGCGTCGTCCTCGACACCAGCCAGCCGACGATTGTCGCACCCGCGGTTCAGACTGCCGCAGTTGCGGCTCCCCAGCCACCGGTACAGGAGAGCCTGTCGCCGGCTTTGGCCGAGATGTCTGCCAAGACGCGGGTGCGCGAGACCTTCGCCCAGTTCACGCCAGAGCCGAGGGCCGGGACCGCCGCAGCGAGGAAGTCCGACGCGGGCCAGCCCCAGACGTTCCAGGCCCAAGCGTCTCCTGTCCAGGCTCAGCCCAAGCGTAAGATCGTCAGGACGCAACCGGCGCATCAGCCGGGCCGCCCCATGATGCTGGTCGCTCAGCAGCCGCATTTCGGCCTCTTCAACACGACCTGGTAACAGCGCCTTCGGCTGCCTCGATCGAGGTGGGAAGGGCTTTTTATTGGCCGGCCTCTCTGCTAATTCGAACCAATCCGACCGCCGTCGGGTGTACTGGCTCCTCGCCAGTGCCGGCCGGCGGATCTCGGTGGCCCGCTACTCGGGCCAGGGCGCTCGTAGCTCAGCTGGATAGAGCATCGGATTTCGATTCCGAGGGTCGGAGGTTCGAATCCTTCCGAGCGCGCCAGCAAAATCAATCAGTTAGATGATGACGATGCCGGCTCTTGGGCCGGCATGTTGCGTTTATGTCGCGCTCAGCAGCTGGCGCTCTGCCGCTTCCAGCTCGGCGCCGTCGTCGCCGCGGGGGAAGAGGTGACCATAGGTGTCCGCTGTCATCGCGATGGTGGAGTGCCCCAGCCGGCCTGAAACGACCTTCAACGGCAGCTCAAGCCCGCCCTCGGCCCGGCGGTTGATGCACCAGGAAGCGTAGAAGTGACGCAGTGAGTGCATGCCCGTGTACTTGGCTTCGACCGTCGGGTTTCCCTCGGCATCGACGGCGGGGACGGTCACGCCCGCGGCGATCATCGCTGGTTGCAAGCCGCGCTGGAGGATGTTGGACAGGCTCTCGATGTTCCCGCTGCCGTTCGGGAAGACAAACTCCAAGGCTTTGATCGGCTCGCCGGTCTCGTCTTTTTCCCCGGTGTCGCGCCTCGGGCACTTTAGTTTCCATTCCCTTAACGTGTTGGTCAGGATCGGCGGCATCGGAACCGTGCGTTCGCCCGATTCGCTCTTCGGCATGCCGATTTCGTTGTAGATGTCGGCGCGCTGGCGGACGTGAAGTTCGCTCTTCTGGAGGTCGACATCGACCCAGCGGAGACCGCGCAGCTCCGAGGCTCGCAACCCCGTGAAGATGGCCGTCAGGAGGAGGGGGCGCCAACGGCCCTCCAGTGATGCGATCAGCTGGCGGATCTCGGCCGGGGCGGGGATATCGATGCCGACCTTAAGTTTGCCTCGCTGACGGCGCTCGGCCTTCTTGGATTGGCCGCGCTTCCGGCGCGCCGACAGCACTCGGACAACATTCTGATTGATAGCGCCGCGCTCCTGAGCGTCGGCCAGGAGCGAGCCGAGACTGCTGACGACCTTTTTGACCAGGGCCGGCGACCGCTTCTTTTCTTCGGTCGTGCCCGGCGCGGGCTTGCCGTCCAGCAGTTTGTCCGAAAAGTCCCGCACCATGGGTGCCGAGAGATCGCTGAGCTTCACTGCGCCCAAATAGGGATAGATGTGCAGGTCGAGATGGTCGCGGTACTGGGTGAGAGAACTTCGTTCGAGCCCGTTTCGCTCGCAAGCTGCATGCCAAGCTTCGCCCGCCTCTCGAACCGTGACGCTCCGACTGCGTGGAGTGTGGGTGCCCTCAGACACTTCCACCCTGACGGTCGCGTGATAGGCGTCCGCTTCTTTCTTGCGCTCGAAGGTCTGGATGCAACGGTTGCCGGCCTGGTCGACGTAATCGACGATCCAAGCTTCGCGCGCTTCGCCTTTGCTGGTCTTCCATGTCCGCTTGCGTACCGACATAATCAGGCCTTTCCTTTATTGCGCTTACGTAGGGCAGCTACGCGGCACTTGTCCGAGCAATATTCAGCATGTGACCGACGTCCGGTCCGAGGGCCGTGAATGAACAGCGTGAAACAGTTTTCGCAATGCTTGGCTTTTGCGCCGGCTTCAGCGATCAGCGCGGCTTCCATCGCCATGTAGGCCAACAGGTTTGCTACTCGGTAGATTAGCTGAGGGTGTCCCTCGTCTGAACGGCGCAATGCGGGCTTCACCGAATAGCCCGCCCATTCCACTATCAGGCGATTGAAATCTGCCGCAGCGATATCAACGCTCTTGTCTTCCGTCCCAACCGCGGCCCAGAAAAGCTGCTCGATCTCGGCCTGCTGCTCTTCAGCAAATTCCCGTTTCATCGACTTCCCCTCGATAGGGAGGCCGTACTTGCTGAAGAAGCCGACGAAACCGGCATCAATGCCAGCTCTCTTGGTCTCCTTGCGCCCGACCTTCGTCGCGTGAGCGATCTCCTTTGGGTGCGTCGCATTCAGAAAATCGACGATCAAGGTCTCCTCTAGACCTGCCAAGCGGCGGCGCACTGTGTCTCTGGACTCCGATCGGCATTCAAAACGGCTTCCTCGATGATCGTGCGTGAGCCGCACACCATCTGTGCACCGCGACCATTCCAGCTCCAGTGGGGACATGTAACGCTTATTCCCTGCCAAACGATCTATGGAGATTAGGCTACTTCCGGCCCGTTCGCAAGCCCTGTATGTAACGGATACCGTATAAGATCGAATCAATCTTCTGCGGGCATTTTGAAAGCCGTCCGAACAGGAGCCGCAAATGGACAAGCAGATCGAAGACTCAGGGGACATCGTTTGGGGAGCAGAGGGGATCGCTGGCGTCATCAAGCGATCGGTCGTGGCAACCAATCACCTGCTGGCGCAGGGAGCTTTGCCGGCGAAGAAAGTAGCTGGCCGCTGGGTCGCTTCGCGGCGCCGCTTGCTCGAACACCTGCTCGGGGAGGCTGCGTGAACCATGCAGATTGCCGCTATCAACACGGTGGTTACCACCGAGGGCATTGTTCGCCAAATTCACGAAGCAGCCGCCGGCGCGACTTGGCCGGCCAACGAAGTTGATCTTGCCGTTGTTGAACTAGCTCTTCGCCAGTCGCTCGGGGCGGTCCAGCAGGAAATGAGCTGGCGGCTCCATCTGAACGGGGAGGCTGCTTAAGCATGACCTCTCAAATGGAAAACCCCGCGCTGGCGGCACGGGGCGTTCCGGCAATCAATCTAGCGGCTGGCAAGATCGAACCGGAATATGCCCTTGAGCTTCGGCGTAGGCAATACCTTGCCGAGATTTTTGCCCTCCCGCCGCACACCGCTGTTGTGGTTGCGGAGTTGGCTTTCGGGGAGGCGCGCGCATGAGTATCCGCGAACGCCTTCCCAACTGCCGGCCGAACGAAACGCAGGAATTCGATCGCGACGGCATCCACATCACCATGACGGTCGGCTTCAAGCCCGACGGGGAGATCGGCGAAGTGTTCCTGAACGCCGATCGACTGGATTCCATGCTCGACGTGCTCATGTCCGACGCAGCGATCATCGCCAGCCTGGCGCTTCAGTACGGGGTTTCGCTGCGCCAGATTGCCCACAGCATCAAGCGCGACAAATTCGGCATCGCCTCATCCCCAATCGGCGCTGCCATCGACCGCATCTGCCCGCCGGAGGCGCTGTGATGAGGGGTGGACGCAAATCACGGGACAAAGGCAATCGTGCCGAGCGTGCGATCGTCAAATTCCTCCAGGATCGCGGCTTTGCCGCCGAGCGGGTGCCGCTAAGTGGCTCTGCCGGCGGCTCCTATCTCGGTGATGTCACGGTGCCGGTGATCGGCGTCGATCGCGTAGCCGAAGTTAAGTGCCGCGCGGACGGCTTCCGCGAACTCTACAAGTGGCTGGAGGCTCGCGATCTGCTGATTGTCCGGGCGGACCGCAGAGAGCCTCTTGTGGTCATCCCCCTCAAGCTGGCTGCGGAGATTGCCGCGAAGGCAGGTGGTCATGGGTAGGCACGCCCTCATGGTCTCTGACCCCGAGATCCGGAAGCAGCTGCAGCTCGCCGGCCTCCGCTTCATGTGTACCCGCGCGAAGTGGTTGGAGAGCGAGGCCAAGATCCTCGGCGTGAGCCTCAAGAATGGCAACCTTTCAAGTCGAGAGGTTGATCAGCGGCTAGAGCAAATGGGCGCTTTGGATCTCGTCTATCCCGAGCTGATGAGGTGCGAATGAGAACCCCGGACATCGCACAGGCGCGTCCGAAGGGTTTCGGGTTCGAGCTGTTTGGCAACATTCGTAGTCCAACCGAGGCCACCAAGTCCCACATCATCAAGGGCATCTTCGCCCGCGACGAGACGTCAGCATGGGTTGGTCCTCCTGGAAGTCTAAAGTCCGCACTGCTGGCGGATGCCGCAGTCGCGATAGCCAGCGGCTCCGATTGGTTCGGCCACCGCAACAAACATCAGACAGGGGTGATCTATTTCGCCCTGGAGCGGGCGGATCTCGTACGGCGGCGCCTGCTTGCAATCGCGAAAAGCAAGGGGCTCGATCGGCTGCCAATCGCGGTTGTGCCCGCGGTTGTCGACCTAGTCCGGCCGGAATCGGTCAGGAAGGTGCTCGACACCATCGCGGACGTCGAAGCGGAGTTCTACGGCCCAGACTACGATCAAGCTACCAGCGTTGGCGTGCTAATCTTCGACACCTGGGCCAAGCTGATCGCCGCCGGCGGGGGCGACGAGAACCAGGCCAAGGACCAGGGCGCAATCTTCGCCAACCTCCAGCGCATCAAAAACGTCACGGGCGGCCCCCACGTGGCTCTGATCGGGCACACGGGAAAGGAAGCGGACCGCGGACCGCGCGGAAGCAACGCGCTCGTCGGGGACGTCGACATGCTGGTGACGATCAGCGGCGACGAGATCAAGACGGCGAGCATCACGAAGGCTAACGACGCTCCCGAAGGCCCGCTGTTCTCCTTCAAGTCGAAAGTGCATGAGTTCGGCTTGGACGAGGACGGCGACCCGATCACGGTCAACGTCGTGGAGACCGCAGACGCGCCTGCCCCGATGTCTCGGTCAACCAAACTCTCGGCCAACCAGCAGACGTTCTTCCGCATCCTCCATGATGCTGGGGCCGCTGGCTTGACCTTGGAGGAGTGGAACAGCGAAGCAAAGGCATTGGGCATCGGGGCCAATCGCAAAGCCACGCTGCACGATCTTCGCAAGGCATTGGAAGACCGTTCTATGGTTCGCGAGTCGGCAGGCCGGTGGAGGGTGGACCACGCCTCCTAGCCTCCGCTCCCCATCGATTTTGTGAATGATCCGGCGGCTGAGCCAATCAAGTCGCCGAAGAACGACGCAATTCGGCTTCGCCGCTCACCCGCGTCTTCGTCGTGCTTGGCATCGGAAATCGACTGGCCAATGCTTTTGCCACCAAGATTTGCTGGCACGGCGTTCAGAGCAGCTAACGACTTAGTTGTCAGGCAATATAATTCCACGAGGCCGTGGTCGACAAACCCCTCAAGTACAAGCCATTTGAGCGTGGCTGTGTACACCTCTTTGAACATCCGACCTGACTCCATGACCTGCATCGCGTGCTCAATCTTCATGGTCTGCATGATGGCGTCTTCAGATATTCGGGTTCGTATCGGATGCGTTTCGGCTAGCTGATCCAAAATCAATCCCGCGATGGTCGCAAACTCTTGCATATTCGGTCTGGGGGTCATTACGCCTCCGCGCAGGTTGGGTCGGTGAGGTACGGTTACGGGTTACGGCTCTCTATAGAGAGCCGAACCGTAACGTAACTCCGTAACCCGCGGAAATCCGTAACCGTAACGTAACCCGAACCGTAACCCGTAACTTGGGATGAGGCTGAGCAGCGGGGCAGGCAGCATTTCCGCAAAAGCAGCCGATTTTTTTCTGTCGCGATTTTTGGTGTGAAAAATTTGCATCGAGACTGCGAAGCGATGCAAACCGCTGCGAATGAGTATCGGATTTTATATCCTACTGTCTTTGCAATTTCCTCGTAGAAACAGCATGTTGTCGAAGCATGTCGCGTGCGTGTTGCGCGCAGTGAGGTTTGACAATCGTGCTGATCGATACGTCCGAAACCCCTACCGATGCGGAAGAGGTATCCCCTCGAAAGGGTGCCGATACTTCCAAGACGGTGCGTCTGCTGACGCTTGCAGACTTGGACGGTCGCACGCGCGCTGCCAAGCGAGCAAACGAAGTCCTGGAGACAATCATCAGCGAGCGCGGCGGGCGCGATCGTCTGAACATGGTGCAGCTGAAGTCCGCGGAGGCCTACGCAGTCCTCACGGCGATGATTGAGGGCATTGGCGCCGGCTGGCTCGACGGCCAGAAAGTCGACGCGAACGAATACGCGACGCTCCTGAACGCACGGCGCCGCGAGCAGCAGGTCATGGGCGGTCCTGAGCCGCGCGACGTGACGCCTGGCGGCAACCTCCGCAACACGCTGTTGGCGGAGCGCGCATGAAGCAGGACAATCCGTCTCCGCTTGAGTTCTTCTCTAAGCTTCGCTGGCTCGACGGGCGCGATCTGCTCGACACGATGGAGGACTACCGGCGCGAGCTGCACATGCAGGCGCTGTACACCTTCAGGGACGACGGCTCGCCTCTGTACAACTTCGTTCTGTCCGGCCGCGCGAAGAAGAACTGGAAGACGACAGACCTCGTCTTGGCGGCCTTCTATCGCAACCTGGTGTGGCACAGCCTGCACAACAATGATTGCTACATCCTCGCAAATGATGAAGGGCAGGCCGGCGACGACCTGACGATTGCGAAGAAGCTCGTTGAGGCCAATCCGATCATCAAGCGCGACGTCAGCGTGCTGGTGAAGGGCATCAAGCGCAAGGACGGTGCGGGCGCCATCATGATCCTGCCGGCCGGCGATCCGACTGGCGCGCACGGCAAGACAGCCTCGTTCATCGGCTTCGACGAGATCCACGGCTACAAGACCCATGACCTGTTCGAGGCGCTGGCGCCCGATCCGACGCGTCAGGACACGATGACGTGGATTACGTCATACGACACGATCTACAACTCGCCCGGCGTGCCGCTGTACGACTTCAAGCAGGCCGGCAAGGCAGGCACTGATCCCCGCATGCTGTTCAGCTGGTACTCCGGCGAATACTGCACCGATCCACGCTTTGCTGAGCTGCCGAGCGACGAGCGCGCCAACCCCAGCATGGGCTCATGGCCGGAGGGGCCGGCTTATCTCGCTCAGCAGCGCCGCCGCTTGCCCTCGCACAAGTTTCGCCGCCTGCATCTGAACCTGCCTGGCGCGCCCGACGGCGCGTTTCTCGACAATGACATCGTCCTCAATTCGACCATCTCCGGCCTCCGGCGCATCCCCTATGAGCCTGGCCGCAACTACGTCGCCTTCGTCGACATGTCCGGCGGCTCGTCCGACGATGCAGTGCTGGCGATTGCGCACAAAGAGGGTCGCTACCGCCGCCTGGACGTCTGTATCTCGCAGGATGGGAAGCCGCCATTCAATCCGCGCGATGCCGTGCGCAAGTTCGTTCGGACCCTGGTCGACTACAAAATCGATGAAGTCACCGGCGATAACTACGCGGGCCTGACCTTCAAGAGCGATTTTGAGATTGCAGGCATCAGCTACCGCTCGTCGGATAAGAACAAGACCGAGATTTACGAGGCGTTCGAGCCTCACCTCAACGGTGGTGATGTCGAACTGCTCGATCTGCCCAAGCTGCAGGAGCAGTTGCTTACGCTTGTGGTGCGCGGGGCCAAGATTGACCATCGGCCTGGCGATCACGACGACTGGGCCAACGCTGCGGCCGGCGCGATCGCGCTCGCCAATGACGAGAAGGCTTATCACGTTCGAAAATGGGATGAGGTTGAGCGTCGCCAGCATCGAGAGATGGCGGACCCGCTTGCTGAATTTTGAGGAGGCAGAGCATGACACGCTGGGCAGTGACGAAGCGAATTGAAGCGGGCGAGGATCTGAAGCCCGCGAGGACCGAGGTGATTTCGATCTGCAGCCGCGAGGAGAGGAGCGGGCCGCCGCCGATGCCGGGCCTGGAGAACTCCGACCTGAAAGACCGCTATGCGGCCGTCGAGGTGCCTGACGGCGTGGTGGTCGGGATGATCAAGGGCGGCCCGGTCGACGCTGCCGGCGGCTTTGGCTGGCCGAGTGTTTCGGACCGGCTCGTGGTGCAGCTGGACGAGAAGCGGCTTGCGCCTGCGCGGCGCCGTCGCTCGGGAGTGAAATAGCCATGAACATGCGCGCAACGGCAGCCGTGCGGTTGATGTCAGGAGACCGTGAACCGGTGCGCCTTGCGTCGACTACGAACCTTGCCCTTGTCGGGCTCGTGACCGTTGACGGCGTGGCGGCGGCTGCCGGCGATCGGATCCTGGTGAAGAATCAGACCGACGCGACACAGAACGGCATCTACACCGCGTCCGCGGGCACTTGGTATCGCGCGCCGGACAGCAACTCCTCTCGCACTCTCATCAAGGGAATGAAGGTCGCGGTGCAGGAGGGCGCCACGCATGCCGATCAGGTCTGGAACCTCGTCACGAACCGGCCGGATATCGGCGACGATGATATCGAGTGGGAGTTCTATCTCAGCTCGGACATGGTCACGCAGATTAACAATGCTGCGAACGATATTATTGCAACGATCATCGCGCTGACCAATGCCGCGGACTTCGCGAGCCGCGCGATTGCCGCCGGAACGACGCTGCCGAGCGGGATGACCTACCTGCGGACGGCGGGCTATGCCACGGCTGGCGACGGTGGTGGGGCGCTCTACAAGAAAGTCGGGGCGCAACCTACGCACAGCGGAAAGTTTCAGTCGGCAGATGGGGCGTGGTGGGAGGTCGTCTATCTCGGCCAGCCCATGAACCTGCTGCAGTTCGGGGCGCTCGGTGATGACTCGACGGATGACAGAGCGGCTATTCAGGGGGCGATTGATTTCGTCTCTGCTGCGGGTGGCGGCATTCTTCGTGGTATCCCCGGGAAGACTTATCGATGCGTCATCAACACCGGCGTCACTAGCCACGGTTTGGTGCTGAAGCCGAATGTTACGCTTGATCTCTGCAGGTCGACCATCTCTCTCCGTTGCACGGGCGATGTCTTTGGTGTCCGCGTCCAGAGCAACGCAACTATTGAGAACGGTACGGTTGCGACCACTTTGTCCAGCAGCCTGTCAAGCGGACAGGCGATCTATCATACGCCGATTTCCCTTGGTTCCGCATATGGAGATTATCCGACCGTTGGGTCAGTGGATGCTTTCGCCTCGCCGAGTGGCTGGAAGCTCAGCAACTTGACGGTGACGAATGTTCGCGCAGACAGTCCAACGCCGGGCGGCGAGATGATTTGTATTTTCGGTGGCGCCCATCACGGCCTCATCGAAGACATCACGATCCCGGACAATGCCACCGTTGGCATCGCGATCGGCATGGACTGGATGCCGGTCGGGCCGTTCACCGGGACCGATCTTGCGGCGCTCAACGCGGCCAAGACTGCTTTCAATTCTGGACAAGCTTATACTTTGCATCCTCACGAAATCGATGTGCAGAGGATCAACATCGGCAACATGAGCGCACCAAACACGGGGTCGTTTGGATCGCACGGCATTCGTCTGTCGGGCTGTTATTCGATCCGCGTCGATGGCGTGACCGTTGTCGGTTCAACGTACGCGGGCATATACCACACCGCCGGTGATTTTGGATTTGAGTTTGCGCCCACGGCTGTCAAGGATTTCCGGCTCAAAGGCATCGTCTTCCGGAATGTGACTATCGAGAATGCGAATAACGGCTATGGCGTCTTCTGCGATGCCTATGCGGACAACATCGACGCTGCAGTGAGCCTAGGTTATTCCTCGTTGCTGCCGACGATCACCACCACCGATATTCTGTTCGACAACGTGTTTACTCAGGGGTCTTTGACCTCATCGGCTATTGCTGGCTTCAGGATCACCTATGCGGACGGAGGCGAGTTTAGAAACTGCCGCGCCCGCCGCCATTCGGCAGGAGTTTTCGTCGACTCCCATGTTTCGAACCTCAAGATCATTGGCGGCAACTACAACTCCAATTGGGTCCACGGCATTCAGGTCGATCCAGATTCTACCGCAGAAGACATTCTTATCGATGGGGCAAGGTGCTTCTCGAACGGCCTCGGCCTTGGTGGAGCTGATGCCGGTATCTACCTTGCGAACACGCTTCGACCTGTCGTGCAGAACTGCACACTCGGGATCAACGGTGAGAATTTCCAGGATTTCGGGCTGCGGTGCGTGGCAGATGTCCAGGACGCTATCATTCTCAACAACTATTGCGATGGCGCTGCTGGAACGACGCCCGCTTACTCGATCGCGTCCGGCGGGGACTACGGCGTGCTGGCCCAATTCAACGGCAACCGCTGCCGATCTACGGTTACGACCAAATACGGCGGCGTGAACATCATCCCTTACGACTACGTCATCAACAGCGCCGGCGATGTGGTGCTGAAGTGTCGCGCTTCGAATGCAGCCTTGGTAAGCGCGACAACGCCCAGCGGCGGCTCCTGGAAGCGCGGGACCATTATCGAATTCGACAATCCAAGCGCTGGTGGAGCGTGGGGCACTGTATGTGTGTCCTCCGGCGCTCCGGGTACCTGGAAGACGATTGCCTCGATCAACGCTTAGGGAGATCCTCACTCATGCAAGACGACGTTGAAAGTCTCCGCATTGAGGTCGAGCGCGCTGAGGAAGCATACATCGCGCGACACCGTCAGTTTCGGTTGGCGGAAGGTGAGCTGAAGCTAGCGACGGCTTTGCGCCACGATCTGCACCAGCGCTATGCGCGCGCGGTTGCCGAGAATGATGCTCTGCGGGCCGGAAGGGCTTGCTGATGGCAACTATCCCTCGCATCATCGCCGGCCGCAGCCTCGATCCTGGCGGCGTCGTCTCGTTCCCGTCGGGAAGTCCGGTTGGGCAGGCGCTCGAACAGGGCGGCAAGACCCTCCAGCCGCTCATAGAGCGGTATGAGGAACGGCGTCTACAGCAGGAACGGTTCGGTACGTTCCTCGATTTTGATGGGTTCTCCTCAAGTTTGGAGGGTGAAAAGCTCGCGGCTGTGCAGGCGATGAAGCCAGGCGCCTTCGGCCTGCATGATACGCTGATGAAGACCTTCGATGATCGATCGAAGGAATGGCTTTCGAGCGTTCCGGAGCAGCAGCGCCCGGAGTTTCAGGCCCGGATCGCGGCTAAGCGGGAATCTTATTCGGTCTCTGCGGCACAGCTGGAGCTGAAAGAGAGCCAGCGCTTTCAGTATTCGGGCATTGATAATCGTCGTGAGCAAGCAAAGGCCGGCATCCTGCAGGGCGGTCCTGAGGCGCTGGCGCCCTTTAGCCGCGACATGGAAGAGTTGATCGACGCTTCGACCCTATCGCCCGAACTCAAGGACATCCAGAAGCAGAAGGCGCGCGCGGAGTTGTCGTCGGCCGCTTTCCAGTCCCTGGCAAACCGCGATCCTCAGGCCGCCCAACAGGTTGCGAAGGGCTGGGGCGTCGACCGCGGCTTCTCAGGCTCCGCCATTGACCGGACAATGCAGCTGCTTCGCGACAAGGAAGGGTTTCGATCATCGACCTATTGGGACGTAAATGCCGATCGGGTCGGATACGGTTCGGACACAATCACGGATGCCTCCGGCGCGGTTCGGCGCGTCCAGCGGGGCGATACGGTCACTCGCGAGGATGCAGAGCGTGACCTTCGCCGACGAACCACGGAGACGCTTGGAGCGATCCGGAGCGCGGTCGGTGACGCTGCGTTCAATTCACTGAACCCTAATCAGCAGGCCGCGCTGGGTTCTGTGGCCTACAATTACGGAAAGCTGCCTGAGGGCGTCGTGGCGGCGGTCCGAACTGGCGATGCAGGGTTGATCGCTCAATCGATCGAGGATCTTCAGAACGACAACTCGGGCACCAACCGTAACCGGAGGCGTTCGGAAGCTGCACTGGCCCGCAGTGCCGGCGGGGATGGCCCTGTGCCTGGTGTCTACCAGCCGGATGTCCGGTTTGAGGGTGTCCCCGCCGACGACCGCGCGCGCCTGGCGGGTGTGCTGGAAACAAGCATCAAGCAGCGCGCCGCTGCGCAGGCTGCGGAGGATGCGAAGTACTACAACGAGCGCTTTAACTCCCTCCAGACTGACATCATCGACGGGAAAGCCTCTCTAGCCGACGTCACCAAGGCCCGCGAAGAAGGATGGCTGCGCAGCGCGGATGACATCCTGCGGCTGGCCGGCATGATCGACAAACGGGACCGGGACACCGACCTGACGCGGGCCGCTATGTCTGCGATTCAGACGGAAGGCTTTGCCTGGAACCAATTCGATACCGATCACAAGAAAATGGCCGATCGCGCATTTGAGCAGCTGGGCAGTAGCGAAGCTGCGCTCGATACGGTTGTGAGCAAGACCGGGATTGTGCCGGCTTCCGCGGTAACGCTCATGCGCGGCGGTTTGAACTCGAACAATCCCCAGCGTGTGCAGGCGGCGCTGCAAGCCGCCAGCAACATGATCGAGCAGAAGAACCCGAATATCTTTGCCGGTGTCGAAGGCGGTTCAACGGTCGCTGAACAAGCTTTGAAATTTCGCGAGTACGTCTATGGCCGCGGCATGACGGGGGCCGACGCTGCCCGCAAGATCATGGAAGAACAGACGCCGGAATATCAGCAGAAGGTGAAGGCCCGCATCAAGTCGGAGGACGTCGACGAGATCGTGAGGAAGAACCTCAAGCCGGATGATATCCGCGGCGCCTTCGATCAGAGCTTCCTGGGTCTCGCGTCCAATCCGCAGCTTACCTTCAATCCCGAAATGCGCGTGCGCGCGATGGGCGATTATGAGGCAGCTTTCCGGGATCATTATCTCGCCAACGGTGACGTCGAACTGAGCAAGAAGCTTGCGCAGGAAGAGATGAAGCGGACCTGGGGTATCACCAGCGTCAACGGCTCTGCGGTGGTGATGAAGTACCCGCCTGATCGCTCACCGGCATATGCTGGAATTGAGGATCCGGCCGGCAGGTTTGCTCAGCAGGCAACGGACGCCATCAAAGAGTGGAATGGGAAGGACGTTCCGCGCGGCAATCTGATCATCAGCGAAACGCGCGCGACCGGCGAACGCTACGTTCGCGGTGAGCCGCCGACCTATGTGCTCGCTTACAAGGACGAAAACGGGATCGTTCAAACCATTCCCCGCCAGTTCTATGCCGATCCCGCCAAGATGAAGGCCGATCAGACGGCGGGCCGCCAGATCGAGTACGATGCCATCGTGAAGGATCGTTTGCTGCGCACTGCGGATTGGAAACTCAGCCCTGAGGAGCTTGCCCAGAAGCAGGCGATCAAAGCTGAGCGAGCAGTGAACTGGACGCCCGCCACGCCGGAAGAGACCGCGATGGTTGGAGATGCGAGCGAGGCCGCGGCGGCTCGCGTCGCTGGAGCCGCGCGCGGCGGCCGCAGCGGGACCAATCAGCAGTTTGAGGCGGCTGCGGCAGCTGACAGGGATGCCAGCGCGGCTTCGACGAACGAACTCTGGCAGCGAATTTTGGACCAGGCGGAGCGCGATCGCGCCGCTCGCAAACAGCGTCTGGAAGGCATCTACGGAAGGAGAGATCGATGAAGGCGAATGCACTGAACAGTTTGCTTGAGGAATGCCGGTCGTCCAAAACTTCGGATGACCTGGGCACGGCGGTGCGTAAGGTCGACGAGATGGCTGCGAGTGTCCGCGCTGAGCGCGCGAAGCTCGACGGGCAGCTTCAGGAAACGATCCTGGCCGGCAGGGACACGGGCAAGATCCATGGGACGATCGCCGATCTGGATCAGCAACTCAGGGACTTGGAGGCCGCTCAGACGGGCTTCAGCCAGCGGCGCGACGAGATGGCAAAGCAAGAGACGGAGGCCGCCAGAGCGGCCCTAAAGGAGCGGCTCGCGTTGGAAACCGATCAGGTGGCCGACATCGGCCGGCGCATCCGTGCTGCGGCGGACGTGCTCCTGGAGCTGACTGCCGAGGGCGAGAAGCTCGTCCGGCAGCATGACCGGACAGTGGGCGAACTGGAGAGCCTGGGCGAGCGCCGGCTAGAGCGTGCCGCGACCGTGCTGCGGGAGAACATCGGGCAGCCGCCGGCGCCGTCGGGCAAGATGGGCCTCTCAGAGTATGGGCGGCAGGTATTCACACTTGTGAGCCAGATCTTGAAGCTCAGCCCGTCCTATCTGCTGCGGGGCAGACTGACCCGGCGGCAGAACGGGCGGCTCGGGGAGAGCTTCGCTGCAAAGGACCACGCCACGGAGGCGCTCATGGATCAAGTGAGGAGTGTCAGGTCCGCTGGCGACCGCTGAATTGGCGAAACGGCATATCTGAATCAGGCAAACATCATCCGCTTTTGGTGCCGGTGTTCGAGATCCGCAACGATGTACTCAAGCCGATCAGAGTGGATGGTAGTGCCGGCAAATCGAGCAACGTAGCCTTTACTCGGGTCGGTTGGGTCGCTGAAAAACTCGACGGGCGATCCGAGAAATCCGAGCTTCACGGGCGCCATTTTGTGAAAATCATCCACTGAGGCGTGGTGGCGCACAAACTGATCGCGGTCTGGATGATCTACCCACTGAAGTACGCTGTAAGCAGTCACGGGGCGAACCACATCGGCTAAAGCCATCAGTTCATCGGATGTCTCATCGCAGAAGCAATGAAGATGCACTGATACAGGAGTGTCTCTCAGAGCTTCGAATAGGGGGAAGAAATCTAGATCTGTAGTCATGACGTGCGCTTCCGACATGTTCCGAAGTGAAGCGTGTTTAAAGACGTCGATCGCAAGCAGAATATCTACGCCCTTCTGCTGTCGAGCACGACTAGCCAACCTGTTTCGGGTAATTCCCTCGCGGGTATGCATGTAAGGCGTCGCGTTGATCCGCGCGAAGAGGTTCTGTTTGCGTTTGAGAATTTCCTCGTAACCAGCTTGATCTTGGTCGGGCTTAGGCACGGGAAGAGCATCGTAATAGAACGTGCGTTGGAAAGGACCGGCTATGCGGTCGAACTTGACCTCGTCGATTGAGATGAGACGATCGTAGAATTTGGCGGCCTTCGGGATCAAAGATTCCAGAAATCCGCCATCAACGAACAAATACTTTGACATAGGCTTTGCTTTGCTCGACGAGCTTTGTTGACTATGCAACCCGAGCCCGAGCCCTAGGTGCATTGATTTGCTCCTCTTCTTCTGCTCCCAATCAATCGCAACCAATGGATGAGAGCAACGGAAGATGCTGGTGGATCGACAACTGTTCGCCCTTGCGCCGCCCCGACTCAGGCGCGCCCTTCCGCAGCGCTGTATCTACTCAGTAGAGCCAGCGATAGGTAGCCCAACCGGCCAGCAGCACGGCAGCAAGCACAAATTCAATTCGGCGCGGTCGGTACATCGGTCCGCCTCTAAAGTCACTTTCTCAGGCGCGACGGGGTTATGACGGGCTTCCTAACCAAAATGCGCCGCGACCGCAAAAACGCGAAGGCATTCTGGGAAAGCGAATGGGAGGTGCGCGCTAGGGCCGGCAGCGTCGCATGTCGTACATAACCAGTTTCAATGTAGCGTGAGCCCCAATAATTCGACCCATCTACCAGTCCAATTACCGCGATATCTTCGTCATCGAAATCTAAACCGTTCCGCTCGCAGGCGGCTTGAAGTTTGCAAAATTGATGGCCGTAAGTGGATTTGATCTCGACCGGGGAGAGACCCAGGGCCCTCAGAACACTTTTTAGGTAGAGTTCTATGGAGTGATAATAGAGGAAGCGGATCGGCGCATCGAACATTAGTGGCTTCGCCTTGCTCAGTCTGATGCGGTTGGCACCGTGACGATAGCTTTCCGCGAAGTGATACATTCCGAGGGCCGTCGTTCGTTCCTCTGGGCTAAGCCCTGTCGCAGTCGCCATTCCTGCCCCCTTCGCATTCCCCGTAGACTACCAAAAGACGGGCGAGAGCGCCCCACAAGGGGATGGATTTTTAAACAAATCAGGAGCAGCATGGCCCGTGGGTGTGAGAACCCGGACCAGAGCTAGAGCCGCATTCCTTGGTCAGGAAATCCCTCGTTTGGCGACGAGCGATCGCGGCTGAAAGAATTCTGCCTCCACGGTAGAATTCTGACGGACGCACTTGGCGGTGCGGCTCCGACCCAAACCTTATTGCCTATTCGGTTCCGAAGGGCAAGTGGCCGGGGGCGGACTGTGCTGTCCAGGGGAGCAATCCCTAAAAGCGTCCGACCAGTCGCTCTGGCTGGTTCTCACCCCCCGGCTGCCCGGTCCGTCTCCGGGCTCAGGCTGTGAGAAGCCAAAGACAGAGCAACCACCATGGAAAACGTCAGAGAACTTGATACGGAGTCCAGCCGTGCGATTTCAGCCGGGCTGGCAATCCAACAGCGCAGACGCGAAACGTCGCTCCAGCGCCTCGCGAGACTCAGGAAAGAGGCATCCGCGGAGATCGAGCGGCTGATCGCCTTCCTGGACGCTTCGGATCCCTACGTCATGACGGAGCTTGAGGACGACATTTCGGCCGACCTGGAGGATGATGACCCTGCCGAGGACGATGACCCCGCGGAGAACGATCTCCACGACGAGCCGTCGCTCGGCAGCATTGAACGGCACCCGAGCTGCTACGGGCCGGATGGTCGCAACGGATCGGGCGATCAGACCCGCTGGGCTGCCGGCGACAGGAGGGATCTAGAGGACGAGCACGATGGCGCCGAACCGGACGATAGCGGTATCGGTGACATGGAGGGCCTGCTTGAGCAGATGGGCTCACAGAGCTGGCAGCTGGACGGTTACGTCTGATGCGCCTGGTCCGGCTCCTACTTGGCCGGCTCTGCTTCAGGGTGAGCTTGCATCTCACGATAGCGGGGGCGGCTATCAGCGGGCTTAGGACGGCCCCCGCGCGATCCTTCCCGGCTTACCACTGCTGACAATCCAGGCCCGCCGGTTCACGCTGGCGGGCTCACCACCTGCCTGTAAGGGCTAGGAAGACGATGCTGAATAGGGCAACCACAAACAGCATGATCGCGCAGCCTAGGCTTTCAACCGGCTTGCCGCGGTAATAGCGACCGTGACTGCCCATCGCCGCGACTAACCAGCAGCCCAAGAACAGGGCAAACAGCATGCCGGCGAGTTGGATGATCGTCATCATTGGGCACCCATCTCGCACATCTCGCTAGCCCTGGGGCCGCTTTTTTGCTTCGCTCCTGAAGTGCCACGCCGATCGTGCGGAACGTCGAGGGCACCGGCCGGACGCCCCAGCATCATAATGCCCCCCGGCCCGATGCTGGGGCTGCCACGGGCTTTCACGAACGAGCCTGTATCAGTTCCGAAGCCGTTGCTCTGTACATCCCTGCGTTGAGCGTGCAATGCTCAGGCATCAAACGGGGGTGATATTATGCGGATAATCATTTTGCTTGCGGCCGTCCTTTCGGTTTCCTCGGCCCACGGTCAAAGCTGCACGGCGGTCGGCGCCACGACGTTCTGCGACAATGGCGTGAGTGGCACTCGAATTGGGGACACCACCTTTTGGAGCGACGGGGTCTCCTCGACCCGCATGGGCGACACCACGTTCAACAGTGATGGCACTAGCTCGACCAGGATCGGGGGCAGCAGATTTTACAGCGACGGCACATCGTCGACCACGATCGGGGATACTACGTTCTTCAGCAATGGGCGCTCTTGCACCCGCATAGGCGACACGGCCTTCTGCAATTGAGCCGACATGTCGCGAGCATGTCGCGTCGAGTAGCCGCCAGTCGTTATGACTGGTTGATATTGCAGGGAATTTGGTCGCAACAAATGCGACATGCGTAAGTGGTTGAGGGTAACATCGAAGAACCAAAATGCTCTTGTTTTTCAGTTGCTTGCTTGAGTGCGGCAGCGTGCGAGGCGATGAATTTGATCGGATTTCGATTCCGAGGGTCGGAGGTTCGAATCCTTCCGAGCGCGCCAGTCCTCTTTGTTCCATATATGTTCTAGAGCGGCGAGGATGCCGGGTCACCGCCGCGAGGGCCTGCGGCGTCCATCAGCCTGCCGGGACACCGCTTTGCCGGCCGCGTGCCAGCGTGTCGGAGGGCGCCTCGTGGAAGATCGCGCGGTAGGCTGCGGCAAATTCGCCGAGATGATGGAAGCCTTGGGCACGTGCGCAGGTGGCCACGGTGACGCCGCCCTTGAGGAGGCGGGCGCGGGTCGCCCACAGCCTCTTCAGGCGAATGTACTGGTGCAGGCTCATGCCCCGCACCTTGCTGACGGCGCCGCCGAGCGTACGGATCGAGACGTCGAACTCGCGGGCGAGATCGGCTGTATAGATCGGCGCGGTCGGATAGGTAGCGACGTAGTCGTCGATGCGCTGCACGAGCTTGATCGCCCGCTCGCTGTGGACCGAGGTGCTCCGATCCGACGTCGAATCGATTCGAAACAAATCGTCGAGCGCGAGCAGCAGGCCTTCCTGCAGATGGGCCGCAACCTCGGTCGTCTCGAACAGGTCTGGCTGCACTGACGCGGTGCGCAGGATATCGAGCAGGAGCTGTCGGCTGTGGAGCAGGGCGGGCCGGTTCGCGACATGGGCGCGCAAATGGTCGGCGCGGTCGAACCAGCCCCGGTCTCTCAGCTCGGGGGAGAAGATGATCATGGCGTGATGATTGGTCCGGGGCTCGACGAAATGGCACTCATCGTTGCCGTGGAGGGCAGCGAAGAAGCGGGCGTCGAGATCCACACCTTTGAAGTTGACCTGAAGATCGTCGCTCATCGACAGGATCACCATCCCGCTCGGCATGCGATAAGCGGTATCTAGGATCCGCGCGAACGATCTCATCACGATGATGCGGCACGCCGGCAGGGAGACGATGGCTCGGGCCGCCGCGAAGTTCGGGATGTCGAGCGGAATGCTCCTCGCATCCTCCATCGTCTCAATCGGCCGAAACGCATCGACATCGGAGAAGCCGATCAGTTGAAGGGCAGAGGAGGGAGCGAGGTCGTCGAACAACATGATTCTGGCCGGCCGCTGAAATGAGACAATCAAAGGAACATCGCTGCATCATCAATGGCGAAGCATCGAGTTTCAGTAAACCGAATTTCAGGGCCGTAGTATTGCGGACATCATGCCATGAGGTACGTTGGCTCATCGCCGTTTCTCAACGCTCTGCACCTTCATGTTGACAGCACCGAAACACGATCGGTTAAATCGTCATAAGTGACCTTTTCGGCTGATCTCATCTTTGATCTAGATCAAACATGAACGCCTTGGGGCCAGTGATCCACTGCGCAAGACATGATCTCGCAAAAGCGAAGGGGCCCGAAGGCCCCTTCAAACGTCACCAGCGGCGATAGCCGTAGTACCCATAATGGCGCGGCTCGTAATAGCGCGGCGGCCCATAGTACCGCGGGCCGTAATAATATGGCCGCGGCCTGTAGTAGTAGCCATAATAGTTCGGCCGCCACCAGCACCGTCCCCAGGCGTCGCAGACCATGCGGACCTGCTCGACGCCGGAGACCTGCGGTGTCGCAGGTGCAGGCGCGATGGGCATGGCGGATGCCGTCGACGATGCAACGAGGGCGCCGAACAGGAACGCGGCCAATCGGCCAGTCGTGAGGTTCATGATGTCTTCCTTCGCTTACGCGATGCAGGATATCGAGGTTGTTCTGATCAAATTGTGGCCGAACCGAAATGTAATACAGATGAACAGGCGAGCTGACCCTTACGTCACGGCTCGGCAGCGGGCCGTAGGCCGGGCAGGCCGTGTCGTGACTTGAGCTTGATCCTGCGCAATTCGCAAGTTTGCCTTGGCTCTTACTGTCGCCGTCATGGCAGCGGCGTGGTGCCTGCTGCCGGGCAAGGTGAGCTGAATGCGAGTCATTCCAGATCTGTCGATCTCGCCGGAGAAGGTGTTCTTCGTCATCTCGAAATCGCGCCGGTCCGACAGCGAAGCGGGCGGGGGTGGCGTCGTCCTGGACTTCGGCGACGACGACATGAGCTACGGCCGCGGTGGACGCGGCGAAAGCACCGACCGTGCGGAGCTCGCGGGCTTCATCCGCGCTCTCAATGTTGACGAGCAGATCGATCTCGTGGCGCTGACCTGGCTTGGCCGCGGTGACGGTGATCTCTCTGGTTGGCGTCAACTGCGCGCCCAGGCCGCCCAGGCGCACAACCAGCGTACCGCCTCCTACCTGATCGGTACGCCAATGCTCGCCGACTATCTGGAGGAGGCGATGACGCAATTCGGCAAGTCCTTCGAGGAATTCGAAGAACAGCTCTGATGCCGGATGCGGCGTCTGCAAGTGAAGGAGAAGTTGCGATGGACAAGATGAGAATGGACAAGGGTGACTGGCTGGTCGTGTGCGACGGGCGCAAGGCGCTCATTCTGGAAAACCTCGGCGACGAGATGTTTCCGAACCTCCACACCAGGGAGGTGCACGAGCAGCCCAATCCCGCGACCGCCGCTCAGGGGGCCGACGCGCCGGGCCGATTGCATGGCGCGGTCGGCGGCGCACGCAGCTCGGTCGAGCAGACCGATTGGCACGACGAGGCCGAGCGTGCCTTTCTGCGGAGCCTGGCCGGCCGGCTCGATGCCGCCGTCAGCTCCGGTGAGACGACGGCCCTGACCATGGTGGCCTCGCCACGTGCGCTCGGCATGATCCGCGCCGACTATTCGGACGGGCTGCGCAAGGCGCTTCAGGGGGAGGTCGGCAAGGACCTCGTCAAGCTGCCGGTCTACGAGATCGAGAAGCAGTTGCTGCGGTCGGGCGCCCCCAAATAGAGGAGCCGCAGCGGCCGCGGCGCCTCAGTAGCAGGGGTGCCGCCGGCCGTCCTGACCAATATAAGCGGCCGCGCTGCGGTAGCAGTGGTTGGTCGCCGGGCCGTCATAGTAGGCGAAGGTGCCGGGGGTGATACCCGGGCCGTAATTGTGCAGGTAGCTGATCGGGTAGGGCAGCGGGCTCGCGTAGGAGCGGTGGTACCGGTGGCGGCCGTTCGCCTCCGCGAGGGCGGGGGCCAGGACCGCAGCCGTCAAGGCCGCAACCGCGGCGACACGCGTCAACTTGCTCATCTCGATTCTCCGGAACCCGCTCGAATGGGTCAGCCTGTTATAGCAATTTCGAGCGGCCAAGCATCGCTCCGGAGGCCAGAAATCAAGGCCAATCCCGCAGATTTCCGGGTGGGTGTGACAGAATTGCCGGACATGCGGCCAAAGCTGCCCATTTTTGGCCTTTTCGGGATGCTTAACGAATTCCCCACACAAGTATGACCAAAGACTATTCGGTTCAGAATTCTTCCGCCGGCCCGGGGGCATTTGCCGGCCCCTCGAGTCCGGTACATTCCTGAAGGCCTTCGCCGTCATCTCGCCATGCGCATCACGCTTCCGAGTCTGCTGTTGCTCTGCCTCGCCGCCGCCACGCCGGCGCGCGCCGAGCTGCACATCACGCGCGACCACGGCGGCTATGTCGAGGAGTACAAGGCCAAGTACAAGCGGGTGCGCGAAAAGGGCGAGCGGGTCATCATCGACGGCATCTGCAATTCGGCCTGCACGCTCGTGCTCGGCATCGTGCCGATGAACAAGATCTGCGTGACGCCGCGCGCGAGCCTCGGCTTCCACCAGGCCTATTACGACAAGGCGTTCACCTTCGGCATCAAGGTCACCAGCGCTGAGGGTACCTCCGATCTCATGTCCTACTACCCCGACACGGTGAAGGACTGGATTCGCCGCAATGGCGGGCTCACCACGGACATGAAGAAGATCAAGAACGGGGTCGAGCTCTGGAAGATCGTCAATCCCTGCCCGGACGAATGGTGAGCGGCTGAGACGGACCGCGATCCTCCGTCGCAGCGCAGCATATCGTCACCACGAAATTCGCATTGCCGCATGGCCGAGGGTCGGGCAATGAGGGCGGCAATGAATCATAATCAAGAAGCCCTGGCCGCCCGCGCCGCGCCGATCCTGTTCGTGCTGCTCTGGAGCACCGGATTCATCGGCACCAAATACGTCGTCAACAATGCCGATCCCTTGACCTATCTCGCCATCCGCATGGCGATCGTGGTCGGGCTGATGGCAATCATCGCGGGAATCGCCCGGCCGAAATGGCCTGATAGCGCCGGCATCGCGCACAGCGCCGTCGCCGGCATCCTCGTCCACGGCTTCTATCTCGGCGGCACCGCGATTGCGATCGCGCATTCGATTCCGGCCGGCCTGTCGGCGCTGATTCCAGGTCTGCAGCCGATCCTGACCTCGACCATCGCCAATCGCTGGCTCGGCGAACGGGTCACGCCGCTGCAATGGGCCGGGCTCGTGCTCGGCCTCGGGGGGGTGGTGCTGATCCTGCACAACCGTCCGATGACCGGCGAAGCCGGGCTCGGCTGGCTCGCCTCGGTGGTCTCGCTGGTCAGCATCACGCTCGGCACGCTCTATCAGCGCCGCTATTGCAATCACATCGACTGGCGGTCCGGCAATCTCGTGCAGTACGTGGCGGTCACCATCTTCTTCGCGGTCGGCGCCTTCCTGTTCGAGGATCGCGTGGTGCACTGGACGCGGGAGTTCGTGCTTGCGCTCGCCTGGCTCGCGGTCGCGCTCTCGATCGGATCGATCGGGCTGCTGTACTGGCTGATCCGCCACGCCGCGGCGACCTCGGTCGCGAGCCTGTTCTATTTGGTTCCGGCCGTAACGGCCCTGATGGCCTATCTGCTGTTCGGAGAAAAGCTGGATGCGATTGCCATTGCGGGCATGGCGCTCTGCGCCACAGCGGTCTTCGTTGTCAATCGGCGGTCCTGACGGCGTGCACAGCCGCGATCCTGAGAGCAAGCGCCATCCGGGCCGGCGCGCAGCCAAGCGGCGAGGATAGGCGTGCGCCTTCTCCGGGCGCGCCCGCACCCGGAGACGTCTTCCGGTGCGATCAGCGCTTGGCCTTCTTGGCCTTCTTCTTCGACTTGCCGGCTTTCTTGGTCGCCTTTTTCGCAGACTTTTTCGCCGCCTTCTTGGACGACTTCTTTGCGGCCTTCTTCGTCGTCTTCTTCGCAGCCTTCTTGGCTTTCTTCTTGGCCGCCTTCTTCGGCGCTACTTTCTTCGCGACCTTCTTGGCGGCTTTCTTCACCTGCTTGACTGCGGTGACTGCCGCGTCCTTGGTCGTTTCCACGGCGCTGGTGATCGTCTCCATCGCCTGTTCGGTGATCGGCTTCTCGTCGTCCATATCGTCCCCCACGGTTTGCATGGAGCGATGACGATAGCGGGTTTCGAAATTGTGTCAAAGCGACGCTCAACCTTTGCGGATCTTTGCGTAGGCGGCGAGCGCGCGTTCGCGTGCCCTGGCATGATCGACGATCGGTTGCGGATAGGTCTTGCCGATCGTGATGCCCGCGCTCGCAAGCTCGATCGGCGTTGCCTGCCAGGGCCGGTGGATCAGCTTGGCGGGCAGGGCCTTCAGCTCCGGAACCCAGCATCGAACATAGGCTCCATCAGGATCGAACTTCTCGCCCTGAAGCTGCGGATTGAACACGCGGAAATAGGGCGCAGCGTCCGCGCCGCAGCCGGCGACCCATTGCCAGTTGGCAGGATTGCTGCCGGCGTCCGCGTCGACCAGCGTGTCCCAGAACCAGGCCTCCCCCTCGCGCCAGTCGATCAGGAGGTGCTTGACCAGGAAGGAGGCCACCACCATCCGCACCCGGTTGTGCATCACGCCGGTGTGCCAGAGCTCGCGCAGGCCGGCATCGACGATGGGGTATCCGGTGCGCCCGCGCTGCCAGGCGGTGAGCGCTTCTTTGTCGGGCTGCCAAGGGAAGCCATCGAAGTTCGTCTGCAGGTTTTGGGTGGCGAGCTGGGGATGATCGTGGAGCAGGTGGCGGCAGAATTCGCGCCAGCCGAGCTCGCTCAGGAATTTATCCACACCCTGCCCGAGTGCTGGATCTTCCGCCGCGGCAAACCGGGCGGCGTACCAGAACTGACGCGGGCTGATCTCGCCGAAGCGCAGATGCGGCGACAGCCGTGAGGTCCCGTCTCGGTCCGGACGGTCACGATCGCCGGAATACGTTCGAACATTGTGCTCGAGGAAGTCGCGCAGGCGCAGATGGGCGGACGCGGCACCGGGGGTCCATGCCTCGCGCAGGCCGCCCGCCCAATCGGGCGTGGTAGGCTCGAGCGTCCAGCTCTCCAGTCGATCGCTTGCGATGCTCGGTGCAGGGCGCAGCTCCTTCGGCGCGGGCAGGGGCTTTGGCGGGTCGCCGAGCGAAAGTACGCGGCGCCAGAACGGGGTGAACACGCGCAGACCCCGGCCGTCCTTGGTGCGTATCGCCGCGGGCGGGACCAGCAGGTCGCCGGGAAAGCTCTGCGCGTGCATGCCCAGCTTTGTCAGGGCCGCTTCGAGCTGTCGTTCAACCGCCTGATGCGGCGCCTGCGCGATCTCGTTCCAGTAGACGGCGCGGGCACCGCTCTGTCGCACCACCTCAGGGATCACCTTGGCCGCCGGTCCTCTGCGCAGGACGAGCGAGCCGCCGCGCGCGGCGATCTCGGCGCCGAGCGCCCGCAGCGACTGCGCCAGCCACCAGCGTGCCGCGCCGCCCGGCGCTCGTCCCGCCGCCTCGTCCAGTACGTGGAGGCAAAGCACCGGCGCTCCGGACTTGGCGGCGGCGTGGAGGGCGGGGTGGTCGGACAGGCGGAGATCGTCGCGAAACCAGACGATGACGGGCGGGGTCAGGGAAGGCCTCGTTTACCAATTGGAAACCGTACGGCGTGCGGCGGTGGGAACCCGTCGTTAATGCGGCTGTAAGTCAATTGCACCAATATGCAGGAATTACGGGGGTCATTCCATCCATGTCCAATCTTCTAACGGCGAAGTTCCTGCCGCGGTTCAAGCTCGGCACCAAAGCGGTCCTGTGCGCGGTGCTGCTGATCGCAATGAACACGGCGCTCGTGGTCGGCGCCGGCTATTGGTCACTGACATCCGCCTTCAATGACCGCGCCCTGCGCGACATCGAGGTCAATCTGCGCACGCTGGGGCTGGCCTTTGCGGAGACCGTTCCCGAAGCCAAGATCACGATCCGAGACGGCGCGGTGGTCCGCGCCGAGATCCCCAAAATGCCCGACTTCAGGGATCACGCCATCGTCGACCGGGCGGTGTCCTATGTCGGCGGCAACGCGACCCTGTTCGTGTTCGACGCGGCGAGCGGACAGTTCATCCGCCGCTCGACCAACGTGAAAAAGGAAAACGGCGACCGCGCCGTCGGGACCCAGCTGGCCGCCGATCATCCGGGGCAGGCCCCGCTGCGCCGTGGCGAGGCCTATAAGGGGCCGGCCACGCTGTTCGGCAAGACGTTCATGACCGCCTATTTCCCGATCGCCGATGGCACCGGCAAGGTCGCCGGCATTCTCTATGTCGGCATCCCCATGGTGCAGTTCGAGGGCATGCTGTCCCAGGCGATGGAGAGCATGGCGGCCGCTGCCGGGCTTGCCGCGCTTCTGGTGCTGGTCCTGACCCTGCTGGTCGTCCGGCGCATCACCCGGCCGCTGACCTCGGTGACGCATTCGCTCACCGCGCTTGCCAACGGTCAGAGCGACGTCGCGATCGAATGCGAGGACCGTGCCGACGAGATCGGCGAAATCGCCCGCACGGTCGCGGTGTTCAAGAGCAACTCGCAGGAGCGGGCGCGCCTGCGCACTGAGCAGGCAGCGGCAACCGCTGCCGCAGCCGAGCAGCGCAAGGCCGAGCTGCGCAACTTCGTCGAGGGGTTCCGCGGCAGCGTCGGCGGCATTCTCGACAAAGTGCTGGCATCGTCCGGCGAGTTCGAGCGCGCCGCGCGACAACTCACCGACGCCGCGCGCTCCACGGCAGATCTGTCGGCGCAGTCGGCGGGAACATCCGAAAGCGCCTCCGAGCATGTGCGTTCGGCGGCGTCCGCTTCCGACGAGCTGTCTCAATCCATCTCCGAGATCACCCGCCGGGTGCAGGAATCGAACGAGATCTCCGCCGAGGCGGTGCGGCAGGCCGAAGCGACGGACCAGCGCATCGCGCAGCTCTCGGAGGCCGGCTCGCGCATCGGCGACGTCGTCAAGCTGATCACCTCGATCGCCGAGCAGACCAATCTGCTGGCGCTGAATGCGACCATCGAGGCTGCACGCGCGGGCGATGCCGGCCGCGGCTTCGCGGTGGTGGCTCAGGAGGTCAAGACGCTCGCCGGCCAGACCGCGAAGGCGACCGACGAAATCTCGAACCAGATCGAGAGCATGCAGCTTGCGACCGAGGAATCGGTCGCAGCCATCAAGGCGATCAGCCAGACCATCGAGCGCATCAGCGGCATCGCAGGCTCGATCTCGGCGGCGGTCGAGCAACAGAAAAGTGCGACGCACAACATCGTGGCCAGCGTGCGCGCCGCGGTGTCAGGCACGGCCGATGTCGCGGTCAATGTCCGTCACGCCGCCAAGGGCGCCAGCGAGACGGGCGAAACGTCGAGCCGGATGTTTGCTTCCGCCCAGGCGCTGTCGGGCGAGAGCCTGCATCTGAAGGCCGAGGTCGAGAGCTTCCTCGACCGCGTGCACGCGGCGTGATTCTGGGTCGTCATCCCGGGATGGTCCGAAGGACCAGCCCCGGGATCTCGAGATCCCGGGTTCGATGCTGACGCATCGCCCCGGGATGACTTTTTGGGGCCGCTATCCGCGACCGCCAAAAGTCATCTGGGCTGCGGGACGATGCGGATGTAGGGCTTCGGCTCCTTCCAGCCCTGCGGATAGATCGTCTTGGCCTCGTCGTTGGAGACCGAGCCCGCGATGATGACGTCGTCGCCCTGCGACCAGTCGGCCGGGGTGGCGACGCGATGCTTGGCGGTGAGCTGGAGCGAGTCGATGACGCGCAGGATCTCCTGGAAGTTCCGGCCCGTCGTCATCGGATAGACCAGCACCAGCTTGATCTTCTTGTCCGGGCCGATGATGAAGACGTTGCGGACGGTTTGGTTGTCGGCCGGCGTGCGGGTGAGGGGATCGCCAGAGGTCGAGGCTGGCAGCATGCCGTAGAGCTTGGAGACGTTGAAATCGGTGTCGCCGATCATCGGGTAGTTCGGCGCGGCGCCTTGGGTCTCCATGATGTCTTCCGACCATTTGGCATGACGGTCGACCGGATCGACCGAGAGGCCCATCAGCTTGACCCCGCGCTTGTCGAATTCCGGCTTCAGCTTGGCGAGGGCGCCGAGTTCGGTGGTGCAAACCGGCGTGAAATCCTTCGGGTGTGAGAACAAGAGGGCCCAGCTGTTGCCGATCCAGTCGTGGAATTTGATTTTCCCTTCGGTGGTTTCGGCTTCGAAGTCAGGGGCGGTGGCGCCGATCGGAAGTGTCATGATCTTACCTCATCTCATTGAATCTAATCGAGAATTCGTCTCCGGCCGTCACATCCATTATAAGGGCTTCGCCGGCCTAAGTGAACGCCAACTGAACCGGCTCAAGTAAAATGTGAATTCCTTCTTTGAAGAGCCGATTTTCTAGCAACTTATTGTTACAGCGGCAGCTGCGGCGAAACAGCTCCACCCGGGGTCACACGGTCTCGCTCGCCCCGATAATGCCTTTTATGACTTTCATCACGCTCGCCCGGCGCGTTCTAGAACCAGATTGGTCCTGATAGCGACCAATTGGCAACCATCTAGAAAAGTCGCGATCCCCGTATCGAATCGTTAACCACCCCTTTACGCCGGCATGGAAATGCTGGTCGATCAGAAGAAGTCTGGAAGTGAACTATGTCCGCCGCTGCGCCTAAGCCCACCGAGCCGTCGTCCCTCGTGCCGTCCTGCCGCGATACTGCAGCTCATGCCCTTTCCGTCGTGCGGGACGGCGTGATCACGGGCGAAGGCCCGACCACCAAGGGACGGGTGCATTTCTCCCGCTCGCTCGACGCCGATGACACCGCCTGGTGCGTGCGCATCCTCACCGCCACCACCGTCAACGACCAGCCGGTCAGCCGCGCCGAGGCCGAAGTTCTGTTCGAGATCAACGAGGCCGCGACCGAGCGCACCGATGGCGGCCGGTTCGACGACCTGCTTGCCAAGGCGGTCGCCCATTATGCCGCGAGCGCCTCGGGCCTGAAGGTGCCGCCGCGCAGCGTCGCGCTGTCGGCCGACACCGAGATCGAGAGCTGGGCGCCGTCCTATGCCTCCAAGGTCAACAGCGAGATGCTGGAGTGGATCGCCGGCCAGATGCGTGGCAAGCGCCAGAACAACCGTCGCCTGATGGCGATGGTGGCGACCTTCCTCGGCGCCACCGCACTGCCTCTGGCAGGCCAATTGCCGAACGTGTTCGACATCGGGATGTAAGGCAAATGGGCCGCGGTCGCGGCTCACAGCTCGTGTCACGCTCGTGTCCGGGGCACGAGACTACCGCATTGTGACACCGCTGTCTCAACAGCGTCATTGCGAGCGCAGCGAAGCAATCCAGAATCTTTCCGCGGATACATTTCTGGATTGTTTCGCTGCGCTCGCAATGACGGAGCAAGTTGCGACACCGCGTCTGTCCAATTCGCGTGACTCGCAGGCACGCTGGCGCATCCTCGCGGCTCATTTCGCCCGAGCTTTGCTTCTCGCTCACCCTCAATTGAAAGAGGGCGCAGGGAAGACCGGGTGCCGGCCGGGCACCCACGGTCCACTGTGCGAAAGGTGGCAACGAAGAATTTGCACAGCGGCATACAGGTGAAGCCAAACATCCGGCCTTCCCTGCGCAGTGGCTTTACGGCTTATGTCGTGCTCTCCCCGGGGAGCGATGCACTATTGCCCCCGTCGCCTTGCGGATGGCTGACGCGTGGGCCCGGTTGGGCAACCACATCACCGCAAGACTTGACGCACAGACCCCGGGCGTCAGGACCACACGATTTTGCCGTACGCCGATGACACCGGTCGTATGCGCGAGGTCTTTGCTCACGGCTCTCCGCCCTGCAAACCCTTTCGCGCCAACGCCATCAGCGTCCACCGCCCCCCGGCCCGCGTTCGTGACGATCGCGATACGCCCCTCTTCCTTGGGCCAGGTTGCGCGACACATACGCGATTTCCGAATTTCGGTAAAGCGGAATATTTTGGGCCGCGTGCGTTGACCCATAGATTGGATGTTTTGCCCGTCGGGCAACGCAAGGGATGGTGGCTGCAACCATTCAATCCGGCGCGGTCTGCGCCGTCGGTGGATTCGGTGCAAGCGCCTGCGCCGGCTTCGTCGCGGCCGGATAGAGCTCGGTCTTGGCGAGATCGCGCCGGAGCGACGATGGCGCCGCGTGCAGGGCAAAGGCGATCGCGATCTGCGTTCTGTTCTGAAGCCGGTACTTGCGCATGATGTTGCCGATATGCGCCCGCACCGTGTTCTCCGAGATGTTGAGCTCGTAGGCGATGTTCTTGTTCTGCATTCCCCGCGCGATCAGCGTCATCAGCTCCCGTTCGCGCGGCGTCGGTGCGATCAAGTCCTTCGGATCCGAGCTCATGGCTGATGCCTCCCTGGCCTTTGCGAACATCCCGGCATGCTCTCACTCCGTCTTGAGCGCCTCGATCGGGCTCAGCTTGGACGCCTTGTGGGCTGGATAGAAACCAAAGACGAGGCCGGTCGCGATCGAGAAGACGAGAGACAGGCCGATCGCCTGGCCGTCGATCGAGGTGACCCAACCGGCCATGCGGGCGACCGTCATCGAGAGCGTGATGCCGCC
The DNA here is from genome assembly GCF_020193585.1 of Bradyrhizobium sp. IC3195. Taxonomy (NCBI): domain Bacteria; kingdom Pseudomonadati; phylum Pseudomonadota; class Alphaproteobacteria; order Hyphomicrobiales; family Nitrobacteraceae; genus Bradyrhizobium; species Bradyrhizobium sp. IC3195. The sequence goes on along the minus strand of NZ_JADYVG010000002.1, from coordinate 262,239 downwards.
GGCGACGCCGATGGCGCCGCCGAGCAGGCAGAGGACGAGCGCTTCGGAGAGAAACTGCAGACGGATGTCGCGCATCCGCCCGCCGAGCGCCCCGGGCGACGGTCACACCACAATGGTCCAGGACGAGAACGGCACGTCGGTGATCACGCAGAGCGGTGATCCGGCGGAGGCCGAGGTCACGATCGAGAAGGAGCCCGGGCGCACGACGGTCACCCGCCGCAGCGGCGGCAACACCGCGATCGTGACACAGGGCAGCGCAAGCCCGCAGGACATGCTCGACTGGCTGCGCAAGCTGCAGGGCCACTGACGCACGAAGCCATTGAAATGAGAGAGGAATTCCGGGCGTTCTGCCGCACCTTGTTCCCGGTTATTCGCGTGCCTTAACCAATAATTAATTATACGTTTGCGGGTGGGCGACAGCCCGGCCTAGCCTCCTTTCGGGGAGCCGCTATCGCGAAGCCAAACGAGTGTGGTGCGTATCATGATTGCCAGATCATATGGGGCGTTGTTCGCCTCGCTCAGCGCAGCTGCGCTGCTGTTCAGCTCCAGTGACAGTCTTGCCGGACCCGCCGGCGCCACTGCGTCAGGCGTCGCAACTGCCGCCGCGCCGCCGGCTGCGGCACGTCCGGCGATCGGGCCGGGCGCCAGGTTCCACCGCCGCAGCGCTCCCTGGGTCTATTGGCCGGGCGGCGGCAGCTACTTCTACGACGGCGCCGGCTACAGCCAGCCGTTCGCCGATGTGAACCAGTCGCTCTCCGCCGATGTGCGCTACACCTACACCTATGATGTGCCCTGGGACTGGACGCATCGCTATCCGCCGAACGTCGTGCCGTCCAATCGGCCCTACGTGCCGAGCTGCCCGACGGAGCAGGTGACGGTGCCCGGCCGTGGCGGCAGCGAGCACACCGTCAACATCATGCGCTGCTACTGAGTTAACCCAACTCGAAGCTGGTGACGCCGAAGACGCGGTCGAGCCGCAGCGACGCGATCGGCCCCGTATACATCCGCGCCGTCTCGAACACCGGCTCGAGGCCGAGCGCCTCGGCGAGCGCGATGGCGGCGGGATTGACGGCGGGGACGTCGAGGAAGACCTCGCCGGCGCCCGCGCTTCCCATTAGCGCCTGCACGACTTGATCCGCGGCGGCGCGATCGTCGGCGACGAGCGGGCCGATCTTGTAGCCCGTCCGGCAGGTCCGGATCACACCCCATGCAGCGAGCCTGCCCTCGCGCAGCAACGCGCGGCCGACATGACCTCGCGTGTTGATCCAGGCGCGCAGGAAGGCGCTACGCGCGGCGGGGAATACACGGGCGTCATCGGCGTCCACCAGCGCAAACGGGACCTTGTCGAGCGCAACGACATCGGCAGACGGCTTGACGGATCCCGCAACGGTGCCGCCATAGCGGATATTGGCGTAAGCGAGCTGGAAACCCGACTTCTTGTAATTCTCCTGCTGCGCCACGACGCCGTCGAGGCCGATCACGCGCGCGCCTGCATGCGCGATCGCGGCATTCCAGATGCGCAGGCCATGGCCCGCGCCGCGAAAGCGCTCGCGCACGATGTAGAAGCCAAGGAAGGCGAAGCGGTCGTCGTAATTGACGCAGGAGACGGTCGCGACCGGCTCGCCGTCGATCTCGCCGACGAAGAAGCCTCGGGCATCGGGGATCGCGAAGCAGGCGGCATCCGCCAGCCCCGGATTCCAGCCCTCTGCAGCGGCCCAGTCGACGGCGAGGGCGATTTCGTCGGGGCGCAAATTGCGGATCTGCAGATCACTCATTTCAAGCGCCTCATGATGGATGTCTTCGGCCATGGACCTGCCGACGGGTCTGGCTGTAGAAGGCCTCATGATAGGCCGAGCCTGCGGCTCGCCTCAACTGAAGGGATCATCGGATCATGGCAGTAGAGAAGGTTGCGCTCGTCACCGCCGGCGGCAGCGGCATGGGGGCGGGGGCTGCGCGGCGGCTGGCGGCGGACGGGTTTGGCGTCGCGATCCTGTCGTCCTCGGGCAAGGGCGAGGCGCTGGCGGCCGAGCTCGGCGGGCTCGGCGTTACCGGCTCGAACCAGTCGAACGACGACCTGAAGCGCCTCGTCGAGGCTGCGATGGCGAAGTGGGGACGGATCGACGTTCTCGTCAACAGCGCGGGGCACGGGCCGCGTGCCCCCATCGCCGAGATCACCGACGAGCAGTGGCACACCGGCCTCGACACTTATCTCTTGAACGTGATCCGTCCGACCCGACTGGTGACGCCGCTGATGCAGGCGCAGAAGGGCGGCGCCATCATCAACATCTCGACCGCCTGGGCGTTCGAGCCCAGCGCGATGTTCCCGACCTCGGCGGTGTTCCGCGCAGGGCTCGCCGCCTTCACCAAGATCTTCACCGACGCTTACGCGGCCGACAATGTCCGCATGAACAACGTGCTGCCGGGCTGGATCGACAGCCTGCCGCAACAGGACGCGCGGCGCGACAGCGTGCCGATGAAGCGCTACGGCAAGGTCGAAGAGGTCGCGGCGACAATCTCGTTCCTGGCCTCCGACGGCGCCGCCTACATCACCGGCCAGAACATCCGCGTCGACGGCGGGCTGACGCGCTCGGTCTGAGGCGGCCGCCTCAATGTGAGGCGATGAGCCGCGCCAGCTCCGGCAGGATCTTGTAGCGGGCGATCTCGTGCGGATACTCGCCGCGATTGGCCAGCAGGACGATGCCGATCCGCCGCGCCGGCACCAGGCCGATATAGCCGGAGGCGTTGTTGAGTCCGCCGGGCTTGTCGACGATGGTGACGCCTGGAACGCGCACGGTCTCCCAGGCCAGGCCCTGTCCGAATCTTTCGTCGACGCGGAAGGCCTCGCGCTGCGTCAGCCGCAACGCCTCGCGCAAATGCGGGTCGATCGCGCGGCCGTCGACGCAGGCGGCCGCGAAGGCGGCAAGGTCGCGGGCGGAGGCGAACATCTGGCCCGTGCCGGGAAAATCGAAGTAGCTCTGCTGGTTGCCGATCGGCCCGATCGCCATGCCCTGGTCGGAATAGCCCTGGACCACGCGCTGCATCGCCGCCGCGTCCATGACGGCGCGATGGTCCGGACCGCGCTCGGGGAGGAAGGTGGAGCCCATGGCGAGGGGGCGGAGAATGCGGTGCTGGATCAGCGCATGGATCGGCTTGCCGTAGCAACGCTCGAGCACGAGCTGAAGCAGCACATAGCCGGCATGGGTGTAGACGCGTTGCCGGCCAGGTGCGATGCCGGGTGCCGGCGTGAAGGCGTTCAGCAGGGCGATGAACTGCTCGCGCGTAAACTCTTCGTTCGGCCAGGGCGGATGGTCGGTCGGCAGCAGCAGGCCCGACGTGTGCGTCGCCAACTGGCCCACAGTGACGTTGCGGATGTAGTTGCCGCTCAGCTCGGGCAGGTATTTCGGCAGACGATCGTCGAGCCGCAGCTCGCCGCGCAGCACGCCGAGCGCCACGAGCGTGGCCTCGAACGGCTTTCGCAACGAGGCGAGGTTGAACAGCGTGTCGGGCGTCACCTTCCGTCCGGTCGCATCGTCGGCGAACCCGTAGCTGAAGAACTCGACATGGCGGCCGGCATAGAGCGCTGCGGCGAGGCCGCCCGCATGGTCCGCCGTCGCGGTCGGCGCCAGCGCGCCGGCGACGATGTCGCGCATTTGCGCAATCATGTCGGAATCGGCCGAGGCGCGGCGCGGGCAAAGCGCCATCGCCATCGCAATGGACGCGGCCTGGGCGAAGCCTCGCCGGGTGATCGGGGATGAGATGACAACGGGCGGCACGTGCTCTGATCGATCATGCTGATGCGCCCCGGACATGGTTTAGCGAGAAGACCGCGAGGTCCCAATTCACGATTGCGCGTTGTGGGTTCCCGTCATCCGGGCTGCGAAACTGAGCCGTCGGGCTAACAATTGTTGACGGCCGCGACCCCGGCGTGTATAGTTAGCTTCATGGCTAACCAATTATCCAATCTCGACCAGATCTTCGCCGCGCTCGCCGATCCGACGCGGCGGGCGATCGTGATGCGGCTGTGCGCGGGCGAGGCGTCGGTCGGCGAGCTCGCCGGTCCCTTCGACATGGCGCTGCCGAGCTTCATGAAGCACATCCATGTGCTGGAGACGAGCGGGCTCGTTCAGTCCGAGAAATCGGGACGCGTGCGCACCTGCCGTCTCAGCGCGGATGCGCTGGTCGGCGCCGAGGATTGGTTCCAGCAGCAGCGCGCGGTCTGGGAAGCGCGGCTCGACCGGTTCGAGGCCTATGTGATGAAGCTCAAGAAAGAAAGGGCGGCCGTCAAGCGGCCGTCCCGAACAACCAAACGGAAAGGTTTCTGACAATGACTGGTTTTGCCAACCCCGCTCTGTCGCAATGGTCGCTCGACCGCGAGATCGTGATGTCGCGCGTGATCGACGCGCCGCGCGATCTGGTGTTCGAGGCATGGTCCGACCCGAAGCATCTGCCGCAATGGTTCGGCCCGAAGGGCTTCAAGGTCGAGACCTTCGAGATCGACGTGCGCGTCGGCGGCGTCTGGCGCTTCAACATGATCGGGCCCGACGGTACGGTCTATCCGAACCGGATGCGCTTCCGCCGCATCGAGCGGCCGTCGCTGATGGAGATGGATCACGGTACCGACCAGGATGACGATCCCCGCATGTTCCGCTTCACCGTCACCTTTGCCGAGCAGAGCAACGGCAAGACCGTGCTGATGATGCGGCAGCTGGCCTCGAGCACCGAGCAGCGCGATGGCATGATCGGCTTCGGCGCCGTCGAATACGGCTACCAGACGCTCGACAAGCTCGCGGCCTATGTGGCGGGCATGAAGCGGTGAAGGCAGTCCCGCCATTCCCGGGCCCTGAGATGGCGAGCCGGAAATGGCGGCGTGCGCGAACACATTCTGATCAAGCCGCCGTCGAAATGGCGGCTTGCCTTGTACAGGTCAGGTCAGCGCGTTGGTGACCGGCGGCTCCTGCATCTGCTCCACTTGCGCGGCGCTGTCGGGACGTGCGGGTCCAAGCACGGGCTCGTCGCCGAGCGGCTCGAAGGCGGGGCGGAAGCTGAATTCGCCGCGGCCGTCGAGCGACGGACCTTCGTTGTAGCGGCCTGGCTCGAGCGGCGCTCCGCTGCGCTCGGTACCCATGAACATGTAGCTGAACTCGGTCGCTTCCTTGCTCCGGTCGAAGCTGTTCGGAATCGGCAGCGCGGCATCTCCGCCCAGCTCCTCGATCACGGCGAGCCATTGCTGTTGATGCATGGTGTCGCGCGCGATCAGGTAGCTGAGCATGTCCTGCATGCCCGGATCGCTCGTGGAGTTGAAGAGGCGCACCGCCAGCGTTCGGCCGGTGGCTTCGGCGGCCACGTTGCAATACATATCGGCGGCGAGATTGCCGCTGGCGTAGATGTGCGAACAATCGAACGGGACGCCGTCGGCGTTGGCCGGGAAGGCCGCCATGCCCGTCGACAGGATATGCCGATGCAGCATGCCCTCGATCACGTGTCGCGGCCGCTCGCCGCCGGACATCACCGCGCCGACGATCGGATTGCCCTGCATGCTGCTCTCCTGCATCGTCGCCGGTGCATTTTCCAGGTTCAGGGCGACCGCGGTCGAAAGCATCTCGATGTGGCTGATCTCCTCGGTTGCGGTGTTGAGCAACACGTCGCGATATTTGGCCGGACCGCGCGCGCCCCAGGCCTGGAAGAAATATTGCAGGCAGACGCGGATCTCGCCCTCCACGCCGCCGATCGCCTGCTGCAGCTGGCGGGCGAAGATCGGATCGGGCTTCTCGACCCTGACCGGGTATTGCAGTCGCTTGTCGAAATAGTACATGCGCAACTCCTTTTTGTTCTGTCGTATTGGCGCAATGAAGCCCGTGGGGTTGCGTTCCTAATCATCTGCAATCGCAGTTCAGATCGCTTCGAAATTCGCGGACCGCAAAGCCGAAATTGACGCGGTCCCCCACCACCACTCCTATGCGCGTCGATGGGAAGGTACGGCGACCTCGTCGAACAACTCGGCCAGAGCATCGAGCGCAACGCGCATCGCCGGTCCTTGCATCGCCGCGCCATGGCCGGTCACGACGATCTCGGGAGCAAGCGCGGCAAGTTCGCGCACCGAGGTTTTTGCGCTGGCCCAATCCGGCGTGAAATACATCGGCGGCCCGTGCATCTCTGGTGTTTGCGTCATTGCCGCGTAAACTGACTCCTGCCGGGTGGTGATGAAGGCGTCGCCGGCGATCAGGACGCGGTCGCGCTCACGCCAGAGCGAGACATGACCGGGCGTGTGGCCGGGCGTCGGGATCCACCGCCAGTCTTGCATGAAGGGCACGCTGTGGTCCGAGGGCAGATCATAAAGGCGGGATGCGACGTTGACGGGTCTTGTCGGAAACAGCGGAGAGAGCAGGGCGAGCAAGCCGCCACCGACACTCGGATCGGCTGGCGGATAGGATTGCGTGCCGTCGAGATAGGGATGCTCGGCGTGATGCGCATAAACCGGGACGTCCCACTCGTTCGCCAGCGTCTCGAGCACACCGACGTGATCGAAATGAGCGTGTGTCATGATTATGCAGGCCGGGCGGCCGTGGCCGCCGAACCGAGCCTTGGCGGCGGAGCGAATCGCCGGTGCCGCTCCGGGGATGCCGGCGTCGACCAGTACCCAGTTGCCGTCGCCAGCACCTTCGCGGCCGACAAAGATCACGTTGACGATGGCAAGCTGCCGGTAGGCAACGTCGGCCACGATCTGTCGTGTGTTGTCGTTTCGCTCGAGGTCGAATTCGGGGTTTTCCGCCTCGGCCGCCGGGGAAAGAGGAATTTGCGTCATGCCGGTCCGTGTCGACCCAGTCTGATGTGTCATCGTTCTATCGTGCCCATCCGCCGGATTTTCTTCTGGAGCAGCATCACGCCGTAGAGCAGCGCTTCCGCGGTCGGCGGGCAGCCGGGGACGTAGATGTCGACCGGCACCACGCGGTCGCAGCCGCGCACGACGGAATAGGAGTAATGGTAATAGCCGCCGCCGTTGGCGCAGGATCCCATCGAGATCACGTAACGCGGCTCGGGCATCTGGTCGTAGACCTTGCGGAAGGCCGGGGCCATCTTGTTGGTCAAGGTGCCTGCCACGATGATCACGTCGGATTGACGCGGTGAGGCCCGCGGCGCAAAGCCGAACCGCTCGGCGTCATAGCGCGGCATCGACATCTGCATCATCTCGACGGCGCAGCAGGCGAGTCCAAACGTCATCCACATCAGCGATCCCGTCCGCGCCCAGGTGATCAAATCCTCGGCGGTGGCGGTGAAGAAGCCCTTGTCCGCGAGGTCATCGCGGATCTGCATGAAATAGGGATCTGAGGCGTTGTCCGGCTGCCCCTGGCCCGGACGCGGCACCGGGAAATTGCTGGCGGGTGAAGGACTGTCGGTCATTAGATCATCATTGTCGCTGGGGTGAGGGCGCAACGTCGCGCTGTGACCACGCGCTGCTGTGAACGGCGGGGCGCAGCCGGCGTTCCCGCGGTCGAAGACCACGTTCCGTTTGGCTATCGCAGGTTAGCGCTGGGTCCTTCGGCCGGAACAGGCGACGAAGACATGGTCTCTCCTGCGGCAATCAGCGCGGCCGTGTTAGGAACAATCGCCCGTGCTTCCCGGTTGCGCGAACGACGCCAGTCAAATGGAGAACAGGAAAATGGCCAATGCAGCCCGCGATACGTTCGTGGTGGGACTACGCAATGCGCATGCGATGGAAGTGCAGGCGCGAGAGTTGATGGAGCGCCAGTCGGAGCGGCTGGACGAATATCCCGAGGTCAAGGCGAAGATCACGGCGCACCTTCAGGAGACCAATGAGCAGCTGCGTCGCCTCGAAAAGTGCCTGGAAGCCTGTGGCGAGAGCACGTCGAGCCTGAAGGATACGGCGCAGTCGGTGATGGCCAACATGATGGCCATGGCGCATTCGGTTGCCGGCGACGAGATTCTGAAGAACACTTTCGCGAACAACGCCTTCGAGAATTTCGAGATCGCCGCCTACAAGTCGCTGCTCGCGCTGTGCGGCGCGGCCGGCATGCCGGAGGCGAAGGAGCCGCTCGAGACGTCATTGAAGGAGGAGCAGCGCATGGCGGCCTGGATCGATTCCAATGTCGAGAAGGTCACCATGGAGTACCTCACGCATCAGCGCCAGGCCGCGTAGTCCTTCGCGTTCCTCGCTGACAGCGAACCACCGGCGCGCCCCGCGGCCGGTGGTTTTTTCGCGCCGCCGGGTTCCCTGCCATCTGCGCGTGAGCCTAGGAACGATCGCTGCGATCAGGCTTTGGCAGTGATGACGCACATCATCTTCAGCGATTACCGCAATCCCGCGGCGGAGCAGGCCTACGAGATCGCCTGGGACTTTCTTACGCGAACGGGCGCCATCAGCGACGAATTCGACGCCTGCGTGTTCCTGGCGCAGCGCATCACCGTGATGGTCGAGGAGGGACACACGAATCGGATCCGCATGGCCAACCGCGCGATCTCCGAATACCAGCGCCATGCCGCGGAACGCGACGATCTCATCCGTGGCGGCGGCCGTTACGCCGAAAGGCGTTGAGCGCCGGCGAAGCGGGTTCACTCCCTGGCTTCGTCCGTGACGATGTCGCCGAGCTTCTGCCAGCGCTGGCCGTCGAACTGCACCATCTGGAACTGCTTGTTGACGCGATAGTCCGTCGGCGTGGTCGTGACCGAGATCCCCGGGAGCGTCAGGTCGAGCTCGACGTTCTTGAGGTTGGCCGCCTGTCGCATCACGTTCTCGCGGGTCAGATCGTCGCCGCATTGCTTCAGCACTTGCACCAGGAGCTGCGCGGTGATGTAGCCGTAGACGTTCAGGTTCGAATCCTTGTCGCCCTCGGGATAGTACTTGGCCATGAAGGCGAGGTAGCGCTTCATGCCCGGGTCGTCCTTCCATTCGGGATCCGCGGCATCCTTGACGTATCCGACGCTGATGATGCCCTTGGAATTGTCGAGCCCGGCGGGCTTGAGCACGGCGCTGAGCGAGGAGGCGTTGATGTCGATGATGTGCAGCGCCTTCCAGCCGATCTCGGCCATCTTCTTGATGGCCTGCGCGGCCTGCTTCGGCGTGGTCGCGCTGAACAGCACGTCGGCGCCCGCATCCTTTAACCGCAGGATCTGCGAGTCGATCGTCGGCTCGTTGATCTCGTAGGAGGTCTCGGCGACGACCATGTTCGCCTTGTCGCCGAGGCCCGCCTTGAGGCCGGCGAGATAATCCTTGCCGAGATCGTCGTTCTGGTAGAGCACGCCGATTTTGGCCTTCGGATGGTTCTTCAGGAGGTATTGCGCATAGATCCGGCCCTCGACGAGGTAAGAGGGGTTGAAACCCATGGTCCAGGGGAAGTTCTTTGGATCGGTGAAGCGTGCGGCGCCGGTGGCGGCGAAGAGCTGCGGGATCTTCTTGGCGTTGAGATATTTCTGAACGGCGACGTTCGGCGCGGTGCCGATGATCTGGAAGGTCAAAAGCACTTCGTCGCTTTCGACGAGCTTGCGGACCTGCTCCACCGTCTTCGGCGGCGAATAGGCATCGTCATACTGGATCAGCTCGACCTTGCGGCCGTTCACGCCGCCCTGGTCGTTGATCATCCTCAGATAGGCGGCCTGGGTCTTGCCGATCACCGCGTAGGCCGAGGCCGGGCCGCTGAGCGGCACGGTCTGGCCCACCTTGATCGCGGTGTCGGACGCGCCGGGATCGTATTTCTTTTGTGCCTGCGCTGCCGCGACCGAGAGGAGAAGGGCGGAGGCGGCGATGAATTTGGTGACGACGTTTTTCATGTCGGTTTCCTCCAGCAATCCTCATTCGCCCTTGAGGCCGGCGTCGCGGATCAGCTTGGTCCATTTCTGCGTTTCGGCGTCGATGAACTTGCTGAACTCGGCGGCGGTGCCTGGGCGCACTTCGAGGCCTTGCGCGGTCAGCTTGTCCTTGATCGCAGGCTCGGCGAGCGCCCGCAGAACCTCGGCCTGGAATTTGTCCACGATGGCGCGCGGCGTCGTGGACGGCACCATGAAGCCGTACCAGCCGGCCGCAGCCACATTGGGAAAGCCCTGCTCGCGCAGCGTCGGTGCCTGCGGATACAGCGCGCTGCGCTCGGCCGAGGCGACGCCGAGCACGGTGAACTTGCCGCTCTGGATGTAGGGCAAGGCCGTCGGCAGCGCGGTCAGTGTGGCGTCGACGCGTCCGGCGAGCAGCTCGGTGTAGGAGGCCGCATCGCCCCGGAACGGGATGTTCAAACCCTTGACGCCGGCGTCGCGGAACAGGAGCTCTCCGGCAAGATGCGGCTGCGAGCCGGCGCCTGGGGAGGCGAAGGTGAGGCCGTCGGGCTTGGATTTGCCGTAGGCGATCAGGTCGGGAAGCGTCTTGAACGGCGCGTCGGCGCTGATGATGAGGAACAGCGGCGCGATCACCACCATCGCCACCGGCGCCAGATCCTTGCGCTCATAGGTCAGCTTGCCGAACAGCGCCTCGGCGGTGGCGTAGGGCGCCGCGACATAGAGGATGGTGTAGCCGTCGCCCGGCGCATGGGCGACCATGTCGTTGGCGATGCGCGTGCCGGCGCCCGGCTTGTTCTCGACAATAAACTGCTGACGCAGGCTGCGGCCGAACTCTTCGGCGAGCAGACGCAGCGAGATGTCGTTGGACCCGCCGGGCCCGTAAGGCGAGATCAGACGGACCATGCGCGAGGGCCAGGCGTCCTCGGCATGTGCCCTCATGCCTGAGCCGGCCGCGAGCCCGCCCGCGATCGTGCCCAGCAGAGCTCGCCGCGTCACCTTGAACGATGCCACTGTTGTCTTCCTCCCTGTATTTGTTTCTCTTTTATCTGCCGCTCTTACGACCTCAGATCACCTTTCGTTGGGTGAGCTGCTCGATCCTGGCGTCCGAGAGCCCGAGCCAATCCCGGTAGACCTCGTCATTGTCCTGGCCGACGTCGCCCGCGGCATGGCGCAGGCGCGCGGGATCGACGGTGAAACGCGGCACGACATTGGTCATGGCGACCGTGCCGAAATCCCGGTCGGCAACGCGCGTGATCACCTCGCGCGCCTTCACCTGCGGGTCGTCGGCGATCTGATCTATCGAATAGATCGGGGCGAGCGTTCCCTGCGCGGCGTTGAAGCTCGCGAGGACCTCGTCGAGGGGGTGCGCGGCGCACCAGGCCGCAAAGATGTCGTTGAGCTCGGCGGCGTGCTGGACGCGCTGCTCATTGCCGGCAAAGCGCGGATCCGCGATCAGATCGGGGCGGCCGATCGCCCGGCAGTTCGCTGCAAAGAGCGCGTTGGTCGAACCTGCGAGCGTGACCCAGTGACCGTCGCGGGTGCGAAACACCGCGGCCGGTGCTGAATAACCATTGGCGTTGCCGATGCGGCTGCGAACGGTGCCGAGCTGGTCGTGCTCGATGGCGAGGACGTCGAGCAGGCGGAAGGTGGCTTCGGTCAGCGCGAGATCGATCTCCTCGCCCGGCGCATCCGGGTCGCGCGCCCGCTTCCACAGCGCTGCCAGCACGCCGACGGCGCCGAACAGGCCGCCGATCGAATCCCCGATCGGGTATCCGGGATGGGTCGGTTCGCCGCCGCTCTCGCCGGTGATGTAAGTCAGTCCGCCCATGGCCTCGAAGATGCGGGCGAAGCCGGGGCGCTCCCGATAGGGACCATCCTGCCCGAAGGCGGTGGCGCGCAGAATCACGAGACGCGGCTGGATCGACCACAGCACCTCCTTGGGAAGCCCCCAGCGATCCAGCGTTCCCGGACGAAAATTCTCGATCAGCACGTCGAAGCGTGGAAGCAGCTGCTTGAACAGCGCAAGCCCTTCCGGCGTGCGCAGATCGAGCGTGGCAAACTTCTTGTTGCGGTTGGCGGCCTTCCACCACAGCGGCTTGCCGTTCTTGAACGGCGGAAACGACCGCACGCCGTCGCCGTGCCCGGGCATCTCGATCTTGAGCACGTCCGCGCCGTAGTCGGCCAGCAGCGTGGCGGCGAACGGCGCGGCGATGATCGTCGCGATGTCGAGAACCTTCAATCCTTCGAGCGGTCCAGCCATATCATGTTCCGGCGCTTGTGATTTTCTTGGTTTTGCGCGGCGGCGGCTTGAGCTCGGCCTGCCCGACCATGGCCCGGATGCTATCGGCGAGCGCCGCGATGCGCGGACCGATTTCGCCCTCGAGCTGCCCGGGCTGCAGCCGGAAGGCGGGGATGCCGCAATTGATCGAGAATGATTGTTTCGCTTCGCCGATATGAAACAGCGGCGCGGCGACGGCATGGATCGAGGCCATGTACTCGCCCCAGCAGGTGCAGAAGCCGCGGCTTTTGCATTGCGCGATGCCGGCGCGGTATTTGTCGCGGAGCGCCGACCACAATCCGGCATCCTCGGCGGCGAGATTGCGTTCCAGCCGGTCTGCATCGGCCGGCGGCAAGGTCGCCGCCGCGGCGCGGCCCATGGCGGTCATCACGACGGGAATGGGCATGCCGATGTCGGGCACGTGCGGGCCGACATCGCCGGAGCGCGCGGTCTCGACATAGATCATCGACGTCGCATCGAGCAGGCCGATCGACACCGTGCCGCGGACGCTGTGCGCCAGCTCCTGCATCATCGGCCGCGCCACCTGGCGGAATTGCATTCCGGCGAGCAGGGGATGCGCCATCCGCAGCGCCCGTGCACCGACGCGGTACTTCGACCGCTCGGCGTCGTAGCGGAGATAGCCGAGCTCGGCCAAGGTATGGGTCAGCCTCGCCACCGTCGGGCGCGGGATGCCGGTCAGCGTCGACAGCTCCATGTTGCCCAGCAGCGTGCTCCCGGCCTTGAACGCCTCGAGCACGACGAGCCCCTTGGCCAGAGTGGTGGCGAAAGCGGCGTCATCGGCGCTCTCGGCCAGCACGGCTGCGGCAGAGGAGAGCGGGCGCTGCGGCGTGGGTGAGTCAGTCGGAGCCATCCCGGAATATCAGACGGACGGATTTCGAATGTCCAATAGATTCGCCGTCTATGAGAAAATTGTCCGATATGTGGACACTCGGCTCGCAGCGCTTCTTGCGCCTTCCGAGCACCGCTGGAACGACCGGGCACACAGATTTTTGTCGTGATTGCCTGTCGTTCTGTGACAGGATTATTACGACGACGTGTCAGATCGATAATTTTTGCGGAGCGGTTCATGTTGCAGTGGCAGGCGCGGTCAAATCCCCTGGCGTGGTGGTGGGGATCCCTCACGCTTGTGAGCAGCGCCAATATCCTCGTCTGGTTCATGCTCTATCGTGAGTTCTATCCGACGCCTTCGGCCAGCCTCGGTGGCGGCTCGGACATCGGGCTGATGTTCCTGCTGTGCGCCGGCTATGTGTTCGGCTGCGCCTTCCGTTCGGTGCTGCCGCGCGCCGACGTGCAGCGCATCTGCCTGTTCGACACCTGGCTCTCCAGCGTCGCCGTCGGCCGGACGGTGGCGACGGTGGCCGAGCTCTGCTTCGCCGCGCAATGGGCCATCATCCTGCATCAGCTCGGCAAGATGACGGGCGCGGAGACCGCGGTGAACATCGCGCTCGTGATCGTGCCGATCATCATCATCGCGGAATGCTTCTCCTGGTACGCGGTGGTGACGACCAACTTCCTCTACAACGCGATCGAGAATTCGCTGTGGGCTGTGACCTTCTTCCTGGCCGGCATCGCGCTATGCCGTCTGATGCCGGAATTCCAGGGCGTAGTGCGCTGGGCGCTGATGTCAGGCATCGTCGGCATCGCCTGCTTCCTTGCCTTCCTCATCACAGTCGACGTGCCGATGTATCTCAGCCGCTGGCGGGCAGGGCATGAAGAGGGCAACACATTCCTCGGCTTCCTCGAAGGGCTGCATGACGTCTCGACGCGCTGGGTGGTGACCCACGACATCGCGCACTGGAAGGGCGAGCTGACCTGGATGTTCCTGTATTTCAGCGCGGCGGTGTGGTCGAGCCTCGCGCTCTGCGCGCTCTACGCGATGGAAGGCTATCTGACGCGCTATCTCGCCTGACGGTCAGATTCCAACTTGACGCGTTCTCTGAAGCGAAGCGGTATCCACTTCGCTTCAAGGGCTTCACTTGCCGACCAGGCTGCATTTGCTGCGATCGAGCGGGCGGAAGGCCTGGTCGGGCGGGATCGTCGCGACCAGCTTGACGAAGTCCCACGGACCCTTGGATTCCTCCGGTGTCTTGACCTGCACCAGATAGAGATCGTGCACCATGCGTTGGTCCTCGCGGATGCGGCCGTTGGGGGTGTAGGCGTCCGACACCGGCGTCGCCTTCATTTTGGCCATCACGACGGCGCCCTCGTCGGAACCGGTGTCCTTCACGGCCTGCAGATAGTGGCGCACGGCGGAATAGACGCCGGCCTGAATCTGCGAGGGCATCGCCTTGCGGCGAGCATAGAAGGCATCGGAGAATTTCCGGGCTGCCGGCGAGACATCCTCGAAGAAGGAGGTGACGATGAGATCACCGCGCGTCGCTTTGAGCCCAACCGCCTCGATGTCGACGTTCTGGAACGACATCGGCACGATCTTCATGCCTTGGCTGGCGAGGCCGAACTCCTCGGCCTGCTTGATCGCGGTCGCGTTGTCGCCGGCAACGTTGATGGCCAGGATCTTGGCGCCCGACGACTGCGCCTGGAGCAGGAATGAGCTGTAATCGGGCGTGCCGAGCTGCGCCTTGACGCTGCCGGCGACCTTGCCGCCGAGTGCGGCGATGCGCTCGCGTGCGGTCACCTCGATCGAATGGCCGAAGGCGTAGTCGCCGGTGATGAAGAACCAGGGCTCCTTGCTGGTCTGCATGATGCCGGAGACCACGGCGGTCGCGGTGGAATAGGCGTCCTGGGTCCATTGCACGCTGGTCGGCGCGCACGCTTCATCGGTCAGCTGGTTCGCGCCGGCGCCGGAGATGAGGAATATCTTGCCGTTGCCGCGCACCAGCTCCTGCACCGCCAGCGCTGCACCGGAGCTGCCGCCATCGGCGACGGCCTGGACCCCGTCGCTGAACCATTTTCGCGCCAGCGATGCGGCGAGATCCGGCTTGTTCTGGTGATCGGCCTGCAAGATCTCGATCGGCTTGCCGTTGATCTTGCCGCCGAACTCCTCGGCGGCCATTCGCGCCGCTTCGACTGAGCCCGGACCCATGGCGGTCGCGAACACGCCGTTCATGTCGGTGAGGACGCCGATGCGGATGGCCTCGCCTTTGATCTCGGCCCGCGCGGGGAGGGGCGCGAGCGCAAGTGCGATCAGGAGGGTGGCGACGGAGGTGGTGCGGGTCGTGCCCATGGCGTTTCCTTGATGTTATCGTTGATTGATCGATGTTGACGGTCAGGCCGGTTCGGCGATCACCGTGTTGCGCAGGGTGCCGATGCTGGAGATCTCGACCTCGACGGTGTCGCCGGGGCGCATCCACAGCGGCGGCGTGCGCTTGGCGCCGACACCGCCTGGCGTGCCCGTGACGATGACGTCGCCGGGCAGGAGCGGGCAGATGGTGGAGATGTAGGCGATCAGCTCGGGGATGGCGGTGATCAGGAGATCCGTCGTGGTGTCCTGCACGACGTTGCCGTTGAGCCTTGTCTGCAAGGTGAGTTTTGACGGATCCGGAATCTCGTCGGTCGTCACCAGCCACGGACCGAAACTGCCGCTCTCGGCAAAGGTCTTCCCGGCGAGGAATTGGCTGGTGTGGCGCTGCCAGTCGCGGATGCTGCCTTCGTTGTAGCAGGAATAGCCGGCGACGTGATCGAGCGCGCGGCCAGGGGGGATGTGACGTCCCGCCTTGCCGATGATGAGCGCGAGCTCGCCTTCATAGTCGAAATCGTCGCTCACCCCAGGTTTGACGATGGGCTGGAGATGGCCAACCTGGCTACAGGCGAAGCGCGCAAACAGCGCCGGCTTTTCGGTGACGGTGCGGCCGGTCTCGGCGACGTGATCGCGATAGTTGAGGCCGACGCAGATGATCTTGCCGGGATCGGGAATCACGGGCGCGAAGTTGATCTTATCGAGCGGATGATCAGGGGCCGCGGAGGCGGCCAGCCTTGCCGCCTCGGCGAGCTGACCGGCTTCGAGCAGCTCCCGCAGCGTGGTGCACGCCGCCATCCGCGCGCCGAGATCGACGACGCCGTTGTCCTTGACGGCGCCGAAGGAGGGGCGTCCGTCCACACTGAATGAGAGCAGCTTCATGAAATGTCCTTGACAGGGTTCGGTCAGGCCGCGGAGGGCGCTTGGGCTGAAGGAATTCGGGTTGCAGGGGCGATGGCGGCGATGAGGCGGTCGAGCTCGGCCTCGTTGCGGGCGGAGCCGCGGATGTAACGGTCGGGACGAACCAGTGCGGCGATGATGCCGTGCTCGCGCAGCCAGGGCCCAAGATCGTTGGCATCGTCGCTGGTCAGGATCTTGATCCCCGTCTGCGACAGCGCGAGACGCGATGAGAGTGCCGCCGCCGTCTCGACGAGCAGCACGTGGTTGTAGCCGGTCCGGTCATCGCTGCGGCTGGCGTCAGTCAACGTGAACTGCGGCGCGAGATGTCCGGCGAGCGGCAGGTCGCCGAACTCTAGTCCGGGGCCGAGCAGGGGCTTCTTCACATCCAGTTTGACCGGCGCGTTCTCGCGCGCTTCGCCGGCGGCAAGGCCGGCCTCGATCGCCTTGGTGTTGATGACACCGCCGAGGCGAATGGCGAGCTCGATGAACGCGCGCACATGCGGCAGCCGTTCGCTCTGATAGGTGTCGAGCAGATCGGGCGCGGCGCCTTCGCGGATCACGCTCGCCAGCTTCCAGGCGAGGTTGGCGGTATCACGGATGCCGGCGCACATGCCCTGGCCGAGGAAGGGCGGGGTCTGGTGCGCAGAATCGCCCGCGAGCAGCAATCGCCTGTTCCGCCATTGCTGCGCGATGACCGAATGGAACGTGTAGACCGCGGCGCGCTCGATCTCGGCATCGGCGGGCGTGATCCAGCGTGACAGCAGCTCCCAGACCGTCGCGGGTTGCGCGACCTCCTGCGAATCCTCGTCCGGGAGAACCGTGATCTCCCAGCGCCGCCGCATGCCGGTGCCGCGTACATAAGTTGCGGGCCGCCTGGGATCGCAATGCTGGAGGCTGTAGTCGCCGAGGTCCTCGCGCGCGCGCTTAAGCAGGACGTCGATCACGAGCCAGCGCTCGTGGAAGCCGAGGTCGTCCATGCCCGAACCGATGAAGCGGCGCACCAGCGAGCGGGCGCCGTCGCAGCCGATCACGTAACCGGCGCGGACCTCGCTGAGCCTCCCGTTGGAGAGGTCTTCGCAGCGGACGCGCACGCCGTGCTCGTCCTGATCGAGCGCGAACACCTCGCAGCGGTTGCGCAAGGTGACGTGTGGCCAGCGGGCGAGGCCGCCGATCAACACATCCTCCAGATCCGGCTGGTGGAAGCGGTAGCTGAGATGCCAGCCCATCGGGGTCAGCGTCTGCGGACGGGACCAGTCCAGCAGCATGCGGCCGGCTGCATCGAGAAACAGCATGCCGGGACTGAGAATGACGTGCGGCAGGATCGCCTCGGCAAGCCCGATGGTCTGGAACACGCGCATGCATTCATCGTCGAAATGCACCGCGCGCGGCAGATGATAGGTCCGCGCCTCGCGCTCCAGCACCAGAGTCCGCACGCCGCACAGGCCGAGCAGGTTGGCGAGCGTGGCGCCCACCGGCCCGCGGCCGACGATCACGACGTCAAACTCTTCCGGGGTGGATTTATCTTGCATGGGGTATCTCTTCCCCAAGCAGGGCCGGCGCATCAACGCCGGCGCGGCAAGTGTCCGCCCAGCGGACGGCCTCTATTCCGCAACAGGAATGGCCGACGCCGTTTCCAGCAGCTGGCTCGCAAACTGCGCGACCGCTTCCTCGATCCCCAGCGCCGAGCGGATCCAGATGATCGAGATGCAGCCGAATACGGCGCCGTCCCGCACGATGGCAACGGCAATCGAAGCCGTCTTGGGATTGTATTCGCCCTCGCTGCGGATCGCGTAACCTCGCGCCGCGGTCTCGGCGATCATGCGGTCGAGCCGGCCCTGGTCGAGGAAGGGGCGGTCGTCGGCCTCATCGATGCGGCGGAGATGATTGATGATGAGATCGCGTTCGCGCGCTGGGCAGGCGGCGAGATAGGCGCGGCCCGCAGACGTGCGCAGCATCGGCAGGCGCTTGCCGATCATGCCGCGATCGATCGAGAGCGGGCTGCGAGAGTGGGTGGTCTCCTGCACCACCATCGCCGCGTTCTCGTAAGTCGAGAGATCGACCGGCCAGACCAGCTTCTTGCTGAGATCGGCGAGATAGGGCGCCGCCGCCTGGCAGATCACCACGCCGGGATCGTAGCCGTCGCCGAGGCTTAGGGCACGCCGGGTGACCCGAAATCGGTCGTCGCTGGCGCTGCGGGCGATATAGCCGAGCTCCTCCAGGGTTTCGAGGAGGCGGTAGACGGTGGGTCGGGGCAGGTCGAGCGCGCGGGCGACGTCGCCGGCGCGGATGCCGCCGGAGCGGTTGACCTCGTGCAGCACGTCGAGCCCGCGCTTGAAGGCACGGACGCCCTCAGACTGCCGAGGCTGGCCGTTCCGCGTCCGCTCCTTGGACACTTCCTATTTCCTCCCTTGTGGCACATCGCGGCGCGCTTATTGTCGCCTGCGAACGCGAGGCGATTGCGGAACGCCACCGTAGGATCGCGCGCGGCCGGTATCAAGCTCGCCGCAGTACGGCGACCGCGATGCCTCCGGGAGGAATTCGATGGAAATCGCAGCGCTCGGCTATATCGGAATCAGTTCATCCCAGCTCGATCAGTGGAGCCGGATGGCGACCGGGCTGCTCGGCATGCAGCAGGTCGATCGCGGCGGCAAGATGCGGGCCTTCCGCATGGACGACCGCAAGCAGCGGCTGATCGTCGACGGCGGCAGCGATGCCGGCCTTGCAGTGATGGGATGGGAAGTTCCGTCGACGGTCGCGCTGGACAGGTTGGCAGGACGGCTCGAAAGCCATGGCATCAAGGTGGCGAAGGGCTCGCGCGCACTCGCTGACGAGCGGCATGTCGCCGAGCTGATCGCGTTCACTGACCCCGCCGGCAACCGGCTGGAGGCCTTTTGCAAGCCGGAGCTTGCGAGCGAGCCGTTCAGGCCGGGTCGCCCGATCTCGGGCTTCCGCACCGGCGCGCTCGGCATGGGGCATGTCGTGCTCAATGTGGAGGACCTCGAGCCGCTGTTGCCGTTCTATCGCGACGTGCTCGGCTTTCACGTCTCCGATTTCGGGCTGAAGCCTTACGGGCTTTATTTCTTCCACGTCAACGGCCGCCACCACTCCTTTGCGATGGTCGGCTCGGGGCGAAAGGCGATGCATCACTTCATGGTCGAGCTCGGCTGCCTTGATGATGTTGGGCAGGGCTACGACCTCGCGCAGATGGACGAGGGGCGCATCGCCTACACGCTGGGCCGGCACACCAATGACCACATGACCTCGTTCTACGTGAATACGCCGTCCGGCTTCTTCATCGAATATGGCTGGGGCGGACGCGTCATGGATCCCGAGACCTGGCAGCCGCACGAGACCTTTGATGGGCCCTCGCTGTGGGGCCACGAGCGGCTGCATATGCCGGAAGAGCAGCGCAAGCGGTTGCGCGAGATGCGGCTGGATGCGGCTGCCCGCGGCGTGCGCGTCGCCGATCCGCGCGTGCCGCCACTCAACTGCGCGTGGCTGGACTCGGTGGTCGCACGTGAGTGATCCGCGACGCCGCGATCAGGCTTCGCCGAGATCAACCTCCGTCAAGATCCCCTGGCGCAGCGCCAGCCGGACCAGCTCGATGTCGGAGCCGACGCCGAGCTTGTCCTTGATCAGCGAGTGCAGGTTCGCCACCGTCTTCGGGCTGACATGCAGCGTCTCGGCGATCTCCTCCGTCGTGTTCTCGGCGAGCAGCAACCGCAGCACCTCGAACTCGCGTGGCGTCAGCACGTCGGCGGCGGAGCTCTCGCCGCTGATGCGGCTGAGCGCTAGCTCGTGGTCGATGTCGGGGCTGATGGCAATCTTGCCGGCGAGCACGTCCTTGACCGCGCGCACCAGGGTCTCGGGCGGGCTGGTCTTGGTGACGTAGCCCCTTGCACCGGCGCGGATCGCCTGCACGGCAAATCCGGCGTTCTCGTGCATGGTGAAAACGAGAATCCGTGCCGCCTTGTCCCACTGCCTGATCCGCCTGACGGCCTCGATGCCGCCGATGCCGGGCATGCTGAGGTCCATGATGACGAGGTCGGGCGTCTCGGATTTGTAGAGGCGATAGGCTTCCGCTCCGTCGGCCGCCTCAGCGACGACGCGCAGGCCCGGCTGCTTCTGCAGCACCGAGCGATAGCCCTCACGGACGACGGAATGGTCGTCGACCAGCAGGATGGTCGCTTCCGCCGTGCTCATGCAGCGTGCTCCAGGGCCTCAGAGGCGGCAGCCGGGAGCGGAATGAATACGCGCAGCGAGGAGCCCTGAAGGCCGGTCTCGAAGCTGATCCGGCCGCGAAGCGCGGCGACGCGCTCGCGCATGCCCAGCAGGCCCATGCCCGATTTTGCGGAAGCCTCGTTCGGGCGGCCGTCGTCCTCGACCACGAGAGCAATCTCGCTGTCGGCCATGGTCAAATGCAGGCTAACCTTCGTTGCACCGGCATGCTTGGCCGCGTTGGTGAGTGCCTCCTGCACGATGCGGTACAGGTTGGCACTGACAGAGGCGGGCACGCTGTCGAAGGCGCCGTCGAATCGGATCTCGAAGCGCGGCTGGCCGCGGCTGCGGCCGTTCCACCCCGAGACCAGGCCTTCGAGGCTGGCGATCAGGCCGAGCTCCTCGACATCGGGCGGCCGCAGCCGGAACAGCGCGCCGCGCAGCGTCTCCATCATGCCGGTCGCGGTGCGGGCGATGCTGTCGCATTCGCCGAGCAGGTCGGGACAGTCCTGTGCCGCAGTCTGGCGGGCGGATGCGGCCAGCGCGCGGATCGCGGCGAGGGACTGGCCGAACTCGTCGTGCAACTCGCGGGCGAGATGGCGGCGCTCCTCGTCCTGGAGCGCGATCAGCTTCCGCGTCAGCTCGTTGCGCTCGGCAAGCGCCGTGTCGAGGCTTTCCGCGAGATGGTTAAAGACGTCGCGGATGGCTGAGAGCTCGGCGAGGTCGAACGGCGGCAGCCGGGTGGAGAGGTCGCCGGCGGCGATGCGTTCGAGGCCGCTGCCGATCATGCGGGTGGGCCGCAAGGCGCGGGCCAGTGCGGCATAGACCAGCGCGCAGAGCAGCGGCAGCGCGATCGCAAGCGCGATCATCAAGCGGCCGGCCTCGTGCCAGGCCTCCGCCGTCTGCACCGCCGGGTCGATAGAGACCACGGTCTCGCCGAGCTTGGTTCCGCGCACGATCACGGGGCGCGCCGCCTCGCGGCCGGGGTCGAATAGGCTGCGATAGAAGGCGGAGAAGGCTTGCGGCGGCGGGCTCGCCGGGGCAGGCGCGCCGCTACAGAAGCGCTGCAGCATGTCGCCGCTCGCGCTGCGGAAGCCGAGGCAGAGGCCGGGCGTCATCACATGGGCCGACACCGGGTCGAGGTCCGGAAAGTCCGAGCGGGGGCTCGCCGCCCACTGCACCTTGCCTTGCTGCAGCTCCAGCGTCTTGGCCACGATGGCGGCGATCCCGTCGATGCGCGCATGCGCGGCGCTATCGGCGGTGATGAGGAAATAGGTGGAGATCGCGGCGAAGCAGGCAGCCGATATCGCCGCCACGCGCAGCGTCAGACGGACCTTGAGATCGAATCTCGGGCGATTCCACATCGGCTTGCACCTGGCGCGAACGGGCTTGTCGCGCCTCATTAAAGGGCAGAACGCCAGCGGCGGGAAGCGTTCCCGACTTGCCGCAGTGCAACGTCGTGAAATTTTCCCGGCGCTGCTCGGGACGGTGACGGGTGCGGGGCCTGAGGCGGCCCGTCCAGATTTTCGTCCCATCCACGAGGTCCGTTCATGCACCGCTGCCGCCTGGTTCTCTCCGCCTGTCTCCTCCTCGTCCTCTCTTGCTCGCCCCTCGCTGCGCAGGCCGCCATCGGCGTCGCCATGGACGATTTCAGCTACACCGACACTTCGGGCGAGCCGACCGACCAGACCGCGGCCCACGAGCGGCGGCTGGCGGCGTTCATGGCCGCGCTTCGAAGGGACATCGAGGCAGACCAGCGCTACCGCTTGGTGCGATCCGCCCAAGATGGAGCGGTGTTCAAGGTGGTCGGCGGCATTCAGAAGACGAGTACGCTGGTGCAATGGGCCAAGGTCGCCGTGATCGACGTCGGCGCCAAGACGCTTGTGCTGGACAAGCTCTACAGCTTCCGCGGCGACAATGACGAGGCATGGGAGCGCGCCCAGATGTTCGTGTCTCGCGAGGTCATCGCCGCGCTCGGCACGCCTGCGCCGGTCGCGCTGGCCGTGTTCGATTTCGAGCTCGAGGACATGACGGCCGCCTCAGCGGGAGCGTCCGCTGCGTCGGACGCGTCATATCTCGCGGAGGTCACGGGCGGTGTGCGCGAGGCGCTCGGCCAATCCGGCCGTTACCGCATCGTCGAGGTCGGCGCAGAGGCGGGGAAGGCCGGCGCGTTGCGGGATTGCGGCGGCTGCGAGGTCTCTACTGCGCGCAAGCTCGGCGCCGACCAATCACTGATCGGCGTGGTGCGCCGCGTCAGCCGCACCGAATACACGCTCGGCTTCCAGGTGCGCGATGCCAAGACCGGCGCGGTGCTGGCGCGCGGCGACAGCGGACTACGCATGGGCGCCGACTATTCCTGGAAGCGCGGGGCCGTGCGGCTGGTCACCGACCGGCTGATCGAGGGGCAACAGGCCAACGACGCGCCTAGAAGGTAAGCTGGACCTTCATCGACTGCGCGCGGTCGCTGGCGAGTTCGAAGGCCGCGACCGCATTCTCGAACGGCATGGTGGCCGTGATCAACGGTTTGACGTCAATCAGGCCTTCGCCCATCAGGCGCACCGCCAGCTCGAACTCGGGATCGAAGCGGAATGTGCCGCGCAGCTGCAATTCCTTGGCCACAATGGAATTGATCGGCAGCGTCATCTCGCCGCCGAGGCCGAGCTGCACCAGCGTCGCACCGGGCCTCAGCACGTCGAGCGCGGTGCGGAGCGCGGCCTGGTTGCCGGAGGCCTCGAACAGCGTGTCGAACACGCCCTTGCCGGCGCGCCAGGGATCGAGCGCAGTGGCATTGGTCGCGACGTTGATGGCATGCGTGGCGCCGAGCTTTTTCGCGACCGCGAGCGGAGCGTCGGCCACATCGGTGACAACGATCTCCGACGCGCCGCCGAAGCGCGAGACCAAAATCATCAGCGCGCCGATCGGACCGCAGCCGGTGATCAGCACGCGCTTGCCGAGCAGGGGACCGGCCTGCTTGCCGGCATGCAGGCACACCGCAAGCGGCTCGGCGACCGCGGCTTCCGCCAGCGACAGCTTGTCTGAGATCGGCACGGCCTGCGTCGCGTCGACCGTGATGAACTCGCGAAAGCCGCCCTGCACATGGGGAAAGCGCATCGCGCTGCCGAGGAAGCGCATGTCGAGGCACTGGTTGCGCATGCCTTCCTGGCAATGCAGGCAAGCCCCGCACGGCTTGCTCGGGTTGACCGCAACGCGCGTGCCCGACTTGACGCCGGCGACGCCGCCGCCGACGTCAGCGACGACGCCGGCGATCTCGTGACCCAGCGCCATCGGTTGCTGGATCCGCACGACACCGAAGCCGCCGTGATGATAGTAGTGCAGATCGGAGCCGCAGATTCCGCCATTGACGATCTTGACGCGGACCTCGCCAGGGCCGGGGGCCGGATCGGCATAATTGTCGATCCGCAGGTCCTTCGGGGCGTGAATGACGACGGCGCGCATGGCTTGCTCCTTCGTGGTCTTGGCGATCACATCGCGGCGATCATGCCGCCATCGACATAGATGATCTGTCCGTTGACGTAGGTCGACGCATCCGAGGCGAGGAAGATCGCGGCGCCCACCAGCTCATCCGGCTTGCCCCAGCGCTTGGAGGGAATGCGGCCCATCAGCCAATTGTTGAAATCGGCATTGTTGACCAGCGCCTCGTTCATGTCGGTGAGCATGTAGCCGGGGCCGATCGCATTGGCCTGGATGCCGTGCTGGGCCCATTCCACCGCCATCGAACGGGTCAGGTTCTTGATGCCGCCCTTGGCCGCGGTGTAGGGCGCAATGGTGGGGCGGGCGAGCTCGCTGCCGAGCGAGCCGATATTGATGATCTTGCCGTGCTTGCGCGGGATCATGCGCTTGGCCGCCTCGCGGCCGATCACGAAGGCGCTGGTGAGGTTGGTCTCGATCACCTTGCGCCATTCGTCGGTGGTGAACTCCACCAGCGGCTTCCGGTGCTGGATGCCGGCATTGTTGACGAGGATATCGACGGCGATCCCCTTATTATCGAAATCGCTGAACGCCGCGATGATTGCGGGCTCATCGGTGACGTTGAAGGCGGCGCCTTCGGCCTGGTGGCCGGCGGCGCGAAACTCGTCGACGGCCTGCTCGACTCGCTTGGGATCGACGCCGTTGATGATGATCTTCGCGCCGGCCTTGGCCATGCCCTCCGCAATGGCGCGACCGAGGCCGCGGGAGGAGCCGGTGACGAGCGCGGTGCGGCCGGAGAGATCGAAGAGGGAAGTGCTCATCTCAAGAATTCCTCAGACGTTGGAGCGGCGCACGGTGAGATCGGTGCGCTCGAAGACGGCAGGCAGGAGGTCGACGCCCAGGCCGGGGCCTTCCATCGGAAAGACATAGCCGTCCTTGATGGTGGGCATCGTGGTGACGAGCTCATTGTACCAGCCCTTGTAGAAGGCGCGCACTGATTCCTGGATCAGGGTGTTGGGCTGGCTGAACGACATGTGGATGGCCGCGATGAAGCCGATCGGGCCAATACAGTCATGAGGAGCAAAAGGCCGATGATAGGTCTCGGCCATGGCCGCGATCTTGCGGCCTTCGGTGAGACCCCCGGTCCAGCACAGATCGGCCATCACCACGTGCATGGCATCGCGGTCGAGCATGTCCTTGTAAGGGAAGCGCGAGCCCAGCGTCTCGCTGGCGCAGACCCAGACGTCGGTCGAACGGGCATATTCGGCCAACGCCTGCGGCGAGTTCATCCGGATCGGGTCTTCATACCAGGTCGGCTTGTAGGGCTCGAGCGCACGGGCGATCTGCTTGGCGGTCGGCAGATTCCAGAGCGAATGGAGCTCGACCATGATCTCCATCTTGTCGCCAACGGCTTTGCGGATCTTCTCGAACGGCTCGATCGCCTGCTTCATCTGTGCGGCAGTGATGTAGAGGCCCTTGTTCTCCTGCGCGGCGGGATCGAACGGCCAGATCTTCATCGCCGAGATGCCGCTTTCGAGCAGGCTTTCGGCGAGCGCATCGGCATGGTTCATGAAGCCGTCGAGATCTTCATAGGGCCCCTTGGAGGCGCCGAGATTCCAATTGGCCACCGGGCTGATATTGGTCGAGCGCACATATTGCGTGCCGGCGCAGGTGTTGTAGATGCGCTGCTTGTCGCGGCAGAGGCCCCCGAGCATCTGGTGCACCGGCTGACCGCAGACCTTGCCGAATAGATCCCACAGCGCGATGTCGATCGCTGATGCCGCGCGGTATTCGACGCCGGTCGAGGACTGCGCCATCGGCAGATTCAGCATGTCGCGATGGATCGCTTCGATGTGCAGGGGATTGCGGCCGAGCAGGCGGCCGGCAAAGGTGTCGTGGATCTGCGCTTCGACCGCGCCGGCGCCATAGAAGGTTTCGCCGAGACCGATCAGACCAGTGTCGGTGTGGATGCGGACCCAGATGACGTTGGAAAATTCCTCGGTGCGCAATGTCTCGATCGACGTGATCTTCACGGCAAGTATCCTCCCATCGAACGGCGCTTCGCACCTGACGTCTCATTTTGCGCTGCAGCATGCTGCAGGTCGTGCCGACGTCTTACGCTTGCTTGTAATATATCACAACATGTTTTAAGGGTGCCACAAACAAGGCGCCACCCAGCAACGAGAGCGCGGGCGGACGGGAGAGGACGGCATGGCACGGCGCAAGCGCGCACTCGCGGTGCTGAGACACGGCGACGGGGAGGGCAGGCCCTCCCGGCGCAACCGTCTCAACTTCTTCGAGCTGGCTTATCAGAGGATCGAGGAGCTGCTCGTTCATTGCGAGCTCAAGCCCGGACAATTCATGACGATGCTGGAATTGCAGCAAATCACCGGTTTCGGCCGCACGCCGGTGCATCACGCCGTCAATCGTCTCTCCGCCGACACTCTCATCGTCATCCGGCCGCGTCACGGCCTGCACATCGCGCCGATCGATCTGGCGCGCGAGCGCATGCTGCTGGCCTTACGCCGCGACATGGAACGCTTCGTGATCCGCCTCGCCGCCGATCGCGCCACCCTGTCGCATCGCAATCAGGCGATGCACATCGAGCGTCTGCTGCGCGAGCGCCGCGCCAGCCTCACCCTCGACGAATTCAATCATATCGACCGCCGCATCGACGCGTTGGTGCTGGAGGCCGCCGGCGAGCCGTTCCTGGTGCACACGCTGCGGCCGCTGCACACGCTGTATCGGCGCATCGGTTACATCCACCATCGCTTTATGCCGGGGCAGGCGGATCTGTCAGGCACGATCGATCATCATCTCGCCATTCTTGCAGCCGTCGCCAACCGCCGCGTCGAGGAGGCGGTGAAGGCGAGCGACGCGTTGATCGACTACATGGGCGAGATGTTTACGGGCATGGAGGCGGGGATCGATCCGCGCCTGCTCGATTGCAGCATCGAGCCGCTGCTCGGCGCGTAGAGCATGATCCGGAAAAGTGTGAGGCGGTTCTCCGAAGAATCATGCGCAAGACAACAAGCCAAAGCGTGATGAGATCCTGATGTCATCGCGCTTTAGAGAGTTCTGAAGAAAGGAAGAAGAATGTCAACGATGGCGATGCCACAGGCGACCGCGAGCGAAGCCGCGGTCCGCTACCTCATCACGAACTACAGTCCCAAAGGCAACAAGGTCGGTTGGCTGATGATGGCCTCGATCCTGGTCGAGGCCTGGGACCTCTATTCGATCGCCTTCGTGCTGATCTTCATCAAGGAGCAGTACAATCCCGATCCACTGATGCTCGGCCTCGCCGCCGCGGGCACGCAGGGCGGTGCCCTGATCGGCGCGCTGCTCGGCGGCTGGCTGTCCGACAAGATCGGCCGCCGCGTGATGTTCCTCGTGACGATGGTGCTGTTCATCGTGCTGGCGCTGGCGCAAGCCTTCGTACCCAGCGTCGGCTGGCTCGTCGTGATCCGCTTCCTGCTCGGCATTCCGCTCGGCTCCGACATCTCGACCGGCTACACCTACATCATGGAATCCATGGCCAAGGGCGAGCGCGAGGTCATGGGCAACCGCTGGCAGTTCATGTTCGCCGTCGGTGAAGTTCTCACCATCGGCGTCATCGTGATCTTCCTGCTGGTCGACATGAACCACGAGATGCTGTGGCGCGTGACGCTCGGTCTCGGTGCGGTGCCGGCACTGATCATCCTGATCATGCGTCACGACGTGCCGGAGACGGCGGTGTGGCTGGTGCAAAAGGGGCGCTACCGCGAGGCCAAGCAGGTCGCGCGCGAGATGTTCAACGACAATCTCGACATGCTGCCGGATCGGGACGTCGAGGTTCCCAAGACCAGCACGCGCGCATTCCTCGCTGACCTCAGGAAGGATCCGATTCGCTGGCGTGCCACCCTTTATGGCTGGATCGCCTGTTTCGCCCAGGCGAGCGAGTTCTCGACCTTCGCATTCTATCTGCCGGTGCTGTTTGTGATGGTCGGCGTATCGAGCGTGCTTGGCATCAATGTGGTGACGATGGCGCTGTTCTCTTTCGCCGCCCTGTCGGGCTGGGTCGGACCCTTGCTGACGCCGAAGATCGGCCATCGTGGCATCGCCATCGCCGGCTTCGGCATCGTGCTGGTTTCGCTGCTGGTCGCGGCCTTCGCGCTCTACACCGACAACAAGATCCTGCTGCCGTTCGCCGCCGCCGGCATGCTCTGGGGCCATTATTGGGATGCGTCGAACTGCATGACGATCCCGACCATGGTCGCCCGTCCGCGATATCGGGGCACCGCAAGCGGCTTCGCCTACATGTTCGTGAAGCTGCCGTCGTTCCTGGCGATCTTCCTGTTCCCAACGGTGTTTGCCGCGATCGGGCAGGCGAACGCCACGCTGATGGTCGCGATCTTCCCGCTGGTAGGCCTGCTTGCCGCGATCTTCATCCTGCCGGAAGTCTACGGCTACGAGAACGACTGACGATGAGCGCTATCTGATCGCGGCGGCTAACGCCGCGATCAGGGCCGGCGGCGTCACCAGCAGGCCGAGCTTGAGGAACGGCCAGGCGCCGACCTCGATCTTCTCGCGGCGGAGCGCGACCAGCCAGAGGATGGTGGCGAGCGAGCCGGTGACCGACAGATTGGGGCCGAGATCGACGCCAATCAGGATCGCGCTGACGACGGGCACCGGCAGATGATCGCCGGCGGCAACCGAGCCGGCGACGAGGCCGACCGGAAGATTGTTGGCGATGTTGTCGGCGAGCGCGGTGGCAATGCCCACGCTCCAGGCCGCCTGCGGGACCGATTGAGCTACCGCCTGGTGCAGCAACGCGTTGAGCTGCGCGATCACGCCGGTCTTGATCAACGCCTCCACCATGACGAAGAGCCCGCCGACGAGCGGCAACACGCTCCAGGACACCCCGCGCAGCACGGGCAAGGGTGATTGCCGGCTGAGCAGCAGCACGATCGCGGCCGTCACGCCGCCGCAGATAAAGGTCGGCAGGCCGAGCTGCTTGTCGAGCGCTGACGCCGTGACCAGCACGATGCCGATCGCGACGATGCCTATTGCGGTGAGCTTGCCGCCGCGGCCGAGCTTGGGATGCGGCACGCTGCGCGCGATCGTCTCTTCCTTCAGCGCGTGGTGCTGGGTCAGGCGCAGCACGATGTAGGTCAGCAGGATCGACGCCGCCGAGGGCAAGGCGAACAGGCGTAGCCATTCCGTCAGGTGCGGCATGCGCGCGCCGAACACGACGAGGTTGGCGGGGTTGGAGATCGGCAGGACGAAACTCGCGGCATTGGCGATGAAGGCGCAGACGAACAGATAAGGCAGCGGCTTCGCGCCGGCCGCGCGCGTCGCGGCATAGACGGCCGGCGTCAGCACGATCGCGGTAGCATCGTTGGAAAGCAGCACGGTCACGAGCGTGCCGACGAGATAGATAAGAAGAAACAGCCGCTGCGGCGAGCCGCGTGCGTATTCCACCGCGAGCGCGGCCAGATAATCGAACAGGCCTTCGAGCCGCGCCAGCTCGGCGATCAGCATCATTCCGATCAGGAAGAGATAGACGTCGAGGCCTTTCTCGATGCCCGTCAGCGCCTCCTGCCAGGGCAGAAAACCAAACAGCACGAGTGCGCCAGCGCCGATCGCGGCCCAGATCGCCTCGGGCAGGCGAAACGGCCGGATGATGACGCAGGCGGTCGCGACGAAGATGATGCTCCAGGCCCAGATGGCGTCAGACGGCACGTTCATTCCTTGAGGTTCGGTCAGTCATTCGGCATCGATAACCGATGCGGGAACGGCTGTCTTCCCCTAGAGTCTTGCCGCGGCAACGGACTGGAATTCGTGGCTGCTTCTCGCGAATGTGACACTCACCTTGCGACTGACAGCTTCTCCATGATCGCCTTGCGCAGGATGCGCGAGAGCGATTCCACCGAATACGGCTTCTGGATCAGCTCAAATCCGCGGTGGGCGTTCTCGGCCAGCACGTTGCTGTAGCCGGAAGTGAGCACCACGGGCAGGCCGGGATAGCGCTCGCGGATGATGCCGGCGAGCTCGACCCCGTTCATGCCGGGCATGATGACGTCGGAGAACACGAGGTCGACGGCAAATTCGTTCTCGCCCAGGATCGCCAGCGCCGCGTTGGCATTGGCGACGCGGCGCACGACATAGCCGAGATCCTCCAGGAGCTCGGTGGAGAAGCGGCCGACCTCGTCGTCGTCCTCGACCACGAGCACGCGATAACCACGCCCGGTCGTGGCCGCCTCGTGGCTCAGGGCCGCTGCTTCCTTCTCCGTGGTGGGGCTTTGCGCCTGCGGCAGGTAGATGGTGAAGGTGGCACCTTCACCTTGCGTGCTCGTCACCGCAATGTCGCCCTCGGACTGCTTTGCGAAGCCGAAGGCCTGGCTGAGCCCGAGGCCGGTGCCCTTGCCGACCTCCTTGGTGGTGAAGAACGGCTCGAAGATCTGTTCGAGATGTTCCGGCGCGATGCCGCTGCCGGTGTCGGTAACGGAGATCGCGACATAGTCGCCGCGGCGCGCCGATTGTGCGCGCAGGCTCGGTATTCCCGAGACCTTGCGCACGGCGATGGTGAGGCGGCCTTCGCCGTCCATGGCATCGCGGGCGTTGATGGCGAGATTGATCAGCGCGGTCTCGAACTGGGCGATGTCGGCCACCGTGAAGCAACCGGTGTCCCGAACCTCCACGGCGATCTCGATGCGGGCGCCGACCAGCGGCCGCACCAGCTGCGCCACGCCCTCGACCTGGCTGCCGACGTTGAAGATCTGCGGCTTCAGCGGTTGCCGGCGCGCGAAGGCCAGAAGCTGCGCGGTCAGCTTGGAGGCGCGCTCGACCGTGTCTGAGATGGCATCGACGTAGCGTCGGCGGCGCTCCTCCGGCAGCTCGCGGCGGCGCAGGAAATCGGTCGCAGAGCGGATGATGGTGAGAAGATTGTTGAAGTCGTGAGCGACGCCACCGGTGAGCTGGCCGATCGCCTCCATCTTCTGCGACTGCCGCAGCGCTTCCTCGCCGCGGCGCCGCTCGGTGATGTCCACCGCCTCGGGCACGGCGCCGGTGATGTTGCCCTGGCGGTCGAGCACGGGACGCATGCCGAAGTCGAAATCGCGCTCGCCGATCGGAAGGCGCAGGCGCATCTCCAGCCGCACGGGTTCGCCCTTGAGCACAGTGTCGAAGGCCTCGCGCACGGCGGCACTCATGCCCTCCGTGCCGGTGAACCAGGGTGTGTCCCAGAACGGCTTTCCGACCACGTCCGCGGAATTCGCCTTGATGCCGGCGAGCGCGGTCTTGTTGGCGTAGACCAGCTGGCCCTCGAGATTGACCAGGCCCTGATACTGATTGCTGGTCTCCAGGATCGCGCGCAGCCGCGCCTCGTTGGCTTCGAGCTCGGCGGTGCGCTCCGCGATGCGCTCTTCCAGCGTCTCGTTCAGCCGCCGGAGCTCGATCTCGGCCTGCTTGGCGACGGTGACGTCGTGGGCGACGCCGATGAAGCCGATATGCTTGCCGGTCGCATCCCAGCGCGGCTGCGATTCCGAGCGCAGCCAGCGCCATTCGCCGCTGGCGTTCTTGTAGCGCGCTTCCAGCACGAAGGGTTTGAGGGACGCTTCACCCTGGACGGATTGCTGCAGCACGTGCGGCAGGTCGTCGGGATGCAGCACCTTGCGCCAGTCGAAGTCGATGGCCTGGTCGTAGGGCAGGCCGACGAAATCGACATAGGCCTGGTTGGCGAAGGACCGCTTGCGGTCGAGCTTGGTGACCCAGATCGGCACCGGCGCGCTGTCGGCGATCAGCCGGAAGCGCTCCTCGCTTTCGCGCAGCGTCTCGCGC
The DNA here is from genome assembly GCF_020193585.1 of Bradyrhizobium sp. IC3195. NCBI lineage: Bacteria > Pseudomonadati > Pseudomonadota > Alphaproteobacteria > Hyphomicrobiales > Nitrobacteraceae > Bradyrhizobium > Bradyrhizobium sp. IC3195. Next base: position 230,599 of record NZ_JADYVG010000002.1, on the reverse strand, counting down.
GCCAGCGCCTGATCGGTCATGTCGATATGAGCGCCGACGAGCCGGATGGCGCGGCCGTCCTTGTCGCGCTCGATCTTTGCGACGACACGGATCCAGCGGGTCTCGCTGTCGCTGGGGCGGATGATGCGGTATTCGGCGCTATAGTCCTCGCTCCCTCCGGCGAGCGCTTCGAAGAAATGCTTGACAGTGGCGTCGCGGTCGTCGGGATGGATACGGTTGACCCAATCCTCGTGCGACTCCTCGGCGGCTTCCGGCGGAAGGCCGTGGATCATCAGATATTCGGGCGAACGCCGGTTCTTGAAGCCTTCGCGGAAATCGACCTCGACGCCGCCGACCTTGCCGATGCGCTGGATGCGCGCCAGCTCGGCCTCGCGCTCCTGCAGCGCGCGATAGGCATTGTCGCGCTCGCGCGCGACGTCTTCGAGGTGCTGGCGCAGCCTTTCGGCGGCGATGGTCTCGGGCAAGGGTTCGTTCAAGGCATCGGCCGTTGTCATGCAGGTGCGCACGTGCCGGACCGATATTCACACAGACGGAGCGTGATGGCCATTGTTTAGAGGGCAGGTGGTGCCGGGAAATGGGGGCGCGCGCCTGAACGCAGAGAAGTACGCGGTGGTAACGTCCGGTCTGGCAATTTGTTCCGAATACTGGAACGATCGGCGGATTGAGGCGTCGTCGCGAGGTGCCAGCGCGCTCATAGGCTTTCCTTTCCCACGAGGCTAAATCTTGAAGCTCTTTATCTGCCAGGCCTGCGGCAACGTCCTCTATTTCGAGAACCGCGCCTGCGAACGCTGCGGCCATCGGATCGCCTTCCTGCCAGAGAAGGAGACGATGTCGGCGATCGAGGCCGACGGAGACGCCTGGAGCATCCTCGCCGACAAGAGTGAGAGCCGGATGCTGTGCCGGAATGCCGAGTACGACGCCTGCAACTGGCTGACCGACGCAGGCGATAGCACCGGCTATTGCCGCGCCTGCCGCCACAACGGGACCGTGCCGAACCTTTCGGATCCGGCGCAGCTCGCCGGCTGGCGCGAGCTGGAGGTGGCCAAGCACCGGCTGTTCTATTCCCTGATCCGCTGGAAGCTGCCGCTCCAGACCCGCCAGGACAATCCCGAGCATGGCCTGATCTTCAACTTCCTCGCCGACGATCCGCACAGCGGCGAGAAGGTCATGACCGGCCATGACAACGGCCTGATCACGATCGCGCTGACCGAGGCCGACGACATCGAGCGCGAGCGGCGCCGGCTCGAGATGGGCGAGCCGTACCGGACGCTGCTTGGGCACTTTCGCCACGAGGTCGGACACTACTTCTGGGATGTGCTGGTGCGCGATGGCGGCAAGCTCGACCAGTGCCGCGCCGTCTTCGGCGACGATAGCGCCGATTACGGCCAGGCCCTGCAGCGCCATTATGCCGAGGGCGCGCCGCCGGACTGGCAGCAGAACTACGTCTCGGCCTATGCCACGACCCACCCTTGGGAGGATTTCGCCGAAACCTGGGCGCACTACCTCCACATCGTCGATGCCCTCGAAATGGCCGCCGAGTTCGGCATGGAGGTGCGTCCCAAGGTCGACCGCGACGGGGAGCTGACGGCGCGCATCCGCTTCAACCCGTACGAGGCCAGGGATGTCGAGGTGCTGGTCAACGCATGGCTGCCCTTCACCTTCGCCATGAACAGCGTCAACCGCGCCATGGGCCTGCGCGACCTCTATCCCTTCATCCTGTCGCCCGCGGTGGTCGGCAAGCTGGGCTTCATTCATGACCTGGTCCGGGACGCGGCCAAGGCCGGAAAGTCCTAGGGATGCCGCACGGCAGGCGCGCCGGGCCCATTTCGGTCTTGCGCTGGTACGCCAAAGGCGGCCCGATTTAGACCGTTGCCTCCGGCCCATTTTGATGTACCACGGGAGCCACACGGCCCCTCCCAAAGGCCCCAACGGCCAGGGAAGGGTCCCGCCCAAGGTCGAGACTCAAGAAAAGCATGTTCAAACGCATTCTGATCGCCAATCGCGGCGAAATCGCCTGCCGGGTCATCAAGACTGCCCGCAAGATGGGAATTCAGACGGTCGCGGTCTATTCCGAGGCCGACCGCGATGCCCTCCACGTCGAGATGGCCGATGAGGCGGTGCTGATCGGCCCGCCGGCCGCGGCCGAGAGCTACCTGGTGATCGAGAAGATCGTGGAGGCCTGCCGGAAGACGGGTGCCGAGGCTGTGCATCCCGGCTACGGCTTCCTGTCCGAGCGCGAGGCGTTTCCGCGCGCGCTGGAAGCCGCAGGAATCGTTTTCATCGGCCCGAATCCCGGCGCGATCGCCGCAATGGGCGACAAGATCGAGTCCAAGAAGGCCGCCGCAAAAGCAAAAGTCTCGACCGTGCCGGGCTATCTCGGCGTCATCGAGGACGACAAGCACGCGGTGCGGATCGCCGACGAGATCGGCTACCCCGTCATGATCAAGGCCTCCGCCGGCGGCGGCGGCAAGGGCATGCGCATCGCCCATTCCAAAGCCGAGGTTGCCGAGGGCTTCAACCTCGCCAAGGCGGAGGCGAAGGCCTCGTTCGGCGACGACCGCGTCTTCGTCGAGAAGTTCATCGTCGATCCCCGCCACATCGAGATCCAGGTGCTGGGCGACAAGCACGGCAACGTGATCTATCTCGGCGAGCGCGAATGCTCGATCCAGCGCCGCAACCAGAAGGTCATCGAGGAAGCGCCGTCGCCGCTGCTGGATGAGGAAACCCGCCGCAAGATGGGCGAGCAGGCGGTCGCGCTGGCCAAGGCCGTGAACTACGATTCCGCCGGCACGGTCGAGTTCGTCGCAGGCCAGGACAAGAGCTTCTACTTCCTGGAGATGAATACGCGCCTCCAGGTCGAGCATCCCGTCACCGAGCTCGTCACCGGCATCGATCTCGTCGAGCAGATGATCCGCGTCGCGAGCGGCGAGAAGCTCGCCATCGCGCAGAAGGACGTCACGCTGACCGGCTGGGCGGTGGAATCGCGCCTCTACGCCGAAGATCCGTTCCGCAACTTCCTGCCCTCGATCGGGCGCCTGGTGAAATATCGTCCGCCGGCGGAAGCGAGCCACGACGGCATCACCATCCGCAACGATACCGGCGTGCAGGAGGGCGGCGAGATCTCGATCCATTACGATCCGATGATCGCCAAGCTCGTCACCCATGCGCCCTCGCGCGCGGCGGCGATCGAGGCGCAGGCGACTGCACTGGACTCGTTCTATGTCGATGGCATCCGCCACAACATCCCGTTCCTGTCGGCCTTGATGCATCATCCGCGCTGGCGCGAGGGACGGCTCTCGACCGGCTTCATCGCCGAGGAATTCCCCAAGGGTTTTGCGGTGCGTGTGCCCGAGGGCGAGGTCGCGCGTCGCATCGCCGCGGTCGGCGCCGCGATCGATCACGTGCTCGGAGCGCGCAAGCGGCAGATTTCCGGCCAGATGGGCGGCCGCGTCGTGCAGCGCGAGCGGCGTCGCGCGGTCTGGCTCGAGCGCCAGGAGATCCTGCTCGAGGTCGCGCGCGAAGGCGAGGCGATAGCGATCCGCTTCATCGACGCCGACGGCAAGGCCGGCAACACGCATCTGTTGCAGTCGCCGTGGAAGCCGGGCGATCCGGTCTGGCAGGGCACAATCGACGGTCAGTTCGTGGCCGTGCAGGCGCGGCCGATTCCGAACGGCGTTCGTCTCGCGCATCAGGGCGTCGAGGTGCCGGTCTATGTCTGGACCGAGGCCGAGGCGGCCTCCGCGCGGCTGATGCCGGTGACCACGGCCTCCGACAGCGGCAAGAAGCTGCTCTGCCCGATGCCGGGCCTCGTCGTCTCGATCGCGGTCAGCGAGGGGCAGGAGGTCAAGGCCGGCGAGACCTTGGCGGTGGTCGAAGCCATGAAGATGCAGAACGTGCTGCGCGCCGAACAGGACGGAACCGTGAAGAAGATCCACGCCAGCGCCGGCGCGACACTCGCGGTCGACGCGCTGATCCTGGAGTTTGCGTAAGATAAAAGATGTGAGTGGGGGTCTTGCCGGGCCCCAAGCTCACCGTCATTGCGAGCGCAGCGAAGCAATCCAGACTGCCTCTGCGGAAAGACACTGGATTGCTTCGCTGCGCTCGCAATGACGGAGTACGTTGCGGCTGCGTCGCAATAATTGGGAGGGCAACCATGGCCTTTCGTTCCCGCCGCGAGAAACTGCGATCGATCCTGTCGGGCGGGACGTGCGTCCATCCCGGCTCGGTCTATGACGCGATCTCGATCCGCATTGCCGAGGATCTCGGCTTTCCGCTTGGCATGTTCGGCGGATCGGTGGCCTCGCTCGCCGTGCTCGGCGATCCCGATGTCACGCTGATCACGCTCACCGAGCTTGCCGAGCAGATGCGGCGGATGTCGCGGGCCTCGGCGCTGCCGGTGCTCGTCGACGCCGATCACGGCTATGGCAATGCGCTGAACGTGCGCCGCACGGTGCAGGAGCTGGAGACGTCGGGCGCGGCCGGCCTCACCATCGAGGACACGCTGTTGCCCGCCGCATTCGGTGCGACGAAGGCGCAGCTGATCTCGCTGGAGGAGGGCGTCGGCAAGATGGAGGCGGCGCTTGGCGGCCGCAGCGATCCCTCGCTGGTCATCATGGGCCGCACAGGCGCAGCCGCGATCACCTCGATCGAGGATGCGGTGCGCCGCGCCCAGGCTTATGAGGCCGCCGGCGTCGATGCGCTGTTTTTCACCGGCATCAAGTCGCGCGCCGAGCTCGAGGCCATCGTCTCCGCCACGCGGCTGCCGATCGTGCTCGGCGGCGCGTCCGAGGAATTGAGTGGGCTCGATTATCTCCAGGGCCAGCGCGTGCGCATCGCGCTGCAGGGCCATGCGCCGATCGCCGCCGCGACGCAAGCCGTCTACGAGACACAGAAGGCGTTGCGCGAGGGCATGGCGCCAAAAAGCCTCAAGGGCCTGGCATCGTCGGAGCTGATGGCGCGCGTTACGCGCGAGGCCGCGGTCAAGGCGCGCAGCTCCGATTTGCTCGGATGGAAGAAGACATGAGTCGGGCGATTCTCCAGGTCATGATCCGCGGCCGCGTGCAGGGCGTCGGTTATCGAGCCTGGGTGGAGTCTCAGGCCACCGCGTATGGCCTTGAAGGCTGGGTCCGCAACCGCCGTGACGGCAGCGTGGAAGCGCTGTTCGCCGGCGCGCCGACGCACGTTGCCGACATGGTCGCGCTGTGCCGCCACGGGCCGCCATCCTCGCGCGTCGACAGTGTCACCAGCGAGACGGCAAGCGTGGATGAGCTGAATTTGCGCAGGGCAGGGGAAGCATTTTCCGTGCTGCCGACGGTGTGATAGTTCACAAGAGATCGTCATGCCCGGGCTTGTCCCGGGCATCCACGTTCTTGGTGCCCCTGTCCAGGCGTGGATGGCCGGGTCAAGCCCGGCCGTGACGGCGAGTTGGCCGTGGTAAGCGGTGAACATTCACTTCGGCAATTTCGCGATTGCCTCGCTCAGCTCGTGGATCTCGTAGGGCTTGCGCAGGATCGGGAAATCACCGCGCACGCCGGCGGCGACCTCGCTGTAGCCGGTGGCGAGCAGGATCGGCAGGCCGGGACGGATCTGACGCAGGTGATGGGCGAGGCTGAGGCCGTCCATCTTGCCGGGCATGACGATGTCCGAGAACACGAAGTCGACGCCGTCGCTCTCGATCTCGCGCAATGCCGCTTCGGCATCGGCGACACGGCGCACCTGATAGCCGAGCTGCTCCAGAAGACCGATGCTGACCAGCGCGACGTCGGGATTGTCCTCGACCAGCAGCACCGTGCCGCTGCCGCGGAACGTCGCTCCCGGCGCCTCCCGCGACGGCATATCTGTGCCGCGCGGCAGGACGATGGTGAATGTCGTGCCCTTGCCGAGCTCGCTCGCGACCTTCACCGTGCCGCCGGCCTGGTGGGCGAAGCCGTGCACCTGCGAAAGGCCGAGGCCGGTGCCTTTTCCGATCGGCTTGGTCGTGAAGAACGGCTCGAAGATCTTATCGAGGACGTCGGAAGGAATTCCGAGCCCGGTATCGCGGACGTCGATTGCGACGAAATCGCCGACGAGGGGCGTCTCGTTCAGCACGACGTTGCGTGCGCCGATCGTCACCGTGCCGCCGTCCGGCATCGCGTCGCGGGCATTGATGACGAGGTTGAGCAGCGCGGTCTCGAGCTCGGAGACGTCGGCCCTGATCGGCCAGGTGTCGGAGTGGATGTCGAAAGCGAGGCGCACGGAGCTGCCGACGCCCGCGTCGAGCACCTCGCGGATCGCCGCGATACGGTCGGCAAAATCGATCGCCTGCGGGTTGACGCTTTGCCGACGCGCGAACGTGAGAAGCTGGTTGGTCAGCGCTGCGCCGCGCTTGGTCGCGGTGTCGATCGCCGAGATGGCGCGCTCGAGCTTGGGGTCGTCGGCGGCGCCTTTCTTCAGGATGTGAAGGCTGCCGCTGATGATCATCAGAAGATTGTTGAAGTCGTGGGCGACACCGCCGGTGAGCTGCCCCAGCGCATCGAATTTCTGCGACTCGGCCAACTGCTTCTGCATCGCCTCGAGCTTGAGCTGCGCATTGCGGCGCTCTGTGATGTCGCGTGTGATCTTGGCGAAGCCGATCAGCCTGCCGTCCTCGTAGATCGGGTCGATCACGACGCTCGCCCAGAAGAACGTGCCGTCCTTGCGGACACGCCAGCCTTCCTCCTCGTATCGGCCTTTTTCCCGCGCGATGCCGAGCGCCCGGGCTGGCTTGCCATTGGCGCGGTCGGTCTCGGTGTAGAAACGGGAAAAATGCTGGCCGAGGATCTCCTCTGGGGGGTAGCCCTTGATGCGTTCGCCGCCGATGTTCCAGCTGGTGATGATCCCGTTGGGGTCGAGCATGTACAGCGCGTAGTCGGCAACCCCCTCAACCAACAGCCGGAAACTGCGCTCGCTCTCGAACAGGTCTCTCTGTTGATTGAACTTTTCGACCATTCCCGGACCCCGCCTCGACGGGAACAAACGCGGCATCCGCGAGATGGTTCCCGCCCTGTGGGACATTTCTAGGCAAGCTTTACGGACCGTATGCAAGGCGGGTCCTTGACAAGAAAGCAAGTTCGTCAGATATTTCTGTCATGACAGAAATAACCGGAAAAAAGAAACTCCCCGCCGCCGTCGAGCGCTTCATCCTGCACTGGGGCGACATGGGCGACGAGTGGGGCGTGAACCGCTCGGTAAGCCAGATTCACGGGCTGCTTTATCTCGCCGAGGCGCCGATGACCGCCGAGGACATCGCCGACACGCTCGGCATGGCGCGGTCCAACGTCTCCAACTCGCTGAAGGAGCTGCTCGCCTGGAACCTGATCCGGCGGGTCCCGATCCTGGGCGATCGCCGCGACCATTACGAGGCCGAGACCGACATCTGGGAGATCGCCGCGAGGATCGCGGCGCGGCGCAAGGAGCGGGAGATCGACCCGGCGATCGCGGCCCTTCGCGCCTGCGTGTCCGATGCCACGGACGATCCCGGCATCAGTCCCGTCGCAGCCAAGCGCCTGAAGGAGATGCTGGCGTTCACCGAGCTCGCCGACCACTGGTTCATGCAGATGCTGAAAGTGCCGCGGCCGCGTCTGGTCGCCTTGATGCGGCTTGGCGAGAAGATCGCCAACCTGCTGCCGATCGGCAAGGTCAAATAGCATCGAGGAGGTTGCGATGACGTCGGCAAGACTATCGGGCTCCAACGCATCGACCTCCGCTCACGTAAGACTGCTCGACGACCGACGTTTCCGCACGCTGCTGTCGGACGAGGATTGGGGCCGCTTGCCGCTCGCCACCTGGCGCCGCTTCTCGAAACGCGTCGCCGACGGCGACAGTATCGTCTATGTCGGCGTGGTCGACGAGCTCACCTTCAGCGATTTCGGCTGGTGGTTCGCGCAGGCCGCGCGCCTGATCGGCGGACCGTTGCCGACCGGCCGCGATATCGGTGTGCCCATGATCGTCACGGTCACCGAGGACGGCGCGACCGGCCAGACCTGGACGCGCATCTGCGCGCGCAAGCGCGGCTTTCCGCAGGTGATCCATTCCGCCAAGCGTTTCGCCGGTCCGACCGGGCTCGAGGAATATGTCGGCTTCGGCGTGTCGATGGCGCTGCGCATCGCGGTCGAGGATCAGGTACTGATCTTTCGCAGCGCGGCTACGGCCTCCAGCTTGGACGGCTGTGGCTTCCGCTGCCGGGCTGGCTGACGCCGGGCGAGCTCATCGTGACACATCGAGATCTCGGCGAGGGCGCCTTCCGCTTCAGCTTGGATGTCACTCACCCGCGTCACGGTGCGCTGATCCATCAGTCCGTCCTGTTCAGGGAGGCCGTATCATGACGCCGCTGCTGTGGACACTCATCGCCATCCAGATCGCGATGGGTGTGTTCGATACCTTCTATCACCACGAATTCACCGAGCGCCTGGCCTGGCGGCCGTCGCAGCGCTTCGAGCTGAAGCTGCACGGCATCCGCAACATGCTCTATGCGCTGCTGTTCCTGATGCTCGGCTGGCTCGAGGTTCACGGCGTGCTGGCGCTGTTGATCGTCGTGGTGCTGGTCGCCGAGATCGTCATCACCTTGATGGATTTTGTCGAGGAGGATCTGAGCCGCAAGCTGCCGCCGAGCGAGCGCATCAATCACACGCTGCTTGCGATCAATTACGGCGCCATCCTGGTGCTGCTGATGCCCGTCCTGATCGATTGGGCCATGCAGCCCTTCGGCGTGAGCGTCGTTGATCAGGGCCTGCTCAGCATCGCCGCGACCGCCTGCGCAGTCGGCGCGGCACTGTGCGGCCTCAGGGATTTCGCGGCGATGCGGCGGCTCGGCCGCATGCGAAGCGTGGCGGCAGCCGGGCTTGTCGAAAAGCTGCCCGGCCGCAAGACCGTGCTCATCACCGGCGCCACCGGATTCATCGGCAGCCGGCTTGCCGCAAGCCTCAGCGGGGCAGGGCATCACGTCATCGCGCTGATCCGAAATCCCGCGAAAGCCGAGATGCTGCCGCCGCCGGTGACGCTGATCACCAGCCTCGATCAGCTCACCTCGGACGCGCAGATCGACGCCATCGTCAACCTCGCGGGTGAGCCGATCGGCAACGGCCTGTGGACCGAAGCGAAGCGCGCGAAGATCATCGGCTCGCGCATCGACACGACCGGCGAGGTCGTCAAGCTGATCGCGCGGCTCGCGCGCAGGCCCGAGGTGCTGATCAGCGGCTCGGCGATCGGCTGGTACGGCCTTTGGGCCGACCAGGTGCTGACGGAATCGGCCAAATCTCACGCCTGCTTCAGCCACGAGCTGTGCGCGGCCTGGGAGGCGGCAGCGCGACCTGCGGAAGAGCTCGGCGTGCGCGTGGTTTATTTGCGCATCGGCCTCGTGCTCGGCACCGAAGGCGGCTTCGTCACGCGCATGCTGACGCCGTTCGAGTTCGGCCTCGGCGGCCCGCTCGGCACCGGGCGACAATGGATGTCCTGGATCGAGCGCGACGATCTGATCCGCCTGATCGCCTATGTGATCGCGACGCCGGACCTGTCGGGTCCCGTCAACGCCACCGCACCGATCCCGGTCACCAATGCAAAGTTCACGGAAGAGCTCGGCCGCCGCCTGCACCGGCCCGTCCTGTTCCGCATTCCCGGCCGCCTGCTCCGCCGGATCGGCGGCGGCTTTGCCGACGAGCTCCTGCTCGGCGGCCAGCGCGTGCTGCCGAACAAGGCGCTGAGCCGCGGTTTTGTCTTTCGGCACGAGACGCTGCGCAGCGCGTTCGAGGCGATCTTGTGAGACTTCAGGCGGCCGCCACGCTCCGGAACGTCGCGGCCACCGCACGCAGCGCGGCGAGTTTCGCGGGATCGCTGACCTTCGAATGCAGCATCACCTTTGAGCTGCCGAGCTTCGGCAGCTTGTGCGCAGGTCCGACATCGATCAGCCCGGGCGGCGCGATCCGCCGCGCCAACGGTGCAATGGCAAGCCCGGCGAGTGCTGCCGCGACCACCGCGGTGACGCCGCCGCCGACGAAGCGCTCGCGCCAGGGGAGGCCGGCCTTGTCGAGCGTGCGCACGGCGACGGCGCGCACCCCGCAGGGCGGAGCGAGGGTTGCGAGCGGCAACGGTTCGCCCTTCGGCAACGTGAAGCGGCGTGCGGCGAACCAGCCGAACTCGTCCTCAGCGAGTTTCTCGCCGCCGCGGCGGCTGCCTTCCTGGCGCACGATCACCGCATCGAGCTCGCCCGCATCGTAGGCATCCTGCATCTCGCGCGAGAAGCCGATGGTGACGGCGAGGGTGAGGTTCGACGACATCGCGTGCAGGCGCTCGAGTAGCGGCACCAATTCGGGGCCAGCGGCGTGATCGGAGATGCCGAGCGAGAGCGACTGCGCGGCCGGCGCGTCGCCCGACAGCGCGAGATCGTGCGCCGTCATCAGCGCGCGGGCGCGATCGAGGAACGCGGCGCCATCGGCGGTGAGGCGGACTGCGCGCGGCGAGCGCTCGACGAGGCGCTTGCCCAGCAACGTCTCCAGCCGCTGCAGTTTGAGACTGACGGCGGCCTGCGTCGTGCCGAGCGCTTCGGCGGTGCGCGTGAAGCTCTGGAGGTCGGCGACCAGAAGGAAGGTCTGGACGGTGGCGATGTCGAGTGTGGCTTTCATTACAAATCGTTATCATTGGTATCAGTCGTGATAAGATACCAAAATGATGGCGGCAGGTCTAGTTTCTTACCGACGCCGCACGCATTGCGCGGCATATCGAGGAGAACGACGATGCCCCTGATCACCGTGTCCTACACCACGTCTCGCCAGTCCCCCTCGCTGAAGGCCGATATCGCGAGCGCGGTGTCCGAGCTCACAGCAAGTATCCTGCACAAGGACCCCAAGGTCACCGCCATCATCGTGAAGTCCGTGGATGCGGGCGACTGGTTCGCCGGCGGCGAGTCGCTCGCCGAGCAGAAGCTCGCCAGCTACTGGATCGACATCCACGTCACCGAGGGCACGAACACCAAGGACGAGAAGGCGGCCTATCTCGCCGCCATGTTCAAGCGCATGGCCGAGATCCTGGGGCCGCTGCATCCCGAGACCTACCTGCATGTCGACGAGGTCAAGGGCGATGCATACGGCTTTGGCGGCCTGTCTCAGGAGCGGCGCTACATCGCCGGCAAGCTCGAGGTCTCGCTGCAGGCGGCGTGATGCGAGAGGCCGCGGGTGAGCCGTCTCACCCGCGGCCTGCAGCCATCAGCTCGCCGCGCGGAATTGCACTTCGGCTTTGTTGATGAAGCATGTTTTGTCGAACAGCGTCAGGTCCAGCGGGTTGGGCAGGCGGACATCGCTGAGATCGGGGCAGGGCTTCGCTGCGGGATCATAGGATCGATCGATCTGCGAGATGAAGACGACGATCAGCCCCGTGTCGCGCGCGAACGACCTCAGCGCCCGCACCTGCACCGTCAGGTCGGGGTTTTCCCGCCTCTGATCGAGCAGTTGCAGATAGTCGATCACGACGAAGGTGCCGCGCGGCGCCGCTTCCATCTGCTTGACGATGTAATCGGCGCTGATTGCGTCCGAGCAATCCACCTCGAACAGCTTGTCGAACTGTGTGGGCTCCACGCCGATCGCACGGAGGCGGTCCAACACATCTCGCTCGGTGTACTCCAGTGAGAAGAATGCGGCGCGATGGCCGGACTTCATGGCTTCGACGGCAAGTTCGAGGCTCATCAACGTCTTGCCCTGGCCGGGACGGGCCCCGACCAGCACCAAATCGCCCGGCCGGAACTGCGCGAACAGTTTGCTCGCCGGCGTCAGTGCGGCTGCTTTCGCCGCGAGCATGCTCCAGGCGGAAAAGCCCTCCGTCGCAGCGATGCGGTCAAGCGCGTCGTGGAGCGGAATGCCGGCCTCGCGGGACAGGCGCCTGGCCTTGCGCTTCAGATGGTAGATGGGCGCAGACAGTTTCATCGTCAAAACCTCCCATTGCGAGCATGGATCGCAACCCCTCCTTATGCCTGGCGCTCGAACAGTCGGCCGATGATCAACTCGCCCGGCATGAGGTCTGCTTTCCCGGCGGAGGGAGGAGGCGTGGGCGGCACCGAAATGAAGCGTAGCTGATTCCGCGACGGGCGGAGAGCGGCGCGGTCGGCTCAACAAAAAAAGTATTAGACTGCCGCTTCCGGCAGCAGCGCGCGGGTCGGTCCGAACAGCTCTTCGAACGCCTGCCTGAGCGCGATGTCGACGTCGGCCATGGTCACGAGCTGGCCGAGATCGACCAGCGAGGTGACGCCGTAACGGGGGTCGACGACGCCGCAGGGCACGATGCCGGCGAAATGCGACAGCTCCGGCTCGACATTAATGGCGATGCCGTGAAACGAGACCCAGCGCTTCAGGCGGACGCCGATCGCCGCGATCTTGTCTTCGTGTCCAGGTCCCTTGTCGGGCCGCCTGACCCAGACGCCGACCCGGTCCTCGCGCCGTTCGCCGCGGACGTTGAAGGCGGCGAGCGTCTTCAGGATCAGCTCTTCCAGGCTCGCGACATAGGCCCGCACGTCCGGCCGGCGGCGCTTGAGGTCGAGCATGACGTAGGCCACGCGCTGGCCGGGTCCGTGATAGGTGAGCTGCCCGCCGCGCCCTGTCGCGAAGGTCGGGAATCGGGAATCGAGCAGGTCGCTTTCCTTGCCCGAGGTGCCGGAGGTGTAGAGCGGGGGATGTTCGAGCAGCCAGACCAGTTCAGGGGCCTCGCCCGCGGCGATCGCCGCGACACGCGCCTCCATGGCGGCCACGGCCTCCGGATAGGGCACCGGGGCATCCGAAATCCGCCATTCGACGACTTCGCCGCCTGCGGCGGAAAACGACGTCAAATCGAGGTCTTGGCGGTGGCTTTCAGGGGAATTAACCATTGGCTAACCATAACGTGGTGATCATCTCTGGAGCAAATGAAGAGTCCCAAGTCCCAAGTCTCAAGTTGCGGCGGTCCTGACAGTGCCCACTCTCGACAAAGTCACCGTGGATCTCATGGTCGTCCTCGGGACGACCACGATGCCGATCCATCAAGTATTACGTCTTTCCCGCGGCGCCATCATCGAGCTGGACGCAACTGAGGCCGACGAAGTCAAGGTGCTCGCCAATAATCTGCCGGTCGCCTCCGGCGTTGTGCTGGTCGACCGCAACAGAATCGCGGTCGAGGTCAAGCAGATGCTGCCGCGCTCGCCGGGGACGCGGTAGGCCCCCGGTCACACGGGACCGGGCAAGCGGTAGCGGCCTGGGTATCCTATAAGGCCGATCTCCTGGGGAAGGGCGGCGTTTTTCCTGCCAAGCTTGTGGAATTCAGGGCTTTTGCAGGCTTGTATCCCCCTGATGGATTTGTTAGATCGGCGCCGCTGATCCGGCCGCCCGAACGACCTCAGGCCGGCATCTCCTAGCGCTCGTGGCGGAACTGGTAGACGCGCTGCCTTGAGGTGGCAGTGGGTAACACCGTGGGGGTTCGAGTCCCTCCGAGCGCACCACAATTTGCAATCGCTGGCGGGTTGCCCACCGTGGCGGTGAATACGAGTGTGCAAGAGCCGTCGAAAGTGAACGCAAGCTCACTTTGTGGCTTGCTCGTTGCCCTCAAGATTTCACCCCCCATCCTAAGTAATGATGAGTTTCAGCGGAGAGCCGGCCGCAATGATCCCACGCCTGTCGGGCACGTTGCGGACGATTGGGGGCGGGGTAATCCGGGAAAATGCCTGGCATGCTCAGTTGCCGACGCTGCTGTTGAGCTCGCCACAAGCGGCGGATCGCGTCCACGTTCTTCGTCATCGAGTAGAGGTTGCACACGTTCAGGTCTCGGGAGGTGCCTGGCGAGGACGGTTGTCAGTTGCGGGTTTGGCATGCGCCAGCTCGCGGGTCGATCAGACATACCCAGCTAGAACATAATGGGAACGAAAGAGGCGATACGGTCGCTCGTTATCGTTCTCCTCGCCCGTTGGGCATCGATGAAGCGGTCCTACACTAACGGGGATCCAGAAGAGCGCTTGCAATTCCATGCTGGCCTTCAACTCCAGGGAGCATAGTCGTCACAATTGCCCCTGAACTGCGGATGCCTTGCGTGCGATGTCTCATGCTCGGCGGCCTCGGGCGCGCGATGCCGACGATGATCGTCGTCTTTGTCCCGAGCGCCGTGCTTCCGCCCTTCTTACTCTCTCGCGGAGCCGCCTCAATTGGGCCAGCAGGCTGACGAGCTCGATTCTTGTGTCACGCAGAACAGCCAGGCTGGAAATCCCACTACTCACTACAACACCCCCAAACAGGCCTTTGCCGAATTCGTGACGGAAGCTCGGATTTGTGGCGACGTGCCAACAACGTCTAAGCGATGGCCACCGGGGGCGTCGGTTCGTTTTACGACAATGCGCGAAAATATTCTAAATGGTTGCAATGCATTGCAACAGCAACGCGCTATCGGAAGGGGAATATCAACACACTCTCCGAAGCGCGCGCGTCATTTGCATCAGCACGTTGGCGCTGTACGAGCTACCTCTACAGTTCTGACGATCGGCTCCTCGACCCAGGCCTCGCGGGCAAACCAGTTGTGATTGGCCCGACAGTCCGGACAAAGAGTATTGCCGAAAAACACGATGCTTCGCAGGAAAGTCTCACGATCGGATTTGATGCCGGTCGGAATCGCGCGGCCGGATTGCGGACACTTGACCATGATCATGCCCATACGAGCCTCCCTGAAACACGTATTTGTCGAGAAAAAGGGCCGGCCGGCTGGAGTGCGCTCTCGTCGGTGCGGGTGACTTGGGGGGCATCGCACCTGGGGTCGTTGTTCGAGCAAAAGGGCAGCTTGCTCGTGACGACGCTTCTCCAACCGACCGGATTCCTGCTTGGCGAATTCTTGGGATAGCTGCGGGCTTTCGCCGCAACTCTGAATAATGTCCGACCTCAACCGAACGCTTCTGGGAGGCGCCTAATAACCGTCATGTCGAAATACCCGCGACTTCGTGTCGAACGTTCCCCCTGCGACAAAACCATCAATTTCCTCTCGACGGACAGATCAGCCAACCGCATCACTGGTGTCACTCCCCTCGGTGCAGTCCATTAACTATTCTCTTTTTTATTATTTGTGCAAATTAAAACTCGCCTTGTCGGTCTGATTTACGACTCTCGGCTGATTTATTTTTTTGCGCGGCGCGATGCATTACCGAAAACGTCAGTCCCTTTTCTCGTAGGCTTCTGCAGGCCACCATTCTCAAGTCGGTTCGGCACGTGGTTGCGCTTTGTCACGGTATTGAATGCTCGCCCGAGGTTCAAATATGAAACAAATTTTGATTATAAGCAAAATCTGCAAATCTCGTTGGTTAATTGCTGCCGATCACGTAAGGTACACTCGTCCAGGTTTCTTCGGCTGGAGGAGACAATGTGGGAATTAATTCTTAACGAGTACAACCTCACCTCGGAGACGCTGCAGCTGGCTCAGATGCGCGCAGAATTGGTCAGCATTGGCGAGAAGGAACGCATTCTAAGAGAACGGAGTGCCGATCGCGAAGCTTATCGGTACCTATTGGATGCTCATCGGTCGATCGCCAGGCCGAGCCTCATGGGAGAGCAGGGGTTGAACATTTCTCCTCAAGACGGGGGCAAGGACGGTCAGCTCGCGGCATGACCAGCCGGATTGACATGTCCAAACGAGCCGGACCGGTGGCGTGTGTTCGGGTGAACGAAATCGCAGGCGGCGCAGACCGGGCTAGATTGAGTCTCGCAGGTGGCGGCGGGTCCGCTTGTCCGGTGCCGCGACAACATCGCATCCCGGAGGCTGTCGCCGCCTCGCCGGTACAGGCGAGGCAGAATGGTTCACATTGGTGGAAGCCGTGCTGGAAAGATCGTCGGCAGAGATAGTATTGAGACCGGCTCCGGATGCAGTATTCGCGCTGTTGGATGGTCGACCAATGATCTTCAGCGAAGCGGGGCAGAAGATTTTTGAACTCGACCGAGTAGGGGCATTCATCTGGTGCAAGTTAGGGGAAGGCTCCTCGCTTGGAGACATTTATCGGGGGCTTGCGGCGCAAGGCATTGACGAGCACACGGCACGCCAGTTCACGCGACAGGTCGTAGATGTCTGGGTCGATCGAGCGTTGCTCGAAGTCGATTGGCGAATGCCGACCGATTGCGCCTTCTCAGCTCATCTGGGTCGCCACAGAATAGACATCCGGGCTGCAAATCCGGACCTCTTGAGGCGGCTGCTGTCGCCATTCAGTGTGTCGGACCAGAGTGCCGGCGGCGACGGCGACATCGCGATCGAGGCAATGATGCTGGATGAACAAGTGTTCTTGCGCGCAGAAGATTCCAGCATTTCCAGATGCGACGTCGATGCACTAGCCCCTACGATCAAAGCTCACGTCACCGAGCGGCTTATTCGAAACATTCGCTGGGTGTTCTCCCTTCATGCCGCTTCTCTCGTGAACGACGGCATGGGCCTGTTGTTATGCGGCCATCCGGGAGCAGGAAAGTCTACCCTCACATTGCAGCTGGTGGACGCCGGATTTCGGTACGCTGGCGATGACGTCGCGCTGGTTGGCGGTGACGGAACGATCTGCGGAGTCCCGTTTGCGCTCACCCTCAAGGAAGGATCGTGGGACTTGCTCTCGCGACTACATGGCGACCGCTACGATGCGACGCATTGCCGCTCCGACGGCGTTCGGGTGCGGTACGTACCCATTCCTGATGCGCAGAACGAAAGCTTCTCCGCAGGCTGGATCATCTTCTTGAACCGGGTCGCGAGCGGTCCGACCGAACTAACCGAAATAGATCGTTTGGATTCAATGAGGCGGCTCATCGAGCACGCATTCGCCAGCGATGGTAGACTGTCGCAGACTGGCTTTCTTGCTTTAAGGCGGATTGTCGCGGGTGCGCAATCGCTTCAACTCACCTACTGCGAGGCCGGCGAGGCTCGGCGCCTGCTTGTGGATCTGTGCAATGGCAAGGCATAGCAGCGCGGTCAGGAGCCTCTGCAATTGCTTGCGAGGCATGCCGCCCGTCGACGTAGAGTGGACCTCCGTCATCGGGCTCGCAAATCAGACCCTGACGACGCCGGCGCTCATCGACTTTGTCGACAAATTCGCATCGGTGCTGCCGGAGGACGTCTGCGCCTATATTCGCCATATCCACCGCCGAAACGGGTTGCGCAATGACCGCCTCGTCGCTCAACTCGAAGAGGTCGTCGTTGCGCTGAACGGTCATGGCATTACGCCGGTCCTACTCAAGGGGGCTTCGACACTGGCGACCGCGCCCGAGGCGCGAAGAGGTGTTCGGATAATGTCCGATCTGGATATCATGGTCATGCCAGACGACGCCAGAACGGCTGTCGCCGCGCTATCTGGAATTGGTTACGATATCCATTACCAGACCCCTCCCGAAAGCCATAGATGGCATGCCGATCTGAATCGCCCCCAGGATGTCGGGTCGATCGACCTGCAGCAGGCAGCTCCAGGTCCTGCGTACCTCTACCAGAACTTCGGGCATGCGCTGAACCATTGTATTCCTGCGCCGCTCGGACGGGCACGCGTATATATCCCCACGCCAACCTTCCAAGCGCTGATGTTGATCATCCATGACCAGTTTCAAGACTATGGTTATTGGCTCGGCGACCTCGACCTGCGGCACCTTGTTGAATTGCGCGACCTAAGCCATTCAGCCGAGCCTGTCGATTGGGAGAAGCTTACCTCTCGTGTCTCGGGCGACTTGATGAAGAACGCGGTTGAAACCCAGCTGATCGCCGTTGCCGAGCTGCTTGGCGTCGATATTCCACACGCGTTGCGCTCCCGACTAATTCCTCGCCTGCAGTTCATGCGTCAGTTGATGCAAGCACGCTTTCCGGCTACGCGCGTGCCTCTCCTGGCGATGAGCCTTCTGGACTTCAGAAACTACCGCAGAGAGGCAACTATCGTCTCGACAAAAACGGGGGCGAACCGACGGGGATTGTGGACTGTGCCAAGAGCTAGCACCTTACGACTTCTTTTGAACGCGACGACCGCAGCTCGTGCGGGCAAGGTCTAAGGCAGCGAACGTCAGCGCTTTCGCGATCGAGGCGTCGGTTGGCCAAGCGGGTTTTCGATCCGCCGCCTGTTCGAGGCGGAATTCGCCGCTCAGCACGCACGGTGGAAATTCCCAGCTCAATGCGGTGTGTCCGACTTTCGCGCATCTAGGAATGCTCTCGACCACCAGCATTCCGTTCGGACGATTCACCGTTCTCGGGGATCTTGAACTCCTCGAGCGTGTGGCCCGATTGCAGGGCGGCAACGAGCCAGCGGGGCTGCTTACCACGTCCGGACCAAGTCTCTGTTGGCTGAAGCGGATTGAAGTATTTCGGCACGACCTTCGGGTATTTGCGACGGGGCGGCTGGCCTGTTCCCGCCTCAGTCGCCCCGCTTTCAGCTCCGCCGAGTTGATCCGGCTGGTTGAGCTGCGCAAGACGCTTTTCTAGCTCTCGCTTTTCGGCGGTGATCTTTTCGGCGAGAATCTTTGTCAGCTCCTCGTGAAGGAGCCAAAGTTCCTCAAAATCCATGGCTTCGAGATCTTGCCTTCGCATTAGCATTTCTCGACACCGTTCGACTGACCCGTCGTCATCTAGCCATTCTTCGTCCGAGTGACGAATGAATGTTTGACCAAATCAGTGCTCAAAACGACCATGCAATAAATCTATTATATATTATTTAATAATTATTTCGACGATTATTTTATTAATTGATCTCGGTGGCAAAGTATCTTGCGAAGATGCGTAGAGGAGGCATGGTTTGATAGAGTATCCTCTTGAACGTCTTCAGGATTCAGTCGGCCGGTTTGCGGCTCCGTCGACCGTGTTGTCCGATATCCGGGCCCTGAGCTTCCAAATCGAGCTCAGACGACGCGCGCTGAAGGATATTGGGATTATTAGCTGCCGTTTGCGTCTCTGGGGACGCCCCAAGGCGGTAGGCCAGCCGAGGCTTAACAAAAGCAGTCCGGCGCGTCAGCATCTAATGCTGCGGCGTGGCAGGTCCCTGACGGGATCGGCTCATATGCCATCTCTGATGGGGCTTGAGCAGTTCCCGCGCGGTGATTGGTCCGCGGTTAAATTGTGCGGATCGCTCATTTTCTCGGCTTGATTATTAACGTGGACCCCGTTATCTGGAGCGCCAGTTCCAGTTCGGTTCCAAACATTCTTCTGGGATAATCGGGCTCTCTGTCTTGATTAATATATCGACAGAGGCAATATTGGGTTGGGCGCAACTACACGGTGAGATCATGGCGGCTAAGAAACTTGAGTTAGAAGCGATGTCCCTTGACGATCTCTGGTCGCTTCATGAGGAAATCAGCGGGATCCTGTCTGACCGGATCAAGGCGGAAAAGAACGAGCTGGAGAAGCGCTTAGCGGCACTTGGGGGCGGGATGGCTGTTTTGGCGGATTCGAGCCCGGCAGGCGCGTCTTCGACCGGCAAGCCGAGACGCAAATATCCTCGGGTGCTGCCGAAATATCGGAATCCGCAAACGGCCGAGACCTGGTCGGGACGTGGTAAGCGGCCGCGCTGGTTGGTTGCCGCAATGAAGTCTGGCCGGAGAATTGAAGAGTTTCGCATTGGCGAAGCAAGTCCGAAGCTTCGCCAGCGTGCGTGACTAATCGGTAATTGGCAGGAGTGTAAGGGCCAATCAGAGGCGCTACTCGCATGATCTGTGCTCTAGTAGGCATTGCGCCCTCGCAAGACCTCTACCGGAGTTCGCAGGAGGATTGCGAGATCCAACCCAAGACTCCAGTTGTCGATGTACCAGAGATCATATTGGACACGTGTTTCGACCATGACTGCTGTGGGAGTGGCGCCCCGGCAGCCATGGACTTGAGCCCAGCCAGTCAATCCTGGCCTGACCCGGTGCCGAAGCGCGTAGTTTCGCACAAGCTTGTCAAATTCACTGTCGTGAGCCACGGCGTGAGGACGCGGGCCCACGAGCGACATGCTGCCATCGAGAACGTTTAGCAGTTGCGGCAATTCATCGAAGCTCATTCGGCGCAGCCATTTGCCGACGCGGGTAACGCGTCGATCGGCGCGGTTGGCCTGAAGGATTACGGGCCCGTCCTCGAGCACACGCATGGTCCGGAATTTACGGATCAAGAAGATTCGGCCGTTAAAGCCACAGCGTTGCTGCCGAAAGAATACAGGGCCCGGGGAATCTAACTTGATCGCCACCGCGGTGAGCGCAAGCAGCGGGGCGAGCATCACCAATGCGAGGCCCGCACCGATAACGTCGATCGTCCGCTTGATCGCGCACTCCAGCGGTGTGAGGGGGCCACGCTGGAGCTCTACACAAACGGCGCTTCCAAGACTCCGCTTGGGGTGTCGAAGCAATTCGGATGTCGTGCCAACGGGCACGAATATAATCGGGAAGGGCAAAACGCGCAGATCGGCAACAAAGGCTCGCAGTTCGGGCCATCGCTCCGGTTCAGCTTCCACCACCACCTGATCAAGATGGCAGGTGCGGACGTAGTCGATGACGCGCGTCGTGAGCCGCCTTCGGCAGGCAGGACCGAAGCCTAACGGAGGCAAGCTGAACCTTTCTTTGACGAGGTACCCGTGCATCGACAAGGTCTCGGACAGTCCCACGTTCTTCGACAAGGGTTGATCGCTGATCAGAACAATATTTGTAGTGGCGAACCTCCTGCCGCTCAGAGCCCTTCCGAGAAGCACCTTGACTCCCCACCGCTCGCCCAAAAGCAAGCTCAGGGCCAAGACGGCGAAGAGCAGACCTGGGTGCTGTGAGGTCTCCGGGCGAATTGCGAAGCCGTACACCGCCAAGATGAAAAGCACTGAAGACATCCAAGCTAAACAAACCGCGCGCATCTGGTTTCGGAGGACGAGGAGCTCAACCGGCTGATAAAGCCGGTAGGTCTTCAGCAGGCAAACGAGACAAGCTGCGCTAACCAGCGCCAAGCCAAGCGCGTTGCCCAAGTTGGCCGCGGCTTGCCCATACTGGGCTTGGTACAGCAATGTAGAGGCGAGGCTCGCAAATAGAATGATCGCAACATCAGCACCGAGCACCACGTGCTCGACCGCCTCATAACGGAGGGGCCATTTGGGCTCGCGCGATACCGTCGGTTCGGGACTGAGACGATCCGTAACCTCCCGATCGGGGAAATGTCGGTTCACGAAGTTCATGACCGGGGCTCTGCGATTTAATATTTAATTATTTATTAATTAATCTCGTTTATCAAGTAAAAACCGCGGTTCCGCCCATTTTAATGGCGTGCGCTTCTTTGTCCGATCCGCAATCGCAGTTTGGGCTGAAGTCGCGGCTTTTCAGGTTATCGAGAGCGCCTTCCGGAACTCCTCGCGTAGACCTGGTCCAGGAACGTCGGATCGAGTTCCGAAAGCAGGCCCTCGAAATAGACCTTCCCATCGGCCGAGGCTGACCGGTAAGCGGTCACAAGGGCTGGCTTGAGGGCAGGCCGATGTCTCACGACGAGGTTGACGTCCCGTTTGATCAATTCACGCAGGTCAGGCTCCCGCACCGTGGCATCTGCGGCGAGTGCGATCGATACGCGCAACGGAAGCAGGTCCAAATCATTCGGCGCAGTATAGTATGACATTCTGAGCATCGCTGCCGTGCTGGACTGAGGCGAACTGTGCTTCGACGTCGCCGCGAGCAAGAGCCAAATGTCACCGCGGAGCGGCGAAGAGCGCAATGCACGAGCAAACTCGTCCGAAGACATGGGAGGAGCCGTCCTTTGCTCGTTGGCAGCCAGAGCCGAATCCCGGGTGAATTTCGATGCCCCTCGGATCCATAAGTCTTCACGCGCTGCCGCAAGGGAAACCGGCTTCGACGTCGCGTCCGGCCAGACTGCTGCAGTTGAAAGAACTGACGGCAAAGACGATCTTGCACCGAAATACCGCTCAGGGAGCGCCATCCATGCTGCCTGCACGATCAACACAATACCAAGCACCATCAGGCTAACGCGGGGCCAAATGGCGACTGACGCTGAGGTCAACGTTCGGCGAGGGGCAGGTGTTTGATCTGCAGTCTGGTCGGACGACGCTTTCGGCTCGGAGGATACGGCGTCACGTCCCGCGCCGGAAAGGCTTTGACCGAACGCCAGCCCCAAAAGTGCGGCGAGCAGAAGCGATGCTCCTAAACTCAGAACTCCATGATCGGAAAATGCGAGTATCGTCGCTGCAATCAAGGCGCCGGCGCCTAGCGCTGGGAAGACGTAATCGTAAGCACGTGACAGAGCACGTCTGACCAGAAAGGAAGCGCAGAGCAATGCAGCAATCGCGAGGGCGCAAAGAAAAGCCCACCCCATATCTATAGCGATGGTGGCGGCGGCGGTTGGCCGTTCTGGCGAGTCGCCAGCTCCGGCGTCCTGATAAATCGGCAAGAGTAGCGTTGAAGCACCCGCGCCGGATCCTGCCGGCGCCACGTCCTGCAGTACCCGTTCTGTTGCGGCCTGACTGCTCGTTGACAAGACGATCGTGAGATCGGTGTTCGTTCTGAAGGGAAGGACCGTAGCTGTGGCAATGAAGACAATCGTGGCAGTTGCAAGAACGCCAGCACGACCCCACAGTCCCGGGAACCACCGGCGAACCGCGAACACCGACAGCAAGATTTCCGAGCCGAGGAGGACCGCGACGACTGCAGTCGAGTTGGCCCGAATGAGCAGCGCGGCCATACAGACAATCATTGCGATGATCGCGGCGGACAGCGCAGGGAGGGGTGCTAGCGCAATAGCTCCTGGCCGACTGCGTCGGAGTAGCTGATCGACCGCACGAATTGCCGTTGCACAGGAGAGCAACACACCGAGCACCGCGACGGTCGAGCCGTCGGGCCCAGCCACACCGGTTATTTCCCTGCCGAACCACATGGCAGTAACGATTGTGGCTGTCGACAGCAGAATATGTAGCAGTTGCGCTGCGCGATATCGGTCGAGCGCGACGACGGCAGTAATGAGAGCTGCAGCGAGCACAGCGCAATACTGCACGAGCGAGAACATGGTCGCCATGGTGTCGACGGTGATTCTGTCGGCGAGGCGCTCGTTTAAGGTCGCCGATGCAGTTACCCAAATGGGATTTCCGAGTTTGCTAATCGGCATCGGCACTGACTGCAAAGCCATCCAGAGCGCAGGAGCCGCGAGTACAACGACGAGACCAGGACGGATTAGTTTGGCAAGCCCGAGGGAGGAGGGCGATAGAAAGATCGCCAAGATCAGCGCCGCTGTTGCGAGTGCCAACGATATCAACACCCAGCCTTGAAGGCTTTCCGGCATTGCGAACGCCGCGGCAATCGCCACCAACTCGGCCAATATGACAAGCCGGACCATCATGTATACACCGTCGTCTGGTGTGGCCACTCCTCTGGTCCCGCAGACCAGATAACGTTTCGGCCGCTATGAACAGCCTCAAGAGCCAGAAAGACCATATCGGATGTAATGGCTATCATGGTAATAGTAGCTCCGATGACCGTCATATCGAGCCATCGCCTTGGTATCGGTCTTGCTGAGAACTGCCCCAATAAGAGATTCGTGAATGTTTGGTGCCGTGTGCAGTGCGTGTTGCACTACATCGATCTTGGTCCGGCCCCATTCAACAACGAGAATGTAACAGTCGATCAGAGATGAAGTGGCTCGAACATCAACCAACGGTGTCAAGGGCGGAAGGTCGACGATGACGTAGTCATACTCGGCCCGCAAACGGTCGAACAGTTTGCTGATCGAGTCCGCGCAAAGAATTTCGCTGGTGTGTAGCAGAGGTCCCCGACGCACGGCGGGCAGAAATGCAAGATTGGTCGTCGGGTCTCTCCAGATGGCGTCGGCGAGCGGCCGGCTACCGTTTGCAACTTCGATGATTCCGCAGGCCGCCTTGGGCGCAAAGATGCCCGTTAGTGAGGGATTCCTGAGGTCGCAATCGACGATAATAGCTCGTTTGCCGGTGTGCCCGATCAATTGCGCGAGCGAAGCTGCAATCGTGGTCTTCCCCTCGTTCGGTAATGCAGAGGTAATGCCGATGACCTGGGAGGAGATTTTCGCCGGATTGTGGTCGATGGCTAGCTTGATGGAACGAATGGCCTCCGTATATCGAGATAGTGGCATCCCGACCACCGTCTGATGAATTGCGGTAGGAGGCAAAGCTATCCGCCGCTGAACATCATCATCGGTTTTCTGGAGGCGGATTGGTGGCTTGGGAGATTTGCGGGCCGGCAACAATGGGACCAAAGATAGACAAGGCAGCTCCAGCGCGGATTCCACCTGTGAAGAGGTCCGAAAGACGCGGTCCATGAGGTCTCTGAGGAGCCCCAAGCCGATGCCCAGTGCGAGACCGCCGAGAATGCCAAGCGCAAGTACCAGTTTTGTCTTTGGCTTGCTCTTGCTCGTCGGCGGCGAAGCCGGAAAAAGTACTCGCGTATCCGAGGTGGGAAACGTCTCCTGCTGTGCGGAGCCCATGTAACGCTGAAGGAAGGTCTCGTACAAGCTGCGTAGGCCCTTTGCCCTGCTTTCCAAGTCCTTGATGGTCAGCTCAGCCGAATTGACCGAACGGGACTGCGAAACGGCCTTGGATAATTGTTTTTCGATTTCCTCCTGGCGCTGTTTGGCGAGTTCGAATTCGCTTCGGCTGACTTCGGCAAGTCTCCTGACCTCGTCGAAAATGGAGACGCGAAACTCTCGCGCGCGGTTCCGGACATTGACGACTGCCAAGTGCTCGCGACCGACCCTCGCCGCCAACTCGGCCTCACGTCTGGTGAGCTCGAGATATTGCTGGCGCAACCCTGTAATGATCTGGCTGTTCAGCGCGTCGGCACCGACAGCATCGAGGTTGTCCATCGAGGACGGCTTTTTCGGATCGACGGCAAGGAGAGTTTCATAGCGGGCCAGCTTGGCCGTGGCCTCAGATGTTTGGGTGCGTGCGGCGGCCAATCGGTTGTTGATCTCCGCAATCTGTTGCTCGTCGATGGGCTTTCCATCCAGGGAAACGATATTATTCTGGGCCTTGTAGAAGTCGACGGCGCGCTGGGCGGCGAGGGCTTGGTCGCCGAGATCGCGAAGTCTTTCCTGCAGCCAGCTCGTTGCCTTGCGATTGGCGTCAAATTTTGCATTAAGCTGGTCTGCGACATAAGTGTTCGCTATCGCATTGACGATCTCCGCGGCGCGGGGTGCGTTGCTCGAGCTAAAACCGATCTCAATGATGTTGCTGTACCTGACACGTCCAGCGGACAGCCGGTCGAGAAATGCGCCCACGAGAGCGTCGGATGGTTCGCCGTGCGTCCCGGATGGTGCCTCCTTCTTCGATCTAGGCGAGACCCATGACCGAATCCGTTGCCAGAGCGCCTGCAAAGATAGGTCCGGCGCATTGAAATCCGGATCGTCGGCCAGCTTCAACTCGTTGATTACAGCAATCGCAGTCGACTTCGACCTCAGGAGCTGAAGCTGGGTCTCGATTTGACTGAGATCGAAAGCCGGCTCGGCGAGGAGTGATTGCTGCTGGACAAATTGCGGCCTTGGATTGGCCAACAGGATCTGAACCTGCGCTGTATAGGTTGGAGAGACCAAACGGAGATACAACAGGCTGGCAGCGGTGGCTAGTATCGCAGTGATAAGTATTACGAGATACTGGCGCCGTAGAATCCCGATGACGAAATTGATGATGTCCCTGATTCCCCCGCCTTCTGCCTGGGCGGGTTGAGCCAGCCCGTTCACTGGCAGCCGCATTCCATCCGTATGTTGAAGATTGTTCTGGAGCATCACGTACCTGTCCGAGGGTGGGTCCACGTTGCGGCCGCCCGCCCGCAAAGCAGGATTTAAAGAGCCGCGGGATGGTTGGACGATTATATATCTTAGAAAAACCGTCTTGCCAAATTAAATAAATAATATATTAATCGCGACTGGCGCGGAAAATGTAGGATTATGCCGCTTGTTTGGGCGGCTGTTGGCAAATTCCGTGATGTTTCCGAGACTTACAATTGCTTCGATGACGTTGTCGAAAGTCATGCTTTAGTTTGATCGGGACGCAGAGGGTGGAGAAATTGATCGCTTGGGCGATTATGTCCGTCGCATCGGAGCTATGAAATGAAAGCGAGCAGAAGGGTACCCAATGTTGGAGCTGCGATCCCTGGAGATTCCTGATGTCAAAGTCATTCGCACAGATAGGTTTTCCGATGCCCGCGGCTACTTCTCTGAGACATTTCAGCGATCAGCTTTCGCGGAGAAGGGAATTCTCCATGACTTTGTTCAAGACAATCAGTCCAGCTCGGATCGGATCGGTACGGTGCGCGGCTTGCACTTCCAGCGGCCGCCCTTCGCCCAGGCGAAGTTGATACGGGTGTTGAGCGGGGCGATTCTGGATATTGCAGTTGACCTTCGGCGTTCATCGGCCAGCTTCGGCAAGCACATCGCGATCCAGTTGGATAGTGAAAGCGGCGAGCAGGTGTTCATTCCGAAGGGATTCGCGCACGGCTTCTGTACGCTGCAGCCCAAGACCGTCGTCTTATACAAAGTCGACCAGGTCTATGCCCCAAGTCACGACGGTGGCGTTTATTGGGCTGATTCAACATTAGCGATCGAGTGGCCCGTGAGGCCCTCAGAAGCCCAGGTGTCGCCAAAGGACCAGACTCTTCCTACTCTCAGCCAGCTCGGTTGCGTTTTCGACTAGTGGAGGCGGTAGTATGCGTATCTTGGTGACCGGCGGAGCGGGCTTTATCGGTTCTGCGGTCTGTCGCCGTTTGGCGCTCTACATGGGTGCCGCAGTGATCAACATCGACAAGTTGACATACGCGGCGAACTTGACGTCGCTCGCGAGCATCGAGAGGCTGGAAGCCTATGTGTTCCTGCAATCCGACATTTGCGATCGCGAGACTATGGATTGTGCGTTCGCCGACTATGAGCCGGATGCGATCATACATTTGGCCGCCGAAAGCCACGTCGACCGCTCGATTAACGGACCTCAAGCCTTCGTCAATACCAATGTGGTTGGCACCTACACCCTCTTGGAGGCGGCCAGAGCCTACTACGAACGTCAGCCAGCTTCGAGGCGGAAGCATTTCCGCTTCATCCACGTGTCGACGGACGAAGTCTACGGCTCATTGGGACCGGACGACCTGTTTCGAGAGGATACGCCCTACAGGCCGAGCTCGCCCTACTCGGCGAGCAAGGCCGCCTCGGACCACCTCGCGCTCGCGTGGTTTCGAACCTACGGCCTGCCCGTGATCGTGTCGAACTGCTCGAACAACTATGGGCCGTATCAGTTTCCGGAAAAGCTCATTCCGCTGACGATCCTCAATGCGATCGATGGGAAGCCTCTGCCGATCTATGGCGACGGAAGAAATATCCGCGACTGGCTTCACGTCGATGATCATGCCGCGGGCTTGATACGACTTCTGCACGAAGGAAGGCCCGGCGAGAAGTACAATTTCGGCGGAGATGCCCAGCGATCCAACCTGGAGGTCGTCACCCGGATCTGTGACGTTGTGGATCGCTTATCTCCGGGCGCCGGGTGCAGACGTTCTCTCATTACGTTCGTGCCGGATCGTCCCGGGCATGATGCCCGCTATGCAATCGACGCGTCGAAAGCACATCGCGAGCTCGGCTGGAAACCGACCAGAACCTTCGAACAGGGCCTGTTCGAAACCGTCGGATGGTATCTCAAGAACCGCTCCTGGTGGGAGCGTGCTCGCAGCGGCGTCTATGACGGCTCGCGTCTGGGTCTCCTGGTCGCCCAAAGCTGAGGTGAAGATGACAGGTCGACCCATCCTCATTGCCGGACGGAATGGTCAGCTGGCGAGGTGCCTTCGTGATCTTGCCACAATGCGTGGTCTGCCTGCGGTGGCTGTTGGGCGTCCGGAACTCGATCTAGAGGGGCGGGAAGGGATTGGCGAGATAGTCTCTTCGATCTTGCCGTCTGTAATCATCAATGCGGCCGCCTATACCGCGGTAGATCAGGCCGAATCTGAAGCGGCGAGGGCCTTCAGCATCAATCGCGATGGCGCGGCCGCGCTGGCGGATGTCGCGTGGCAAATGAACATTCCGCTCATCCATCTCTCGACCGACTATGTATTCGACGGTGCGAAACCCGATGCGTACGACGAAAGCGACATTCCAGCGCCGTTGAACGTCTACGGCGCATCCAAGCTTGCCGGGGAGGCTGCTGTATTGGCAGCGCACCCGCTCGCGACCGTGATCAGATGCTCCTGGCTTTACAGTCCCTATGGCAGCAACTTCGTCCGAACTATGCTGCGGCTATGCGAGACGCAGCAGGTCGTGAGGGTTGTCAGCGACCAACATGGTAACCCGACTTACGCGTTCGACCTCGCGGAAGCCGTCCTCCGGATCGCACAACAGTCGGTAACGGAAGATCGCAGGGCCACCGCCGGGATCTTTCATCTCGGTGGCCAAGGCGAGGCAAGCTGGCACGATTTTGCGCAGGCAATCTTCCACGAGTGTTCCCGTCGTGGAGCGCGGATTCGGGCGCTCGAGGCGATCACGACTGAGGAGTTTCCGACTGCTGCGCGTCGGCCTCGGAACTCGCGCCTGGATTCATCCAAGGCCGAACGCGTGTTCGGGATTCGCCTGGCGCCTTGGCGCCATTCACTCCAAGCTTGTCTGGACCAACTGGTCGGAGAAGGAGAAACCGATGCTGAAGGGAATCGTGCTGGCTGGCGGCAGCGGAACGCGCCTCTATCCGATCACACGAGTGGTCAGCAAGCAGTTGCTCCCGATCTATGACAAGCCCATGATCTACTATCCCCTCTCGACTCTGATGTTGGCAGGGATCCGCGAAATTCTGATTATCACCACGCCTTCGGATCGGTGTCAGTTCGAGGGATTGCTAGGCGACGGCAGCCAATGGGGGATCAAGCTTAGCTATGCCGAACAAACCCGACCCGCTGGTCTGGCAGACGCGTTCATTGTCGGGGCCGATTTCATCGGAAGCGATCGCGTAGCGATGGTGCTTGGGGATAATATTTTCTTCGGCGATGGCCTGAGCGAGTTGCTTGCCAGGGCGGCAGGTCGCGAGGAAGGCGCAACCATCTTTGCCTATCACGTGCGAGACCCAGAACGATACGGTGTGGTCGCATTTGATGAAGCGGATCGCCCCGTGTCGATCGAAGAGAAACCCAAACGACCGGCTTCGAACTGGGCAGTCACAGGGCTGTATTTTTTCGACAACCGCGTCGTCCGCTACGCTCGCCGCGTCGAGCCATCGGCGCGCGGCGAGCTCGAGATTACCGATCTTCAGATGCGTTATCTTTCGGCCAATGCGCTCCACGTTGAGCGGATGGGGCGGGGATTTGCGTGGTTGGATACCGGCACGATCGAATCTCTCATCGATGCAGGGACGTTCGTCCAGACCCTGGAAAAGCGGCAGGGGATGAAAATTGCCTGCCTCGAGGAGGTCGCATTTAGACTCGGCTTCATTGATCGCGATCAACTTCTGGCGCTGGCGCAACCGCTGGAGAAGAGCGGCTACGGCAAATATCTGAGCGAAATCATGCGACTGCCGCAGTTTGCCTCGCGTTAGCGCTGCTCAAGAAATATCGAAACGATGTTAAATGTATGCGTATTGAATTGACCGCAGTTTAAAACACAATTAAAAGATTTGATGCGATTAATATTTAATCGGTGTGGTCATGCTGTTGCGAAAGGCGAGTGCCTTCAGCCGGGGAGCTCGACCCGTTAGCTGGGGGGAAGATATTCCAGCCTCTTGGCAGGAATCAACGTTCTGGAAGGCTTTCGCAAGCTTCGACCCCCTTGGCCCCTCGGCTGCGCAGCTTGCTGATCAGCCCGTAGGCGAGACGCCCACTCTGAGTGTTCCCTGGTTCTTCGGGCAGACGTCTCGTGCCAACTCGGGTCCGCTGTCGGACTTGCTCCGTCGTCAGCCTCGCCTCTCCGCCGCTCCTTCCCATTCGCGATTATCTACGCTGCTGTCTTCGACGTCTTTGACGCGCGGTCAAGACTTGACGCCAACGTCAGCATCTGTGGCAAACGAAGCGACGCCGGCATCACAGTTCGTTGCCACCACTGCCGCCACGCACTGGGCTCACCCGACTGATGGAGCCTGGAATGTCGCTACTAACTCGAGCGCCGGGCTTCCGGGCATCAGCGATGCCGCGTTCCTAGATGCAGCAGGCACGTATGTCGTCACGAGCTCGACCAGTGTTGACATTGGGAGCCTGCTCCTCGATGCAGGTGCGACGCTTTCGTTGAGTGCTGGCTCGCGGTTTATCGTCGAAGGCGATGTGCTGAACAATGGGACAGTCGAGGTTGAAGCGTTCCTTGGCTATCGCATTCCGACTGGGGAGTTTAGGGGTGACGTCAGCGGTACTGGATCTTTCGAGATTGCAGACAAGGCGATCCTGGAGATCGGAGGTTCGGTTTCCGGCCAGTTCTTGAATGGATCGTTCTCCGGCATAACGGTGTCGTTCGAAACGGGAACTGGCACGCTTGTCCTCGATCAGTCGGCCAACTTCCGCGGCTTGATCGCGGGTTCGTCGCCGGGAGCGCCGCTTGCGCCAGGCAACCTCATCGACTTGAAGGATCTCCCCTTTACATCGTCGATGTCGGCGACCGTCCACTACGACAATAGCTCGAATATCAGCACGGTCGATTTCAGCAACGGTGCGGCCAATGTCTCCTTGCTGTTCTCGGGCATGGACTCGAATTGGAATTTTGAAAGCGATGGGCAGGGAGGCACCATTGTTTCCGATCCGCCCACGAATCCCATCGTGCTGGAAAACCAGAAGCCAGGTACGCCGAAGAGCGTCTGGCAGATTCAGCCGGGTGAGAATTCAACTCTGACCGAAGGATTTACGACAGCGATCAGCACCAATGTCGGGGGAACGGTCCAATTCAAGATCAATAACCTGACCGGCAACCCGAACTATCGGGTCGATGTCTACCGGCTGGGCTATTACGGCGGCGATGGTGCTAGGCTGGTTACGAGCATGCAGCATCAGGCCGCAACGGCGGTCGTCCAACCCGATCCATTGCGCGATCCGTCGACCGGGCTCGTCGATGCCGGCAATTGGAGCGTGACGGATTCCTGGAGCGTACCGACCGATGCGGTCTCGGGCGTCTACATAGCCAGCGTCGTCAACGGCACCGAGATTTTCCAGATCCCATTCATCATAAGGAACGACGCTTCGCACAGCGACATCGTCCTCCAGACAAGTGATCAGGACTGGCAAGCCTACAATGGCTGGGGAGGGGCCAACTTATATTTCGGGAATGGCCCGGGCGTCAGTGGATCAGCCTACGCGGTCAGTTACAATCGCCCTCTCATAACGCGTGACGGCGAGGGAACCTTTGCCGAGGGGGGAGATTCCCCGTTCACGGCTGAGTTTGCGGCTATTCAGTGGATCGAGCAAAACGGGTACGACGTTTCTTACATTTCGGGAATCGATGCTGCGACGAACGGCTCGTTGTTGCTCAATCACAAAGTCTTCATGGACGCGGGGCATGACGAGTATTGGACCGAAGCTCAGCGTGCCAACGTACAGGCCGCAGCGCATGCTGGTGTGAACCTTGCGTTTCTCACAGGCAACGAGATCTATTGGAAAACAAGATTGGCACCCAGCATCGATGGCAGCGGATCAGCCAATCGCACACTCATTAGCTACAAGGATACGCACGCGAATGCGTTGATTGATCCAACAGGACAAGCGACCGGCAATTACTCTGACCCGCGGTTCGGTCCGCCTCTCCCCTCGAACGAGTTGACCGGTACATTGTTCGCGGTCAACGCATTTCGGTACGATACGATCACGATACCGTATCCGATGACCCAATTGCGCTTCTGGCGCGATACGGCCGTCGCGCAAACGTCACCCGGGCAGACTGCCTCGCTCGTACCTGGCCTGTTAGGCGTTGAATGGGACACCGCGCCGGACAACGGATTTCGCCCAGCGGGGTTGATGAGTGTCTCATCTACTACATTGCAGGTGAATGGACAGCTTCTCCTCGATTATGGCAACACGTTCGCAAACGGCACGGCGACCCACAATCTCGTCCTGCATCGGGATCCCGTCAGTGGCGCACTGATATTCTCGGCCGGTTCGATCAACTGGTCATGGGCGCTTGCCAGCGACCACGACGGACCAGCGACCCCGGTAGACCCTAATGTCCAGCAGGCGATGGTCAACCTTTTCGCCGATATGGGCGTTCAGCCGGCGACGCTGCAAGCAAACCTGATGGCCGCGATTCGGTCGACCGACACTACGGCGCCCACTTCTAGTATCGCCAATCTCTCCGCCGCCAGCGTTGTCGAGGGGCAATCGATTACGGTGACGGGGGCGGCCACTGATGCTGGCGGAAGGATTGCCGGCGTCGAGATTTCCACGGATGGTGGTACGAGCTGGCATCCAGCGAATAGCAATGTCGGCGCGGCGAACGTCACGTGGTCATACACGTTCGTCACAGGCGCGCAGGGGACATATCGTCTCAAGACCAGGGCGGTCGACGACAGCCTGAATCTGGAAACACCTGGTGCGGGCACGACCTACACGGTTACGCCGTCTTCCAACCTGACGCTCTTCAGTCCGACTGACACGCCTGCGGTGATCTCGACCAGTGATTCCAGCGCAGTTGAGGTCGGCGTCAAATTCATCCCCGCAGTGTCGGGCAAGATCACCGGCATTCGTTTCTACAAGGCGTCTGATAATACCGGCACCCACATCGGTGACCTCTGGACCTCCAACGGGACGCTGCTTGCGAGCGCAACGTTTAGCAATGAAACGACGAGTGGATGGCAGCAGGTTGATTTCGCAACGCCTGTCAATGTGCAGGCGGGTGTCACGTATGTCGCTTCCTATCACACGAATACCGGCCACTATTCCTCGACGGACTACTATTTCATCGACTATGACGGCCTTACGAAAGGTGCGCTCAACGCCCCCGGAAACAGCCTCAACGGCGTGTATGCCTATGGCAGTAGCCCGGTCTTCCCCAGCAACGCCTCCTATATCAAGGCCGCGAACTACTGGGTGGACGTTGTCTTCAACGATTCAGGCTCGACCTCGCCACAAGCCAATGCCGACAGCGGCTTCACGGTCAGCCAGAATGGCGTGTTGAACATCGCGGCTTCAACGCTGCTCGCGAACGACACCAACCCCTCCGGATTGGCTTTCTCAATTACCAGCGTCAGCAACGCTTCCAATGGAAGCGTAAGCTACAATTCGCAGAACCAGACCGTGACCTTCACGCCCACCAATGGCTATGCCGGGGCGGCCAGCTTCACCTACACGATCACGGACACCAGCGGCCAGAGCGGGTCCGGCCAGGTGTCGCTCAAGGTCAACTATCCGGTCTCCGCACAGAGCCTGTTCGGCACCAATGATGCGCCAAGCGTCCCCAATTCCGGCGATACCAGCCCCGTCGAAGTCGGAGTCAAGTTCACCGCATCGGTGAACGGGACAGTAACCGGCCTGCGCTTCTACAAGGGATCGTTGAATACGGGTCCCCATATTGCGGATCTCTGGAGCTCGACCGGAACCCTGCTTGCAACTGCCACGTTCACGAACGAGACCGCCAGCGGCTGGCAACAGGTCAACTTCTCCACCCCTGTCGCGATCACGGCAGGGACCACGTACGTCGCATCCTATCACACCAACGGCAATTATTCCGGTACCCAGAACTATTTCGCAACCTCGCTTACCAATGGTCAGTTGACGGCGCCGGCTGGCAGCAACGGAGTCTATGCCTACGGATCTGGAAGCGCGTTCCCGACGAATAGCTTTAAATCCTCCAACTACTGGGTCGACGTCGTCTTCAACGGATCCGCCGCAGCCAGTGCGCCCCAAGCCAATGCGGACAGCGGCTTCACAGTTAGCCAGAATGGGGTGCTGAATATTGCGGCATCGACGTTGCTCGCGAACGACACCAACGCATCCGGATTGGCTTTCTCGATTACCAGCGTCAGCAACGCTTCCAATGGCAGCGTAAGCTATAATTCGCAGAATCAGACCGTGACCTTCACGCCCACCGCTGGCTATGCCGGCGCGGCGAGCTTCACCTACACGATCACGGACACCAGCGGCCAGAGCGGGTCCGGCCAGGTGTCGCTCAAGGTCAACTATCCGGTCTCCGCACAGAGCCTGTTCGGCACCAATGATGCGCCAAGCGTCCCCAATTCCGGCGATACCAGCCCCGTCGAAGTCGGAGTCAAGTTCACCGCATCGGTGAACGGGACAGTAACCGGCCTGCGCTTCTACAAGGGATCGTTGAATACGGGTCCCCATATTGCGGATCTCTGGAGCTCGACCGGAACCCTGCTTGCAACTGCCACGTTCACGAACGAGACCGCCAGCGGCTGGCAACAGGTCAACTTCTCCACCCCTGTCGCGATCACGGCAGGGACCACGTACGTCGCATCCTATCACACCAACGGCAATTATTCCGGTACCCAGAACTATTTCGCAACCTCGCTTACCAATGGTCAGTTGACGGCGCCGGCTGGCAGCAACGGAGTCTATGCCTACGGATCCGGAAGCGCGTTCCCGACGAATACTTTCAACTCCTCCAACTACTGGGTCGATGTCGTCTTCAACGGCTCCGCCGCCAGCAACAATACCCCGCCAACCGCGGTTGCTGACAGCGCGGACGCCATCGAAAAGGGTGGCGTGAACAACAGCACGGGCGGTTCGCCCGCGGCCGGCAATGTCCTGGCCAACGACACCGATCCCGATGCTGGGGACACCAAGACCGTCACTGCATTCAGCTTTGGCACGACCAGCGGGGCGTTCCAGACGGCTCTCGCGGGCGCGCACGGCACGCTCTTGCTCAATGCCTCGGGTGCTTTCACCTACACGGTGAACGAGAACGATCAAGCCGTGCAGGCCTTGCGGCAGTTGTCCAATACGCTGAACGATGTCTTCAGCTATACGATGCGGGACGCCGCGGGCGCGGCGTCCTCGGCAACCCTTTCTGTCACCATTCACGGCGCCAACGACGCGCCGGTCCTGGCAATCCAGACCGGCAACCAGGCCGCGACCGTTGGCTCGGCGTTTTCGCTAACGCTACCCGCCGGCACCTTTACCGATGTCGATGCCGGCGACTCGCTCACCTACAGCGCAACCGCTGGCAGTTCAGGGCTTCCGGCCTGGCTCACGTTCACTCCATCGACCCGAACCTTTACCGGCACGCCGACGTCCGCGGACGTTGGCACGTTCAGCGTCACGGTGTCCGCTGCCGATCTCGGCAACCTCACGAGCAGCGAGACATTCAATATCGCAGTTTCGGCGGTTCCTTCGACCGTGAGCCTATTCTCTACCACCGATACTCCGGCGATCCGATCGGGGTCGGACACTTCCCAAGTCAACCTCGGAATGCAATTCTCGTCGTCCGTGGCAGGCACGATTACCGGAATCAAATACTACAAGAGCGCGAATGATCCCGGAACCCATACGGGCTCGTTGTGGAGCAGCACCGGCGCGCTGCTGGCGACCGCGACTTTCACGAACGAGAGCAGCAGCGGTTGGCAGACAGTCACGTTCAGCAATCCGGTGTCCATCACAGCCGGCACCACCTACGTCGCAAGCTATCACAGCAACGGCCACTACGCCTCCACCACCAGCTACTTCACCGCCGCTCGCACCAATGGGCCGCTCACGGCTCCCGCGAACATCAACGGCCTCTACACCTATGGAACGAGCAATTTGCTCCCGACCAATACCTATAACGCGAGCAATTACTGGGTTGATGTCGTGTTCAACAGCTCGAGCGGTGGCCCTAACCGGTCACCCGTCGCCGCGAACGACAGCGGCTTCGACGCCACGCAGAACGTGCCTTTCGGGATCCCGGCCTCGGCACTGCTTTCCAACGATACCGATCCGGACGGCAATACGCTTACGATCACGGGCGCGAGCGGTGGTGTGAACGGTGTCGCCAGCTACAACGCCCAAAGTAACAGTGTGATCTTCACACCGACGACCGGTTACACGGGGCCGGCATCGTTCAACTACAGCATCTCCGATGGCCAAGGTGGCTCCGCCAGCGCATCCGTCGCCCTGGATGTGAATGCTCCGTCTTCAACTACCGTGCGTCTGTTTAGCGCAAGTCAGACGCCTAGCATCGTGGCGGCCAATGATCCCAACTCTGTGGAGTTGGGAGTCAAATTCCAGACGTCGACCCCGGGCGATATCATCGGCGTTCGCTTCTACAAGGGACCGTCCAACACGGGCACCCACGTTGCGGATCTTTGGAGCAGCACCGGCACATTGCTCGCAACTGCGACCTTCACCAACGAAACCGCCGATGGCTGGCAGCAGGTCAATTTCGCTACGCCCGTGACGATCATGCCGGGAACTACCTACGTCGCCTCCTATCACACCGCCGGGAATTATGCGGCCGATCCGGGCCTGCTCGCCAGCGCAATTACCAACGATCCTCTGACGGCCCCATCCTCGGACTCGATCGGTGGCAACGGTGTGTTTGCGTACGGAACAGATAGCCTATTCCCCACCAACACCTACAACTCAACGAGCTATGGCGTAGATGTTGTTTTCAGACCTCAGCTAGCAGCATAGGAGACGTAAGATGCACGCCGAACTTTATACCGATGGAATCGAAGAAATTACCGTCAGTGGAACCATCGTCCGCGTCGATCTGGTCAGTCTTTCACCGACAGAGCGTGACGCCAACAACGCTCCGAAGCGCGTATTTTCTCAGCGGCTGATCTTTTCGGTCGAATCTTTCGCTAACTCGGTCGACGTAATGCAGAAGGCGCTCCAGGGCCTGGTCGATGCGGGCGTCGTCCGGCGGAACCAGCCAGCTCAATCGCACAACGGTGCGTCGGGAGTACGTGATGCGCTGGCGCACAACACACGGTCTCTGAATGTCTCTTCGAACTTCCGCTGACATCGATGCCGCTGGCGGCGCGAAGGACCGGGTTGCGGACGCGCCCGCGCCCGGATTGTCGACCCAGACGGCATTGGAATGCCTGTCCAAGGTTTCCAGTCACCATGGCATAGATCTGCCGGTCGAACGCTTGAAGCATGCGTATGCGGTAGCCGGCCCGCTCTCGTTGAATCTCCTGCTGCGCATGGCGAAGGATGCAGGCCTGCGCGCGAAGTGCACGAAGCTGGATTGGGGCGCGCTGATTCGTCTTGGAGAGGCCTATCCGGCGCTGGCGAGGCTCGCCAATGGCAACTGGATCGCCGTTCTTGGTGCGGGACGGCGAACTGATGGCACCGAGGTCGTCAGCATCTTCGACCCGCTCGCCGACCGCAAGCACGAGGTCTTGGTTATCGAGCGCGATCGATTCTGTGCGCAGTGGGCCGGTGACACGATCCTGATCAAGCGCGAGCAGTTGACACAGGATGGTCGAGGGAGTTTCGGCCTCCGGTGGTTTGTGCCGGAACTGCTTCTTCAATGGCGGCTGTTCAGGGACGTCGCCATTGCCGCCATCCTGCTCTATGGGTTGGGCCTCGTCGTCCCGATATTCTTCCAGCTCGTCATCGACAAGGTTTTGGTTCACGAGAGCTTCACCACCCTGTACGTACTCGCGGCAGGAGCGGCCGTAGCGCTCGTCTTTGACGCGATATTCGGCTTTCTGCGGCGCTACTTGCTGCTATATGCGACCAACAGGGTCGACATTCGCGTTGCTACGAAGACGTTCGGTCATCTCCTCGGGCTGCCGGTCACGTTTTTCGAGCATATGGCCGCGGGGGTCCTGGTCAAACACATGCAGCAGGCGGCGAGGATCCGTGAGTTTCTGACCGGGCGCTTGTTTCTGACGACCCTCGATGCGCTTTCGCTATTCGTCTTCCTGCCTGTCCTTGCGCTTTATAGCGTCAGATTGACGTTGATCGTCCTGGCCTTCACCGCCGCGAGCGGCGCCGTCGTCGGCCTGCTCATGGGTCCATTTCGGCGACGACTGTACGATCTATACCAAGCGGAAGGTGCGCGGCAGGCTCTCCTCGTCGAAACGGTTCACGGCATGCGCACCGTGAAATCGCTTGGGATGGAGCCAGCGCAGAGCAGGGTTTGGGATAGCCGCTGCGCGCAGTCCGTGACGATGCGATTCGGTGTCGAGAAGATCTCGGCAGGCGCGCAGGCGCTCACCGGATTTCTCGAGAAGATCATGACGCTCGGAATCATCTCCATCGGAGCACTCGATGTCTTCGCCGGCCAAATGACAATCGGCGCGTTGGTCGCCTTCAACATGTTGGCCGGTAGGGTCTCCGGACCCCTGGTCCAACTCGTGACCATGGTGCACGAGTACCAGGAAGTAGCTCTTGCGGTGAAAATGCTCGGCGAGGTGATGAACCAGAAGCCTGAGCGCGACGGTCGGAAAGATGGGCTACGGCCTGACCTTGCCGGAAAAATCGAGTTCGAAAGTGTCTCGTTTCGCTACGGACCCGAGGGATCGCCGGCGCTTGATGATGTCTCCTTCACCGTCGAGCCAGGATCGATCTTCGGGATCGTGGGACGGAGTGGCTCCGGCAAGACGACTCTGACAAGGTTGATTTCGGGCATGTATCCGGTGCAGCAGGGCCTGCTGCGCATCGACGGATATGACTCGAGGGAGTTAGACCTCGCGCATCTGCGCCGAAACCTTGGAATCGTTCTGCAAGATAATTTCCTGTTTCGCGGGACGGTTCGCGAGAATATCGCCTGCGTGAAACGCGATGCCACCTTTGCCGAGGTCGTCGCTGCGGCGCAGCTCGCAGGCGCCGACGAGTTCATCGAACGGTTGCCGCGTGGCTTTGACACCATGCTTGAGGAAGATGCCTCGAACCTATCCGGCGGGCAGAGGCAGCGGCTCGCGATTGCGAGAGCTCTGATCGTCAATCCACGGATCTTGATTCTCGATGAAGCGACGAGTGCCCTCGATTCCGAAAGCGAAATGATCATCAGGCGCAATCTCCGCCGTTTGGCGGCAGGGCGTACCGTCATCATCGTCTCGCATCGATTGTCGATGCTGACGGAAGCAAGCCAGATCCTGGTGATGGACCGCGGCCGAATCGTCGATGTGGATCGCCACGACCACCTCCTGTCGAAATGCACCATCTACCGGCATTTGTGGAATCAACAGATGAAGCAGATTGCATGAGGGAGACAGGGCCATCACGCGCGGGTGTGAAGCCGAACGATCTTGTTCCGGCCAGACCGGTCGAGCGCCGCCGCAAGCTATTCAGGCCGGGGCCGAGGCGAGCATCAGTCATCGCCGAATTCCAGTCCGATGCCGCCGAGGTCGAGCAGCAAGCGCCACCGCGGCTCGCGCGTTTCACCCTTTACGGCGTAATTGCACTGATTGCTTTCGCGGTCATCTGGGCTTCCGTTTCGCAGGTGGAGATGATCGTCACGGCGCAGGGAAAACTGACCACGACACGTCCCAACCTGGTCGTGCAGCCATTGGAAACGTCGGTCATACGCGAGATCCACGTCAAGGCCGGTGATCGCGTCAACCGCGGCGAAGTTCTGGCCACCCTCGATCCGACGTTTTCGCAGGCGGATTTCGACCAACTGCGCGGCAGAGTGGCTGCATTCGATGCGTCAATCGATCGTCTGAGCGCCGAATTGAACGGAATCGAGTATGCCGTCAAAGAGCTGACGAATGCGGATCAAGTCCTGCAAGGCAAGTTGTCTTCGCAGAGGAGAGCCGCCTACGAGGCGCAGATTCAGAACTACGACGCACAGATCGCATCCGCGCAAGCCAATCTCAAGACGGCACAGAATGAAGAGGCGGTTCTCCTTCAGCGGCTCGACACGATGCGTTCGATTGAAGCGATGCGGACCACGCTGATGGATAAGGAGGTCGGTTCGAGGCTGAACTTTCTACTGTCTCGCGATGCTCGGCTCGAGGTCGAAAGCAATCTGGCGCGTGTTCGCGGCAGTATCGCCGATAGTACCCATCGGCTCGAAAAGGCCCGCGCTGATCAGAAAGTGTTCGCCGAGGAGTTTCGTCGCACCACCTATCTGGAACTGGTGGAGACGCTGCCGAAGCGCAATAGCGCAGCAGAGGAATTGAAGAAGGCGGAGCTTCGTCGACAGTTGATCGTCCTGCAGGCGCCGGCAGATGCCGTGGTCCTGGATATCGCGAACCGGACAGTCGGCTCGGTGGTTCGCGAAGCTGAAGCGCTGTTTGTCCTGGTTCCGCGTGACGTGCCGCTTCAGGCGGAGGTCAACATCGAGGGGCGGGATATCGGTCAAGTGGCGCTCGGACAGTCGGTTCGGATCAAGTTCGAAGCGTTTCCCTTCCAGAAGTATGGAACTGCAACGGGAGAAGTCCGCGTCATCAGTCAGGATACGTTCTCGCCGGATGCGAAGGCCGAAGGTGCGCCCCGCGCGCCAGCTCCCTATTACCGCGTACTGGTCGATTTGTCGGACACGCACCTTCGGCTGCCCGCGGAGCGCATTCAACTGATTCCGGGGATGGCGGTGACGGCCGAATTGAAGGTCGGGAAGCGCACCGTGATCTCCTATTTCCTCTATCCATTGCTGCGCGGATTGGATGAAAGCATCCGGGAATATTAACCCGACTTGGGAGGGCGGTTAACATGATCATTCGTCCGAATTTTGGGGTGAAGCTCGTGGTGCCCGCCGCGGCGAGTAAGCTCGCGCACAATTCCCCGCTGGTTGACTATGCACTCAACGGGCTGGAACGTTGTTGGTTACCCGAACACCGCAGGTGGTCGCATATCTACCATCTCGATGGACGTACCTCGCCGAACGAGTCGATCCCACGCAGCGACGTATTTTATACCCTCAACGTTCTACTCGGGATGTCGCGCGTTGCCGCCATTCCGGATGGGATTGATTTGTCCGAAATATTCAATCGCAACGCGTTGCTGCTCACGAAGCTTCCGGTGCGCAAGTACGCGTTCGGTATGGCGCTATGGAGCGCCGCCGAGCTCGGCCTCGAAATGCCGGAACCGGTCAAAACCGAGCTGAGAGCCATCCTTGCCGATGAGGCCCGGTGGAGGAGCTTCAGGGCGCAAGATCTGGGCATGCTGCTCACGGGAGCCGTGGCCCAGGCGAGGGCGGGCGAGAATGAGTGGGCACGCTATGCGCGGCCGCTCTATCGTTTCTTGAAGGACCGCTTTCACAGTGGATCGGGATTGTTCTTCGATGCGCCGTTCGGCTTTCGGCGGCGCTTCTCGACATTTGCGACGCAGACCTATCTCTCAATCGCCTGCTATCAATTTGGCGAATTCGCCGGCGATCCGTCCGCGCTTGTCATGGCCGACACCTGTGTGCGGAATCTGGTTGCGCTTCAAGGCCCACAGGGTGAGTGGCCCTGGTTTTTCGACGCGCAGAGCGGTCGCGTTCTTGATTTCTATGAGGTCTATTCGGTCCATCAGTATGGGATGGCTCCGGCACTGCTGGAATGGGCCGAGCGCTTTGGGCAGCGGGGGGCGCGGGATGCCCTGGTCAAGGGATTCAATTGGGTGCTTGGCCATAACCAGCTGGGCCGGGCCATGCTCGTGCCCGAACTGAGCCTGACCCTCCGTTCGCAGGTTCGCAAAGGTGAACTGACGACCAAGGTGCCGCGGGTCGCGCGCGCACTCAGGAACGCCTGGCTCGGAAGCGAGGAGCGGCTGGTCGACGGCACTGACGTGGAGGTTCGGTTCGAGTGCCGAAGCTACGAACTGGGCTGGATTCTGTGGTCGTTCGGCCGGCGTGCCGACCTGCCGGAGCTGACCCACAATGGTGCCTTCGGCGCCTGACGGAATCGGCGTTGCGCTAGCGATTCCAGGCGACCGCCCTTCGGCCTCGCAGGTGCGAGAGCATCGTGAGGGCGCGGTGCGCTCGGACGGCACACAACACGGCGATGGCCTTGAGGCGAACGCCGGTACCGTGCAGGCGATCGCTGGTCAGCACGGTCACAGCGTTCGGCGCGAGTGATGCGAAGACGAGCAACGCTTGCGCGAGCCAGCGCAGGCGCCAGATGGGTTTGCCTTCCGCCATGTTGCGGTAGTGCGCGATGTGTCGGTCCCATTTGGTGTAGAGCTCCTGGAGAGAGCCCCGGGCCGGGTGGAAGACGATCATTTCAGGGGTGTAGCGAAATCGAAGACCGACGCGCAACGCGCGCTCCCCCCATTCCATGTCTTCGGCGACATCAATGCCCGCAAAAGGGCCGACGCGGTCGAAGTCGCGGCGAAACACCGCCATGTTGCCAGTGCCAGAATATCCGTGGCGCTCGATATAGAGCTTAAAGCGGTAAGCGAACACGCTTTCGTAAGCCGCAATGGCGTCAAGCTCCGCATCGTCCGGCCGCCAGATGCGGACGTCGCCCCCGAGAACAGTGCCAGCTGGAGACAGGGAAGACCATTTCATTACGCTGCTCAGCCAATCTTGATGGGCCCTGCAATCGGCGTCGATGAAGGCGAGGATCTCGCCGTTGGCAGCGGCGACGCCTGCGTTTCGCGCCGGGCCGGGCCCGGGACGCGGTTCATGCTCCAGCCGTACACCGGGATGACCGGCAACGACATCCATTGGGGGCGTTGCCGAGCCGTTGTCCACCACGATGATCTCGAACGCGTCCCGAGCGAGGGTCTGTGCATCCAGGCTGCGCAAGCAGGCTTCCAGCGCATCGGGCTGGTTGAGGTGGGGAATTACGACTGAAATCATCAGTTAATTCCTCTATTTAATTCCGGCTTCGTCTGTGACCCGCGACCTTACGCGGAGATCCTGTATTCACCGCATGCGGCGAATATTGTCAGATTTAAACATTGCAATTAAATGTTGCCTCGATATTATCTCTATAATAATCTTAAAAGCAAACATTAAACGAGTAGAATTTATGGGAGGTAGGTTCCGATGCGCGCCTCATTTCTGGGATGCCCTGTCGACCTGCTGACAATGGCGGAAACCGTCGATCTTGCGCGCGGGGCCATGCGCAGTCGGCGACGTCTGCAACACGTGGCGCTGAACGTCGCGAAATTGGTGAATATGAGATCTGATCCGGTGCTCGCGGCTGATGTCGCCAACAGCGATGTCGTCGGCCTCGATGGCATGGGGATTGTTTGGGGCGCTCGAGTGCTGGGGCTTCCGCCGACGCCGCGGGTCGCGGGGGTGGATCTCCTCGCCGAGTTGCTCGCGGTATGTGCGCAGGAAGGCTTCAAGCCGTATTTCCTGGGAGCCACTCCCGCCGTGCTGCACGAGGCGATGCAAGCCGCGCGCAAGAAGCATCCTTCACTCGTGTTTGCCGGCTCGCACGACGGCTACTTCAAACGCGAGCAGGAAAATGACGTGGTGAGGGACATCCAATCCAGCGCGGCCGATTGCCTCTTCATCGGCATGCCGACACCCCGGAAGGAGCGCTTCCTCGCCGCCCATCGCGATGAACTTGGCGTTCCCTTTATCATGGGGGTAGGTGGTTCATTCGATATTCTGGCAGGCACCGTTCGGCGCGCGCCGCCGCAGATTCAGAAACTCGGCCTCGAATGGCTCTACCGCATTTATCAGGAGCCTGGCCGGATGTGGTGGCGATACGCCACGACGAACACCCGGTTTGCAGGCATCCTGGCGCAAGCCCTCATGAGGCAGGCGTTTCGGAACCCGCTCGGTGCAGCCAGCGCCGTCCCTCCTGGTCCGAGCCGGATCGGGGGGTGAAGCGTGCGCAAGCATTTTTTCATCCTTCTGGGAACCCGGCCGGAAGCAATCAAGCTCTTTCCGGTGATCAATCGGCTCAAGGCCGAGGCGGGTAAGGACATCGCCGTGACGATCTGTGCG
This sequence comes from Bradyrhizobium sp. IC3195, assembly GCF_020193585.1. Lineage (NCBI taxonomy): Bacteria > Pseudomonadati > Pseudomonadota > Alphaproteobacteria > Hyphomicrobiales > Nitrobacteraceae > Bradyrhizobium > Bradyrhizobium sp. IC3195. The sequence continues at coordinate 186,979 of NZ_JADYVG010000002.1, read as the reverse complement.
ACGGCACAGCATCGGCACCTGCTTGATCAAGTCCTGAAGCTTGCCAAGGTGGTTCCGGATTTTGATCTGAACGTCATGACGGCCAATCAGTCTCTCGATCATCTGACCGCCCGGCTGCTCGGTCAAATTGGCGAACTCCTCGAAAAGGTGAAGCCCACCAGGATTATTGTCCAAGGCGACACGGCGACAGCCATGTCGGGGGCACTGGCATCCTACTATCACCGTATACCGGTCTCGCACATCGAGGCGGGTCTGCGCAGCGGCGACATCTTCGCTCCCTGGCCAGAGGAGGTGAACCGCAAGATCGTCGGCTCGATCGCCGATCAACATTTTGCTCCCACGGAGCGCGCGGCGCGCGCGTTGCGCTCCGAAAATGTCGCGGGCGACCGCATCCACGTGACCGGAAACACGGTGGTGGACGCTCTCATCCTCGCGAAAGCCATGGTCGAATCCGATCCAGGACTCTCGAGTCGGTGGGACGGTATCAAGAAACGTCACGGCAACCGTCGGATCATCCTGGTGACCTGCCATCGTAGGGAAAATTTCGGCGGCGGCGTTGCAAATATCGTGAACGCGCTCGAGACCATCCTGCGCAGGGAGGACGTTGCTGTGGTGCTTCCCGTGCACCCGAATCCGAATGTCCGCGACTTGTTTGCGTCCCGGTTGGCGGACCATCCGCGGGTCGCCCTCATTTCTCCGCAGGAATACACGGATTTCGTGAGCCTGCTCTCGTTGTCATATTTGGTCCTGACAGATTCAGGGGGCGTCCAGGAGGAGGCGCCCACTTTCGGGAAGCCGGTCCTGGTGATGCGCGAGACGACCGAGCGTCCCGAGGGCGTAGAAGCGGGAACGGCGCGACTCGTCGGTGCCGACTACGACAGGATCGTTTCGGAAACATTCCGTCTCCTCGACGATGACGAGACTTACGCTGCCATGGCGCGTTCGCACAATCCGTTCGGTGACGGACACGCGAGCGAGCGGATCGTGAAGGTTCTTCTCGATGCCTGAATTCCAGAAAATCAATGTCATCGGACTTGGCTATATCGGGCTGCCGACAGCGGCTCTGATTGCGAGCCGTGGACTGCAGGTGGTTGGCATCGATACCAGCGAACGCGTTGTCGACACGGTTGCATCCGGCAAAATTCATATCGCTGAGCCCGATCTCGATGGTCTCGTTTCCAAGGTCGTATCGAGCGGTGCGCTCACGACGGCCAGGAAACCGCAGCCGGCGGACGTATTCATCATCGCAGTACCGACCCCGATCGATCACGAGAACCGCCCGGATTTGGCAAGCGTGAATGCCGCAGTCGACAACATCGTGGATCTTCTGGCGCCAGGAAACCTTGTCATCCTTGAATCGACGTCGCCGATTGGGACAACTGAAGCCATCGCAAAGCGGATCGTCGAACGCAGGCCGGAGCTTCACATAGGCGTCAACGGCAAGGAGGATGGAGCGATTTACGTCGCTTACTGTCCCGAACGCGTGTTGCCGGGACGGATCCTGACCGAGCTTATCAACAACGACAGGTGCATCGGCGGAATTACGCCGACCTGCACGCGACGTGCTCAGCGCTTCTACAAGATGTTCGTTCGCGGCGCCTGCGTCGGTACTACGGCGCGTGCGGCCGAGTTGGTCAAGCTGACGGAGAACGCCTTCCGCGATACCAACATCGCATTCGCCAACGAACTCTCGATGATTTGCGACAGGTTCGACATCAACGTCTGGGAAGTGATCGATATCGCCAACCGCCATCCTCGCGTGAACATTTTGCGGCCGGGACCGGGAGTCGGGGGGCACTGTATTGCGGTCGACCCCTGGTTCATCATCGATTCTGTGCCGGATCTCGCGCGGGTAATGCGAACAAGCCGGGAAGTGAACAACGCCAAAACGCAGAAGATCATCGAGCGCACAGAGGCGCTGATCGACGATCATCCTTATGCGAACATTGCCTGCTGTGGATTGACGTTCAAGGCCAATGTCGACGACGTGCGTGAAAGCCCCGCTCTGGAAATTGCTACGCATCTCGCGGCGAAATACGGCGAACGTATCAAGGTTGTTGAGCCGAATCTGCGCCGTCTGCCGCCTCAATTGGCCGATTATCGCGTTGCATTCGTGAACATCGAGGAAGCGCTGCGCAGTTGCGAAATTGCGGTTCTCCTCGTCGACCATGACGAATTCAAAATGGTGCCCTTGGCCGAGCGCCGGCACCTGGACGTCATCGATACGCGAGGCATATGGCAGGATATGCCCGCGCGCACCTAGCCAACAAAATCGAAGTTCTCCGAATGGAGCGAGGTCGGTATGCGAGATAGTCAGCTGGGAATCGGGGTCGTGGGCTACGGCTATTGGGGGCCCAATCTCGTTCGCAATTTCTCGATCAATCCCGCCGCCCGCGTCGTCGGCGTCAGCGACCTTGATCCAGGCAGACTGGCCACCATCAGGCAGCTGTACCCAGGGGTAGCAATCACCGCTCGATATGACGATTTGCTGAAGGACTCCTTGATCGATGCAATCGCCATCGCTACGCCGGTGCACACGCACTACGAGCTGGCATTGGCGGCGTTGAGAGCTGGTAAGCACGTGTTGGTCGAGAAGCCACTTGCGCCGAGCGCGGAGCTGGTGTCCCGCTTAATCGACGAGGCGGACCAACGCGGATTGACGCTGATGGTCGATCACACCTTTCTCTACACGCCGGCGGTCCAGAAGATTCGTGAGCTCCTGCAGAAGAGAGAGCTCGGAGATATCTACTATTACGATAGCATGCGCTCGAGCCTCGGGCTGTTTCAAAGAGATGTAAATGTGATCTGGGATCTGGCGGTGCACGACATCTCGATCATCCACCATATCCTCGATCAAGATCCGGTTGCGGTCTCGGCAACGGGTTCATGCCATGTTGTCGGTTCGCCGGAAAACATGGCCCATATCACCTTGTTCTTTGCCAACGCATGCGTGGCTCACGTCAGCGTCAACTGGCTCTCACCCGTCAAGGTGCGGCAGACGTTCATTGGAGGCAGCAAGAAGATGATCGTCTACGACGATCTCGAGCCGACCGAGAAGGTTAAGGTCTACGATAAGGGAATTACGCTCGACGCGCCTCCCGAGAGTGCACATCAATTCAGGATCGGATATCGAGCTGGTGACATGTGGGCTCCGCATATCTCGCCCAAGGAGGCGCTGCAAACGGAGGTCGAGCATTTTGTCGAATGCGTCCGCACGGGGACGCAGCCGATTTCCAGTGGCATGTCCGGGCTGCGGGTGATCGAGGTGCTCGAGGCAGCTTCTCGATCGATCGCCAAACAGGGCAAGCCAATCCCGATCAGGCCATTGCCGCGTATCCTAGCGGAGGGGGCTCGGGCCATGGCCTGATTGACGGCTTGGCCATGGCAGTTTGGCCAGCCGAGCCCTGGGACGGAGTCTCGATGAATACAGTGCATCGTTCAGTCCTGTTTTCCGGGGTGGACCGTTATGCCACCTTTGTGCTGTTCGTTGTCTCGACCGCGGTGCTCTCGCGTCTGCTGACGCCGAGCGAGTTCGGGATCTTTGCGGTTGTCAACGCACTCACCGCTATTATCGCAGCCGCATTTCAGGAGTTTGGAGGGGCGAACTACCTGATTCAGAAACATGAGTTGTCTCGCGGGACGATTCGCACGGCATTCACTGTATCCTGGGCGATCTCGCTGGCAGTTGCCCCGACCCTGCTAGTCTCGGCCGATGTCGTATCGCAACTCGTTGGGCCGGACAGCCTGAGGCGAGGTATCCAGGTGTCTACGCTAAACCTTCTCCTTCTGCCGGTCTCCGGAACGTTGATCGCCTTGTTTCGCCGCGACATGCAGTTCGGGACGCTCGCGATCTGCAATCTTGCAAGCAACATGGCGGTTGCGCTGGCTTCGATCGGACTTGCGGTATTGGACTTCAGTTACATGGCCCCGATCTGGGGTGGTGTGGCGGGGAACATCGTTCTCACAGCTATGCTGTTGAGCTCCTATCGTGATTTCGGCGTGCTGCGCCCTTCGCTGTCCGAATACCGCGACGTCCTCAGATTCGGTCTCTATTCCTGCGGCGTCGGTGTCATCAATATCTTCTACAACCTTGCCCCCCAGCTCTTTCTCGCGAAGATTCTCGATTTTGCGGCTGTAGGTCTCTATAGTAGGGCCACCACCCTTACCCAGGTATTTGATAGGCTCGTCACGCAGGTGCTGACCCCGGTCATCATGCCGGCGATGGTGACGAGGCGTGCAACCGGGGCCGATCTAAAGGGCGTATATCTGGACGGGGTCCAGCTACTTTCCGCAGTGCAGTGGCCGTTCCTCACATTCATTGCGATTATGGCAAAGCCTATCGTTTTGATTTGGCTCGGTTACGCTTGGCTGGAGGTCGTTCCTTTGGTGCGCATTCTCTGCCTCGCAAATATGGCACTGTTTGCTGCGTGCTTGACCTATCCTGTGTTCCTGGCGGTTGGAGGTGTGCGCGACGCTCTTGTCTCGTCCTTCATCTCGCTACCACCGTCGCTGCTTGCACTGCTGGGCGCGTCCTTCTTTGGCGTGGAGGCAGTCGCAGCATGTGCGTTGCTGACTTTGCCGTTCCAGGCGGCGGTAGCGATATACTATCTCAGTCGGCATCTTGCGCTGCGGCCGCGCGAGTTTGGCCGTGCAGTTCTGAAGAGCGGTGTCGTCACGATGGCGACCGCCTCGGGCGTGGCCGTCTGTGTGGTGTTAATCGAGACAGGAATTCTCAATGACTCACTCGGCCTTCTGACGGCGCTTGTAGTCGCCGCCTTCTGCTGGGGATGGGGACTGATCCTCACAGAGCACCCTCTGCTGCAACACCTTCGCCAGGCGGCAGCAGGTCTCGTCGAGATGGCGCCCCGGCTGAACCCGTCTCGCTCAGCAATGTAAAGGTTTTGCCAGACTGTACAGACAGGGAAACTCACATGCCAATAAAGGATGCCGAGCTTGGTCGCGATGTGCAAATCCTGCATCCGGACTTGGTCAACCTGTATGGTTGCACAGTTGGTGATGAAAGCAAGATCGGAACCTTCGTCGAAATCCAGGCAGGGGCGAAGATCGGTGCGCGCTGCAAGATATCGTCGCACAGCTTCGTGTGCGAAGGCGTCACGATCGAGGACGAAGTGTTTATCGGTCATGGCGTGATGTTCACGAACGACAAATATCCAAAGGCGACAACCGCGGATGGTCGTCCTCAACAAGCCTCGGACTGGACGCTACGGCGCACTCACGTCGGTAGGGGAGCTTCCATCGGCTCCAACGCCACCATTCTGTGCGGTGTGACGATCGGTGCGGGTGCCTGCGTAGGCGCGGGCGCGGTTGTAACAAAGGACATCCCGCCGATGGCCACTGTTGCCGGCGTCCCCGCTCGCATTCTGTCCTCGCCTGAAGAGATAGGCGCAGGAGGAGCAATTAAGCAAAGCCTCCCGAACAGCAGGATTCTTAATAATATATAAGAGCGAATTTAATGCTTGATTAAATGCAGAATTGAGATTTAAATGCCAGGTATTATCTTGTCCCATGCAAGGCGTTAAACCTTGATACCCTTCCTAGACCTCAAGGCGCAATACAGCGAGATCAAGCCGGAAATCGACGCGGCGGTCGCGAGGGTCGTCAGTAGTGGGCAGTTTGTCCTGGGACCGGAGGTCGCAGCCTTCGAGGAACGCTTTGCGCATTTTTGCAATACCGTCCATTGCCGCGCGGTGAACACCGGAACTTCGGCGCTTCACCTTGCCTTGCTTGCGGCCGGCGTCGGGCCCGGCGACGAAGTCATCACGGTATCCATGACGTTCGTCGCAACCACGGCGGCCATTCTCTACAGCGGGGCCAGGCCGGTATTCGTCGACGTTGATCCGGTAACATGGACCATGGATGCAGGCTTAATCGAAGCCGCGATAACGCCACGAACCAAGGCGATTCTGCCAGTTCACCTCCACGGGCTGATGGCGGACATGGATCCGATAATGGCCATTGCGCATCGTCACGGGCTGGTGGTCATCGAGGACGCCGCGCAGGCGCACGGCGCCGAATACCGCGGACGTCGTGCGGGCTCGGTTGGCGATCTGGGATGCTTCAGCTTCTACCCCGGCAAGAATCTCGGAGCGTTTGGGGAGGGTGGGGCGGTCGTCACCGACCGACCCGAATTTGCACGCCGCGTGGCGCTGCTGCGGGATTGGGGGCAGGAAGCGAAGTACGACCATGCCATCGCCGGATACAATTATCGCATGGACGAAATTCAGAGCGCCGTGCTGAATGTCAAGCTTGACTACATTGAGCGCTGGACTGAGGCACGCCGGTCGCTGGCTGAGCGGTACGATGCTTTGCTGTCTGATTTCCCATTCGGACGGCCATACCCGCCGGGGCACGCCCGCCATGTGTATCACGTGTATGCGGTCAGAATGGCCGGGCGCGACGACGCGCTGAAGCTGTTGCGGGATGCCGGTATTGGCGCCGGGATTCACTATCCGGTTCCGGTGCATCTACAAAGAGCCTATGCAGAACTTGGCTATCGCGGCGGTGATCTCCCGGTCACTGAGATGCTCGCGAAAGACTTCCTTTCACTGCCGATCTATCCGGAGATGCCGCCGGAAGGGGCGAACAAAGTTGTCGCCACACTGGGGAGGGCGGCGGCTTGGCAGCCCAGCGCAGCCGTCCGCAATCTCGAGCGTCCACGAAGCGGAATGTCATGGTCGCACAGCAGGAGAGCGTCTTGATTGATCTCAAGGGTAAACGCGTTCTGGTCACCGGCGGGGCAGGATTCATTGGCTCCCACATCATTGATCTGCTCTGCGACGAGGGTTGCATCGAAATTGTCGCCCTGGACAACATGATCAGGGGCCGGCCGGAAAACCTCCGTCGGGCGCTTGGGCGTGGGCCGGTGAGAATGGTTCACGGCGATATTCGGGATCGCAAGCTGATGGAAGCGCTGGTCAAGTCGGCAGACATCGTCTTTCACCAGGCCGCGCTCCGCATCACGCATTGTGCGGCCGAACCGCGCCTGGCGAAGGAGGTCATGGTGGACGCCACCTACGACCTGCTAGAGCTTTGTATCAAGCACGACATTGAAAAGATCATCGCGGCGTCCTCGGCCTCCGTCTACGGCATGGCCGAAGAATTTCCGACGACAGAGCGGCAGAATCCGTACAACAATCGAACTCTCTATGGAGTCGCCAAGGCTTTCAACGAGGGGCTCCTCCGGGCTTTCAACGATGCATCCGGCCTCGATTATGTGGCGTTGCGGTATTTCAACGTTTATGGCAGCCGAATGGACATCCACGGACGGTATACCGAAGTCTTGATCCGCTGGATGGAGCGCCTGGAAGCCGGTTTGCCTCCCATTATCTTTGGCGACGGCCGTCAGACCATGGACTTCGTCCACGTCCGGGACATCGCAAGGGCGAATATCCTTTCGGCGAGGTCAAAGGTTACCGATGAGGTTTTCAACGTCGGGAGCGGCACCGAAACCAGCCTGACGGAGCTGGCGATGGCGCTTGCGTCCGTGATGGGACGCTGCGGCCTGATACCCGAGTTCGCGCCGGAGCGCTCCGTCAATCCGGTACCGCGACGATTAGCTTCGACAGGCAAAGCAGAGCGTTTGTTGGGTTTCCGGACCACGGTTTCGTTGGAGCAGGGGCTCGCCGATCTGGTGAAATGGTGGCGATCAGAGCACGGGCTCGCGTCGGACCAACAACGGCAGGCGGCTGCATCGTGATTCCGATCGCCGTGCCGCTGCTTACAGACGAAGAGGCTGACGCTGCCCGCGCAGTCGTGCTTTCAGGTTGGGTATCGCAAGGGCCCCAGGTGGCAGCGTTCGAGCGAGAGTTCGCCGCTCTAGTTGGTGCACCACACGCCTGTGCCGTATCCAATTGTACGACCGCCCTGCAGCTCGCGTTGGCTGCGTTGGATATCGGGACCGGCGACGAGGTGATCACGGTCAGCCATTCCTTCATCGCGACCGCGAACGTCATCCGACATCAGGGCGCCACCCCGGTTTTCGTCGATATTGATCCCGAAACGTACAATTTGGATTGCACTCGGCTGGTCGAAGCCATCACCGAGCGCACGCGGGCGATCATTGCAGTTCATCAGATGGGCATGCCGTGTGACATGGCCGCGCTTCTGCCGATAGCGCGCCGCCACGGCATCGCCGTGATCGAAGACGCGGCCTGCGCCGCCGGATCCCAGATCCGGATGAATGGCGCGTGGGAGCCGATCGGAAAGCCGCATGGAGACATTGCTTGTTTCTCCTTTCATCCGCGAAAAGTGATCACCACGGGTGAGGGTGGGATGCTCACCACCGCGAATGCCGAGCTTGATCGCAAGTTCAAGCTCCTGCGCCAGCACGGCATGAGCGTTCCGGACACGGTGCGGCACAATTCGTCGTCCGTGATCTTCGAGAAGTACGTCGTTCTTGGCTACAACTACCGGATGACGGACATACAGGCAGCGATTGGGCGCAAGCAGCTCGAGCGTCTCTCGGAATTGATAGCACGCCGGCGAGCCGTCGCAGCCAGATATGTCGAACAGCTGGGTAATGTCGAAGGTCTGCGGCTGCCGGGAGAGCCGCACTGGGCCAGATCCAACTGGCAGAGTTACTGCATTCGCCTTCCGGAACGGTTTGACCAGCGTACGGTGATGCAAAACTTGCTCGAGAAAGGAATTGCGACGCGCCGCGGAATCATGTGCTCGCACCGGGAGATACCATACGAACGCGCGAACCAGCGTCATGACCTTCGTCAATCTGAAATCGCTCAAGACCGCTCGCTCCTGCTGCCGGTCTTCCCGCAGATCAGAGAGGAAGATCAGCTTCATGTGACGAATTGTTTAAAGGCCGAGCTGAATCGCATCCGATAATGCATTCAGGGACTGCGCGGATCAGCAGAAGCAGCTGTTCTTGAGACGATAGATAGACCGACGATAGGTGTGGAGTGGATGTGCGCCAGGTAGCTCGAGATCATGGACTAGAAAATGACAAAAGTTGATATTGTAGTCCCGTGCTATAACTATGGTCGGTTTCTTGAAGCAAGCGTGTCGAGTATTCTCGTCCAGTCTGTATCCGATCTGCGAGTATTGATCATAGATGACGGATCGTCGGACGAGTCGCTTACGGTTGCGAGGAAGCTAGCCCGTGACGACTCTCGGGTGACGGTGACGTCGCATTCGCGGAATGAAGGGCATATTAATACGTTTAACGAGGGTATTGCCTGGTCGTCTGCGGATTATTTTTTGCTCCTATCCGCGGATGATATCCTGGTTCCCGGGGCGCTTAAGCGGGCGACCGAGATCATGGACGAGAACCCGGATGTTGTTCTTACTCACGGGAAATGCATTCTCTGGTTTGACGATCTCCCGCTTCCCATCATTGAGCCTCAAAGGCGTTATTCCTGGGAACGGCACGATCTGATAGGGGAGATGTGCACCACAGGGTTTAATTTTGTACCGGCGGTAACGGCGATCGCTCGAACGAGCGTGCAAAAATCCGTCGGGGACTACAGGCCGTCGCTGCCGCATACGGGCGACATGGAGATGTGGCTCCGCTTTGCGGCGAACGGTTCTGTCGCCCGTATCGGCGAGGTTCAAGGAATTTATCGGAGACATTCAACCGCGATGTCTAACGCGTACTATTCGGAGAAACTGTCAGACTACAGGCAGTGTCAGTCGGCATTCGACAGTTTCTTCGATGAGTACGGTGGTCGCGTATCCGGTTCTGTTAGTTTACGACGGATTGCCCGGCGTGCTTTGGCCAAGCGCGTATTTTGTTGTGGGATCGGGCTACTGCGACGAGGCCGCGGCAAGGAAGCTGTTCATCTTATGCGAGAAGCAATGAAGATGGATCCTAGTTTGCGGTACTTTCCACCGCTCTGGCATTTGCTGAAATTCCCCGGTCCTGAAGGCCGCAAGTGGTTCAAGTCGGCCGTGGGTGGGGCAGCAACCCGGTTGTGGAAGCAAAGTGGCGCTATGCATTAATCTGGTCCGCAACTCTGCCGGAGAGGAATGGCTTGAACAAGAACACCAAACCGAGTTGGGAGCTCTGCAGTCAGCCACGGGGTTGCGGGATAGCCTGTGCAAAAGGAACTTACGGCATCGGCCCAGCAACGGCAATCCCAATCAGCGCATTTGGATCTTAACGGGGAGAACGGAATGAGATCCGTGACCTTTCTGCTGCCAGGGTGTGGCACCGTTCCGGTGGGAGGGTTCAAGGTTGTCTACGAATACGCTAACGGCTTAGCCCAGCGGGGCTGGAAAGTGAGGGTAGTTCATCCATACACGGTCAGGCCCGAAGAGATTGAGCAGATCCGCTCTTCCTATCTGCGTCGTGGTCGAAACTGGCTAAGTTACAGTCGCCTAAGAGTTACTGGAGACTATCGTCCGGACAAGTGGTTCAAGATCAGCCCAAGCGTCGAACTTCTTTGGATTCAGACGCCGCATGCGCGCTTCATGCCTCCCTCAGACGCATGGGTAGCTACTTTCTGGTCTACAGCAAGATGGGTTGCAACCTACCCCGGCGCTCACCTTTACCTGATTCAGCACTTGGAAACGTGGGCTGGCCCCGAGGCAGAGGTAATTGCGACTTGGAAACTTCCTCTTCAGAAGGTGGTCATTTCCCGGTGGCTTGCAAATATCGCTTCAAACTACGGCGAAACTGCTAGCTACGTACCGAACGGCCTCGATTTTCAAACATTTGGTCTAGACGTTGCCCCCGAAAGACGCGATCCCCACGCGGTTGCAATGCTGTACCACAGCGCGGAATGGAAAGGATCTTCTGATGGGATGAGCGCGTTGCGCCAAGCAAAAGCGCGACAGCCCGATATGAAGGCGTTCGTTTTCGGAGTGTTCCAGCGCCCCACCACGCTACCTGATTGGATCGAGTATTACCAAAATCCGCCTCAGCACACGCTGCGGGAGCTTTATAACAAGGCCGCGATTTTCTTGTCCCCCAGCTGGACGGAAGGCTGGCCGCTCCCGCCGGCCGAGGCTCTGCAATGTGGCGCGGCATTAGTGGCGACGGATATAGGTGGGCACCGCGAGTATGCACGGCATGAGGAAACCGCGCTCCTGAGTCCGGCAAAGGACCCCGACGGCTTGGCAGCCAACCTTGTTCGTTTGCTGAACGATCAGCAGCTGAGGTGCCGACTGGCTTACCAAGGACACGAGATGGTTCGACAGTTCACGTGGGACCGGGCGGTAAGCAGCTTCGAAATGGTTCTGGAAGACGCTCTCGCCCAAAGCGTTCCTGCGGTTGGGCGATTCCAGGACGCGACTGCTCAAGAACGGCGGGCGGAATCTGTGTGAGGCCATCTTTCTTCTGGCTGAGGAAGTGGGCGAACTGTTTTGGTGCGGCGGCGAACTAGTGGATGAAGGGCCCGTCTGTGGCTGTGTGCAGTGAAGCGAAGCACGGAATGCAATGGTCTTGATGATCTAAGCACTTCATGGCTGGCGATCGAGTCGCGAGGAACTCTGTGATGAGAAAATCAGGATCATTCAAACAGTTCGACAGCGAGAGATCGTTTCAAGATAGCCAAATCGACGATCCCATCCTTGTAGCGAAAAGTGTCGTCGGGAAGGCAAAAGCGAGTTGACTGCGGCAGTCGTCCATTGAAGTGGCAAATCGAAGAATGTGGGAGAGCATATTGTCCGAGCCGATTGCCGATGTCGCCGTGATCATCGTGGGGTTTCGCAATTGCGAAGACGTCAGGGATTGTCTATGGGCACTGTCTAACTCGTCGCCGGATCCCTCCTTCGACATTTTCATTTGCGAGAATGGAGGAACACCATCGTTTGTGCGACTTTTAAATGCCCTGCTCGGTGAGGGCGGCCCTTGCGAAGAATCTAACGAGCGCGAATTCGTAGCGCCGGAGTGCGAGCGTTGCGTGGAAGTCCGAGGACTACGACTGCGCGGCCGGTCAGCTAGCGTGTGGGTCGCCTGTGCGGCAGAAAATTTTGGCTATGCAGGGGGGGTCAACGCTTGGCTTAAACAACTACAAAAGCTTCCTTCCTGGAAGGGGGTATGGATTCTGAACCCGGATACGCAGCCCGAGGCGAATGCCCTCGCCGAATTGGCGCAGCGCGCGCGGGCCGGAAATAAGGGAATGGTCGGAAGCACAATTCTAGACGTTAATCAGCCCGACAAAATTAGCTGCCGGGGAGGAATCCATTGGCAAAAATGGGCGACCAGATCAGTAATGATCGGATTTGGAGAGCCTGCTAGTGCAGCGTGTGACCTGCGCGCGATTGAGGCGGCCATGGATTGTCCGTCTGGCGCGTCCATGTACGTGACCCGAGAATGCATTGAGAAGATTGGACCAATGGATGAAAGCTACTTCCTGTTCTCGGAGGATTTGGATTGGGGTGTGCGGGCCAAGAGGTACGGTTTGGGATATGCCAGCGCTTCAATCGTAACGCACAAGCGAGGGACGACAACCGGATCGGCCATGAGCCCGTTACATGTGCCGAGGTTCTCAGTATACCTGCAGCACCGAAATGCCGTCCGTTTCGTGAGAAAGCACTTTCCGCTGACGCTACCCATCTGCGTCGTGGTCATGTTCTTGTATGCCGTCAGGTATTTGCTTAGGCAAGCTCCGCGGCAAGCCATCGCCGCATTCCACGGCACGATTGCCGGCTTGAAGGGTGAGACGGGGCCGCCAATCCGCTACTCCGAATTTCGCAGTTAGTCAACGGAGAGGTCTGGGGATGGATCCGGCTATGGAAGACGATCTCAGCAATTCCTATGCGCATCGTGCGTACAGCCCCTGTTTGGTCATTGATCCATGACGGCACTGCGCGCGCGCAGCATTCCCGGCTTTGCGCCGAGCTCGGAAGTAGGACGCTCCCGCCGGATTCCGGCGTGGCTGGCGTTGATCGGCGCCCTGCTTCCATTCGAGCTGGCCATTTATATTGCCGACGCGAGGTTCACGCCAGCGCGTCTGCTCATCGTTCTGTTGCTGCCAGCCGCGCTGACCGTCCTGCTTCGAAAAGAGCGGCGTCCTGTGATCTCCGATTTGTTGATATTCGTCACCGCAGCATGGATGATTTACGCAGGTTATTCTGCCTCCACGTTGTCCCCGGCGGGAGCGGAGGCATTAGAGTTGTTCGGGAGCTATGTCGTCGGACGCGCTTACTTCCTGGGCCGGCCAGCTCTCGAGAATTTCGTTGGTGCTCTCAAGGTCGTCACGATAACCTTGGTGGGCCTTGGTTTCGCCGACACTCTGTCGGGGCGCTTTCTCGTTCATGACATAGTTACGAATGCCCTTCACCTTCAAAGCATCAACCCGCAGTATAGGGAGGGTTGGATACGGGCGACGGCAACTCTGGACCATCCAATACTCTTTGGAGTATTCTGTGCCCTTGCGGCTACCATATTTCTCTACTCAGAGCGGAGCGCGGCGCAACGCCTCCTGTTTGTGGGCCTGTGTTCGCTTGGATGCATAGCGTCGCTATCATCCGCGGCATACCTTAGCCTAATCCTTGTCATCACTATTTACGCTTACGATTGCTTATTGAAGAGATATTATTGGCGGTGGCAGCTGCTGGGCGCGATGTGCAGTGTATTCATTGCGCTCGTCTTTCTTCTATCCAACAACCCCGTGGGCTGGCTGGTTAGCCATATGACCCTAGATCCAGAGAGTGGCTATTATCGCATTATGATCTGGGATATTGCGACGGCGCAAATCGCACTGTCGCCGATCTTTGGATTCGGCGTTATCGAGTTCAACGATCAAGTTTTGGACAATACCGTTGATTCGATCTGGCTGGTGATGTCGCTTCGTTTCGGGATTCCGGCGATCGCTCTCTTGTGTTTGACGACGTTAGCGACATTCGTTCTGACAGGTCGGCACCCCTGTGCGGACGATGATTATGAAGATCAGATTCGCACCGGTTTCACGCTCGTACTCGTAACCTATCTCGTTGTTGGATTGACGGTTCATTTCTGGAATTACACCTGGATATTTTGGGGGCTGTGCGCTGGGATTCGCGCGTCACTTTACGAGCGTCAATCGGCGCGTCGCGGCCAGCAGGTTGCTGAGCCAGTTTCTCCCGTTGCGAAGAGTCGTTGGCATCGACGTAATGTTGCGTCGTCAGGTCTAAGTCCGCGTGCATCCAAGTCGTAGAAGCGAGGTTCCCGGGGGAGAGCCGTGCGGGCGCGTGAAGTTCAGGTCGTGCGTTGAAGTTTACGCTGGTTTGAAGGCGACTTTACTTTCGCCTTGAGCATTCTTCCAATGCTCTCTCTTTCGAAGAGCAAAGTGTCCTACTTTTTTCGTAAAGGCGGTGATATGAAGAATTCTATCCATCTTTATTGTGTATCGAACAACGACAGCACTCTTCAGCGCGACCTGCTGCGCTCGCCCGATCTTGCTTCTGGAATTGTGTCAATCACCGTCCTCCGAGGAGCCATGGCGGCGTCTCGCGCCTATCATGATGCAATCGGCACCGCTGACTCTCACATTTTGGTCTTCGCTCACCAAGACGTCTATTTTCCCAGTGGCTGGTTTCTTAGACTGCTGTCCATTTGCGAACGACTGGCGTCGATTGATCCGAACTGGGCTGTTGCTGGGTTGTTTGGTGTATCCGCCGAAGGTTCGTTAGCTGGACATTTGTGGGATTCCGCCCTTGGCAGAGTGTGCGGCGCGCCGTTCGATGCTCCTCAGGAAGCCGTAAGTCTCGACGAAGTGGTCCTGATTGTACGCCGCGCCTCGCGTGTGTCGTTTGACCCGACCCTGCCGTCTTTCCACCTTTACGGCACTGACATTGTTCTTAACGCGCGAAAGGCTGGTATGAAATCGTATATTGTGGATTTGCCCGTCATCCACAACGCAAAGCCCGTGGTGCGCTTAGATCGCAACTACGTGTCCGCCTATAAGTTCATGGTTCGCAAATGGGCGCCCCTACTGCCGTGGCCGACAGTCATTCTTCCGTTGACGCGTAATCCGCTCCGGTTAGTCTTTCGCGCGTCACGAATTCGCTATAAAGCCCAGTTCCGCGCGTCCACACTACATCCGGCGCTCGATCGGCCTGACCTCAAAGCACGCGAACTGCATTTTGATTTCGACGTGACTTGAAACCGCTCGCTCCGAGTGATGCCGGCAGTTAAATGCTGCATAAGACCCTGCTAATCACATATTGGCTGCAGTAACGTGTGAGCCCAAGCTACCGTCGAGACGACGTCTTTCGCGAGGCAAATCGTAATGGATCGCAACTACGTAATAACGTGTCTTGCGGCATTGGGGTTGAGTAGCGTGGTGCTCGGTGTTCCGCGCGTGGGACTGGCGCAAGAAGTGGGAATGCCCGCATCGAACGTCGGATTTCCGGACGCGACGAATACGGGCGTTCCGGCCGGTCTCGTTCTTACGCCCCATCATGGCGATCTGGTCATCAACACACCAGGAATGGTGATCAGTGGTCTTGATATTCATGGAAGCGTGAGGATCAACGCTCCAAATGTGACGTTGATGAACTCTAAGGTGACCTCTTCGTCCTTCTACACTGTTGGCCTTAAGAGCGCTGGCGGCACTGTCCAGAATTGCACTATCGATGGCACCGGCACGGGAAATGATGGCTCGGTTGGAATCCACGGATCTGGCACATTCCTGAACAACAATATTTTCAACGTCGAGGACGGTATCCACCCCGACAGCAATTCCATAGTTCGAGGTAATTACATCCACGGATTGCTAGCGTCGGGCGCGCCGCATTACGATGGCATTCAGATTGATGGCGGCCGATCGAATGTGACGATCAGTCACAACACGGTCATCAACGACCACAACCAAACATCGGCTGTGATGATCGACAACTGGCATGGGGCGATTTCAAATATTCGGGTCGACAACAATCTTCTTGTCGGCGGCGGCTATACAATCTACGTCGATGGTCAGTTCGATGGCGGTTCGATCTCGGGTGTCTCAATCACCAACAACCATATGGGACCGGGCCGATTTGGGACCACGGCTTTTAACAGAACTAAACCTATTTATACCGGTAACGTCAACGACGGTGCTGCGCTGGCGCGATCCCTACACCGATAGCGCTGGCCCTGGATGCGCACCGAGGCTCGGATCTTCGAGGACTGGATAATTATTGGTCACGCGGAGAGCAGGTGGGAAACCTTCAATTTGTGCTCGTCGAGAAGAAACCAGTTCACGTCCCTACGACGGCCTGGAATGAACCGCCCGCCAACATATCCGTAATACATATAGCCCCAGCTGGCCAAATAATCGATGAGTGCTGGCCACGGCCAGGCGGACATTATTATCGGTCGATAAGATTTCAAGGTTTCCGCCGCCCCCATCAGTGCCTCTATCTCAGATCGTTGGATATTCAACTTCATGAGCGCTGGCTGAAACCCGAACGAATCAAGCGTTCTGCCTTGCACGCGATATGTTTTTATCGCAATCTTGCGTGGATTGAAAAAATAGAGCCGCTCTGCGCTTGGCCAATCCCTTGCTTCCTCGAGCTTGAGTGAAGCTAGCCCATCAAGCATGAAGCCATTGTAGTATGGCACGTGCAAAGCAATTTCCCGTTCTGTCTCACACAATGCCACGCCCAGAACTGCAACGTCATCGTCTTCAATATGCCGCTTCACGAGATCGGCGGCCAACTGCGCATTTGGCTCAAACGCAATAATCTTCGGAGACTTCACAGCATTCTTGAAGGCCCTGATGCTTTGGCCGCGATTGGCTCCGACATCCAAAATTAGTTTTCCTGCAAGATCGAAGTGACGCAAGCCGCCATAATCTGATTTGTAGAGTATTCCTGTCGATCGGAAGAAGTGCTCATAAATAGCGAACTTCGCTTCAACAAGAGCGGGGAACTGTACCTGGACGGTTCGCAAAGCTTTCTTAAAGTCGATCAGCGCCATGGCGTCATCCTTGTCGATCACTTTTAAGCATCGGACACCTGCGCTAACGCTTAGGATGTACTTTTCGAATGGCCATAAGCGACTTGGTCAGTCCAAGTACCTTTTCTGGTATGATTTCAGCATCAGGGAAGAGAGCAGAGAACATGCTTCTGTCGAGCAGCGACGAGCTCTGTATTGTTCTCATTGCTTCATCGACCGTGGCGGCTTTGGACCAATACGGCCCGCACTTCCGACCCATCACAAGTCTAACTTTGAGCGATTCTGGAAGCCAATGCAGAAACGGTGTTCGTGCATGAGGCTCGATCGGAAACCAAAAATAGGGTGTTTGCACGAAATAACTTGGAGCAATCCTTCGTATCTCGCTGGCCATCGCCATCATGCTGGACCATTGGCCCACGTGCTCGATGACCGAGTTCGAATGAACTACGTCGAAACTGTTGTCGGCAAACTCGGGCATGTGGCATGCATTAGCCCGCAGCGAAATGAATCCGGGCTTAACGAATGGCTCGCTGGTTAGGTTAACGGAGGTAATTTCGATGTGGCGGGGGATCAGGTGTCGTTTATCCTTCCAATAAACTTCCACGCCGCCCACATCGAGAATACGTAGTGGCCGATCTATCTTTGGAATCGAAGCGACCAAATCAACGAAAAGAGAAAAACGCGCGAGCCTGAAACTGCTGGATGCCGCCTTCTCGTAACCACCGATCTCGGCGGCAGTGGAGCGAACCATCTTGGTTATCCGTTAGTTGTGCCGATCCATGCAACCGCCGCCCTGTCCCGCCGTGGGCAGGCGCCGTTCCGGTTTAAATGTCATGTCATAAACTATTATATGCTGAATTAAATAATCGCGCAAGCCACTGGTTTTAATTAATGGGGCGCCGAGGTGTGATAAAGAAGTCGATGTCGCGGCTAGGGTGGCGGCTGCAGCAGCGGGGTTGTCCGGCCAGCTGTTAGAAGTGCTCTGATGTGTTGGTTGCTAACTCAAGTCTGATACAGTGCGCCAGTGACCGAGATGCTCAACTCACTCAAGGCCGCGCTCCTCGCTGCCAGAGGATGGAGAGCGCTCCACTAAATTGTTAGGAGACGTCCGGCACAACAAATCGTTTTTGCCACTGAGCTTGGTCCCTGCATCTCTTAGAGGCGAAAAAATTTCCAGTAGGGAATTAGAACGTGCGCGCATTGAGATCCTATACCAGCAACACTCCCATGATGACCAAGCTGTGGGAGGCAAGAAGTCTATATGATTGGCATGCGACCAATGCGGTGACCAGAGTGAAGCAGGTCATCGAGATAATGGACGCCGTAGAGGACACGATCCGATCGCGGTATGATCTAGCTCTGACCGACTTGACGGTCCTCGACGTCGGCACCGGCCAGCAGCAGATTCAGTCGGCTTGGTTGGCTCGCAGGAATCGGGTCATTGGTATTGACCTCGATGTTGTCGCGAAAGGGTGGTCTCCACGAGGCTTTCTTACGATGTGGCGGGTAAACGGCGCTTACCGAACCGTGAAAACCCTCGCCCGCAAAGCGCTTCGTTTGGACGCCATGTATGCGCGTGCGCTACATCAGGAGTTGGGTCGAGGGGCTGAGGACATTCCAGTGTACCAGATGGATGTTGCCGCCATGGGCTTTCCGTCTCATAGTTTCGACTTTGTGTACTGTTCCTCAGTTCTACAATGTGTGCCGGATGTAAATCTGGCATTGCACGAGATGAACCGAGTCCTCGTGCCGGGCGGCGTCGGATATTTTACCGTGCAACTGTATACTAGCGAAACAGGATCTCTGGATCCTCGCTTGTATAGCGGTGACCGTAGTAGCATCCCCTATTGGGCTCACCTTAGGCCAGCAGAGTGCCAGCGGGTAAGCGGAAACGCATGGTTGAACAAGATGCGTCTTTCCGAGTGGCGTCAATGCGTTGATGCTTGCCTGCCCAACCCTATTGTGAAACTAAGCCAACCTCAGGCACATACCTTGCTAGCGATAGCGCAATCGCTGCAGGAAAGGGGACACCTGCAAGAATATAGTCTGGAAGAGCTCGTCACCCATGAGCTCCAGGTATCATGGCGCAAGTAGAATAGTGGATCGAGTCCGGCTACTGCCCTCGTTGCATCGCTTCGGCGAAGCCGTGCCGGCCTTGTCGCTGACTTCAGTCGATGCTCCGGCTTGGGCCGACGGAGCGCAGCGACGGCGTTTCTACTGGAGAACGCAACGGTCGGAAAAGGCCTGATTGGGATCGAGCATGGCAGCTGTCGCGAGTGTTGACGGTGATCAGAGGGATCATGCGGCAGCTGATCAGGTGCAATGACGTTCGAGAACTGAAGCTGAGGCAATTGAAGGCGAACTTGCAGCGGAGCGGCCGCTGAACACGACGATGCGCAGAGTTACGGGCAAGCGAACCGAGTGCTGCGCGAGCATCGGTCCCGCAGGTGGGCATTTGGCTCTTCTCGTCGATACAGAGCTCGATGGCATCATGCTGCGAGATCGCCTAAAGCCCACCAAGTCATGCAGCTCTCCAGATCTAGTCGGGATCGTTCGAGAGTTTGTATTGCCGGAGGCAATTCGGTTGCTACCCATCTGGCGACCGGCTTTACCAAGCTTGCACTCGAGCCAATCTCCTTCGCATCATGGTTGCGGTTAATTGGGCCCTCGCTGAGCTACCCGGAAGCCATCTGCGCGAGGCACGGGGATGCCCGAGCGGCCGTTCCGATCCTGTCGATCCCGGGAGCGGGTCTAGGACTTACCGGGCCGGCCGATCTCGTTAGTGGCGCCTCCGTCCTGGTCACCGGACCAGCGTGCGCGGCGTGTTGCGATCCCGCACCAGCGCCTGCAGACGGCGATTAGATGGAGTGATTGTGACGGCAAGACCGGTTCACGCGCCATCGGCTGCGCGGGACTCGGCATTTTTGTTTTCAATATCAGATTTAATATTCCTGTGCATGTCAAAACGCGATTTAAGTCTTTCGGCAGTGGGGCCGCACCGGGTAGACCGATGTCCGCAAAAGCGCGGGATCGCGATAGTGATCCAAGTGGGGATTCGCACGTCCACGTCATGCCGACGATTAGGCGAGCCTGTGCCTTCTAAGTGACTTGCTGGCCGCCAAATTTCGGTTGACTCGCCGATGCCAACGGTCTGCGATCTGATTTACCTGTAGTTTGATCGTACAAAGGATTGCGACGTCAAACGCAGCGTTCGAAGAACTCGTTGAACGGTTCGTGGAAACGATGCGGAAATGATTGTGCAACTATCGATGCCTGAGTTCAAATTGCCAGATTTAATATGCTCCTGCTGAGAGAGTTTTTTGCAGAGGGACGAACTTGACGGGGGACTAACATAAATGGCCTCAGCCAAGCCCCGGTATCGTCCAAAAAAAGCCGCTCCTGATCGACCATTTTGCGCGCGTCATCGCTACCACGATGGAGGCGACTGGCTTGTGATCGTTCGTTCGAGGGCGTCAAAGATCTTTAAGAGTTCGGGCGACGATCGAAATCCGTGTGAACGCACTACAAAGGAGAATGATATTGGCTACAACTACCCCTTCGACTGGATGGCCTGATGCAACGAACACCGGTGTATCTGCCGGAGTAACGCTTACTCCATATTACGGCGATCTTGTCATCGACACACCAGGAGCGGTGGTCAGTGGTCTCGATATTCATGGAAGCGTGAGAATCACCGCTCCTGATGTGACGTTGCTGGACTGCAAGGTGACGTCGTCATCCTTCTACACTATCGACCTTGCGAGCACTGGCGGCACTATCCAGAATTGCACGATCGATGGTGTTGGTACCGGAAATGAAGGGTCCGTTGGAATTCACGGATCTGGCACCTTCCTGAACAACAATATTTTCAATGTTGAGGATGGTATCCACGCTGGCAGCGATTCCGTTATTCAGGGCAACTATATCCATGGACTGCGTGCATCCGACAACTCGACAGGTGTACCGCATTACGACGGCATTCAAATCGACGGCGGCCAATCGAATGTGGTGATCAGCCACAACACGATCATCAATGATCACGATCAAACGTCAGCTGTGATGATCGATAACTACTTTGGATCAATCTCGAATATTCAGGTCGACAACAATCTTCTGGTCGGCGGTGGCTACACAATCTACGTCGACGGGCAATTCAACAGGGGCTCCATCTCTGGCGTTTCAATTACCAACAACCATATGGGGTCGGGCGGATTTGGGATCACGAATTTTAATGGGACGTCTCCCACCTACACCGGGAATGTCAATGACGGGGCCGCTCTGGCTGCCGTGCTTAATACATCGGCAAATTCCGACAGCGCATCGGGCAGCCCAGCTGCTCCGACAGCGCCTGTGATTGGCTCGTTCTCGAGCGATAGCGGCGTCGCCGGCGACAAGATTACCAACGACAATAGCATCGAGCTCAAGGGCACGGCGGCTGCCGGCAGCACGGTCAAGATCTACGACGGTACGACCCAGATTGGTTCGACGACTGCGGACTCGGGCGGCAGTTGGGACTACATCACCAAGGTCCTGACCGACGCCAAACATACGCTGACCGCAACGGCGACCAGCTCGTCGGGCCAGACCAGCGTGGCGTCGTCTGCGTTGGCAATCACCATCGATACCAAGGCTCCGACTGCGCCGACGATTGCCAACCATACGGTGAACACCGCCGATCAGGTGGTGATGTCGGGCAGCGCCGAAGCGAGCAGCGTCGTGACCGTGTTCGACGGCACGAACCAGATCGGGACCGCGACGACCAACAGCACCGGCGCGTGGAGCTATACCAGCAGCGCACTTGCGGCTGGTTCGCACAGCATTACCGCGACTGCAACGGACGCAGCAGGCAACACCGGCGGGGCGTCCGCTGCTTTCACGGCCAGCATAAGCGGCACCTCGGCGCCGTCCGCCCCGACATCGCCTACCACACCGACGTCCCCGACAGCTGGCACTGTAATCGAGTCGGCTGGTGCTACGCGTCTCGTTGAGAGTGGCGACAAGTTCTACCTAAACAGCAGCAGCGGAACGGGACCCTCGCTGAAGTACAGCGGTGCCGATTTCGTCGATGGGTCAGATGGCACCTGGGCTCCCATTGCTGCTGAGAAGACGGCAACCGGCTATCAGGTTGCCTGGAAGGAGGCGAGCACCGGTCAGTACACGGCCTGGAACACCGACAATGACGGCAACTACGTTTCCCATGTTAGCAGCCTGACCGGCTCGACATCGGGTGGCTCGGTGTCGGGTACGGACTCTGGCCTTAAGTCGCTCGAGACGAACTTCCACCAGGATCTCAACGGTGACGGGCAGATCGGGTCTTCCACCATGACGACCTCGCCCACCGTCTCCGCTGGTACATCGGGCAGTACGTTCGTCGCTTCGCCGGGCAACACGACCCTGACGAGCACGTCCGGCAATGACACGTTCGTTGGCAGCAGCCAGGCCGATACTTTCGTGTTTGGCGCAGACTTCGGCAACGACACCATCAAGGGCTTCGTCGCCCGCGGACCTGCTCACGACACGATCGAGTTCAGCAAGAGTGTGTTCGACAGTTTTGCGAGCGTTCTCTCCCACGCGACGCAATCGGGCACCGATGTCGTGATCGCGACGGGGAGCGATACCCTCACGCTGAAGAACACCAAGCTCGGCGCGTTGACCAGTAACGACTTCCACTTCGCGTAGGGGACGGCATCCACACAGACAGTCTTCAACAACTGCCTTGGGGATCTCCTGGGGGATCTTCCAATGCATGGTTCAAGGGCAGAAAGCCATGATCGACTTTGGACGGCGGGGGGGATTCCCCCCGCCCGCGAATCTCTATCGAACTCCACTTCTTCAACTATCAGGGCTCTGGACGGCCGGGCGGCAGTCTGCGGAAAACACTCGGCTGCAGACGTCGCAACTGATCGGCTGGGCAAAGCGTCTGATCGAAGCACTGCGGCAACGGATATTCGCTGGTCGACCCCGGCCAGTGGATCACTATGACGAGTCGCAGTCAGAGTTGTCGGCTTTCCTGCGGTCTTGCCGCCGGATTTTCTGGGCACTCGCGGCCTTCAGCGGCATGAGCAATCTACTCATGCTCACCGGTTCGTTCTTCATGCTGCAAGTCTATGATCGGGTGCTGCCTGGACGCAGCATACCGACTCTGGTCGCCCTGTTGACTCTGGCGACGGTGCTTTACCTGTTCCAGGGCGGGCTTGATCTGGTCAGGAGCCGGATCAGCGCCCGGGTCGGTCGGTATTTCGATGAAAGTCTCGGCATCCGCATATTCGACGCCCTTGTTCGCCTGCCTTTGAAGACCAGAGCGGATGGCGACGGCCTGCAGCCGGTGCGGGACCTCGATCAGGTCCGCAGTTTCCTGTCGAGCGGAGGGCCGACGGCGCTGTTCGATCTGCCCTGGATGCCGATCTATCTCGGCGTCTGCTTCCTCTTTCACTTCTGGATTGGTGTCACTGCGCTGGTTGGTGCGGTGGTGCTGGTCGGCATTACGATCCTCACGGAAACGCGCACCCGAGGTCCGGCTAAGGCGAGCTCGCGTCTCGCCGTTTCGCGAACTGCGCTCGCGCTCGAGGGACGGCGCAATGCCGAAGTTCTGCAGGCCATGGGTATGCGGCAACAAGCGGCCTTGCGTTGGCGGGATGTCAACGCGAAGTACCTCTCAGCCCACGAACGGGCTAGCGATGTCGCAAACGGACTCGGTGGTGCCTCGAAGATTTTCCGCGCGATCTTGCAATCGCTGGTTCTTGCCGTTGGCGCCGTTCTCGTCATCAACCAGGAATCAACGGCCGGCATCATCATTGCGGGATCCATCCTTACCGCGAGGGCCCTTGCGCCAGTCGAGATGGCAATTGCGAACTGGAAGGGGTTCGTCGCGGCGCGACAATCGGGACAACGGCTCGATTGCTTGCTGAAACTTCTTCCTCAGGAGGAGGAGCGGTTGGCATTGCCTGCCCCTGTCGAAACCCTGAGCGTCGAGAGCGTCTCTATCGGTGCTCCGAACTCCGAAAGGCCTACTCTCAGCGAAGTGTCATTCCAGCTGCGGAGTGGGCAGGCGGTCGGAATTATCGGTCCGAGCGGATCCGGCAAGTCGACGCTGGCGCGTACGCTGGTTGGGGTGTGGCCCTGCATTCGCGGCAGGATCCGGCTCGACAACGCCGCCCTCGATCACTGGTCTTCGGACGCCCTCGGCAAGCACATCGGTTATCTGCCGCAGGATGTAGAATTGTTCGACGGCAGCATTGCGATGAACATTGCGCGCTTCGACCCGAACGCGACCGCCGCCGCTGTTCTGGAAGCCGCCCATGCCGCGGGCGCGCATGACCTCATCCTCTCACTGCCGGACGGGTACAGCACGAAGATCGGCGAGGGAGGGCTGGCGCTGTCGGCGGGGCAGCGGCAGCGTATCGGGCTTGCGCGCGCCTTTTACGGCAAACCTTTCCTGGTCGTGCTTGATGAACCCTCTTCCAATCTCGATGCGGAGGGCGAGGAGGCCCTGACCGAGGCGATCATGAACGTGCGACGCCGCGGAGGGATTGTGGCCGTTGTCGCTCATCGGCCGAAGGCGCTGGAAGGTGTGGACCATGTCTTGTGCCTCGGCGAAGGCAGAGTTCAGTCCTTCGGCAAGCGAGAGGAGGTTCTCAAGAGAGTGCTGCGGAATCCGGTGCCGCTGAAGGTCGTCGCGGAAGCTCAAGGAGGCGGCCGATGAACGGTCAGGTAGCGCCGGCGTTGCAGTCCATCCAGCGTTACATGATCGTCGGTATGATCCTGTTCGCCTTGGTGACCTTCGGGGTCGGCGGCTGGGCGGCGACTTCCCAGTTGTCGGGCGCGGTCATCGCTCAGGGCGTGGTCGTGGTGGATTCGAGCGTCAAGAAGGTTCAGCACGCCACAGGCGGGATCGTGGGTGAATTGCGCGTGCGCCAGGGCGATCGAGTCAATGCAGGCGACGTCTTGATCCGCCTCGACGAGACGCAGACGCTCGCCAATGCGACGATCGTCACGAACAGCATCGATGAGCTGCTGGCGCGGCAGGCTCGCCTCGAAACGGAGCGCGATGGTGCCGAGCAGGTCGTGTTTCCCAAGGTGCTGCTCGACCGGGCCAAGGAGAGCAACTCCGAGGCGAATCGTGCGATCGCCGCGGAGCGGAAGCTGTTCGACCTGCGTCGTCAGGCGAGGAGCGGCCAAAAAGCGCAGTTGCAGGAGAAGAGCGCGCAGCTGGAGAACGAGATCAAGGGCTATATGGGGCAGACCGAGGCCAAGCAGAAGGAAGTCGAATTCATCCGCCAGGAGCTGGAGGGCGTGCGCAGCCTCTGGCAGAAGAATCTGGTGCCGATCACGCGCCTCAATTCCCTCGAGCGCGACTCCGCCCGCATCGAAGGCGAACGCAGCCAGCTCGCAGGAATGATTGCTCAGTCGAAAGGCAAGATCTCCGAAATCGGACTGCAGATCATTCAGATCGACCAGGATCTGCGGACGGAGGTCGGCAAGGACCTGATCGAAACGCGATCGAAACTCTCCGAGCTGGGCGAGCGCAAGACTGCGGCGGTCGATCAGTTGAACCGAGTCGATATCAGAGCGCCGCAATCCGGCCGCGTCCACGAGCTGAGCGTCCACACCGTTGGCGGTGTGATCTCTCCCGGCGAA
Organism: Bradyrhizobium sp. IC3195; assembly: GCF_020193585.1. NCBI lineage: Bacteria > Pseudomonadati > Pseudomonadota > Alphaproteobacteria > Hyphomicrobiales > Nitrobacteraceae > Bradyrhizobium > Bradyrhizobium sp. IC3195. Next base: position 161,502 of record NZ_JADYVG010000002.1, on the reverse strand, counting down.
CAGATCATGCTGATCGTGCCCGATGCGGATCAGCTTGCGATTGACGTCAAGATCGCACCGCGCGATATCGATCAGGTGTATCTGGGGCAGACCGCGACGATACGGTTCGCAGCGTTCAATCAGAAGACCACGCCCGAAATCGACGGGGAGGTCAGCATGGTCGCGGCAGACATTACGCAAGATCAGCGTGCCGGCACGAGCTACTACACGGGCCGCGTCCTGCTGAAGCCGGAAGAGCTCGCGAAACTCGGGTCGGCCAAGCTGCTGCCCGGCATGCCCGTCGAGGTCTTCATCAAGACAGCCGGTCGGACGGCGCTTTCCTACCTGCTCAAGCCGCTGCACGATCAGGCGGAGCGTGCGTTCAAGGAGCGCTGACCAGGCGCTAGATTGCTGTGCTCGACTGCATGGAGTCAGAGCCGGCGCCCTTGGGCGCCGGTTTTGCGACTAGCCTCTGAAAGCACGGGCGGGCCGGAACCATCGGCCGCGGGCTTGCGGGGACGGCGGAAGCTCGTCTCGATCGGAACGGCGTCCGCAGTCTGGCTCGAAGAATCCGCCGACGCATTCTGGTGATATCGACGTGCCGCAAGAGATCCGGTGGGACGTACGCGATGAGATCGCGCCACCTCCTGCTCAACCGCAATAGATCGCGCGCCTTTCGAGGGAGCGACCATGGAAGGTGCTTGTTGCGCTCGGGTGAGACTATGGGTTGCTCGAACGATCGTCCGTTGAGCACGTCCATTCGCTTGGTGTGCAAGGTCATCGCGGCCACGTAGCCAAGTATTGAAGCTTCAGCTCCCAGAATGACGAGTAGCTCAACTGGCATATGAAATCGGTCCTGCCCGAGGATGCTCTGGTAGACGGTTTGGCTCCGGTCCCAAATTAAATCAACAATAAAATCACGTAGGAGCGGTAAATCGTCGTCTGACGCTGGGCACGGAGCACGTTCGTTCGTGCTGCGCCTTTCGCGCTTTGCATCGAGAGTAGCCAGAACCGGGCGAAGCTCCTCGCCCCTCCCATAGCGATCGTCGCGCTATTTAACATGTATATATTGCAATTAAATTAAATAGAATTAATATTGAAATATGGTATTAAAATCGTGGTCTCGCGTGGCCACGCTGGCGGCGGACCCGACGGTTTGGCGTTCGGAGCGGGATCGGCAGATGCAGCGAACCTCGGGCCCAGTTATCGCGGCAGCCGTAGCTGCCATGATTGGAGGCGTTCAATGGGCGCGTGCGTCATTGTCGACCGGGCCGCGAGCACCCCAAGCTGACCTTGTGCACATCGAACGGGGGCGCCCGACCCTTCCACCCCTCACTTACACGGTGTTTTGCCTGCGCTATGAGGCCGAATGTCGCCCGCGGCGCTTCTTCCGTGGCGGGCCGGTCCGGTTGACAAAGGAGCGATCGGCTGAGCTGAAGGCAGTCAATCGCGCCGTGAACCGTGCCATTGCTCCGCAGCCGAATGAACTCGGCCTTGCAGGCGAGGTGTGGATCGTTAACCCGGATCGCGGTGATTGCAACGACTACGCCGTGAGCAAGCGTCACGAACTGCTGCAACGCGGTTGGCCCGCGCGGGTCCTGTTATTGAGCGAGGTGGTCACCAGTTCTGGAGATCATCACCTTGTGCTGGTGGTGCGCGCCAGGAGCGGCGATCTGGTCCTCGATAATCTGACGCCCGAGATCAAGTCCTGGTCGCAAGTGCCATACGGCTGGGTCCGCATGCAGATGCCGAGCGACAGCCGGCTGTGGGCGACGATTGGCCGCCCGGGGGCCTGACTGAGCGGCCGGAATCATGCCTGGGCTGCGCTGGCGGGACGCCTGAGCCAAGCGTGAAAGTGCGGCTCTGACGTGCCCCATTGACCTACACAAGTCTTCCAGGCCGGCCCGCCGTCATGACGCCGCGAGGCCCAGCGCGTTGGGGGCGGCCGAGGGGTCCACCCAACGTCGGATCGTGCCGTCATATATGTCGGCTCCGTAGAGCCAGCCGTCGGGCCCCTTCTGCAGATCCACAATGCCCGGCACGGTGTCCACCAACTGGACGTTTGCGACCTGCCGGCTCGCATTCAATGTCGCGGCGAAGATCGTTCCATTGTAGACGTCATCGAAGAACATCGTGTTCTGATTGTAGAAGTCTCCAGCGGTGATCACGTGGAAATTGTCCGGAGCGCCGTGGCTCAGAGGTAAGATCGGGAATACGGCAGCCGGGTCGGTTGTAAAGTTGCGGTTGCCATTATTGTAGAAGGTGATCGCCTGGGCGAGGTTCTGGTAGCTGGCGGTTCTGTCCGGGCCTTCGAGATAGGGCCATCCGAAATTCGAACCGGCTGGACCCGTGTTGATTTCTTCCCAATTGTTCCAGCCCACATCTCCAAGCACCGGCAGATTCGTAACGGGATCGAAGCTGAAGCGGTACGCGTTGCGGACGCCGTAATAGAACACTTTTGACTGATTGCCGTTCGGATCGCTGGCCTGATAATACGGATTGCCCGGCGCTCCCTCACCTGTAACAGGGTCGATCCTCAAGAGCTTGCCGGAGAGATTGTGGATGTCTTGGACCCGCACGGCTCGCGGATCGACGAAGTTGTACGATGTGCCATCCCCCACAGTGAGATAGAGATAACCATCGGGTCCGAAATGGACGGCACCTATGGAATGCGAATCGCTGTCGGTCGCAAGATAGTCACGGATGTTCTGGTTCTGGATGCCGGCCCTGTCGGGATCGTTGTCCTGCGCTCCTGTCTCGATCTCGCTCGCAGGAGCGGTGATTGTAGTGCCGTTGACGATCCCGGAAGGAACGATGCTGGGATCACCGCCGCTGTTCGCGTCGGGACGGCTAGTATAGGCCCAGATGCTGTTCTTGCCGACCAGCACCACTTCGCTGGACGGATCGGCAATCATCGTGACGGGGTCGACAGTGACCCTCACCAGACGGCTAGGTCGGTTGCCACCCCCATCGGCCGCTGCGAGTCCGCTTTGAGTCGCCGTCTCGGGCGGATCGTAAGTGTAGAGCAGGTAGACATAGTGGTAGGTTGCGAAATTCGGGTTCACCGCGATCCCCAGCAGCCCGCGATCGCCGAAATCGTTCACCTCGGTCGAAAGGTCGATGAGCGGGGTCGATCGCAACGTGCCGTTGTCCACCACGCGCACCACGCCGTCCTTCTGCGCGATCAGCATGTAGCGGCCGTCGGGCGTCCAGTCCATCGCCGCTGGCTGGTTCAGCCCCGTCACGGCAGTCTCGCCCACCAGGTTGCCGAGAGCGGGGTTGTCATTATCCAGGATAGTCACCGTCGTCGTCACCTCGGACCCGAGAGTGGCGCCCGTCGGGTTGCTCAAGGTGACGGTGAAGGTCTCGTCGTTCTCCGGAGTCGTATCATTGACGATCGGCACAGAGACGGTCTGGCTCGCCTGTCCGGCGGCAAAGGTCACCGTCCCTAATGTGGTCGTGTAGTCGGATCCCCCGAGTGCGCTGCCGCTGCCCGTCGTGAAGGCGACCGTGGCTGCTTGATTGACGGGCCCGCTGCGCAGCAGCGTGATCTTTGCGGTCGGAATACTCTCTGCAACACTTAGCGCAACGTCCGCCATTGCGATTGTGGCGGGTGAGTCGTCGTCGATAATGGTCACGAGCACAGTGCGCGGAGCTCCGAGGGATCCAGAGCCCGGATTTTGAAGTCCGACGGCGAACGTTTCGTTGCTCTCGGTCAGTTGATCGTTGACGATCGGGATGGTGAAGCTCTTGGTGCTCTCTCCCGGTTGGAACACGATCTGGCCGGTGTTCGCCCGACCATTGAAGGTGGGCTGGATAAAGTCCGATCCAGCCGTCGCACTTCCGCCGGTGCCGATTTCGTTCGTCGTGTACTCAACGGTGTTTTGAGACTGGAGGTCGCCGGAGCGAGTAACGGTGACGGTGACCGTGCCGGCCGCCTCACTGACATAGATCGTGGAAGTGTTGAGGAGAGCGATGACTTTGGACGGCGCGTACACGACGTCGCGGAAGTAGTTTGCATTCTGATAGACGCTGGTCGGGAAGACGCCCGCGCTGTAGTCGAAGACACCGGCGCCGACGGGCGCGTTCAGGCCGCCATTGCTGATGCCGGACGCGAAGCCCTGGGTGGTCGAGACGTAGTAGCTGTTGATGTTGACCGAGACCACGTAGGTCGTGCCGGCCGCAATGGTAAGGGGCGTGGCCAGCGCCTGCTGCTGCCAGCCCGATGTGCTTTCGTTGGTGAACGTGACGGTCGCCAGCTCCTGGCCGGTTGCCGACCAGATGTGGCCGATATGGGTGCCGGTCTCGTTCGCGGCCTTGTAGTACCGGATCGCCTCGATCACGCCGGACGTGTCGGCGGTGAAGCGCATCCCCAGCTCATAATCCGCTCCAATGCCGTCGCTGTCGTTGGTGTTGGCCGGCGTCTGGGTGGTGAACAGGGTGGTGGTGGCACTCGCGGTGGCAACCGTCGCGGTGGCCGCACTGGTTACGTTCTCGCTGGCGCCGAGCAGGTCGGTGTAGGTGGCATTCACCCGGATCCGCTTGCCGACCAGGCTGCTGTCGAGGGTGAGGCTCGCGGTCGTGGCGGACAGATTGGTCCAGGTGGTGCCGTCGGGGCTGCTCTGCCAACGATAGGTGATGTTCGCAGGAACGCCGTCAGGATCCGTGACGCTGGCCGTCAGCGTCTGGTTCTGGGTCGCCGTGCCGTTGATCGTGACGACGCCGACGTCGTTGACGTTGGCCACTTTTGTGGCGGTCGCGGCGCTCACCGGGGTCTCGCTGCTGCCCAGCTGATCCGTGTAGAAGGCTGTGGCACGTATGAAGCTGCCGACCTGGGCCTGCCCGAGGGTGAGCGTGCGTGCCGTCGCGCCGGAGATGTTGTTCCATGTGGTGCCGTTCGTGCTCTGCTGCCATTGATAGGTGACGGTGGCCGGCACGCCATCGGCATCACTCACTGTCGCGGTCAAGGTCTGATTCTGTGTCGGCGTCCCGCTGATGCTCACCGCGCCAGGGTGATTGTCGGGCGTCGAGGAGCTCGCAGCAAACACGACGTCGCGGAAATAATTTGCATTCTGATAGACGCTGGTCGGGAAGACGCCCGCGCTGTAGTTGAAGACGCCGGCGCCGACGGGCGCGTTCAGGCCGCCATTGCTGATGCCGGACGCGAAGCCCTGGGTGGTCGAGACGTAGTAGCTGTTGATGTTGACCGAGACCACGTAGGTCGTGCCGGCCGCAATGGTAAGGGGCGTGGCCAGCGCCTGCTGCTGCCAGCCCGATGTGCTTTCGTTGGTGAACGTGACGGTCGCCAGCTCCTGGCCGGTTGCCGACCAGATGTGGCCGATATGGGTGCCGGTCTCGTTCGCGGCCTTGTAGTACCGGATCGCCTCGATCACGCCGGACGTGTCGGCGGTGAAGCGCATCCCCAGCTCATAATCCGCTCCAATGCCGTCGCTGTCGTTGGTGTTGGCCGGCGTCTGGATGGTGAACAGGGTGGTGGTGGCACTCGCGGTGGCAACCGTCGCGGTGGCCGCACTGGTTACGTTCTCGCTGGCGCCGAGCAGGTCGGTGTAGGTGGCATTCACCCGGATCCGCTTGCCGACCAGGCTGCTGTCGAGGGTGAGGCTCGCGGTCGTGGCAGACAGATTGGTCCAGGTGGTGCCGTCGGGGCTGCTCTGCCAACGATAGGTGATGCTTGCCGGGACGCCGTCGGGATCGGTGACGCTGGTCGTCAACGTCTGGTTCTGGGTCGCCGTGCCGTTGATCGTGACGACGCCGACGTCGTTGACGTTGGCCACTTTTGTGGCAGTCGCGGCGCTCACCGGGGTCTCGCTGCTGCCCAACTGGTCCGTGTAGAACGCGGTAACACGTATGAAGCTGCCGACCTGGGCCTGTCCGAGGGTCAGCGTGCTCGCCGTCGCGCCCGCAATGTTGCTCCACGCAGAGCCATTCGTGCTTTGCTGCCATTGATAGGTGACGGTGGCCGGCACGCCATCGGCATCGCTTACCGTCGCCGTCAAGATCTGCTTCTGCGTCGGGGTCCCGCTTATGCTTATCGTACCGGTGTGATTGTTGGGCTTCTTCGAACCGGCAGCGTACACGACGTCGCGGAAGTAGTTTGCATTCTGATAGACGCTGGTCGGGAAGACGCCCGCGCTGTAGTCGAAGACACCGGCGCCGACGGGCGCGTTCAGGCCGCCATTGCTGATGCCGGACGCGAAGCCCTGGGTGGTCGAGACGTAGTAGCTGTTGATGTTGACCGAGACCACGTAGGTCGTGCCGGCCGCAATGGTAAGGGGCGTGGCCAGCGCCTGCTGCTGCCAGCCCGATGTGCTTTCGTTGGTGAACGTGACGGTCGCCAGCTCCTGGCCGGTTGCCGACCAGATGTGGCCGATATGGGTGCCGGTCTCGTTCGCGGCCTTGTAGTACCGGATCGCCTCGATCACGCCGGACGTGTCGGCGGTGAAGCGCATCCCCAGCTCATAATCCGCTCCAGTCCCGTCGGTGGCAGTGCCGTTAGCCGGCGTTTGGGTGGTGAACAAACTCGCCATTTTGTTCTCCCGCGCAGTCGAATGCCTGTACTCAGTATTTAAAATCAAAAAGCGCAGGTTAAAAATTAATCCAAGATTTATTAAATTAACAATTAATTATTAGATATGGTGATTATTTTATTGCGGTGGGAAAGCAACCAGTGTGAGCGCCCACTGTCGATTTCTCTTGAAGATGCAGGCGCTGTCGTCCTCTTGCTTATCAAAAGCTAGTTGGTGGTGTTTTAGCCCGCTCTCAGACCGCCGCGCCGGGCTTTGCGAGGCGGCGCGGAGTGTGCCGACAGATTTGAGGCGAGATACCAAAACCTGGTGGCGCCCTACGTATTCACCTTTGCCTTCGAGGTCCACCACTCATGGCTCCATCCGCTTCGCGATCAGATCGGCGAACTCACCCAGGGTCCGCGCCGATTCGACCTCGCCGATCCGGAATCGGACGCGAAATCTCTGCTCTACGGCGATGACAAGCGAGATCTGCATGAGCGAGTCCCACTCCTCGACGTCCCTCGCCGAGAGCTCGGGCCTAGCTTCGACCTTCTCGAGGAAGATCCCATCGAATACCTCTTGCAACTGCGCCAACACTTCAGCTTGCTTCATAAGCCCTCCGAGCGACATCTATCCTAGTCGAACGCACCTGATACCTACTCGCCTCCAGCTCGAACTCTTTTCCGGCTGCAGAGTCTTCCGTACGCGAGAAACCAAACTGTTCGTAGATTCCGGCGACGATGCCGTTTTTGGCTGTCGGAAGATAAATGCCGCGCACAGTGGTGCAACCGGCTATCTCTGCTAGTCGAAAAATCTCATTCATGATCTCGTCCTCGACCTGTCGCTTCAGCACGCGGCAACTCATGAGCCAGGTATCGAGAACGAAGACGCAGCCCTCGATCTTTGCAATGACTACGGAGATGAGCCCGGAATCGCCGAACCTATCCTCGAGCCGCATCGTAAAGCACCGGTAGTCCGGCCGTCCTAAGAGTCGCTGGATCTCAGTCTCGGATCGACGGATCGTCGTCAGGTTGAACTGGTTGCTGCGCGCGATCAACTGGGCAATGCGGGGCACGTCGAGCGAGTCGAACTCTTTGATCGTGCCTCGCATCTCAAGCGACGCGAGGTAGGCAGGCATGTCGGTTACGCTCGTTGCGAGCTCCGCACGTCGCCGTTCTTGCCTGTACTGCGCCGTCCGTTCGAGATCCTCCTCGGTGACGGTCCGTGGCTCGAAATGACGCCCGGCCTGGAGGCGAACGATGAATTCGGCGGGGTCTGGGCCGAGGAGTACACCTGTGACCAAGGGCTGAAACTGGCGCACGATCTCGATTTCCGCCGGGTTGTCGTCGGCAAACACGAAGCTGTCCAGGCCAAGGCGGAGTTCATCCGCGATCCTCTGCAGGTTGTCGGATTTCGGGTCCCAGTTGGCTTTGAAGGCTGCGAAGTGCTCCAGCCGGAGAACCATCTCGGGATGCTTTTCGAATACCTCGATCGCGCGTGCGTGGTCGTTTTTGCTGCATACCGCAAGCAGGATACCGCGTCGGGAAAGCCCAAGCAGGTATTTCTGGAAGGATTTGAAAGCTTGGCCCCTGGGGGAGGAATCGCCAAGTTCGATTCCCTCGATACCGTCCTCCGCGATCACTCCGCCCCATAGCGTGTGATCGAGGTCGATTGCCAGGACCTTCTTCGGGCCCTGCTTCCGGGAGGCGATCAGATGGCTTAGCTCTAGCGCGATGTCGACGAGAAAGTCAGGTGAGCCGAGCTGCTTCGATTCATACCACGCTCGCGCATCCGCCGCGGCGGAAATCCCTCGTCGCGCCGAGAGGAACTCGACGTCGCAGATCTGCACCTCAGCTGGAGCCCGAAGCCCGAGCTCGAGATTGACCGCCTTTCGGAAACTCCAGTCGGTGCCGAGCGTGCGTGAACGAAACGAGCCGAGATCGAGATCGTCGGGCAGCGCAAGATTGGCGAGGATCGCCGCTGCACCGGAGCGCGCGCAGAAGGTCTTAGCGAGGTTAAGGAGGTGTTCGGCGGCGCCAACTGCGGCGTCGTGCTGATGATCCAGGGGGTCAAGGAGCGAACCGGTAAACCGGCAGCGGCCCGCGTTCGGCAGTATAAAGACGATATCCGGCTTGAAGGCGTACAGCGAGCTCGAGCCGTCGAGGATATCCGACACGAAATTATCGTACTCGCCGAGAAACCTTTGGCAGTCGATGCCACGAATGGCCAGGAGATGTTCAACCAGTTCGTGCAAGGGATAAAGGTTATAGCCGCCTATGAGGGCGAGCCGGAGTCTTTCCTGGACGCTTCCGCGCGCAATAGGTTTTGCCTTTTTTCGAAGCGTCGACAGAAAGAACAGCTCGGAGAAGCTCGTCGCTTGCCGCGAGCGGGCGACAAGATGCCCCCAGAACGTGGCATCGCCCGACAACGCAAGCGATTTGAGGTCGGCATCATTGATGGGCCGGTCCGGCGCGGGTACTGCAGCGAAAATGGCGAGCCTCCGTCAGGAACAGCGACTTCAATTGATTGTCTCCCACATTAAATGATGATATGGTTTGGGTCAATTAAATGTAGTTAAATTAGCCATTAAGGTGAAATAAATAGATGACGGGGCATATCAGACCGGAGCCGGTGAGCCCAAGCACGCTTTCCAACAAGGCTGAGACTTTCAAGCGGCTCCCAACAGGAAATAACTTGCTTCTCCGAGAAGTCCGGCTGGAGGACTCCGCGCAAATCATCGCTTGGCGGAATGATCCCGTTCTCGGCAAGTTCCTGACCCGCGAAAGGCTGACCTTGGCTCAGCAGGAAGAGTTTTTCCGGAAATATCAGGCGAGAGTGAACGATTACTATTTCATTGCCGAATTCAAGCGCTCGAAGAAGCCGGCTGGCAGCATCGCGCTCGCGAACCTGGATTTCGCGGCGGGACAGGGCGAAGTTGCGCGGTTGATCGTCGATCCTGGCGCGCGCCTCTTTCTGGCGGAGATGTTCGACCTTTTACTCGAATTCGCATTCGAGCAGCTGGGGCTTTCGGCCGTCGTGGCTAACGTTCAAAGCAGGAATAAGGCCTCGAAGAATTTTCATATCCGCCTCGGCTTCCAGATTGAAAGGGTTGCGCCGAAAGCTTGGTGGAACGGCGACGATGTGATTACGTTTCGGATGTCGCGCGCAGACTATCCGCGGCTAAAACAGGTCTGGTCGGTGCTGCTCCTCGATGCGCGAGAAAGTTAACTGTCGGAGCAGCAAGCCAGATTTCGTTCGCCGCGTGTCTCCTTAGGCTGGGAGGGGAGGAACAGCGCGGCCGAGCTGCCGGAACTCGCGATAGTTGGCTATGGGCCTGAAGGACCCATCTTCGAGGACCCGATCCAGCAAGTTCAGATTCAGTTCGTGTCAGGTGGCGGTCCGCGCCTGGAATTGATTGAGCCGGCAGGCGCACAGTCGCCAGTGGAGGGTATCCTGAAGCGCGGCAGCAAGCTTTATCATCTTGCCTACGAAGTGAGTCGCTTCGACGATGCGATCGCCAGCTTCGGGGCGCAGCAGTATCTTGCCGTATCGTCACCTGCGCCGGCGGTCGCGTTCGACATGCGCCGCATAGTGTTTCTTGCCTCCGCGACGCTCACGCTCGTTGAGCTCATCGAGGCGAGGGCCTAGCGCGAGTTGGCGATTGGTGCGGATGCCGGGTAACGATTTGCGCGAGCCCGTCAGACGAAACAGCTCCGCTGCGCCGAACCCATTCAGCAGCGCGCAGGCCGCCGGCCTGCAGTCTCACGACCGGCTCGGGGCCAAGCTCGGACAGCAGAATGCCCATGTGCCCCGATCCCGGAGGCGTTGTTGGCCAAACGCCCAACCCATTTTCTGACAATACGGTTCGATCGATGTCGCCCCAAAACTGCACGACAATGGCGCCAGGAGGCGCACACGCAACGAGGTGAGCTGTTTCCGGCGCGCCGATGCGAGGCTTAGCCGCCGGTCGCAGCGCAACGATGATTGCGTCCCATTGGTCATGATACAAGGTCTGGACGTCCTCGAAGACGTCCACGCTCGCTCCGGAGCTCACGAGACCGGAGCGAAGCGAGCCAATGAAGTCGTTGTCGCACAGCAGGGCAATGCGATTCTTGTAAGCGGATAAGCCGCTATCGTGCAGTTGCTTCACGCACAGTGGACCGAGAAACGAGAAGACATCGACTGACGGGTGACGTTCGTTCACGCCGACGATTGGAATTCCGCGCCGCAAGCATGCGTCCATGTCGAGGTCCTCGGAGCGAAATTCCCAGGCCTCGAACATCAAGGCGATGACGGCTTCCTTTGGTAGCTCATCAATAAGCGCAGCGGTCAGAGGCCGAAGATGGCCGCTGTTGGTCACGATATCCGTCTGATGGATGATATCGGGGGTGATCTGCTCCAGGATGTCTATGCGATTGGCCACGCCGACCGAATCTGCGAGCTTGAGGGTCTGGTCCATGGCTTCAACCGAGGTGCCGTGCCGCGTAGTTTTCGTAAAGGCATAGACGTGCCTGGCTCCGGCCATCGCTGCGAGAACGGCCGTCACGGCATACGCCCCGGTCGCAGCCTCGGTGAGAACCGTTAGTTCCGAAAGGTCTAAGAGAGTTTCGGTGAGGGCGCGGCTCATCAGCGCGCCCAGACGTGGCAATGAGAAGCCTGGTCGTAAGGTGGTGTCGAAGCGAGACCGCAATTGCCCGAACGCTACACCGGACTCGGTCCCGATCATGAAATCGCCTCTCGGTTTCGTCAGGTGGGAAAGCGGTCGCTTGGGCGCATGTGCGGCGACTGCTCTAGCCCCGTTTTGCGCCGAAGCGGCGCTGAAGAGCGATGTGCCGCTTCATTTAATGCAATTAAAATATAATAGTAACGCGCCCTGTGCATATAAGTCGTTTGGTATAATCTGCCTCTGGACCTCGCTTTGCGCAGGAGTTCACCGATGCGCCGCGACGGGAGTTCGGCATGCGATACTACTCAAGGTGTTGTTTCCGCGCAGACAATTTAAATGCCGAGATTAACATATTTAACTTGCGGCGCATCCAAATCCATTTATTTTCTATGACCATCGCAGGGAGAGCGCCGATGAACCCGACTGACTCCAATAGTGAAGACCGCCGTGAGTTCTTGAGAAGCTGCGGAAAATTTGCCGCCGTCACTCCTCCCGTGATGACACTGCTGCTTTCGACCTCTCTGACCTCATCCGCCATCGCTAGTTCTGGCGGAAACGTTGTGCAGGGCAATAATGGCAAGGGCAACGGTGGTGGGGACGGCAGTCCTAACGGGAAAGAAGATAGCACTCGCTAAAGTGGCGCCTGGCGGCCCAGCCCTGACACCACCGTCCCGGGGACCGGTCGGAGGTTCAGCCGGCCCGGCGGCGCCGTTGTGCGGACGGGCGGTCGATCAGGAGATCGTTTAGCTTCTTGCCGGCGCGAAGCTGCGCCTTCAGCCATCGAGGCTGCTTACCACGGCCGGACCAGGTTTCGGACGGGTTCTTAGGGTTCTGATACTTCGGCAGCACGGGAGGGTAGGGGCGGCGTGCACGTCCCTCGGTCTGTCCCCCGGTCTTACCTTCGATCTTGCGAAGCCGCTCTTCGAGCTTGGCTTTTTCCGCGGTCATCCTGCGACTAAGAACAGCAGTGACCTCATCGTAGAGTCGCCACAGCTCAGCTGTGGTCATAGATGCCCAGTCATCGTTCTCCATGGAAGCCGTCCCCACTACCTCCGAACCGAAACAGGAGGGGGGCTTATCAGGTCAAACCGGGGTCCGGCAAGCACGATCACCCGTGCCGCTGAGCCAGTGTGCGTGGTGGTCGGAGTTACCGGCTGGGCCCGTGCCTCCGAACCAGCGGTCGCTTCGCCCTCCGCCCCCGGGCTCGTCGCCTCGGCGCAAGTAATCGCTGCTCGGCCTTCGACACGCGGCTACGCAAGTTCTGCAATTCAGTGAATTGAATGATGAGAGCCTGATGAGTTTGACGCAAAACTGCTGAAGAATACATGTGACCACCTACTCATTGCCAACGATGCCCTCCATGACCGCTCATTGAAGTTGCTGAATTGACGAATATGCAGCTCCAATATGGGTGACCGGATTTCGTCGTTGCTACACTGGCTGCGCGACGCAGCCGTTTTCGTGCTTTACTAACCAGCTTCGCCTTGATGAATAGTATTACTTTTCGTCCCTTCAATAACGTGGCTTTTTGAACGATCTCGTGTTCGTCGAAACTTCGTCGAATGTTAGATTTGAATCGTGAATGACCCAATATATCGTTGGTAATAACGGTGCCAACGAAGTTAATTGGATGTTGACCATCATGACACAGCAGCCGATCCGTGCGCCTAGACATTCTATGGGAGAATTTTCTGATCGAATCTATCATGCGTTGTCGAAATTTGGCTTTCGTCTACAAGCTTGCGGCCTCGAATGTTGAGCACCGCATTCTTACGGTGCTGCGCATACTTGCCGGTCAAGTTACCGTGGCGCAGTCGTCGAACGTTCGGCTGTCTAGGATTTGAGACTGTGTGACATTGTCGCCGAGCGGACCCGTCATCCTCGCGTTTCGAAGAAATTGTTGGATTAAACGGCTGCACGGGGGGTTGTTAGCGATAGGCAGGGGAAGCATGCACCGCACCAGAATTGTCATCGCGGATCGACATCCGATCGTTTTGCAAGGGATCAGGAGCGTTCTTGCAGCGCAGCGTGATTTTACGATCGTTGCGTCCTGCAGCGATGGCGCAAGCTGCAATGAGGCAATCCGATTTCTTGTGCCGGACGTCGCGCTCGTCGATGCTGCACTGCCTGATGTCAGCCGGCAGCAGATCCTCGCTCCCGCAAACGCTTCAGGCCCAAGTCCCGCGGTAGTCTTTTTCGCCGGTGTCGCGGCGGATCGTGAGTTGCAAAGGCTGGCCTTGGAGGGCGCCTGCATCGTCCTCTCGAAGGATTCGGATGCCGAGATGCTGGTCTCAACCCTGCGGAAAGCCGCCCAGGGCCAAGCAGCGGCCTCGCCGAGCGCATGGCTAGCCGATGATGAGGCCCGCCCCGATGAGAAGCCCCTGGCACAACTGACGGACCGGGAGCGGCAAATCATGCGGCTTGTGTCGGAGGGTCTATCGAACAAGGAGATTGGACGTCGGTTGAACCTTGCCGACGGTACGATCAAGGTCCACCTTCATCATATCTTCCAAAAGCTGGACATCAGCAATCGCACGATTCTGGCGGCTTTGGCGATTTCGCGAAACGAGCTGCATGCCGCGTCACGTAAGATGGATCCCCCTGATCTGTTGCATCAGGATCCGGCGAGCGTGAAATAATGGGAGTGTCTGGCTCTTCCGAACGTGCGCGGGGGTTATCGTGGCGCCAGAAGCCCAGCCATGTCGCTGCAGGCCCCTTCGGCCTCGGCTAACGTTCGAAAGGGCGAACCGCCAATCTTGATTGCGGCCTGGTTTTTGTGGAGCGGACGCCAACTCGCCAAATAGCCGGCGCGGCCATGAAAGCCGGGGCCTCTCGGGCTTCCGAAGCTGATCACGAACGAGAAGCCCTCGCTGGTTGCGCTCCAGATCTCCATGTCGCGGACAGACCGGTGGAATTGCAGTGGCATTGTCCTCATCCGTTGCAATCGAGCCCTGCGCTCGACGTCCGTTAAAACGCAAATTAATCGTATTAAATGGCGAGCGCAACTCCGAAGCTGCGCCCGAAGGCCAGGAAGTACAGGAACGAGTACGGAAATTGCCCACGATCAATTGACGGCGCACGTCAAGAAACACCACTCACATAAAGAAAATTATCGGTTGAAAATACATTTAATGTATAATACCGTAATTAATATTTTAAACCGAGGAGAGCGTGTTGTGACCCGGGACGGCAACGAAGATGACGACCGGCGGGCGTTCTTGAAAACCTGCGGAAGATTTGCGGCCGTCACACCCCCAGTGATGACTCTGCTTCTATCCACTTCCCTGACCTCAGGAGCCATTGCAAGCTCGGGGGGCCTGCGTGGAGTGACGCAGAAGGATGGGAGGCAATCGTCGTTCTTCGATAACGACCGGTCGTCCGTATCGGGACCGGGGAGCTCCAGCGGCGGGTCAACAGGGGGCGGGGGAGCCCCTGGCGGGGGCTCTGCCAAATCATCTCGCGCCGGAGGAGGGGCAGCCGGTGGCGGATCCGGCGGTAGCGGCGGGTCTGGCGGTGGCGGAGGCAGTGCGAAAGGGCCTTTCGCAACCGGCGGCAGCTCTGGAATTCCAAACGCAAGTGGTGGGCTCGATTGCGCAGAAGAAGACGAGGAAAAGCGCAAGGCCGAGTGTCCGGGAGCTAACACCAGGATTTCGAGTGCAGCCGAATCCAGCCGATAGCAGTCTTCTCAGCCCATGCGTGGGCCTGCGGCGCCGTACGGTTTGGCAGGGCTGGACCTTTCTTAAACTCCGGCCGAGTCGTCCCTTGTTGCACCGCCGCAGCGCGATTTGCGGTGTAAACACTGCCAAATGTTCATGCGATTGTGGTGAATTACATACTTTTCCTGACCTTATGCGACTTCTTCTCAAGACCTCGATCAGGAGCGTGTCATGAATATCCGCGTTCGAGCGGAGAGTCCTGCGGCGCTGCTTCGAGAACGTCTCGAGGCGCTGGTGGCAGAGCTTGCGGAACTTGAAAAGCTCAGAGAGCGGGTAGGTCGAGAGGAGAATCTTCAGCGCAAGCTGCGCAAGGCGGGCAGCGCCAACAACCCCGCTCGGACCGCGGGTGGGCCTTCCGGCTTCGCACAGGCAAAGCTCATGGCCATACCGCTCATTCGCAAGAAGTCGGGCTGTTGTGACGAGCGTCCCAAGGCGAGTGGATGACAGGAATTTTCGTCCATTGTTCGCTTCGGCCGGGAGCCGGCCGCAAAGTCGAAAAAAATGCCGCGCAGGATCGGACGTTTGCAGCGACCGAGCCTCGCGCGGTTTGCCGAATGGCGCGGGCACATGCGGGGTGGTTCGAGAAAACGAACTGGTTCTAAGAGCCTGTCCCGGCTATTCGGCCGCCAGGCGAGCGGGAGGCGCTCCGCGCTGGAGGCCTATGAACGAGCCCGACCGTGCTCTGCGAGACGATCCGATCGATTCTGCGGCTCATGACCTTGTAGCATTCGCATGCCATGGCTTCGAGCCGCGGCCGATCGATTTCAAGCTGGCCACGTCGATTGGATCTTAGTGCTCTTGATGTTCGCATTGTGCTCACGACATGTGTGACGGTGGTGCGGCGGACGCCCAGCAATTCCGACAACGTTTCTTGGGTCAGCGGGAGGAGATCGCTGCCATTTGCCCGATCGTGAATGTGAAGCAGCCAGCGCGCCAAGCGGGCTTCGACGGAATGTAATGCGTTGCAGGCAGCCACGTGCTGGAGTTGCGTCAGCAACGATCTCGTGAACACTTGCACCATCGCTGCGACGGCGGGGCTGCAATGTTGCGCTGTCAGGAATTGCGCAGGCGAGATCTGCAGCGCGGTCCCGGCGATGCGAGCAACGGCCGTCACGGGCGAGTGGGATGCGCCAAGCGCTGACGTCAGACCCACAGCCCCTTCATGCCCCACTATCGTCGTGGCGACCGTCTGCCCGTTCGGCAGCTCCATGATAGTGGCTATCGCGCCGCTCAGGGGGAAGAGAAGATGTTCGATCCGATCGCCTGATCGGACGAGCACCGTATCGCGCTCGATGACGATCTTCCGCAGATGAGGTGCAAGCAAAGCAAAATCCGCCGGCGGCAACGCTGCTAACAACCGATTACCAACCCTGGTCGCGTGGTCCATCATGGGATCAACCCCCGACGGATGTTCGGCGCGAGAACTCATGCCGGCTCGTCGAGCTGCTGTCCGGCGTGCAGCTCAACAGCAGTCAACTGGCAACCACAGATATGGTTCCTGCGATGAAGGCTAGCATGCGCTGGTCTGCCAATCGCAGGAACGGCTTGCGCCCGCGACTCCAGCTTGCGCTTATACAGACCTGTCGCTGACCTGCAATTGATGTCGTCGACTCGCCGACGGCAGCCTGCGCTGCGGCTGAACAGCATCCCAGCCAACGATCATTCTCCGAACAGCTGATCGGCCTTGAGTTGTGAAGCGCGCCAGGCGCGGATCGCGAGCGCGCTCTGAAAGTCTCGTCTCAGGGGCGGACAATTTCCAAGATGGCGTTCTGGCCGCCGGGACCAATAGCGTTGGAATGACGGCCGTGAGCCGTTCGTGTGCCCCACTCGAAGCCCACCCAACGGCCTGGCGTCGCCGTACTGTTCGGCAAAAGGCTAGGACTTACGGCAAATGGGCACATTTGCACGTCAAATTCGCGATTTTAGATATGGTTAAACCGGATTAAATCTCTTTCTTTATTCTATTCGTTGTATTTTAATGACTTCACTCGGTCTCGGCTATATGCCGAAGGACATAGACGGCCGGGTCGAGGCAGAGTCCATGTTAGACACGTCTGCGAAAGAGCGGATACTCAAGCCCGTCCGGCTTGTGATCGTAGATCGACAGCCGATCGTTCTACGGGGGCTAGAGTCGATACTCGGGGCACAGCCGGACTTCGACGTCATCGCGTCGTGCAGCGACGGGACAAGCTGCATCCAAGCGATGCGGAATTTGACACCCGACGTTGCACTTCTTGCTGACACCCTGCCAGATCTAACGGCATCCGAGATCCTCGTCATTGCGAAAGCTGATCGGCTGCCCACGCGCCTGGTGTTCTTTACAGATTCCGACACGGACCACGATCTAACCTTGGCCATCGCTGCTGGCGCGTGTGATGCAATCGCGAAGTATGTCGCACCGGACGCTGTGCTGCGATCGCTGCGACTGATGACGAAGCGTAGCTTTTTGGAGCGGTCCGATCTCTCGCCAACCGTCGAGAAAACCGACAGCAGCAAAATCGACAACCTGCTGGAGCTATTGACGCCGCGCGAACGTCAAATTGTACGACTGGTGTCACAAGGAATGTCGAACAAGGAGATCGCGCACCAGCTAAACGTTTCCGATGGAACCGTTAAAGTACACCTGCACAACATCTTTCAGAAGCTTGAAATTACCAACAGGACGGTGCTCGCCACCCTCGCATTGCTACAACGCCCGTCCGGGTTCGGAATGCTGTCGCTGGCTCTCCTGGCGGTCGCCATTGCGGACGAACTCAAGGCGTCGGAGGCAAACGACATGCTTCCGCATGACGACAGCACCGGCCCCGCGGTGGAGTATGCCGAATATGAGCTCTGGAAGCGAGCTATCCTCCGTCACGCCATCGTCGCGGACTCCGACGACAAGCCGTCGCTCACTCAGAGAGGCGTTTTTGTCGGGGCGAGCCAAATCTCGACCGCGGCTTCGGCAATGGAAGCGCCTCGCACCGCTGAGCAATCCGCAGGCTCGAGATCGTGGAAGGACTACAGTTCTGTTGGTTCAAGCACGCCCGGTTTGGCCACACCTTCCCTGCGAG
Organism: Bradyrhizobium sp. IC3195; assembly: GCF_020193585.1. Lineage (NCBI taxonomy): Bacteria > Pseudomonadati > Pseudomonadota > Alphaproteobacteria > Hyphomicrobiales > Nitrobacteraceae > Bradyrhizobium > Bradyrhizobium sp. IC3195. The sequence goes on along the minus strand of NZ_JADYVG010000002.1, from coordinate 143,561 downwards.
GAATGAACGACGCGACGATTGGAGGTAACTCCACCGCGGAACATCTATTCTCGCGGCTGACATCCAATCCGACGTTGATTCACGGAGGGTATGGTACTTTCGCCACTCTCACCGGTGCGTTGATCTACACACTCAGCGATCCCCATTTGGCATTGCTGTCGCATGACCCGGCCAAAGCGCCGCTCGACAGCTTCGTGGACGTTACCGGATACAATGCTGCCACCAAACTTGCTGCGAGCACCAATGCCGACGATCATCATGTAGACGATTCAGTCCCGGGTTTCCATGCGCAGGTTTCTCGCCTGCCTTCCGCGTTTGTGGTCGTTGAAAATGAAAGCGCCGCCGGAGAAGGCACTCGGGGCCACTCGAGTGATGGTACCGCAGGGGAGACTCTCCAAAAACTTGCCGGCCTCGTGCACTTCAGTCACGATGCCGGCAGTAGCGGATATAGCCACGATCAGCTGATGGGCGGCAACGTCGCTGAAAACGTTGTTCATCGCGACCCGACCGATTCCAGTTCTACCTCTTCCGACTCTGTCTTCAACTTCGCGTCTGGGCCGAGCAGGATCAATCTTGCGGCTTTCGGAGCCCTTGCCAGGCTTCATATGACAGCAGCAAGCAAGTCCATACCGCCACACACCGTCGCTTGGATCTTCAACTCCACAACCAATGAAACGATCGTCTATGTGAATGCGACCGATCATGTTCTGGAGATCGGAGACCGCGACCTGTTGGAAATCCATCTGCCGGGAATTGTATCCATCGCAGAATCGGATTTTGTCGGCCAGCCGACAGCCGCGGCGGCCGCTCTCACGTTGGAGCAGCTCGAAGAAGCGCTGACATCCGTGATTGCAATCGAAGCTATTCTGAGTACCGACAGTGCCCATGCAAGTATCGGGACGAGAGAGAGCACGCTCGGGACCGCTGGAGTTTGGGACAGTCTGGCTGATGCCGGCTTAAGGACTGAATTCGCGCCGGCCCGCACAACGGAAGAGGGCGTGGATGGGACCGAGGGGTCGGCTCGCATATCACCGATCGTGCTTGCTCATGCTGCAGCGGTAACGGAAGTTGAAAGTCTTACATTGAAGAGTCAGCGGAACGATGCAGGCACCGGCCCCAGCATCGCAGCGGCCGGTAGCGCGGGCGGCAGTAACTCACAGCATGTTCTGGAGCCATGGCCTGCAAAGGAAACAGGTGCGGAGCAGACGGACGGTGGCTTCATACCTGGGAGTGATGTCGGTGATGAGAACGAGCATCAATCCCCGGCTTCGGATCCTTCGGGAAGGTCAGGGAAGACGGCAGAAACAGGCAGCGCGGAACATGGCAAGCCGGTGCATTCAACCTCTAAAAACGCACCGGAAGCAGCCGATTTTGGTGAATCGAGCCTCGCGACAGCGCACAGGGACGACCGCGAAGGGGCGCAGCACGCTCCCGAGCAAATGTCTGCAATGGCCGGCGCCAGAGATACGGCCGACGTGAAGTCCATACAGGGCAATCGCGCCGGCAAGGACAACGCGCATGATCCACCGGCTTCGGACGATTGGTCAGGGCCAGCAAAAGCGGCCGAACCAGGCGGCCGGGACCACAGCAACTCGCACGCGGCGGAGCGAGGGTCGGCAAAGGCAGCCACGGAGACGGCCGAAGCGAAGTCCATGCCGGATAATCGCGCTGGGAAGGACAACGCGCATGATCCACCGGCTTCGGACCGTTCGTCAGGGTCAGCGAGAACGGCCGAACCAGGCGGCCTGGACCACAGCAACTCGCACGCGTCGGAGCAAGGGTCGGCAAAGGCACCCACGGAGACGGCCGAAGCGAAGTCCATGCCGGACAATCGCGCCGGCAAGGACAACGCGCATGATTCACTCGCTTCGGACGATTCGTCCGGGCCAGCGAAAACGGTCGAACCAGGCGGCCTGGGCGCCAGCAACTCGCACGCGTCGGAGCGAGGGTCGGCAAAGGCGGCCACGGAGACGGCCGACGCGAAGTCCGTACCGGGCAATCGCGCCGGCAAGGACAACGCTCATGATTCACTGGCATCGGACGATTGGTCAGGGCCAGCAGCAGCGGCCGAACCAGGCGGTCTGGACGACAGCAACTCGCACGCGTCGGAGCGAGGGTCGGCAAAGGCGGCCACAGAGACGGCCGAAGTGAAGTCCATGCCGGGCAATCGCGCCGGCAAGGACAACGCGCATGATCCACTGGCTTCGGACGATTGGTCGGGGCCATCAAAAGCGGCCGAACCAGGCGGTCTGGACCACAGCAACTCGCGCGCGTCGGAGCGAGGGTCGGCAACGGCGGCCACCGAGACGGCCGAAGCAAAGGCGACACCGGGCAATGGCCTCGGCAATGACAATGAGCATCATTCCTGGACACCAGCCTATACGCGCGAGTCAGCGAAGATGGCAGAGCCCAGCGGCGTGGAGCAGAGTAACAAATGGGGGCACTCGACCTCTGCTCACGGCCCGAAGGCTGACGAAAGTGTTGCAACGGCCGGTAGCGCGGATCGCGGTAGCACGCAAAACGTCGCGGAGCCGGAGCATGTAAAGGCGACAACCACCGAGTTGGCTGAAACTGTCTTCATGTCCGAGAAGAGTGTCGGTGAGGGCGACAATCATCGTGCATCGGACGCAAGCGCGTCGGCAGGAGTGGCCACGGCAAAACTGGCTGACCTGCAGCATAGCAATTCAGGATACAATTCACACTCGGCCTCCGCAAAGGCATCAGCAGCAGCCGAGATCGCCGAATCGAGCGCCACAAAAGGCGATAGTGCAGGGAACGGGAACTCGCAGCAAGCTACGCAACCTGCTGCAATCGCGTCGGTGGCCGCACAGCCGGCTAAAGCTGCGTTCGAAACCGGCGGCGCCGATCAAGAGCGGGTGTTCCGCTTCGACAGCGACGCAACTCCTTTCACTCCCATCGTCAGGATTGAACCTAGAGAGGTCCACATTCCGCTCGATCCACGCGCCAAGCCCGATCAGGCGGCCACCCTCGATATCCTCGTCAAAATCCTACCCAACGCACTGGACGATCCCGCGGCCAACCATGGCAATAACGGACCCCATCACGCCCCTGTAGCTGCGCATCATGACCTGCTGATTTGAAATGTTGCATTGTCTCGCGAGCAGGAGGCAGGGCCGATGTTGAACAGCCTGCTCCGTATACTGGTCGGTTGATATGCGCCCCTTATGCATTGATAGTCCTCGATAACTCATTGAAATCGCAGTAAATGCGACCGTCCTCCGAGCGCACCACCTCGCGCTGCACGCCGCGGTTCGGAACCAAAGCCCTCGCCCCGCATTCGCAACTGGTCGCCGAATGCGCTTGAAGGTGGAGGACGATGAGGGACGCTATGTCCGATGTTGCCGAGATCCGCGGCGCCGTTCACCTGTGCATCGACATGCAGAACATTTTCGCCCCCGATGGCCTTTGGGCGACGCCCTGGATGGAGCGGGTGCTGCCGACGGTCGTCTCGGTCGTTGCGCGCCACGCGGAGAGAACGATCTTCACACGCTTCATCACCCCGCAGGATCCGGAGGACCGCCCGGGGCAATGGCAGAGTTATTTCCGCCGCTGGCGCCAGGCGACGCGCAGGCATCTGCCGTCATCGACTCTGGAGCTCGTGCCGGCCTTGGCACGTTTCGTTCCGCCGGCGGCGATGATCGACAAGCCGGCCTATTCCGCGTTCAGCAATCCCGGTCTTGCGAGCCTGCTGGTCGAGAAGAACGTCGGCACCGTCGTGATATCGGGCGCGGAGACGGACGTCTGCGTGCTCTCGACGGTCCTGAGCGCCGTCGATCTCGGCTTCAGGATCGTCCTTGTCGAGGACGCGCTGTGCAGCTCGTCCGACGTCGGCCACGACGCGCTCATGACGATGTACCGCACCCGCTTCCACGGCCAGGTCGACCTGGTGACAGCGGAAGAGCTGGCCGAGGTCTGGCGGGAGTAGGGTCCGACGTCAGTGAGCCGCGCAAGGTCCTCGCGCCCACGAGGCGGATCAAGCGACCGCGACGTCGGCCGCCACCGGTCTCGCATGCGGCGGCCGAGCATCGTCCGCGCCGGACCGCATGCTCAGGTAGGTTGGGTCGAAGCCGGCGAGCCGCACCAGGCCCGGCCAGTCCGTGATGGTCAAGGTCTTGCCCTGCCATTGCAGCAAATGGCAGCGGCGCAGCTCCTGGATGGTGCGGTTGGCATGGACCGGGGAGATGCTGCAGGCTGCGGCGAGGTCGGACTGGGTGAAGGGCGAGGACAACCTGAAATCCCGGGCAAGCCCGACGGTTTGCAGCCGCACCGTGATCTCGCAGAGCAGGTGCGCCACGCGTGTCAACGCGTCCCGGCTGCCGAGGTTCACCGTCCAGTTGCGCTGGATGGCGTGATCGGCAAGCAGCATCAACAGCAAGGCGTGCGACATTGCTGGAGATCGCACCGCGAGCTCGCGAAAGAAGCGGTGCGGGACGAGCGCGACGATTGCGGAACCGAGCGCGGTCAGGTTGCCCTCGATGCGCGGGCGATACAGGCTTTGCAGGTTGGCGATGTCGCCGGGCACGCAGATCGCGGTGATCTGGCCATCTGCGCTTTCGTCATTCTGCCAGGACAGATATCCCTGGAGCACCAGGCAGCATTGCGTTGCCTCATCACCGTGCCGCAGGATGGTCTGATGCGCGCCGAAATGCGCGATGCTGCTCGGCATGTCCGCAAGCAGATCGAGATGTTCCGGGGTCAGTTCGACGAGGCTCGTCAGGCGGTCGGCCAGCCTCGAGAAAGCAAATCCTGCCTGCATTTGATCTCCGACGGCCCCCGTCGGCCCAAGTGTGGCCGATAATGACGGCGGAAAGCATTAACGTTTGATAGGTTCGTCTGGAGTATCGGCGAGGCAGCAGGCCGCTTGCCGATATAAGATCCTCACGTTCAATTGACGTTGTCGCCGAGCATGTTGCGGACGCCTGTGGTCACGGCGGCGAGGCCGCGCATGCCGTGCATCAGCGCGATCTCGCCCTGCTGCTCGTGGCGGATGGCATGCGCCATGATGCGCAGACGAGGGTCGCCGCGGCTGTGCCACATCTGGTCGGCCATCCTGACCGCACCGCGGTGATGCCGGCTCATCGCCTCGACGAACAGCGTGTCGAACTGGTCCGGCGGCGCGGTCTTGACCTGGCGCATCTCGGCTGGCGTCAGGAAGCCCGGCATCGCCGCCCGCTCCTCGGTGCTGCAATCGGGCATCTCCGTGTCGAACCAGCTCAGCCACCAATTCTCGAATATGCGGTTCTCTCCGGTCTGGCTCGCGACCATCAGCATTGCGAGCTTGCGCAGATGCGGATCCTGCGCGCGCTCGGCAGCCGTGCGTGCGAGCTCGATGCCTTGGGCATGATGGGTGGTCATGTGACGGATGTAGGCTTGGTCTTGATCCCTGTCGCGGCCCATCCACGGCGGCTCGTAACCATGACCGCCGAACAATGCGACCGCCCCAAGTAGCGCAATCACGGCCAGCGCGCCGGTGATCCACATATTCGTGAACCGCACGTCGCTGTCAGGCGCAGTCCCGCGCCTCCAGCGCAGGCGCGCGAACAGGGGATAGATCACGGCGGAGGAGCCATGCACCAGCAGGCCGATCCAATAGGGTTGTTGCAGCGTGAACAGCGGCTGCCAGAATGGAAACAGCGGCACCAGCACGAACCATTCCATGCCTGAAGAGAACGCGGCCCAGGGCAGCGCCAGCAGCAGGATCGTCATCGGCCGCAAGTCGGCCGTCCAGCGTCCGAGCACGCCGAAGAAAACCAACGCCCAGGAAAAATCGGCCCATTGGTGAAAGGCGATCCCGGCCAGGATCGCGCTCCAGGATGGCTCGGAGCTGATCGCCCAGTCGCGCGCAGGAATCGCGGCAACCGTCATCCAATCGACCCCCGCATCGCGGCCGATGCGGGCAGCGAAGAGTTGGCTGACGATGGTCGAAAAGGTGCTGCTGATCAGGCCGAGTGCGGCCGCGGCAATCCAGCGCGAACGCCGCCGCTCGCCGGTGGTGCGCCGCGCCCCACTCGTGAGTGCTGGTCGCGGCTCGGCGTTCACGTCAGCTGCTTGAGCTTCTTCAGCGGATTGAGTTCGCTCGGCTTGTCCTGTTCGTCGCGCCCACGCTCGGCTTGCGCCTTGCCGTCATCGTGCAGATCCTGGTCGCCGATGATCTCGCCGACGGCCTGCTTCGTCTTGCCGGCGATCCGCTGCTGCAGACCTTTGGTCTTGCCCATGAGCTGCCTCCGATATGTCCTGCCGTGGCTCGCGCCGCTACCCCGGCGCCTGAAGGGGGCGTGGGCGCCGGGGCTGCGGTCTTGCAAATTGCCTCCGGCGGCGGGGGGAGACGCCGGAAGCCTTGATCAGACTCTTCGCGACGCGGATGGTTCCTCCTGACGTCACCGAGGTTCGAGCGCGATGATCACGCCTTCGTTGCCCCGGAGCAGGATGGACGCATCCGGCACCGGCTCGGGCGGCCGATCCAGATGCGTCGACATCAAGAGACGGCCGCGACCTTGCCAATGGAATTTCCGCGGTTCGGCCGCGAGATTGAGCGCGACCAGAATTTCGTTACGGCCTGCCGTCCGTTTAAAGGCCAGGACATCGTTCTGCGAGCGCAGCGGCTCGTAGCCGCCCCGTTGCAGGCCGGCATGCTCGCGCCGCAGCGCCATCAGCGCGCGAAACAGAGCGAGGATCGAGCGCTCGTCGCGCTGCTGTGCGGCGACATTGGCTGCACCATCGGGCGGCTCGAGCGGTAGCCATGGGCGGCCCGTCGTGAAGCCGCCATCGGGGCTGTCATCCCACCGCATCGGTGCGCGTTCGGGATCGCGGCACAGGCCATAGCCGGGCACGAGCTTCTCGAAGGGATCGCGGACGCGGCCCTGCGGAATCGGCACGCGCTTGCGGCCGATCTCGTCGCCCATGAAGAAGAACGGCGTTCCCCGCAGCGTCATCAGCAGCATCGCCAGCACGCGCATCTGCGCCTCGCCGATCTTGCTCGCGATCCGCTGCTTGTCGTGGCCGCCGATGACCCAGACCGGCCAGGCACCGTCAGGGATGGCGTTGAGATAGGCGTCGACCGTGGCCTGCAGCGAGAGGGCGTCCCATTTGGAATCGAGCAGGGCGAAATTGAGCGGCAGATGCAGGCGCGGCCGGTCGTTGCCGTAGAAGTGGCCGATGCGGTCGGTCTTGCCCTGGACCTCGCCGCACAACATCCGTCCGGGATAGGCGTCGATCACCTCGCGGATGAACTCGATGCAATCCATCGTCTCGGGCCGATCGTCGGTGAACACCGTCGTGTGCCGCTGCGGCGGCGGCTTGCCCTCGGCTTGCGGATTCGCCGGATTGTCGCGCAACAGCCGGTCCTTGATCAGGACCGCACTGGCGTCGACGCGAAAGCCGTCGACGCCGCGGTCGAGCCAGAACCGCATGGAATCGGCGATCGCGGCGCGCACTTGCGGGTTGCGCCAGTTCAGGTCGGGCTGCTCCACCAGGAAGGAATGATAGTAATATTGTCGGCGCGCCTCGCACCATTCCCAGCCGCTGCCGCCGAACCGGCTCAGCCAGTTGTTGGGCGGCCCGCCGTTCTCGGCCGGATCGGCCCAGATGTACCAGTCGGCTTTCGCGCTGTTGCGCGAGCTTGCGCTCTCGACGAACCAAGCGTGATCGTTCGCGGTGTGATTGGGAACGAGGTCGAGGACGAGCCGAATGCCCGCACCGTGCAGCGCCTCGAGCAGGCGATCGAATTCCTCGAGGCTGCCGAAGGAGGGATCGATCGAACAATAGTCGGAGATGTCGTAGCCGAGGTCGCGGAAGGGGCTTTTGTAGATCGGCGTCAGCCACACCGCATCGACGCCGAGCCATTTCAAATAGTCGATGCGCGACATCAATCCGGCAAGGTCGCCCTTGCCGTCGCCGTTCGAGTCCTGAAAGGAGATCAGCGCGATCTCGTAGACGACGGCGGATTCCCACCACGCAGCTTCGTCACGGGACTCGTCGCTCATCACCTTGCTTCACCTCGTTTTGCCCAGCGTGCGTTGCGATCTGTCTCGCGGCAGTGCGGACGCTCTCGATGCCCTTGGGAAATCCGCTGCGGTTCGGATAGAGCTTGCGCCGTGCATCGCGCGGCGGGCGGCGTGGCCTGGTGTCCTGCGCGGCGCGGTAGTCGAGCACGGCGATGCCGCCGACCATCAGCAATGCGAGCGCGACATTGCCCTTCTTGGGATTGTCCGCCGTCAGCCCGGACAGCAGCGCGGCGGCATCGAGGCCGTCGCCGCCGACGCGAGCCCACAGGCCGGCGTTTTTCTCGACCGACAGCGTCATGATCCCGGCCATGATTTCGCGCACGCCGAAGGCGCGGACGAGGGTCTCATGGCCTTCCATGCCCAGCGTGTGCGTGACGCGCCTCGGCGCGAACAATTCGACGACGCCGAGGCCGATGCTGAACCAGCCGAGTGCGCGCGCGAGCTGGTCCGCCGGCTGCTTCAGGCTCGGTCCGCCCTCGACGATCTTGGGGTCGCCCTTGGTGCGAACGATGTTGGAGAAGTGAAACATGGCTGGCTCCTTCAGGGCTTCAGTACGACCTTGACGCAGGAATCGCGCTTGTCGCGAAACACCTGGTACATCTCCGGCCCCTGGGCGAGCGGGACGGTGTGGGTGATGACGAAGGACGGGTCGATCTCGCCCTCTTCGATGCGGCGGAGCAGGTCGTCGGTCCAGCGGTTGACGTGGGTCTGGCCGGTCCGCATCGTCAGGCCCTTGTTCATGAAGGCGCCCATCGGAAGCATGTCGGACAGGCCGCTGTACACGCCTGCGACCGAGATGATGCCGCCGGGACGGCAGACATAGATCATCTCGCGCAGCACGTGGGGCCGGTCGCTCTCGGCCATCACCATCTGCTTGGCGCGGTCGAGCAGGGTGTCGGGCAGCGATGGCATCACATGAGATTCCATGCCGACGCAATCGATGCATTTTTCCGGGCCCTTGCCGTCGGTCAGCTCCTGGAGCCGCTCCACCACGCTCTCGGTCTCGAAGTTGATCGTGGTGGCGCCGCCGGCCTCGGCCATGCTGAGCCGCTCGGGCAGGCAGTCGATCGCGATCACCTGGTTGGCGCCGAGCAGGATGGCGCTGCGGATCGCCATCTGCCCGACCGGGCCACAGCCCCAGATCGCGACCGTATCGGTCGGCTCGATGTCGCATTGCGCGGCGGCCTGCCAGCCGGTCGGGAAGATGTCGCTGAGGAACAGCAATTGCTCGTCCGGGATGCCGGCCGGAACCTTGATGTGGGTGGCGTCGGCAAAGGGCACGCGGAGATATTCGGCCTGGCCGCCGGGATAGCCGCCGGTCAGATGCGTGTAGCCGAACAGGCCCGCCGTCGTGTGTCCGAACACCTTGTCGGCCAGATGACGCTTGCGGTTCGTGGTCTCGCACACCGAGAAATTGCCGCGCTTGCACTGGTCGCATTCGCCGCAAATGATCGTGAACGGCACGACGATGCGGTCGCCCTTCTTCAGCTTGCCGTCGACGCCCGAGCCGACCTCGACCACTTCGCCCATGGTCTCGTGGCCCATGATGTCGCCGGGCAGCATGCCCGGGATGAAATTGTGAAAGAGGTGCAGGTCGGAGCCGCAGATGGCGCAGCTCGTCACCTTGATGATGGCATCACGCGGATCCTGGATCTCCGGGTCGGTGACGGTGTCGCACCGGATGTCCTCCTTGCCGTGCCAGACCAGCGCCTTCATCGTCCGTCCTCCCGGTTGAGCCACGTGCCATCTAAGTCCAGGCACGAACGATGGTTGCTATCGCCGCGCGCAAATTCTTCGCACTGCGCAAATAGGAACGAGGGAGCAGGGCGGCGATTGAGCGTGATCACCTCAATTCCAAGGATGTGCGCATGCCCGCCAATCAACTCGCCGTCGTCACAGGCGCCTCAACCGGTATCGGTCTGGAACTCGCCAGGTGCTGCGCGCAGGCGGGGTTCAACCTCGTCGTCGCGGCCGACGAGTCCCAGATCGAGCAGGTGGCCGTCGATCTCCGGCGGCTCGGCGGCAGCGTGGAGCCGGTCGAGACCGATCTTGCGACCACCGAGGGCGTCGACAAGCTGTGCGCGGCGGTCGGCGACCGGCCGATCGATGCGCTGCTGGCCAATGCCGGAATCGGCCTCGGCAAGGCGTTCCTCGACCAGGACTTTGCCAGGGTGAAACACCTCATCGACACCAACATCACCAGCACGCTGTATCTGATCCACCGCGTCGGCAATGAGATGCTTCGCCGCAATGCCGGCCGCATCCTCATCACCGGCTCGATCGCCGGCTTCATGCCGGGCAGTTTCCAGGCCGCCTACAACGCCAGCAAGGCGTTCCTCGATTCATTCTCATTTGCGCTGCGCGAGGAGCTGCGCGACAGCGGCGTCACCGTGACCTGCCTGATGCCGGGGGCGACCGAGACCGAGTTCTTCCGCCGCGCCGACATGATGGACACCAAGGTCGGCACCGACAAGAAGGACGGCGCCTACGATGTTGCCAAGGCCGGCTTCGATGCGATGCTGCGCGGTGAGGCCGATATCGTCACCGGGCTGAAGAACAAGATCCAGACCACGGTCGCGAACGTCACGCCGAACGAGATGCTGGCCAAGCAGCACCGCAAGATGGCGGAGCCCGGTACCGCAAGGTCTTAGAGCGACGCGCGCGCAATGTTGCGAAGCGCGCGAACCCTCTGCGAAGAGAAAGCAGACCCCCGATTCACATAGCCTAATGCGCCGCGGCCCTCAAACCGTCAAATTGTACGGGCTGAACCAAGAGGGGGCTGCTCTGGCGATGGATCGCATCGAACAGGCCTTTATCGCGACTGCCGTTACGGGTTTTCTCGTGATGATGGTTGCGATCGTCTGGATGATGATGAGCTGAAGGTGGGGAGCTTGCCGTCTTGCGCATCGCGCTACCTTACGCCGCAGTTATCCTGTGCCTGGCGGTGACCGCGTGGCTTGCGTTCGCGCATCTATTTTGATCGTCGCCCGGCTGCGAGCTTTCAACCGCTTTGACTAGACCGGCTGCTCGGCGATGAGTCCGGTGAGCTTCCGTGCCATCGCCGCAAGATCGATCGGCTTTTCCAGCAGCGGCACGTCCTGAAATTCCGGACTGAGCGTGATCTTGTCGTATCCGGTGGTGAAAAGGAAGGGCACGTTCCGCGCTCTCAGCTCGCGGGCGATCGGAAAAACCATCTCGCTGCGGATGTTCACGTCGAGCACGGCGGCGTCCAGGACGGTGCCGTCGTGCAGGATCTTGAGCGCGTCTTCGAGATCGCCGACGGGACCGGCGATCTCGGCGCCCAGCGCGCGGAATGTCTTGCCGATGTCATCGGCGAGAAAATACTCGTCCTCGACCACGAAGATGCGGCGCCCCTTGAGCTCTGCGCGCTGATGCGACGATGTCGCCATGCTGTCTCGGCCTCCAAACGCATAGGAACATAAGCCGGCGATCCGCCTTGGTGCAAACTGCAAACGATGCAATTGGAGGCGGGTTCCATGGGCAACCGCGACATCATTGTCATCGGGGGCTCGGCCGGGGCGACCGCTCCATTGAAGCAGATTCTGGGCCGTCTGCCCGCGGATTTGCCGGCCGCCGTCTTCGTCGTGCTGCACATTCCGGCGCAGGGCATCGGCATCCTCTCCACCGTGGTCGGCAGTGCCGGTCCACTTCCGGTGCGGCAGGCCGAGAACGGCATGAAGATCGAGCCCGGCCAGATCTACCTGGGTGCGCCGGACCATCATCTTCTCGTCACGGAGGACCGCATCTTCCTCGGCCGCGGCCCGCGCGAGAACATGGTGCGGCCGGCGATCGATGCGTTGTTCCGCTCCGCCGCGCTCTATCACGGGCCGCGCGTCATCGGCGTGCTCCTGAGCGGCCTGTTGTCGGACGGCGCTTCCGGCCTCAACGCCATCAAACGCTGCGGCGGGATGGCCGTGGTGCAAGACCCCGCGGACGCGATCTCGGACGAGATGCCACGGCGCGCCATGGAGGCGACCACGGTCGATCTCTGCGTTCCCGGCGCCACCATGGGCGACGTGCTCTCCGAGCTCGTCAGGGAGCAGGCCGGCGCCGCGCTGCCGATTCCGCCCGAGATCAGGCTCGAGGTCGAGATCGCGGCCGGTGAGCGGATCGGAAGCGACAATCTCGCCGCCATGGCTGACCCTGTCGCCCTGACCTGTCCATCCTGCGGCGGGGTGCTCTCGGAGGTCAAGAATGCCCGCCCGATGCGTTTCCGCTGCCAGGTCGGTCACGGCTTCACTGCCGATGCGCTCGCCAAGGAGCAGGAGGGGCGCGTCGATGAAGCCTTGCGGGTGGCGCTGCGGATCATCGAGGAGCGGGCGGAGCTGGTGCAGCGCATGGCCGCCGACGGCCGGCGCAGCGGCCGGGCTGCCGTCGCCGAGATGTACGAGGCTCGGGCGTTCGAATACCGCGAATATGCCGACATGATCCGACGCGTCGTGCTAAAGTCGCTGGATCCTTCCGTAGGCAAACGGGAGGCGTAAGGCGCCGCCATGGCCATCCCCCTTGCCCAACGCGTCGCGCAGCTCGATGCCGAGCGACGCCTCCTAGTGAAGGCGGAGCGGGATATCGAGGAAGGCTGGCTGCGGGTCCGCAATCAGGAGGACCGGGTGCGCGAACTCATGGCGGGCGGTCATGACACGTGTCAGGCGGAGCGGCTGGTCGACCTGCTCAAGCAGACGCTGGTCGAATGGGAGCGCCACCGCACCCTGATCGAGCAGCGCGTCGCCTTTCTCCAGCACGAGGTCAATCCGGAAGCGTAGGGCGCGCGACGCCCATCTCTCAAGCTGCGCTGTGCGACGCAGCGCAGCAGCAGGCGGCCCACTCGCGCTTGTCCCCTCAATCGGGCTAGCTGGGTCAAAGAGATGCCCGGGACATTTTTGCCTTTGATGTGTTGGGATAATATTGAATTCTGCTATGTGCAGGACGGGGCGCCCATCGGGTTCCCGCCAGCCAGTGAGCCACCAGAACCATGACCGAAGTCAGCGACCAGCCGGTCGATGCACAGCGCCAGAGCAGGACCCCGCTGATCATAGGGGTCGGCGCCTCGCCGGGCGCGCTGGACAGCATCGAGCGCTTCTTCGCCAAGATGGCGGTCGCGACCGATCAGGCCATCGTGTTGGCGCTTCAGCACCACGAAGCATTCGACGAGCCGCGGCTGCGCGAGATCGTGCAGAATTCCAACGGCAGCAAGGTGGTCGAGATTGCCGACGGCCGCCCGGTCGAAGGCGGCACGATCTATCTGTGTCCACCGGCCATGATCACCACCATCCAGGGGGACCGCTTCGCAATCCGCAAGGCCGAGCAGGCGCCCGGCGAACGCGCCACGATCGACAGCTTCCTGGTCTCGCTGGCCGAGGAGCGCGCCGAGCAGTCTATCGGTGTCATCCTTGCGGGCACCGGGGGCGACGGTACGCTGGGCACGGCGACGCTGAAGGATCACGGCGGCCTCGCCATCGCCGAGAAGATCGGAAACGCGGAGGAGGCCGGGCATCTCGACGGCAACACGCCCGCTGCGATTGCCGATTATGTGCTTCCGCCCGAGGATATCCCCGAGCACATCCAGGTCTATGCCCGTCATCTCAGGCGTCTGGAGGAGAAGCAGGGCTTCGACGAAGTCCTGGCTGCGGCCGCCACCTCGCTGTCGCGCATCGCCGACATCCTGCGCAACAAGACCGGCAACGATTTTCACGGCTACAAGCAGAACACCTTCCTGCGCCGGGTGCAGCGGCGAATGCAGGTGGTGCGGATCGACGACATTGCCGCCTATGTGGATTTCCTTCGCAACGACAAGGACGAGGCCCAGTATCTCTTCAACGACCTCCTGATCGGCGTTACCGAATTCTTCCGCGACAAGCGCGAGTTCGAGGTGCTGGAGACGCAGATCATCCCGAAGATCTTCGAGGGCAAGGGCGTCGGCCAGCAGGTCCGCGTCTGGGTGCTCGGCTGCGCCACCGGCGAAGAGGCCTATTCGATCGGCATTCTCCTGCGTGAGTATATGGCGCGGATGGATTCCGTGCCGCAGGTGCAGATCTTCGCCACCGACATCGACGGGCGGGCGCTCACGACCGCCCGCGTCGGCCGCTATCGCACCAATATCGAGGCGGACATGACCAGCGAGCGGCTGGCGCGCTGGTTCGTGCGCGAGGGCGATACCTATTGCGTGGTGAAGGAGCTGCGCGAGATGTGCATCTTCTCGCAGCACAACGTCATCAAGGATGCGCCGTTCTCCAAGCTCGATCTCGTCTCCTGCCGCAATCTGCTGATCTATCTCAACGCCGAGCTGCAGAACCGGGTGATTCCGCTGTTTCATTTCGCGCTGTTGCCGGAGCGCTATTTGTTCCTCGGCAATTCCGAGAACGTGACCCGGCATCCGAAGCTGTTCGCGCCGGTCGACCGCCGCGCCCGGATCTTCAAGAAGCTCGAGACGGGAACGCGGCTGCCGCCGGAATTTCCGATCACGACCGCGGCCGGCAGGGTGCCGGTCGAGGTGCCGGCGATGCGCTCCTTCGGGCCCGACGTCGGCCTCGAGCGACGCGCGCAGCGCATCGCGGAGCGCTATGCGCCGGCCTATGTCATCACCGACGAGAATTTTCAGGTCCTGCATTTCTCCGGGCGCACCGGCCGCTACATCGAGCCGACGGCGGGCGCCGCCACGCTCGACCTGCTGCAGCTCGCGCACCGCGATCTCCGGCTGGAATTGCGCACAACCCTCAGCCGCGCCGCCGACATCAACGAGCCGGTTCATGCAGAGCAGGTGCAGCTAGGCGTGAACGGTCACCGCGTCCTCGTCGACATCACCGTCGAGCCGATCCATGACGGCATCGGCGGCCACCGCAATTTCGTCGTTCTGTTCAAGGACGGCCCGCTGCGAACCATCGAATCCGACCAGAGCAATCCCAACGCGCTGGTGCGCACCGAGCACGTCGAGCGCCTCGAAAACGATCTGCGGGCCACGCGCGAGCGCCTCCAGGCGACCATCGAGGAGCTCGAAAGCACCAACGAGGAGCTGAAATCCTCAAACGAGGAATATCAATCGCTGAACGAGGAGTTGCAGTCCGCCAACGAGGAGCTCGAGACCTCGCGCGAGGAATTGCAGTCGGTCAACGAGGAGCTGACCACCGTGAACGGCGAGCTGGCACACCGCGTCCAGGAGCTGACGCGCGCCACCAGCGACCTCAAGAACTTCCTCGAGAGCACGCAGATCGCTACGGTCTTCCTCGACAACGATCTGCGCGTGATGAACTTCACGCCCGCGATCACCCAGCTCCTGCATCTGGTCGAGACCGACACCGGCCGGCCGATCAGCCATATCAAGGCCCGCATCCCGATCGAGGAGCTTTACGACGACATTCGCCGGGTGCTGCGCACGCTCGCCAGCATCGAGCGCGAGCTGAGCGCGCCGGATAGCGGCACGCGCTACATCGTGCGCATCCTGCCGTATCGCAGCGTCGACAATTTCATCGCGGGTGTCGTCATTACCTTCATCGACGTCACCGCAATCACCCGCGCCGAGGAGCGGCAGCGCCTGCTGCTGGCCGAGCTCCAGCACCGGGTTCGCAACACGCTCGGCGTGGTGCGCTCGATTGCGCGCCGCTCGGCGGAAACGAGCTCAACCGTGGAGGAATACGCCTCCCATCTCGACGGCCGTTTGAATGCCTTCGCCCGCACCCAGGCGCTGGTGACGCGCGATCCCGAGGGCGGCGTCGATCTCGAATATCTCGTGGTCGAGGAACTGCTCGCCTATAATGCCAGGGAAGGCGAGCAGATGCGGGTCTCCGGCCCGAAGGTCCGCTTCCAGCCCAAGGCCGCCGAGACCTTCGCGCTCGCGATCCACGAGCTCGCGACCAATGCGCTCAAATACGGTGCCTTAAGTCAGCCGAGTGGACGTGTCGATGTGACCTGGCGCGTCGATGAGAGCACCGAGCCGGCGGAGCTGGTGTTCGACTGGCGGGAGCGGGGCGGGCCGCCGGTGATGGCTAGGCCGCGCAAGGGATTCGGGACCGAGCTTCTGGAGCGCACGCTGGCGTTCGAGTTGAAGGGGCAGACCACGATGGCATTCAATTCTGCCGGGCTGCAATGCACCATCACCATCCCTTTGACAAAGCGCGCCTTCCACACACCGGTGGTGGCTGCCTGATGCCGCTGTCGACAGCCGATCGCAGCGTTTTGGAGCCGGCCATTCGTCGGCTGAGCGCGCTACGGCCGTTGTCGGCCGAGGCTCGCGCATCGCTGGAATACGCCATGCTCGAGGGCCTCCAGCGCGCCGGATCCGGCGAGGATCTGATCAGCGAGGGTGATTCCGTCGATGCCGTCCGCGTCCTGTTGTCGGGCTGGCTCGGCCGTTACAAGACGCTCGATGACGGCCGGCGCCAGATCGTCAATTTCATCTTCCCGGGCGAAAGCTGCGATGCGCATGCTTACCTGCTGTCGGAGATGGATCATTCCATCGTGGCGCTGACGCCCGTGGTCTATGCCGAGATCAAGCGCGCCCGCTTCGAGAACCTCCTCGCCAACAACCCTACGCTCTCGGAAGCGTTCTGGTGCGAGACTCTGCTCAACAGCGCGATCCAGCGCGAATGGGCGATCAATCTCGGCCGCCGCGTCGCGCTGGAGCGCGTGGCGCACCTGTTCTGCGAAATCTTCGAGCGGCTTCGCCCGGTGGGACTGGTCGACGGCAATTCCTGCCTCATGCCCGTCACGCAAACGGATCTCGCCGATGCGACGGGGCTTTCCGTCGTTCACCTCAATCGGACGCTCCAGGAGCTGCGCGCGGCGAAGCTGATCGTGCTGCGCGAGCGGACCCTGACCATCCCGGACCTCGATGCGCTCAAGAACGCGGCGCTGTATTCGCCTAGCTATCTCGGGATCTACCGGGCGACTGAAGCGGTCCGTTGACGCCGTTCCGTTCCGGCCAGACGAGTCGTTTCGCTGAGATGGGCCGGAACAGGATGTCGTCCTGCTCGCAATCACGCCTGTTTGGGGCGCTGTCCGTCCTGCACATCATCATCGTCTTCACTTGGAAAGGGCTCGTGAGTTTTCCGGCCCAGAAACGTATCCGGTCGAGGAAGCGTCAATACCTCCAGCGATTCACGGATCGCCTTGCGAACCTGCTCCACGTGCTTCCCATCGGACTGCAATGGATAACGAGTCGGCTTCGCCATCAGGCGCTCCCCCGGGTCATGCAGGCGGGAGCACCATCGGTCTCTCAGCCACCGGCGCCTACGGGCAGAGCCACAGCCAGTGATGAGATCACCGTACACCCGCTGTGGCGTTTCAGCTAAGGAAATCGAGGACCTGTCGGCCGATTCCTGTTCCGGGCTACCGGTACGTGGTTGAGGGCGGTCTGGCGGGTTGTGGCGACTTGATCCAGGTTAAGCGGCGACGCTTTTGAGCCGTTGGCCCCATTTGAGTAACCTATGCAAGTGCGCGCTCGCGAGCTCTGTTGCATGATGCCTGATGCCAGACACGCTGTTTGCCCGCGCTACGCGCGCTATCGAAGAGAGCCGAGCCCTCCGGGAGCAGCATAGACAAGTTGCGGGCCGCTACGGCGACACCGTGAACGATTTACGTTTGGCCATTATGGACAGCGCCATGCTTCGCTCCGAGATCAGGGCGCGCCGGGACAACGAAGAATCCTAACTCCGGTCTTTTCGCCGAAACAGGCAACCGTTCCCTTTCTGGAACGTTAGATCGTTGGCCAGGCTGTGTAGCCTGGCATCAACACCCGTCGGAACGCAACGGCGCGCTCGACCTCATGCACCAGGAGGACGCCTCATGAGGACGCGACATCGGTTCAAGCAAGTCGAAACTCTGGAAGCGCGGCTCGCCGCCGAGGCGGAGCGGCTACGCGAACAGGCCAGCTTGCTTCCGCCCGGCGCGGCGCGCGACGAAGTCCTGCGCAAGGCGCGTCAGGCGGAAACTGGGTCTCAGATGAGCGAGTGGCTGCGGTCGCCGGGCCTGCAGCCGCCAAGCTAGCCCGGCGCGATGCGCGTCGTCAGCGCCGCTTCGCGGCCTTGCTTCGCCGATTGTACGGGGAGCGGTTGACCGGCCGCAGCGAAATTCCTTCGCGTTGCGCCTTGCTGCGAATGGCCGTGACGGGGCGCTGCAGCTTGATGCTCATCACGCCGGTCGGCGTGTTGCCTTTCGCAAGCTGCTTCAGCTTGTTCACATCCGCCGCTGTCCACGGCTCGCGCGCGCGGCGCTTGTAGGCGGGATTTGCCTTGCGCGGTCCTTTGCGGCCGATCGGCGACCCCGGGCGTTTCAATGCTGCTTTTGCCATGATGATCCTCCTTCAGGTCGTCCTTGAACATACGAATCAGCATTTCGGTTCCGGCGCAGTCCGGATCGATCGGTCCTGCGGTTGTGATTTGCGCAAAATCGCGCAGCGTTAACTTATTGAAATGCCGGAACCGGCTGTTGCGACGGAAGCTACAATCGTTGCCGGGCCGAGCCGCCTCGACCGGCAAGCGACTTGAGTGACAAGAGAGCCTGGGCCCCGGCGCCCGATCCCCCGCCGGGGCCGATTTCCTTTCAACCGAATTGTCCACGAAAGTTCAAAAGTACAAATGACCGCCAAACGTAACCGCAGGAAACAGACCCAAACGCTTCAGGAGCGGCTAGCCGCTTTCGCCGAAAGCGCACGCGAGCGCGCCCGCAACTTGCCGCCCGGCAGGGAACGCGAGATGCTGCTGCGTCGCGCCAAGCAGAACGAAGTGACCTCGAACCTCACGGATTGGCTCAGCGCACCCGTCGCTTCAAGGCGAGGACACCCATAGTGGCAAGTATCAAGCACTACCGCGCGTTCCAGATCGATCCGGACGGGCACGTGTTCGGATGCATCAACCTCGTCTGCGACGACGACGAGCAGGCCAAGCGCGAAGCCGCCTCGCTCGTCCTGGTGCATCGCATCGAGCTGTGGCGGCTCGATCAACGGATCGCCAAATTCGATGCGCCGCAGGAGCTTGTTCGCCAGTAGGGCTTGGGAACTGCGCGCTGGGCGCCGGGTTGGGTCGGAGGGATTCGACTTCGCCAGGAGCCAGCATGACGGACGCCGACATTCGCAAGGGGATGCCGCCCGTCAAGCTGTCGCGCGAGGAGTTCGAGCGGCGCTACAAGCGTCAGTTCGTCGATCCCGCCTTTGCTCCGCTCGGGCGCGAGCTCGATGCCATCATCGCTGCGGCCTGGGACGCCTACAGCCATTCGCGCAAGGCACCGTTGACGCGGAAGGCCGGCGCAGGCTTTTCCGACCCGAACTACGATCTTGCCGTCGACTGGCTCGATGCGCGCTCAAAAATCCTGGAGGCGCAGCGTCGCCACGACGATGCCGACGAGACGCCGCGCATCCTGATCATCAACGGCTCGGCCCGCAGCGAGCACACCTGTCCCGGCGAGATGTCCAAGACCTGGCGGCTGGTCAAGCTGGCCGAGCCCGTCTTCATCGAGATGGGATTTGCCGTCGACATCCTCGATCTGTCGCGCCTCGCTTCGGAATTCGGCAAAACCATTCATCCCTGCAAGTCCTGCGTCGGCACCGCCATGCCGCTGTGCCACTGGCCGTGCAGCTGCTATCCGAACTACTCGCTGGGCCAGACCCACGACTGGATGAACGAGATCTATCCGCTCTGGGTTGCCGCCCACGGCATTCTGATCGTGGCGCCCGTGAACTGGTATCACGTGCCCGCCGGTCTCAAGGCGATGATGGACCGCATGGTCTGCGCCGACGGCGGCAATCCCGATCCGACCTCGACCCACGGCAAGAACGCCGCGGAAGCCAAGGCGATCGAGCTGAAGGGCTGGCCCTATCCGCGTCATCTCGCCGGCCGCCATTTCGGCCTCGTCGTTCACGGCGATGCGGTCGGCGCCGAGGGCGTGCGCCGGGCCTTGTCCGACTGGCTGACCGACATGCAGCTGATCTCGGCAGGGCGCTACGCCGAGCTCGACGGTTATGTCGGCTACGACGAGCCATACGCCACATCCCATCGCGAGCTCGACGAGGACCGCGAATTCCAGCAGGAAGTGCAGAATGCGGCGCGCGCGCTCGGCAACGCCGTCCGGCTCGCGCGAAGCGGGCGCCTCGATGAGCCCGGCGCCGGTCTTGCGGATCCGAACCCCAAATGACCGGCGCGCCACCCCTTGAATGCCTGATCGTCGGAGGCGGGCCGGCGGGACTGATGGCCGCGATCTATCTGGCGCGCTTCCGCCGCCGCGTCTGCGTCGTGGACGCCGGCGCGAGCCGGGCGGCTCTGATCCCGCGCAGCCACAATGTCCCCGGCTTCGTCCACGGCCTGTCCGGCGCGGAACTGATCGAGCGGATGTCGGCCCAGCTGAACGAGCTCGCCGTCACACGCGTGGAGGCCGAGGTCACGGCGTTGCAGCGTCACGAACACGGTTTTGAAGCGAGCTGGAATGGCCGCGGGCATTCGGCCGCCACAGTCATTCTCGCCTGCGGGATCGTCGATACCCATCCGCCGTTCGCGGAGTGGCGCGCGGCGGTCGCGGACGGACTCCTGCGCTACTGCCCGATCTGCGACGCCTTCGAGGCCACCGGCCGCCGCATTGGCGTCGTCGGGCCGCTGGATCGTGCCGCCGCAAAGGCGCTCTTCCTGCGTGGCTATGCGCGCGACGTGACGCTGCTTGCGACCGGCGCGGACGACGCGAAGGCCGCAACGTCGGAGCTGTCCGAGGCGGGCGTCGGAATCGTGTTCGCGCCCGAGCTGCGCCTGGCGCGGCGAGGCGGCGGCGTTGAAGCGGATTTCGCCGACGGACGTACCGCGCAATTCGACATCGTCTATCCTGCGATGGGCGCGGAGGTCCGCTCCCAGCTCGCGATGGCGCTGGGCGCCGACCACACTGCGGACGGTCATTTGAAGGTCGACGATCACCAGCGCACGTCGATCGCCGGGCTCTACGGAATCGGCGACGTCGTCACCGACCTGCACCAGATCTCGGTCGCGTTCGGCCACGCGGCCATCGCGGCCTGCACGATCCACAACAGCCTGCCGCCGCGATTTGCGTGATGGGGCGGCGGTGAGCCTCACAATCGACTGGAACCGGGAACGAAGCGCGTTGCCCCGCTTTGGTCGAGCGGAGCGGGGCGCGCAACTGGAGACAACCGATGGCTCAATCCGAAGACATGACCCGCTGCATCGCGCTTTGCATGAGCTGCTACCAGACATGTCTCGGCACGGCGATGAACCATTGCCTCGAGACCGGCGGCAAGCATGTTGAGCCGAAACATTTCCGCCTGATGATGGCCTGCGCCGAGATCTGCCGGACCGCCGCGCACTTCATGCTGATCAACACGCCGCATCATAAGCACACCTGCGGTGAGTGCGCCGAAATCTGCACCGAATGTGCCGAGGATTGCGCCCGGATCGGCGGCATGGACGAATGCGTCGCGACGTGCCGCTCCTGCGCCCAATCCTGCCGCGCGATGGCGGCTTGAGGAGGTGCCCATGCTGGAAGAGAAACTCAAGGAAGCGATCGTCAGCGAATTGCAGCGTCAGGCTGCTGACCGGCCGCAATCGTTGAAGGTGCAGGGCGCGGGAGACGCAGCGGCCTCGGAGGAGCTGACGGTCAACGGCAAGATCGACCTCGGGGCGCTTGTCATGGTGATCGCAGGATCCATCGCCGGCGGGCCTTGAGCTCGATCGTCGACCGGCGGCCTCAGCCATACTCCTCGCCGATGCCGTATTCCCGGTAGATCTGCAGCGGGTCGAGCTCGGGAAACAGACGGCATTTGGCCTGCGCAAGATGCAGGCTCACCGCAGCCGGCTCCTTGCCGTTCGCGAGCAGCTTGCGGATGTCCTCCATATGCGCGTTCGGCTGGTGCTTCGGTTCGAGCTGCTCCAGCGCGACCAGGGCGGTCGCGAGTGCCTCGGTCAGAACCCAGTCGTCGTGGCCCGTGATTCCCTTCTTCGACATCGGAAGAACCCCACATCTGGTGGCGGTCACAGTTTACCGCGCCTTCGGCCAAATCGCCATTGAGCCGTTGCGGGCCGTTCGCGCGCGCGAGGCCATGGGCCATGCTCCGGCTTGCCTTATGGCCGCCTCAGGCTAAAAGGCGGCTAGTTGCGGGGGCGGCAGTATCTTTGTTGAAACAAACTTGGCGTAGACGGGCCGTATCCAGGCTCGCCGTTCCGGTCTGGGTCCCGATCCCGCACTTCGCAGCACCATAGGGTTGCGACCCCCTCAAGGTTTCGAGCCAGCATGGTTTTTCTCAGTTTCGTCTACCGCTTCCTCACCAATTTCGCCTTCATGGCGGTGGTCTATTTCAGCTTGAACTTCATGGAAAAGTATCCGAACCGGGCGATCCTGGCGATCCTGGTGCTGGTCTATGCCGCCATGCGCGCGGCCTCGACGCTGCGGGCGTTCTACTTCTTCCAGAAGATCGAGAAGCTGGAGGCCGAGACCAAGCGCCTTCAGGCTCCGATCAACGACGGTTCGGGCAGCACCACCGCGCGCAAGCAGGTGATCACCGACGTCGCGCGGCTGCGGCGCGACGGCGAGCTCAAGTCCTACATGGACCTGTTCTTCCTGGCGCTGATCGTGCTGCTCTGCGTCGCCGCCATCATGCGGCAATAGCAGCTAAAGCATGATCCGGAAAAGTGCGAAGCGGTTTTCCGAAAAGATCATGCATAAACAACAACCTAAAGCGCGATGATGATTCATCCTAATCTCATCGCGCTTTAGGCGCGTTTTTTCAGGCTGGCGACGCGGGTCGGACGGGGCGGCACGCCCTTGGAGGCCGCGCCATTGGCCGCGGCGCTCTTCGCTGCGGTACTCTTGGGTACGATGTCGACGGGCTGCGCGGCGTGATCCGCTGCAGCCGGCGCCGCCTGGGCGGTACGCCGCCCATGCAGCTTGGCTGTCTTGCCCTTCGCGCCTCTGCCCTGTGCTGCCTTGTCCTTGGCCGGATGCGGCCTCTCGGCCGCCATGGCGAGCCGGGTCGCGGCGCGCCGCGATGAGGTCGTCGACATCAGCACCTCGACCGAGCCTTCCGGAATCGCGAACAGATCGCGACCCGGGACGGGCAGGGTGGATGCGAGGTCGATCTGGCCCTTGCTCCGGCGCGGCAGCAGCGACTGATGCTCGCCCTGCACATTGAGGTTCGCGAGCGCAGGCGCCGGCAGCGTCCTGGTCTGCGTGAACACGAAATGCGGCACGCGCGGCCAGCGCGCGATCGGCGTCGTCTCGGATGGCGGATGCATCAGCCATTCGACCGGCGTGGTCGGCGTCGCCGGCCGCTCGGCCGTGGCGGGCACCACATGCACGATGCGATAGCCGCGCGCCTTGAGGTCGCGGATGATCTTGGGCAGCGCCGCCACCGTGCGGGCCTGAATGTCGTGCAGCAGCAGGATGCCCTTGCCCTTGGCCTCCAGCCGCTGGATCGCGAGCTGGTAGACGCGGTCGGACGAGACGTGCCGCCAATCGTCGGCCGGGAAGTCGGCGCTCCAGACCTGGAGGCCGCGCGCAATCAGATGGTTCTCGATGCCCTCGGCGCGCATCAGCCCGGGAATGCGGAAGAACGGGGCGAGCTGCGACGGATCGGTCATCGCGGCCGCGGTCCATTCGATGCCGCCATTGATCTCCGCCTCGGCCTTCTCGATCGGCATCCGGTCGAAGGTCAGCGGATGGTCCATGCTGTGCGTGCCGACGGTATGGCCCGCCGCGACCAGCTTGCGCACGCCTTCCGGATTGGCCTTGGCCTGGTTGCCGACGATGAAGAAGGTCGCCTTGATGCATTCGTCGGCCAGGATCTTGAGCACCTGGTTGGAATATTTCGGGATCGGACCGTCGTCGAAGGTCAGGACGACCTCATGGTCCTTCAGCGGCAGCGTCTCGCGGTACTGCATGGTGCCGATCAGCGGATGTTCGCGCGGATCGACAACGAGGGTGCGGGAGGTGCCGAGGGCGTCGGGGTGGCCGGGACACTCGGCTGCGAGCGCGGCCGGCGAACCGGCGGTGAGCATTCCCAGACAGAGGACGATCCACGATCGCGTCCGCAAAACAACGCTACTTCCGATCATGAACCTCGTCTGCCCCCATGCAATTTGGCGCCCTAGATAGGTCGGAGATGGCTCAAAACGGTTCAGCCGCAGCCGCTCTCATCTTCACGGGGTAGCATGAACAGAGTGTTAATTGGCCCCAAATCACCCCATTTTGCCCGGGCGTGACATTCCGGCATCAGCGCGTATCGGCGCTCTTCTGTGATGTGCCCGCCGGGACGATGTGGACCACCCGATAGTCGTTCTCCCTCAGATACCGTAGAAACGCCGGCATCATTGCGGCCGTGCGCGCCTTGTTGTCGTGGAAGAGGATGATGCCCTTTCCGCTCGCGGCGAGACGCTCGGTGACGAGCTTCAATTGCTGCTCCGGCGTCAACTCCTCCCAGTCGCTGGCCCATAAATCGGCCCCGAACACAATGATGCCGCGCGACTGGAGCAGGTCGAGCTGCGCTTGGGTCGACTCGAAATAGGGAAAGCGGAAGAACGGCGTCGAGGGTGTCGTCGTCGAGACTCCGTGTAGCGCCATTTCGTCTGCGGCAATGCCCCGATCGATGTCGGCCATGGCCTTCTCGAACGGAATACGCCCCATGAACGGATGCGAGTAGGAGTGATGCCCGACGGTGTGGCCCTCGCGGGCGATGCGCTTGACCATGTCCGGGTGCTCGGAGGCGTGCTGGCCGATCAGGAAAAAGGTCGCGCGCACGCATTCCTGTGCCAGCGCCGCCAGCACTTTCGACGTCGTCGGCGGGTTCGGCCCGTCGTCGAAGGTCAGCACGACCTCGCGATCGGCCAGCGGCAGCGTCTGCGGAAAGCTCTTCAGGCCCACGCGCGGATAGGTCTTGGGATCGACGCTGAGGACGCGCGAGGTGCCGAGCGCGTCCTTGCGCGGGCACTCGGCGGCCTCCGTCTCGGCGGCGCCGATGACGGTCGCGGCATTGCCGATGACGGTTGCGACAAGCGCGCCCGCCATGGTCGAGGTCCACCTTAGTCGCAGCATCTTTGCCATTGCGCTCGGCTTTGCCTTGTGGGTATTGCCTGAAGCCTCAGCTCACACCACCGGTTCCAACCTGTCAAACGGCGAGGCGCGCCATGGATGAACATCTGGACGTTGCCCCATCGGCTGCGGATTCGGTACTCGACCACGTGCCGATGCGCAATGAAGACGGCGATATCAGGCACGAATTCGTCGAGGAGGTCGCCCGTGCGATCGAGGCCGGGGACAGCGCGGCGCTGCGTGCCTGCGTCGCGGAGCTGCACGAGGCCGATCTCGGCGATCTGATCGGCGCCCTCGAGCCCGACGACCGCGTCCGCCTGGTCGAGCTTACCGGCCGCGATTTCGATTTCTCGGCGCTGAACGAGGTCGATGAGACCGTCCGCGAGGAGATCCTCGAGGAGCTGCCGCCGGAGACGGTCGCCGAGGGCGTCCGCGAGCTCGAATCCGACGATGCGGTCGAGCTCTTGGAAACCCTCGGTGCCGAGGAGCAGGAAGAGATCCTGGAGAAGCTGCCACTCAAGGAGCGCGTCGCGCTCGAGCGCAGCCTGCTGTACCCGGAGAACTCCGCCGGCCGCCGCATGCAGACCGAGTTCATCGCCGTGCCCCAGGATTTCACGGTCGGCCAGGCGATCGACTACATGCGCGAGACGCCGGATCTGCCCGACCGCTTCTACGAGATCTACGTCGTCGACAAGGAACAGCACTGGCAGGGCGCGGTGCCGCTCGACGTGCTCCTGCGCACGCGCCGGCCGGTGGCGCTGACCGAACTCACCGACGAGGACCGCCGCCGCGTCTCCGTCCTGGAGGACCAGGAAGAGGTGGCGCGCATGTTCGGCAAATACAATCTCGTCGCCGCGCCCGTGCTCGACACCCAGGATCGCCTCGTCGGCGTCATCACCGTCGACGACGTCGTCGACGTCATCGAGGAGGAGGCGGACGAGGACCTCAAGGCGCTCGGCGGTGTCACCAGCGACGAAGAGCTGTCGGACACGTTCCTCACCATCGCCCGCGGCCGCTTCAACTGGCTGCTGGTGAACCTCGCCACCGCGTTCCTGGCGTCCTCCGTGCTCGGCCTGTTCGAGGGCCAGCTGGAGAAGATGGTCGCGCTCGCGGTGCTGGCGCCGATCGTGGCGAGCCAGGGCGGCAATGCCGCGACCCAGACCATGACGGTGGCGGTGCGGGCGCTGGCGACGCGCGAGCTCGGTTCCTCCAACGCCTGGCGCGTGGTGATGCGCGAGGCCCTGGTGGGCCTCGTCAACGGCCTCGCCTTCGCCGTGATCACCGGCATCGCCGCGGTGGCCTGGTTCAAGATCCCGGGCCTCGGCATCGTCATCGGGCTCGCCATCGTCTGCAACCTCGTGGCCGGCGCGCTCGGCGGCATCCTGATCCCGATGGCGCTGGATCGCGTGCGGGCCGACCCGGCGGTGGCGTCGGGCACGTTCGTGACCACCGTGACCGACGTCGTCGGCTTCTTCTCCTTCCTCGGGATTGCGACGCTCTGGTTTGGGTTGAAGTAGGTCTCACCCCATCGTCATTCCGGGGCGCGCCACTTGGCGCGAACCCGGAATCCATTTGTCCGCGTCGACGCTGCACAATGGATTCCGGGCTCGCGCTTCGCGCGCCCCGGAATGACGACAACCGTCTTTAATCCGACTTTAAGCGACCTGCCGCATCATCGCCTTTGCTTGGGGGAATGGGCATGCGGTTGCGGCTGAAGGCGGACGGACGGATCGTCGAATTGCGGAATGGGCAGGAATTTCCGGTCCAGCCGCTTTCGGTTCAGCCGACGGCCAATGCGGCGCCGTCTGACACCGGCCCGCTCGCGGTGCGCGATCTGCGCCGGCGCGCCTGCCTGACCCAGATGGAGTTCGCCGCCAGGCTCGGCGTACCCGTCGAGACCATCCGCAACTGGGAGCAGGGCAAACGCGCCCCGCGCGGCCCGGCCCGCGCACTGCTCACGGTGATCGCGCATGCCCCCGACACGGTGTTCCAGGCGCTCGCCAAGACCTGACGCCAAGACCTGACGCCAAGACCTGACGCCAAGACCTGACGCACAACCTCCCGTTAGGCCTGCATCGAATATCCCGCCTGGCTGCCGCGGCTTCCGTTGGCAGTATCATCGACCGGGTCCATAATGACGTCTGGGGCTGTCGCAACGGAAGAGGATTCCTCATGCTGTTCGTCGAGGCCAATGGCGCAAGGATTCCGGCGATCGGTCTCGGGACCTGGGAGCTGAGCGGAAGGCCGGCCGCGCGCGTGGTCGAGCAGGCGTTACGGCTCGGCTATCGCCATATCGACACCGCGCAGGTCTACGACAATGAGCGCGAGGTCGGCGACGGCTTGCGCGCCTCCGGCGTGCGCCGCGACGACGTATTCCTCACCACCAAGGTCTGGACCAACCATTTCGCACCCCATGATCTCGAACGCTCGGTGAAGGAGAGCCTCGCTCGCCTGCGGCTTCCCTCGGTCGATCTGTTGTTGCTGCACTGGCCCAATCCTCATGTGCCGCTCGCGGAGACGCTGGGCGCGCTGTCGCATGTAAAGACGATGGGCCTGACCCGCCACATCGGCGTTTCCAATTTCACCGTGGCACTGATCGAGCAGGCGGTCGCGCTGTCGGCGGAGCCGCTGGTCTGCAACCAGGTCGAGTATCACCCCTATCTCGATCAGGCGAAGGTACGGGCGGCCTGCGACCAGCATGGCCTTGCCCTCGTCGCCTACAGCCCGATCGCCAAGGGCCGCATCAAGTCCGACCAGACACTGGCCGAGATCGGTCGCGTCCACCGCAAGACGGCGGCGCAGGTCTGCCTGCGCTGGCTGGTGCAGCAGAATGTCGCTGCGATCCCGCGCACCTCGCGCATCGAGCGCCTGTCGGAGAACATCGAGATCTTCGATTTCGAGCTGTCGGAAAACGAGATGGACCGGATCGCCGCGCTCGCCAATCCGAAGGGACGCCTGACCGACTTTGGCTTCGCCCCGAAATGGGATTGAGAGGGACCCGGGGTATGCTAGGACCGCGGCGGCAACCCAAGATCGGTCGATGGAACTGGGGAAGATCATACGGACGGACATTGCCGCCTCGGCAATCGCCCATCTGACGCTGGTGGCGCTGATCATCGTGATCAGCGAGGTCCGTCCGTTTCATAGCCAGCCGCCCGAAACCGTCGCGGTCGACATCGTCACGCCGGAGCAGGTGAAGCAGGAGGAAACCAAGGCCGAGGAGAAGAAGGAAGAGGCGAAGCCGCCAGAGCCGCTCCCCGATCTGAAGCTGCCGAAGCCGGATATCACCGACAAGGCGGAGGCATCGAAGCCTGCGGCCAGGCCGCAGGCGGCAGCACCATCACCGTCACAGCAGGCCTCGCCCGAGCCGCAGCAGAAGCAGCCGCAGGCCTCGAAGCAGCGTGAGGCCAACGCGCCGCCGCCGCCGCAGGCCGCGCCGCCGCCGGCCTATCAGACGCCGCAACCGGACGTCACCATCAAGTACGGGGTCATGCTGGGCTTGCCGCCCGAATTGCCGGTCGAGCCGAAAGGCGCCAAGGACGACGGCGGGGATGCCAACGATTCAATCGCTGCGAAGCTTCCGCCCGAGGTCATCGCGGAGCTTCGCCGTCACTTGCGCGGCTGCGCCAAGCTGCCGCCCGGCGTCGCACCGACCGACAACGTTCATGTCAAGCTGCGCACCGTGTTCGCCACCGACGGCACGCTGGTGCGCGAGCCCATCCTGATCGAGGCGCCGCCGTCCGCCAAGGGCGTGGCCATCGTCAAGTCCGCAACGAGCGCGCTGCAGAACTGCCAACCCTACAAGATGTTGCCGGCCAATCTGTACGGGGAATGGAAGGTGCTGGATCTGCCGTTCAGCCCGAAGGATTTCGGCGGATAGCGCGTCGTGGTGTAGTCGTGTAGCCCGGATGAGCAAAGCGTAATCCGGGGCTGCTCGCCCGGCAGCTCGAATTGTCCCGGATTACGCTCGCGCTCCATCCGGGCTACGAGAGCAGGGTGTTTCGCTTCTCTGTCAACCTGCCCGCTCTAAAATATTCCACTTTACCGAAATTCGGAAATGGCGTATGTATCGCCCATCCCGGCTCAATCTCGAGGGGCGATCATGAGGTCGTCATTGTCGCGAGCCGGGCTTGCGGTGGACGCGGCAGCGTCGTGTACGAGAGCTGAGGGCAGGGCGGATTGCTCTCCGTGAGCCCGAGGCTTCGTACGGACGAGCGGCGCCGTCAGGTTCGTCGCGCCGGCATTTCGATGGCAACGTGCACAACGCCGTCGAACCCTGCGGCGCCAACGAACCGCGCGTACGGCAAAACCGTGTGGTCCTGGCCGTCGTTGCTACGGCCAAGCTCTGGCGAATGCGGCCCTCGCGTCAACCGGCGCGGTGCCGGCGACTTTCGCGGGAGTGAGGGAGGCCAGAGGGAACTCGGCTCCCGGGAGAGCGCGGCATAAGCCGTCCGACCATCGCGCAGGGAAGGCCGTGTGTTGGGCTTCACCTGTATGCTGCTGTGCGGTTCTTCCTGCGTGTGCTCTAGCGCAGCGGACCGCGGGTGCCGCCGGCACCCGGCCTTCCCTGCGCCCTCTTGCATCTGAGGGCGGCGAGACGAAGCAAAGCTCGGGCGAAGCAGCCGCGAGATCGCGAAGGCATGTCTGTGATCCGATCTCGTGCCCCGGACGCAGCGCAGCGTCCCCCCGGCGATGCGAAGCATCGTCCGGTTCGACGATGCGCTGCAGAGCAGGGGCCCATGCCTCCGAGCAATCCGTGTGGCGCTGGGTCCCGGCTCTGCGCCGCAACGCTTCACGCGTTGCAGCTTGTCCGGGACACGTGGCTCAATGCCCTCGCTTCATCCCCTCACCACCATCCACCGCCCCGGTGCCATCGCGGCCCAGGCGCTGGACGCGAACTGCCGCCGCCAGGTCACGACCACGACCGCTGCCGTGGTCACGAACAGCACCCAGGGGCTGACGAACCAGCCGAGATAGCCGAGCGCGAAGAAGAAGGCACGCTGGCCGCGGTTGAAGTGGCGGCCGGCGGATTCGAACAGGCGCGAGGTGCGGATGACGTGGGCTTCGGCCTCGGGGGTGTCGCGCTGTGAGGCCGGCGGCATACCGCCGAACAGGATCGCGACATAGTTGAACAGGCGATAGGCCCAGGCGAATTTGAAGAAGGCGTAGACGCAAATCAGCACGAGGCCGACGCATTTCAGCTCCCACAAAGCGGGCGAGCAACGATTGATTGGCGGCAGGCGATGGCGCTAAAAGCGGCTGCAACTGCAGGACTCAACGAAGGACCAGTGACATGGCTGCGCTGAAACTCGCGATCGGCAACAAGAACTACTCGTCATGGTCGATGCGGCCCTGGCTCGCGCTCCGCGCCAACGACATCCCGTTCGTGGAGACGCTGATCCCGCTCTACACCGACGATCCCGCCGACAAGGCGCAGATCCTGTCCTTCAGCCGCGCCGGCAAGGTGCCCGTGCTGGTCGACGGCGACGTCACCGTGTGGGATTCGCTTGCCATCATCGAGTACGTCGCCGAGCGCTATCCGGAAGCGAAGCTCTGGCCTGACGACGTCGCCGCGCGCGCGCATGCCAGGTCGGTATGCGCCGAAATGCATTCCGGCTTTGTGGCGCTGCGCAACGAATGCGGCATGAACCTGCATCGGCCGATCCGCGCCGTGGCGCTGTCGGCGGATGCCAAGGCGAACATCGCGCGCATCGAGGAGATCTGGCGCGAGTGCCGCACCCGCTATGGCGCACAGGGACCGTTCCTGTTCGGCCGCTTCGGTGCGGCGGACGCCATGTATGCCCCCGTCGTGCACCGCTTCCGCACCTACGCGATCGAGGTGGCGCCGGACACCAGGGCCTACATGGGGACCATGATGGCGCTGCCGGCGTTCCAGGAATGGACCCGGGATGGACTGGCCGAAACGCTCGTCATCGCCAAGTTCGAGGACGCCTGAGCGGCAGTCCGACCGGCGCCGGCCGGAGGCGGGGACGCCAGCCGATCGGGAGGAGGGTGCGACAGGCCTGCGACAGGTCGGCGGAATAAGCAGCTCCGCCGGTACCATCGCCCCACCGGCTGTCCCGTTATCATCCTGAAATAACTGCAAAAATTGTGCGCGGGCCATGCCGGCATGGCGCTGGCCAAAAGCATCGGACGCGTGCTATACAGCCGCCCGGGTTTCCGGCCGGCCCTCGCAGTGGGACACTGGGCGAGGCGGGCGCTGTTTGAGTAATGGAGAGGGTGTTGAAGCACAAATTCCCCGTGGGAACGCGCGTCCTATTCACGGCCAGCAATGTCGCGCGTCCGGCTGCGAGCGGCGCGTATGAGGTCATCCGTCTGCTCCCGACCGAAGGCGACGACTGCCAGTATCGGATCAAAAGCTCGACCGAAGCCTTCGAGCGCGTCGCCAAGGAAAGCCAGCTCGCGCTCTCCTGAAGGCCGACGCCGTCAGTGCATAGGCGCCTCCCGGGAATTGTACTTTGCCGCCGTCAAAAAGGCCCGCTTCACCTTCACAAGGGTGGGCGGGGGCAGTTGCCGACTCGCGGTGCTCGCTTGACCATCCGCTCTTTGCTCGCGTGAGGGGACGTCGCGCATGAACTGGGCATGGGCCACTTCGCTCGACCAAATCTGGCTCTCGCCGGCCTTCCCGATTTGGATGACGCTGGCGGCTGCCGGATTCTTCGGATTGATTCTGCTGATCACGCTGTTGCGCGCCGACAGATCGGTCGCGAACGGCGCGCTGACCGTCATTACCCTGCTATCCATCGCGATCGCCGGCGCAGCCACGGTGCGTCTCTATGGACCGGACGCGCCGTCCGCTCCGGCCGAGGCGCGCGCGCAAGCTGTGGTGAGCGCGAGTCTGCCTGCGCTGTCCTGTCTCGACGATCTCGCCGGCGATGCCGTTGGCGCCGGCTGCGAGAAGGCGCTGTTCGGCGCGCCTGACGCTGCGGCCGCGGCGGTCTCCTACACCGCCGCCAGGATCGACCGCCTGACCGCGCTCGGCGATGTCGCCACGGCGGAGAAGAGCCTGACCCTCGACATGAAGGTGCTGCGCAAGTCGCTCGAGCGGGATCGTTACGGTCTCGTTGCACATGTGCTGGTGGCGCGTGACGGCTGCACGCAGTTCGATTGCGCCGCGTTCCGCTCGCTGACCGACCAGCAGCAGGTTGCCGCCAACATGGACTCCCATCTCTACGAGACCCTGGTCGCGCGCTATGCGCCGACCTGGAACGCGCCCGCAGCAGCCGCAGCGGCGATGCCCGCCAACGCCGCGCTCGCCGGGCTGCCGCCGTCAATGCCGACGGGCAGGCCGACCAATGCCGAGTTCCCGAGCGCGTCCTCGACGCCGCCGGTGAGCATCATGAATCCGGAGCCCACGGCGGCGACGCGCCAGGCCGCGCCGGCCGCAAATGCGGCGGCAGCACCGCGTGCGCCGGCCGCGGCCTCCGCACAGGCCGCAGCGCCTCCGGCATCGAGCCCGCCGGCTGCGAAGAAGCCGCCGCCCCAAAAGGCTGCGCGTGCGCCTGCGGCGCCGGTTCCGCTCGCGCCGCCGCCGGCCTCGACCGCCGCTCCCGCGCCTGCGGATAACGAGTAGATCGGCATTCCAAATGCTGGGTTGCCCGGCTAATGCTTGGGCATGCCACTCCATCTGATCAAGCTCGCCGTCGGCTGCGACTCCGTCAAGGAATTGAAGGAGTGGGTGGCCGAACGGATGCAGACCGCCAAGAAGAAGGGTCTGCCGCAACATCACATCCACATCACCCGCATGGTGCCCAAGCGCGACGCCGAGATCCTCGCCGGCGGCTCGCTCTACTGGGTGATCAAGGGCGAGATCGCCGCGCGCGAAAAGATCATCGGCATCGAGCCGTTCCGCGACAAGGACGGCGTCGGGCGCTGCCGGATCGTGATGCAGCCGAAAGTGATCTCGGTCTCGCCGCGGCCGATGCGCCCGTTCCAGGGCTGGCGCTATCTGACCGACGATTCCGTGCCGGCCGATCTCGGCAAGTCAGCGGCCGGCTCGATTGCGGCGATGCCGGAGCCGATGCGGCGCGAGCTGCGTGACCTCGGACTGCTCTAAACAGCCATATTGTCGATCAGCCGGGTGGTGCCGAGCTTGGCTGCGACCAGGATCCGCAAGGGGCCGTCCTTGCGCGAGGTGACCGGTGCCAGCGTCTCGGCATGGCGGACCTCGTAATAGTCGAGCACCAAGCCGGCCGCCTTGACCATGTCCGCACCGCCGGCCATCGCCGGCGCGATCGAATCGCCGGCACGGATGCGCCCGGCGCTCTCTCTCATGGCGTGGTAGAGGACAATGGCGGTCTGGCGCTCCTCGGGCGAGAGGTAGACGTTGCGCGAGGACATCGCGAGTCCGTCGCGCTCGCGCACGGTGCGGGAGCCGATCACCTTGACACCGAGGTCGAGGTCGCGCGTCATCTGCGTCACCACGCGCAATTGCTGGAAATCCTTTTCGCCGAAGATCGCGACATCCGGCCGGACTTGCGTGAACAGCTTGCCGACGACCGTGGCGACACCGCCGAAGAAGTGCGGGCGGAAGCGGTCCTCGAGGCCGGCGAGCGCCGGCCCCTCCGGCGCGATGCGGGTGGCAAACCCCTCCGGATACATGGCCGCGACGCCCGGGTGCCAGACGATATCGACGTCCTCGGCCGCGAGCTTGGCGATGTCGGCCTTCCAGGTGCGCGGATAGGCGCCGAAATCTTCGGTCGGAGCGAACTGGGTCGGGTTGACGAAGATCGACACCACGACGCGGCTGGCGCGCCGCTTGGCGAGGCGAACCAGCGACACATGCCCGTCATGGAGGGCCCCCATGGTCGGGACCAGTGCGATCGTGGCCTTTCGCTTGCGGAGATTGTCGACGGCGCGTCGCAGGGCGGGGACCGTGCGGGCGATCAATGGGCTTGCTGACATCGGGACTCGACGATTGGGAAGCGGCGCAGGTGCGGGCGTCGCGCCCGGCGGCTAACCTTAACAAGCGGAGATCGTGGACGCCATGCATCCGGATGCGGCACAGCATCCCGCGCAAGGCGGCGTAGAACGTCGCGACATTGTGGGCTGGATCACAGACGAAAGACGGCGCCGCGACACATCGTGAGAACGGCGCGTTGCAATTTGCATTTCCTGTTACGCATTTCACTTGACCGCTGACGCGGTCAACTCGAAGATATTCGCAAGGGGTGTTGAGGATCGCCATGCTTGTGCAGGCTAGCCAAGGCCAATCCGGCTCGGCGCACGTGGTCGTGCTCGGCAACGAGAAGGGCGGCTCCGGCAAATCGACCACGGCCTTGCACATCGCCGTTGCACTTCTGAAGGCCGGCCAGCGCGTCGCCACCATCGACCTCGATTGTCGCCAGCAGAGCTTCACGCGCTACATCGGCAACCGGTCCGCCTGGGCGCAACGTACCAAGCTCGACCTCGAGCTGCCGGTGCATCGCTGCATCAAGCTCGGCGAGACCATGCAGATTGCCGAGAACGAGAATTCCGAGTTCCAGCAGTTCATGGAAGCCGTCTCCGCGGTCGAGAGCAGCTTCGACTTCATCGTCATCGATACGCCCGGCACCGACAGCTATCTGATGCGGCTCGCGCATTCGATGGCCGACACCCTGGTCACGCCGATCAACGACAGCTTCCTCGATTTCGACGTGCTCGGCACCGTCGATCCCGCGACTTACGCAGTGACGGGCGAGAGCCACTACGCCGAGATGGTGCGTGACGTCAGGCGCAAGCGACGCCAGCTCGACGGCGCAACCACAGACTGGATCGTCGTGCGCAACCGCCTTTCCATGCTCGGCTCGCGCAACAAGCAGCTCGTCGCCGAGGGCCTGAAGGATCTGTCGCTGCGGCTCGGCTTCCGCTACGTCGACGGCTTCGCCGAGCGCGTCGTGTACCGCGAATTCTTCCCACGCGGCCTGACCGCCCTGGACGATATCGACGAGGCCACGCTCGGCATGCGGCCCAATCTCGGCCATCTCACTGCGCGGGAGGAGGTGACGAGCCTGCTCCGCCAGCTCAAGCTCCCGCTCGACGAGCGCGGCCGCCGCCGCGCGGCTAACCGGGCCGAGTGGTTCAGCCAGGTCGACAAGCCGCTCGAGGTCCACGATATCCTCGGCGCCTGACCTCGCGGTATAGCGCTACTCCCGGCCGATCCGGGCCTTCGGCTGGCGCGGGAACCGGGACTGCGCCGCGCGCGTTTTCACCCTGCATTTACCGCGAGTCGAACCCGATCAAGACCGGTTGCGTCGAATAGGGACCTGCACCCTCACGTAGCGGTATGAGAATGGGGTGCTCACCGAACGAGTGCAACGCACAATGAAAGGGCTGCCGATTCACAACATTTAGCCTTCCTGTCACGCTGCTGTGACATATATTAGGGAATAGGCGACAAGGGGACGAAGAGCCCCGGAGAACACGATTTTCAACAGGGATTCAGGCCGCTTAGGCCTGAGGCTGAGGACGAAAATGAAGCGTGGAATTGCCGTTCTGGTTTCGGTCAGTGCCCTCTGCGGCATCGCCTATTTCACGGCGAGCAAGTGGGCGATCAAGCACGAGACCATCACATTCTACGATGCCTCGCGCGATAACCGTCCGGTGCCTGTTTCCATCGCGGTGCGCCGCGACAAGGAAATGCAGGCCAATGCCGGCATGATCAAGCTGCCCGTCGCGGTGATCAATCACGGCAACACCGTCAAGAACACCGAATACGGCTTCCTCGCCAACATCTTCGCTGCGCGCGGCTACATGGTCATGAGCCCGCAGCACGATCTGCCGACTGATCCTCCGATGGTCACCAAGCCCGGCGAGCTCTATGTCGGCCGGCTGCCGCAGATCCTGCGCGGCGTCGCCAACATCCATCTCGCCGTGCACGAGATGAAGAAGGTTCAGCCCAACGCCGATTACGACAAGGTTACGATGGTCGGCCATTCCATGGGCGGCGACATCACCATGTACTTCGCCAAGCAGTATCCGGATGAGGTCAAGAAGGTCGTCACCCTCGACAATCTGCGCGTGCCCTTCGTTACCGCGGGCAAGTTCAAGATCCTGTCGTTCCGCTCCCAGGATCCGCAGTTCAAGGCCGACGCCGGCGTGATTCCAACCGACGAGGAATGCGAGCAGGCAGGCATTCAGGTCGTGAAGACCGAGTTCCAGCACAACGACATGCGCGATACCGGTCCGGATGTGGCGAAAAGCTCGATCCAGAGCATGCTCGACAAGTTCCTGAGCGCGACCGACAGCGAGATCGCACCGGTCGACACGCAGTCCGCCCCGCCCAAGATCCTGGAGCCGGGCCCGGTCGCCCTGATGGCTCCTGCCAAGAGCTGACGTCCAAGAGCTTACCGAGCTGACGTCGTCGCAAGGCTGCACCAATCGTCGAAGCCTCCGCCGGCGCCCGCCCGCGGAGGCTTTGCGCATTGACCGGGCCGCATGCGCTGGCCACATTAGCTGCTGACGCAAGGTGTAGCTGCGATGTCGGGTGAACCCATCAAACCGCGCGGCCGCGATGCCGTCTCGGCGCGAGCAGACGGCGTGCTGCCGCAAGCGCAAACCTCGACCTCGGAAGACATCGCCGCGTTCGTTGCCAAGGCGCGGACCCTCTCGCCGCATGCCCCGGGCGCAAGGGGGCGGCTGATCTTCGCGCTGGATGCGACCATGAGCCGGCAGCCGACCTGGGACATGGCCTGCGCGCTCCAGGCCGACATGTTTCGCGAGACCGCAGCGCTCGGCAGTCTCGACATCCGGCTGGTCTACTATCGCGGCCTCAACGAGTGCCGCGCCACGGCTTGGATTTCCGACAGCGCCAGGCTGGCGACGCTGATGAGCAAGATCGATTGCCGCGGCGGCGATACCCAGATCGGCAAGGTCCTGAGCGAGGCCAGGCGCGAGGCAGTCGCATCCGGCGTGCGGGCCGTGGTCTTCGTCGGCGATGCCATGGAGGAAGACATCGACGAGCTCTGCGCCAAGGCCGGCGAGCTCGGCATGCTCAAGGTGCCCGTATTCGTCTTTCAGGAGGGCCATGACGCGGTCGCCGAACAGGCCTTCCGCGAGATGGCGCGGCTGACTGGCGGTGCCTGGTGCCGGTTCGATCCCGGTGCGGCAGCGCAGCTGCGCGAGCTGTTGCGGGCAGCTGCGGCCTATGCCGCGGGTGGACGTGAGGCGCTGTTGAAGCTGGCTGGAAGCGTGAGTGGCGCGGCGAAGCTGATCAGCCAGATGAAATAGCAGCCCGGCCGGTGCGGCTTGCGGCGCTGGGGCGCCATGCTTTTTGACAACAGCACGACTATATTCCGGCCATGACCCTGATCGCCGGCGCTGTCGCCGTTATCACGCTGTACCTGCTGCTCCAGATGTTCCGCTCCGCCAATCCAGCGGTGCTGGCGCGCACCCTCAAGTTCGGCGGCGGCGTGCTGGCGCTGGTGGTTGCGGCCTTCACCGGCTTGCGCGGCGAGCTGGCGGTTGCGATCCCGCTCGGAATTTTCGGCGCGGGCCTGCTCGGCTGGACACCACTCGCGAATGCCGGCTTCGGCAATGTCGGCGGGCTGTTCGGCGGCGGTGCGACGCGCCCGTCCGGGCAGGCCTCGCGGGTGCGCTCGCAATTCCTGGACATGCGGCTCGACCACGATTCCGGCCAGCTTTCTGGCCAGATCGTTGCGGGGCCTCATGCCGGGCGCAATCTCGACGAATTCGATCTCGCCGGCTTGCTCGCGATGGTCTCGACGTTCGACGCCGAGAGCGTGGCCCTACTTGAAAGCTATCTGGACCGCCGGTTTCCCGCTTGGCGTCAGAACGCGCAGGGCGATACGGCAGGGCGGCAGCGCCGCACGGCGGCGAGCAGCAAAATGACGGCGGAGGAAGCCTATCAGATCCTTGGCTTGCAGCCGGGAGCGGGGCGCGACGACATCAGCCGGGCCCACAAGTCCCTGATGAAGAAACTCCATCCCGACCAGGGGGGCTCGACGTATCTCGCTGCCCGGGTAAACGAGGCCAAGGATACTCTGCTTCGCACGCATAACGGCTAACTCCGGCACCAACGCTACAAACGCCCGTACCGCGTGAGCTCCGTTTGCTCTGTCTGCCGTCGCCCGCCCTTGTCGGCGTGGTCGATCCCCTTGAGCAAAGTTTTAACCGTAAATCCTTGACGAGAGGTTGTCGTGGAACAGCCTTGTCCGGAACAGCCTGCGCATCACCGCCTCACCAAAACGAAAATGCCCGCGCAAGGCGCGGGCATTTGGTCTGGAGCGGAGAAGAAAATCAGTTGCGAACGGTGATGCAGGAGATCTCGGCACGTTTCAAGGTGCGGCAGACGGCTTCGGCCTGATCGCGCTCGAGCCCGGCGAAGCGGGCGCGGTAAAGCTTGCGATTATCCTTGGCGACGACGGGCTCGGTGAACGGGTCCGCCTTGCTGAGCAGGCCGCGGGCCGAGTTGCGGGCCGCGTCGATGCGCTGCTGAGCTTCGTTCTCGCTCTCGAGCGCACCGACCTGGACGATCCAGCCGCTGTGGATGACGGCGGGCTTGGTGGTGGCGCTCATCTGGATCGGCTGCGGCGCCGGGTCGGCCGAGGCGAGCTTGGGTGCGGCGGGAGCCGGTGCGGCGGGGGTTGCGGCCGGCAGCACGCCAAGGATGCCGTTGCCGGTACCGAAGCCCGCCGGCTGCCGCGGCAGTTCGGTGCGGGCCATCTCGGCCTTCGGCACTTCGGGCTGGCTCACCGCCTCCGGCTTGTTGATGAGATCTGCCCTGGCGACGACGGCACCGGAGGTTTCCGCGACGTCGGAGCGGTGCGGGACGGTGCTGGTGACCGGCGGCGCAACGACATGGACACCACCCTGGGCCGGAGCTGCAGAGGCGACCTTCACGGCGCCGGCCTTGACCTGAACGGTCTTGACCCGAACCGGCTTCATCGGCTCGGACGAGCCGGGGATGATGGAGAGCGGCTGGCTCGAGATTACGCCATTGGTGAGCGGCGCCGGCTCCACCTTGGACTCCGTCGGCCGAGCCTCGGGTTTGGAGTGAGCGGGCGGCATCGCCGCAGTCGCTGCGGCCAGCGTCGACAGACGCGCGGCGAGGCGCGACGGGGCGGCTTCGGGAGCGGGGGCCGCCGCTGCCTGGACCGGCAGGACGGGCCGTGCCGGCGTATCCGAGGCATCGGCGACATCGGTGTTGGCTTCAGCGACGTTGCGCTCCGTGACCGCGGCGACGGTGCGGACGGTCGCACCCTTTTCGATGTTCTCGGCGAGCAGGTTGCGCATGATGGCGTCGCGCGATCCACCGCTGCGGCCGCCGAGCACCACGCCGATCAGGTGGCGGTTGCCGCGGCGGATCGAGCTGACGAGGTTGAAGCCGGAGGCGCGGGTGTAGCCCGTCTTGATGCCGTCCACGCCTTCGACGCTGCCGAGCAGGCGATTGTGGTTGCGGATCGACTGTCCGCGCCAGTTGAACGTCGAGGTCGCGAAATAGCGATAATAGCGGGGGAAGCGCTCCTGAATGGCGCGACCCAGCGTGGCCTGGTCGCGCGCGGTCGTGACCTGCTCGTCGTTGGGCAGGCCGTTGGCATTGCGGTAGACCGTCCTGGACATGCCGAGCGAACGCGCCTTGCGCGTCATCATCCGGGCGAAGTCGTCCTCGTCACCGGCGATCGCTTCCGCAATCACCACGGATGCGTCGTTGGCCGAACGGGTGACTAGGCCCTTGATCGCGTCCTCGACGCGAATGGTCTGGCCGGCACGCAGATTCAGCTTGGTCGGATCCTGGTCGGCGGCGTGCTTGGACACCGGCATTTCGGTGTCGAGCTTCATCTTGCCGGATTCGAGGCGCTCGAACAGCAGATAGAGCGTCATGATCTTGGTCAGCGAGGCCGGGTGGCGGATCGCGTCAGGGCTCGTCGCCTGGAGCACTGCGCCGGAATTGCCGTCGATGATGATGGACGCGAATTTCGAGCTGGAGCTCTCGGACACGTCGTGCTGCACCCGGTGGTGCGCATAATGTCGACGATGGCGCCGCGCCTCGGCTGCGTCGGTGGTGAAGATGACTGCGGTGGTGACCGTAAGAAGCCCGAAAACGCCAACCCGCGCCCAGCGCGAGGCAGACAAGTTTTTACGAAGCATGGAACCCCGTCCCCGTTTCTGACTTGATCACCGGCTCGTGAGGCGAAATTGTGCCCGACGGACCCGAGATCATTACCTGCTCAGGCTGTCCCTCCGCTGGTGTTGACCGCGGGGGACGTTGGACCCGAGCCGCTGTTCTGGCTAAGGTGATGTTCTCAAACGGCTTTTGGCCGCTCGCGGAAGTGACCACGTCCAGGGAATCAAGGTAGGGCGGCCCGGTTTCCAAAAGCTTAAGGAACCCTTGCGGGAAACCCCGGGAATCTCTGCGATTTGCGCCGGATTTGTGCGACGCACAAGATTCTTGACTTTTTTGTGCGTTGCACTAATTTTGGGCGGAGTCAGGGAGCCGGGGCTTCCCGACGCGAGCCAGGGAAAAGGATTCCGAAATGTTCAAGGTTGAAGACTTCCAGAGCTACGGGAAAGAGCAGTTCGAGCAGTGCGTTGCCTCCGCGACCTCAGTGCAGCACGGCCTCCAGGCGATCGCCAGCGCCTATGGCGACTACACGAAGAAGTCGTTCGAAGACACCAAGTCGTTCGTCGAGAAGCTTTCCGGCGTGAAGTCGCTGGACAAGGCGATGGAAGCGCAGACCGATTTTGCCCGTTCCGCCTACGAAACCTTCGTCGCGGAATCGCAGAAGATCGCCGGCCTCTACAGCGACCTCGCCAAGCAGGCGTTCAAGCCGGTCGAGACCATCGTGTCGAAGTTCACCCCGGCCGCTCAGTAACGTCTCGAGACATCCTGGAATCGAAAAGCCCGGCTGAACCAGCCGGGCTTTTTGTTGGGGAGCGATGCGACCGTCAGCGTGCGACGCGCAGCTTCGACAGCGAAGTGCCGATATCCTTGAACACCGAGACCGTCTGGCTCGCCGAAGTGACCAGATAGAACTTGTCGCTGCCGCTGGCGCAATATTGCAGCACGCTCGAGGTCGGATCGCCGCCGGTGTTCACCTGCACCGTATAGATCGTGATGTTGTTGGGCTGGGCCTTGGCGTTGTCGCAGAGGACCTTCTGGCGAGCGTCGATCTGCGAAGCACCGCTGTACCAGCGGTTTTGCGTGTTGAGACCGTCGGAGAGCAGGACGATCGCATCCTTGTAGGTGTAGTTCGTGTCCTTGGCCGGGGCATTCATGGGGTCGCCCATCGACAGCGTCATCCAGCCCCAGGCAAGGCCGATGCCCTGGTTGGTGTTGCCGGTCGGAACCAGCTTGTCGATCAGAGATTTGAGCGAGGTCCAATCGTAACTGAGCGGCATGACCGGCTGGATGTAGGCCGAATTGCTGGAGTTGCAGTAGGAATATTGCTCGGCCGGGAAAAGCGTAGCCGAATTGCTGCTCACTGGAGTCGTGTTCTTGGTGTCATAGTCCTGGTCACGATCGGTGACGCACCCGTTCCACGTGTTGTGGTTCCTCGGTGTCCAAATCTTGCCGTTGTTAACGCAGGTCCACTGTCTCGTGTAGGATGTGTTGCTACAGGTCCCGTTCACGGCCTCCCAGTCGGACCAGTCGATCCAGCTCTTCGTGTAGTTGCTGCTGCCGACGTTGACGTCCTTGGCGAACGGCACGATCGAGATGTAGACGTCGCCGTTGGTCTTCGCGAGCGCGCTGAGCTGGTCGACCAGGTTCTTCGCGGCCGTTTTCATCGCCGGCATCTTGTCGTCGTACGCCATCGATCCCGTGACGTCGAGCACCAGGGCCACGCGCATGCGCGTCAGGCCCCAGGCGCTGGTGGATGAGGTGCCGACGTCGAGGGTCGGGAAGCCGGCGATCTTCATGAAGCTCGTCGTGTAGGTGCCGGTTCCGGTCAGCTGGATCGTCGAGCCGATATTGGTGCTCGCGTTGTAGGTGGCGCCGACGCTGACCGAGGGCAGGGTCTTGGTGTCCGTGAACAGGGCGTTGAAATAGGATTGGGCCTTGGTGGAGATCTGAGACGTCGAGATGGTGCCGGCGGACAGGTCCCGTGACAGCATCAGCGCGGTGGAATCGAGGGCCGACTGCATCGCGGTGCGCGCCTGGGCCGCGCGGCTATAGTCGATCGCCGCGCCGACGAAGCTCAGCACTGGAACGAGCGCAATGGCGAAGATCACTGCGATATTGCCTTGCTCGGCCGCTGCGAAACGGGCGAGTTGTCGACCAAGGCGGCTGACGAGGGGCAGACCAGACATGACGATCCCCGAAATCTGTGTTTTGCCCGATTTCGCGCCATGCCATTGAATGGCAGGTAAATTGGACCGTAGAAAAACGGAGCGTTTTGCGGAAAACCGTCGCAGCCGGGTTAACGGCCGGGTTCCTGGTCAACACGTTCTAAACCTGCCGCGCGGAAATTTTTGTCAAATCGCTCCGGATTGATTAACCTGATCAGGATCGCCCGGACCGGGAATCGGGACTGCTGCGACCGCATGGGCTGAACCCCCGCGTGCTTGCGGCGGGCCGGGGGCAGGGCCATATTGCTGGCGAGCGATCCGGCCTCGACCGCATTTGCCGGGAGCGGCGATCCAAGGCGGCGCGCCTGCGCCAGGCTCCGAAGGGCGGGGTCGCGCGGTGACCGCCATTCGCTTCCGTGGGGAATTTGAACGCCTGTGCCATGCTGCAATTGACTTCCAGCCTCGATCTGTCCGCGCCAGCCGCTGCCGACGCGCCTCGCATGAGCAATGACGACAACCGTTCGGGTACTCCCTCGGGTCCGAGCACGTCGGTCATCACCAAGGTCAAGCCCAAGACCAAGCGGCCGAACCTGTATCGCGTGCTGATCCTGAACGACGACTACACGCCGATGGAGTTCGTCGTTCACGTGCTGGAGAAGTTCTTCAACAAGGACATCGAAGCCGCGACCAAGATCATGCTGCACGTCCATCATCACGGGATCGGGGAGTGCGGCGTGTTCACCTATGAGATCGCCGAGACCAAGGTGACGCAGGTGATGGACTTCGCCCGCAAGCACCAGCACCCGCTGCAATGCGTGATGGAAAAGAAGTAAGACGGCTTGCGGCGCGTTTGAAGCCGGCTCTTGTACAAGCCGCAGTGTGATTGTCGCGTAGCGGCTGCGCGCGGTGGGCTGCAGCCGGCAAAACTACGGAATTCTGCGCCGGCGCCGATCCCGCCCAAATCGGAACGGGTTTTGCATCGAAAATGCCGCAAGTGTGTCGCCGCCGAGTCGCGGAACCGGTCTTTCGCCGCGGTCTTGTATAACTATATGTGACAAAGGTTGTTGTTGCCTGACCGGTCGATGACGATCATGATGGTGGGGGCCATAGAGGACGCGAATGCCGACTTTTTCCCAAAGCCTTGAACAATCCCTGCATCGTGCGCTGGCGATCGCAAATGAGCGTCATCACCAATACGCGACGCTTGAGCATCTCTTGCTCTCATTGATCGACGACTCCGATGCAGCCGCCGTCATGCGCGCCTGTAGCGTCGATCTCGACAAGCTCCGTACGAGCCTCGTCAACTACCTTGAGACCGAATTCGAGAACCTGGTGACGGATGGCGCCGACGACGCCAAGCCGACCGCCGGTTTCCAGCGCGTGATCCAGCGCGCGGTGATCCATGTGCAGTCGTCCGGTCGCGAAGAGGTGACCGGCGCCAACGTGTTGATCGCGATCTTCGCCGAACGCGAGAGCCATGCCGCGTATTTCCTGCAGGAGCAGGACATGACGCGTTACGACGCTGTCAACTACATCAGCCACGGCATTGCCAAGCGGCCGGGCGTCTCCGAGGCGCGGCCGGTGCGCGGCGTCGACGAGGAGACCGAGACCAAGGGTAACGAGGACGCCAAGAAGAAGGGCGAGGCGCTCGAGACTTATTGCGTCAACCTCAACAAGAAGGCGCGCGACGGCAAGATCGATCCGGTGATTGGACGCAATTCCGAAATCAACCGCGCGATCCAGGTGCTGTGCCGCCGGCAGAAGAACAACCCGCTGTTCGTCGGTGAAGCCGGCGTCGGCAAGACCGCGATCGCAGAAGGGCTCGCCAAGCGCATCGTCGACAGCGAAGTGCCGGAGGTGCTGGCGGCCGCCACCGTGTTCTCGCTGGACATGGGCACGCTGCTTGCCGGCACGCGCTATCGGGGCGACTTCGAGGAGCGCCTGAAGCAGGTGCTCAAGGAGCTCGAGGCGCATCCCAACGCCATCCTGTTCATCGACGAGATCCACACCGTGATCGGTGCGGGCGCGACGTCGGGCGGGGCGATGGACGCCTCGAACCTGCTCAAGCCGGCGCTGGCCTCGGGCACGATCCGTTGCATGGGCTCGACCACCTACAAGGAATATCGCCAGCACTTCGAGAAGGACCGCGCGCTGGTGCGGCGCTTCCAGAAGATCGACATCAACGAGCCGACGGTCGAGGACGCCATCGCGATCCTCAAGGGCCTCAAGCCGTACTTCGAGGACTATCACCGGCTGAAGTACACCAACGAGGCGATCGAGGCGGCGGTGCAGCTCTCATCGCGCTACATCCACGACCGCAAGCTGCCCGACAAGGCGAT
Organism: Bradyrhizobium sp. IC3195; assembly: GCF_020193585.1. Classification (NCBI taxonomy): domain Bacteria; kingdom Pseudomonadati; phylum Pseudomonadota; class Alphaproteobacteria; order Hyphomicrobiales; family Nitrobacteraceae; genus Bradyrhizobium; species Bradyrhizobium sp. IC3195. Next base: position 98,926 of record NZ_JADYVG010000002.1, on the reverse strand, counting down.
CGACGTGATCGACGAGTCCGGCGCGGCGCAGATGCTGGTCGCCGAGAACAAGCGCAAGAAGACCATCGGCATCAAGGAAATCGAGACCACGATCGCCTCGATGGCGCGGATCCCGCCGAAGAGCGTGTCGAAGGACGACGCCGAGGTGCTCAAGCATCTCGAGCAGACCTTGAAGCGCACCGTGTTCGGGCAGGACAAGGCGATCGAATCGCTCGCCGCCTCGATCAAGCTGGCGCGCGCCGGCCTGCGCGAGCCGGAGAAGCCGATCGGCTGCTATCTGTTCTCTGGCCCCACCGGCGTCGGCAAGACCGAGGTCGCCAAGCAACTCGCGGCGACGCTCGGCGTCGAGCTGCTGCGCTTCGACATGTCCGAGTACATGGAGCGGCACACCGTGTCGCGCCTGATCGGCGCGCCTCCCGGCTATGTCGGCTTCGACCAGGGCGGCTTGCTCACCGACGGCGTCGACCAGCATCCGCATTGCGTGGTGCTGCTCGACGAAATCGAGAAGGCGCATCCCGACCTCTACAACGTGCTGCTCCAGATCATGGACCACGGCCGGCTCACCGACCACAACGGCAAGCAGGTCAACTTCCGCAACGTGATCCTGATCATGACCACGAATGCCGGCGCGGCGGATCTCGCCAAGCAGGCGTTCGGCTTCACCCGGTCGAAGCGGGAAGGCGACGATCACGAGGCGATCAACCGGCAGTTCGCGCCGGAATTCCGCAACCGTCTCGATGCCATCGTCTCGTTCGGCCATCTCAGCGTCGAGGTGATCGGCACCGTGGTCGAGAAGTTCGTGCTTCAGCTCGAGGCGCAGCTCGGCGACCGCGATGTGACCATCGAGCTGTCCGAGCCGGCGAAGGCCTGGCTGGTCCAGCACGGCTACGACGAGCAGATGGGCGCACGTCCCATGGCGCGCGTGATCCAGGAGCACATCAAGAAGCCGCTGGCCGACGAGGTGCTGTTCGGCAAGCTCAAGGGTGGCGGCCACGTTCGCGTCGTCCTTGTCAAGGACGAGGCCGACGAGACCAAGGAGAAGATCGGCTTCGAATTCGTCGAGGGCCCGGTCACGCCGAAGCAGGAGAAGCTGCCCGGCACCCGCAAGCGCCCGCCGGGCAAATCCAAGCCGGGTGGCCCCGGCGGCTCAAAGGGGCCGACCTCCAAGGGGCCGCTGGTCAAGGTTTGATCGGCACGTGATGAAATCGAAAAGGCCGGCTGCAAAGCCGGCCTTTTTGTTTGCACCGATGTCTGCGCGAGGAGGCCTTACGTTCCGGCCTGCGGTTCGCGCGGTGGCCGCGGCTTTCTCGGTGCGCGCGGTGCTGCGTGCGGGACCGACGGCTGCATCGTCACGATGACCGGATTCGGCTTGTGATCGGTCGCGGCTCCGGTCGCTGCGTCGACGCCCATGCCGACGATACCGCCGACGGGAGGGCAATAGGCCATTGCTCCGAATAGTTAAGCCACGCGCAGGTTGTGCACGACTACGCGCGAACCGGGTCGGGTCCGGCTATTCACCCCGCAGGCGCTGATCGTCCTGCACGCGGACGTGCTCGGCACCGCGCGCGCCGGCTGTGGAAAGCCGCAGCATGCTCAGCATCGCGCCGCACAGCGCAAATCCAACGCCGACAAGGAGCGCCAGCCTGGTCCCCTCAAGCGGATACCGTCCGAGCAACAGCGCCACCAGCGCCGCTCCGGTGGTCTGGCCGAGCAGGCGCGCCGTCCCGAGCATGCCGCTGGCGCCGCCGGCGCGCTCGCGCGGGGCGGCTGCGATCATGGTGCGGTTATTGGGGGTCTGGAACAGACCGAAGCCGGCGCCGGCGAGCGCCATCCGCCAGATCACGTCGAGCGGCGTTGGCGTCGCCGGCAGGAAGGCGAGCGCGCCAAGGCCGCAGGCGAATAGCGTGAGCCCAATACCGCCGAGCAGGCCGGCCGGATAATGCTCGACCAGGCGGCCGGCGAGAGGGGCCGCAAACGCCAATGCGATCGGCCATGGCGTGATCAACAGGCCCATATGCACGGCCGAATAGCCGAAGCGGCTCTGGAGATAGAAGGGGATCGCGACGAAGGCCAGCATCTGCCCGCAGAACGATGCGATCGAGGTCGCAATCGACAGCGCGAAAACGGGGATGCGCAGCAGGTCGATCGGCAAGAGCGGCGAGGTCATGTGAGTCTCGCGATAGATCAGCAGCGCACCCGCGGCGATCGCGATGACGAATTGCACGAGACAAGTGATCGCGGCCTCGCCATGACCGACGTTGTCGACCGCCGCGATGCCGACGCCGAACGTGATCGCCGACAGCCCTGCACTCTGCCAGTCGAAGGAGCGGCTCGCGGGCTTGGTGTGCGGCAGGCTGCGCAGGCCCAGCACCAGCGTCACCACGCCGAGCGGCACGTTGATCGCGAACAACCAGGGCCAGCTTCCGACCGCGAGGATGCCGGCGGCGAGTGTCGGGCCGATCGCGGCCGAGAAGGCGACGACGAGCGCGTTGAGCCCGATGCCGCGGCCGAGCAGGCTGCGCGGATAGGTGAAACGCACCAGCGCGGCGTTGACGCTCATGATGCCGGCCGCGCCAAAGCCCTGGAGGATGCGCGCGATCGTCAGCAGCGGCAGCGTGTGGGCCAGCGCACAGAAGGCCGAGGCCAGCGTGAACAGCGCCAACCCGACCAGATAGACGCGGCGATAGCCGACGATCTCGCCGAGCGAAGCCAGCGGCAGCAGCGAGATCGTGATCGCGAGCTGGTAGCCGCTGACGATCCAGATCGACAAGGCCGGGGTCGCATCGAGATCGGCCGCGATCGTCGGCAGCGCCACATTGACGATGGTGCTGTCGACCACCGCCATGACGATGCCGAGCGCAATGGTCAGCACCGCCTGATTGCGTTGCGGCTGCGGCAGGCCGTCGGCATGCTCAATGGTGACTGTCGACATCGTGAGCGGCGTATCGTTGGCGAATCGGACTCGGCCACATGCCAAGTATTGCGCCAACAGGGCAGGGCCGCGATAGTTCCGGAACCGGCCGCCAGCGCGCCGGCTTACCCAAGCGCGCTTGATGCAGCTGTCCTACACCGCCGGTGGATTGCGGTCGCTGAAGGTCACGCGCTGGTGCCAGTAGGGATAGGGCAGCGTCACCGTGCTCGCGGCATCGAGCTTTGCGACCTGGTCCTTGGTCAAGGACCAGCCAACCGCGCCGAGATTTTCGCGCAGCTGGGTCTCGTTGCGTGCGCCGATGATCAGCGTCGAGACCGTCGGACGCTGCAGCAGCCAGTTCAGCGCGATCTGCGAGACGCTCTTGCCGGTCTCCTTGGCGATCTCGTCGATCGCATCGACGACACGGTAGACGTGCTCGTCCGAGACGGGCGGTCCGAATTCGGCCGTCTTGGGCAGGCGGCTGACTTCCGGTTTCGGCTGACCGCGGCGGATCTTTCCGGTGAGGCGCCCCCAGCCGAGCGGCGACCAGACCACGGCGCCCAACCCCTGGTCGAGGCCGAGCGGCATCAACTCCCATTCGTAGTCGCGCCCGATCAGGGAATAGTAGGTCTGGTTGGCGACGTAACGCGGAAAACCGTGCTTGTCGGCGACGCCGAGCGACTTCATCAGGTGCCAGCCCGAGAAATTCGAGACGCCGACATAGCGGATCTTGCCGGCGCGCACGAGCACGTCGAGAGTCGAGAGCACCTCTTCGGACGGCGTGAAGGCGTCGAAGCCGTGGAGCTGGAAAAGATCGATATAATCGGTGCCGAGCCGGCTCAACGAACCGTCGATGGCTTTGAGCAGGTGCTCACGCGACGAGCCGATATCGTTGGGACCGTCGCCAAAGCGGAAGGTCGCCTTGGTCGAGATCAGGACCTTGTCCCGGCGACCCTTGATGGCCTCACCGAGCACCCGCTCGGACTCGCCGAGCGAATAGACATTCGCGGTGTCGAACATCGACACGCCGGCCTCGAGGCAGATGTCCAGAAGACGCCGCGCCTCGGTCGCGTCCGTCGTGCCCCATGCCGCAAGGCGGCCGACGCCGCCGAACGTGCCCGTTCCCAGGCTCAAGGCAGGCACCATAAGGCCGGACCGGCCCAAGCGTCGGTATTCCATCGATCTGCTCCTTGGCTGGCCGCTGATGATCGTGGCGGCCTTGGCGGCGGAAGATACTGCAAGCAGGCGCCGTGTCCTATCACCTGCTCACATACCGGCCCTGCTCGGCATGACCTGATCGTGCAGATGACAGCCGACTGGAATGCACCTCATGCCGCAACTGGCTCTGCCGGAAGTCGCGCGGCGACATCCCGAAATGCTCGCGGAAGACGCGGCCGAAATGCGAGAGGTCGTTGAAGCCCCAGGCGAAGGCGATCTCGCTGATGTGGCGATGGGCGAGCAGAGGCGAGGCGAGATCCCTCCGACATCGGGCGAGGCGTTCGGCAAGGACATGACGCTGGAAGGAGGTGTCCTCGTCTGCGAGAAGATCGTTGACATAGCGCGGCGAGATGCCGAGCGCGGCTGCGGTTTCAGCGACCGAGAGATCGGGATCGGCGAGGTGCGCGCGGATGTGCGCCTTCACTCGGTAGAGCAGGGCCGAGCGGTGGGTCGAGGACGGCAGCGATGACTTGCCGAGCCGCTCGCTCAATGCCATCGCAAGCAGATCAACTGCCTGCTCCGACAGCGCCGTAGCCGTATCCAGAGCCAAGCTATCCGCATTTTGGCAGAGCCGGACAATGAAATCATAGGCGAGCCGCTCGAGCGGTGCGTCGGCGCCAAATGACATTGCTGTCAGCGTCTCGGTGCCGCCGAGCCGCCGCTGCAGCATCTCGCGTGGGACCTTAAAGATGGTCTGCGTAAATCTGTCGTTGAACTTCAGCTCGTACGGGCGCGTCGTGTCGTAGAGCGCGAACTCGCCGGGGTGGATCACGGTCTCGCGGCCGTCCTGTACAACGCCACCGTTGCCGCGATTGCCGAGTGCGACTAGGACGAAACCCTGATCCGAGCGCGCGATGCGCGACGGTGTGCGGAAGACGTGCTGGCGGTCCGAGCAGACCTCGGAGCACACGGCCTTGCCGAGCGAGGCCTGCGTGACCGAGCCATGAAAGGCGCTGCCGAGGTCGGACTTGCAGTCGAGCCCGACGAAGACGTCGCAGACGATGTCCTGCCAGAGCGCGAGCCGCCGGTAGCCGGGACTGCCGTCTGTCGTGAACTGGATTGGCATCAGGACAGCCTCCCTTTCACATCCTGCAAAACCGCATGTTGGCGCAGATCGAGCCTGACCGGAGGCAAATTCCGTACCGGGCGATCCCTTCCAGTCGAGTTTTTGTTCCGCCGTGGTCGAGCGCCTGGCCGCCCAGCTTGGCCAAATAGACTGCATCGGACGTGGCTTGCGATCAACCGGCAATGGAGGCGGCAATGGGCATCGAACATCCGAAATACAAGGTTGCGGTGGTGCAGGCGGCACCGGCCTGGCTCGATCTCGACGCCTCGATCGACAAGTCGATCGCGCTGATCGGGGAGGCCGCGGAAAAGGGCGCCAAGCTGATCGCCTTTCCTGAAGCTTTCATCCCCGGCTACCCCTGGCACATCTGGCTGGACTCCCCGGCCTGGGCGATCGGGCGGGGCTTCGTGCAGCGCTATTTCGACAATTCGCTGTCCTATGACAGCTCGCAGGCCGAACGCCTGCGCGAGGCCGTGCGCAAGGCAAGGCTCACCGCCGTGGTCGGCCTGTCCGAGCGCGACGGCGGCAGCCTCTACCTCGCGCAATGGCTGATCGGCCCTGATGGCGAGACCATTGCAAAGCGCCGCAAGCTGCGGCCGACCCATGCCGAGCGCACAGTCTATGGCGAAGGCGACGGCAGCGACCTCGCCGTGCATGCGCGGCCCGACATCGGCCGGCTCGGCGCATTGTGCTGCTGGGAGCATCTGCAGCCGCTGTCGAAATACGCGATGTACGCTCAGAACGAGCAGGTCCATGTCGCGGCCTGGCCGAGCTTCTCGCTCTACGATCCCTTCGCGCCGGCATTAGGGGCCGAGGTCAACAACGCGGCTTCGCGCGTCTATGCGGTGGAAGGCTCCTGCTTCGTGCTCGCGCCTTGCGCCACCGTCTCGCAGGCCATGATCGACGAGCTCTGCGACCGGCCGGACAAGAATGCGCTGTTGCATGCAGGCGGCGGCTTTGCGGCCATCTACGGCCCCGACGGCAGTCAGATCGGGGACAAGCTGGCACCCGATCAGGAAGGCCTGCTGATCGCCGAGATCGATCTCGGCGCCATCGGCGTTGCCAAGAATGCTGCCGATCCCGCCGGACATTATTCGCGGCCCGACGTCACACGGCTGCTGCTCAACAAGAAGCGGTACCAGCGGGTCGAGCAGTTCGCGCTGCCGGTCGACACTGTCGAGCCCATGGACATTGCGGCGGCGGCAAGCTGATCGCGGCGATCACGGGGAGGCATGGCTATGGAATCCGCAATTCCTGCGCATCTCGAAACCCCACGCGCGCGCCACAAGCGCGTGCCGGACGATTACCAGCCGCCATATCCGTCCTTCGTGGCGCGCTACAAGCCTTCGGTCAGCCGGGTCGTAATGGCCTATTTCGGTGTCCAGCATGGCGGTGCGGCACCGGCGGCAATGGAGGCGTTGAAAGAACTCGCAGGACTGTTCGCAATGGATGGCGGTCCGTCGCATTGGGACCGGGCAAGCTATAGAGATCAGTCCGGCAGCGAGAATGTTGTCACGGTCGCTTATTGGGACGATCTCGCACGCTTTGATGCCTGGTTCGCGCAGGCTCGCGAGATGTGGACGGGGCGGCAACGCGAAGGCATCGGTACCTTCGTCGAGGTGCTGCGTCCTATTGTGGCCCGTCACGAGACGCTGTTCTCCTCGCCCGATCGGCCGGAAGGTGTCGCCGTCGTTGCGGAGGGCATGAGCGGCGAGGTGCAGGAGCACGCCTATTGGGGCGGGATGCGCGACCGTATCCCGCTGTCGCAGACTGATGCGATGGCGCCTGGTGGCGCGCCTGAGCTGATTTGCGACGGCCCGCGGCTGAGAGTCGTGGCGCACGATAATCTCTGCCTGATCCGCTCCGGGCAGGACTGGAGCGATACCGCAGCATCCGAGCGAAAGCTCTATCTCGACGACGTCGAACCGGTGCTACGCGAGGGCATGGATTTTCTGCGCGATGATGGCCTCGCGATTGGCTGCTATGCCAACCGCTACATGCAGGTGCTGACGGCCGACGGCAGCGTCAGCGAGAAGTCCTACGGGCAGAGCTGGTGGAAGAGCCTCGCCGCGCTCGAACGCTGGGCGGAGTCGCATCCGACCCATGTCAGGATCTTCGGCGCGGCTATGAAATATCTGTCGACGCTCGGGCCGTCAGCCAAGCTGCGGCTCTATCACGAAGTGACGGTGGCGGCCGCCGACGAACAGTTCTTCGAATATCTGAACTGTCACCCGAAGACAGGCATGCTGGCGGCGGTCGAAACTGTCAGCACCTAAGCGACACAATGGCCGAGCAGCTCGGGATGTGCCGCGCAGATGTGATGCGCGCCGGCCTCCCGCAGCTCGGCCTCGCTGCCGTAGCCGTAGAGCACGCCGATGGCGGTCATCCCGTTGGTCCTGGCGCCGACCACGTCGTGGCTGCGGTCGCCGATCATGATCGCGCTGTTCGCATCGACGCTGGTCTCGTCGAGCGCGTAGCGAAGCAAGTCGCGCTTGTCGACACGCGTGCCGTCGAGCTCGGAGCCGAACACGCGTTCGAAATACGGCTTCAAGCCGAAATGATCGACGATGCGGCTGGCGTAGACGGCGGGCTTGCTGGTCGCCACGAACATGCGCTGACGTGTCGCTGCGAGCGAAGATAACGTGTCCGTAATTCCGCTGTAAGCCTCGTTCTCGAACAGGCCGATATCGCTAAAGCGCTCGCGATAGAGCAGCAGTGCTCGGTCGGCGAGCTCATCGGCTCCGGTGAGCTTGCGAAGGCTGGCAAGCAGCGGAGGGCCGATGCACCAGGTCAGTTCGTCCTCGCTCGGCACGGGAACGCCGAGCCGTTCCAGCGCATATTGGATCGAGCGGGTGATCCCGGGCTTAGGGTTCGTCAGCGTGCCGTCGAGATCAAAAAAGATTGTCACCATCGGGCATGACCGGTGTTGATACTGCCGTCTGTTGCTAGTTGGCTCTGGTTCCAAGTCAAGGTCCGATTTGTCCGATAGCGTCAATGCCATGCGAATTGCTCGGGTCATTGCTGTGTTGTGCCAGGTCGTCCTGCTGTCGCCGGCGCTCGCGGAGGAGGCGCCGCCCACCGATGCGCCTGCGAAGGCCGCGGAACCCGAGAAGCCGGCGGAGAAACCGAACGACGCGCGCGAGAGCGACACGCGGGAGTCAATCTGCCTGATCGTGGAGGCGGCCGCGCGCGACAATAGCCTGCCGCTGGAATTCTTCGCGCGCGTGATCTGGCAGGAAAGCCGCTTCCAGGCCGATGCGGTCGGGCCCATGACGCGCAGCGGCCAGCATGCGCAGGGGATCGCGCAGTTCATGCCGGGCACTGCCAGCGAGCGCGGTCTGCTCGATCCGTTCAATCCGGTGCAGGCTTTGCCGAAGTCGGCCGAATTCCTGAATGAGCTGCGCAACCAGTTCGGCAATCTCGGCCTTGCCGCGGCCGCCTACAATGCCGGCCCCCGGCGCGTGCAGGAATGGCTCGCCGGCACCGGGCCGATGCCGGAGCAGACCCGCAATTACGTGTATGCCATCACCGGCACCAGCGTCGATGCCTGGGCCAAGGCGGGGAGCACCGGCAAGGGACCACCGAGCTCGCCGACGACGAGCTGCCGTGATCTGATCGCGCTGCTCAAGCGTGCTCCCAATCCATTCGTCGCCGAGCTCGAGCAGCATGTCGAGCTTGCAGCCGCAAAGATCTGGGGCGTGCAGCTCGCGGCCGGCTTCGACCGCAACAGGGCGCTCGCGATGTATTCCCGGGCCGTGACGAAACTGAGCACCGTGATCGGCGAGCGTGATCCGAGCCTGCTCTCCTCGGTGATGCGCAGCCGTGGCACGCGCGCGTTCTATCAGGTCCGCATCGGCGCGGATACGCGCGCCGAGGCTGATGATCTGTGCAACCGCATCCGCAAGGCGGGCGGGGCGTGTTTCGTGCTGAGGAACAGGGGTGTGGCGGGGTAGGATGAGCCGTCATTCCGGGTTCGCGCCAAGTGCAGCGCCCCGGAATGACGGCGGTGAGCCTGGCTGTCATGCATGCCAGCCCCGCCGCGCCTTTCCTTGACGCGCGCACCCGTCTCGCCCGTTATGCGGGCACGATTCCTTACCGGCCAAAGCTCCCGTAGCGCTTCCTCCGCTCGATTCACCGCAATGGAATAGTCCCTGGCGCGCCTTCGCGTGGGGACTGCGCTCGATCACGCAGACGATCCTCACCATCGTGCTGTTCGTGACCTATCTCGGCATCGGTGCGCTCGCTCACGACACCCATTTCAGCCTGCTCTGGGCATTGTGCTCGACGCTGTTCGTCTGGGCAGGTCCGGCGCAGATCATCCTGATCACCACGCTCGGCTCGGGCGCCACCATCATCCAGTCGGCGATCGCGGTGACCGTCAGCGCCATCCGCCTGTTTCCAATGGTGGTCTCGGTGCTGCCGCTGATGCGCACACCCACGACCAAGCGGCGCGAGCTGATTTTCGCCGCGCATCTCACCGCAGTGACGCTGTGGGTCGAATGCCACCGCTTCCTGCCGCAGGTGCCGCGCGAACGGCGGATCGCCTTCGTCCACGGGCTCGGCTGCGGGCTCGTCTCCGTGTGCCTTGTCGCCAATATCGTCGGCTATTTCCTCGCCGCCAACCTGACGCAGACGCTTGGTGCGGCGATCCTGTTGCTGACGCCGCTTTCGTTCCTGTTCTCGACGGCGCGCAACAGCCGCGAGGTCGCCGACGTCGTCGCGCTCGTGCTGGGCATCGTGCTCTATCCGCTGGCGGCGAAGATGAACTCCGGCCTCGATATCCTCGTCAGCGGCGTGGTCGCCGGGACGATCGCTTATGGCGTGCACTGGTGGCGGGAGGTACGCGCATGAGCTTTGCGCAAGCGATCGGCGACTGGCACGCGCGGGCCGTCCTGTTCGTCGCCGGCGTCGTTCCCAACCAGATCTGGCGCATGCTGGGCCTGTGGTTCGGCGGCGGCATCGACGAGGGCTCGGAGCTGCTGGTCTGGGTCAGGGCGGTCGCCACCGCGATCCTGGCCGGCGTCATCGCCCAGATCGTGGTCCAGCCGCCGGGGGCGCTGGCCAGCGTGCCTGATGTCCTGCGTTATGGTGCGGTCGGTGCCGGTCTCGTCGTTTTCCTGCTGACCCGCCGTTCGATCTTCGCAGGCGTGGTCACGGGCGAAGTCTTCATGCTGGCCGGCAAGTGGTGGTTGGGCTAAAACCGCCAGCGAACAGCCAGGGAACAGGACATATGGTTCGCGAACAGGAGCTCCGCGAGGGCGAGGTCGCCATCGAGCTGCCGCCGACGCAAGATGCCGGCCTCGTCTTCATCGGCCGGATCCGCACGCCCTGGTCGTCGCGGCTGGAGACGCCGCGGCAGGGACGTCAGGACGGTCCGATCTGCCGCCTCGAGATCTTCGAGCCGTTCGTGCCGGCCATCAAGGGCGTCGACTTCTACAGCAACCTCGAAGTGCTCTATTGGCTCGACCGCTCGCGCCGCGACATCGTCCTGCAGAGCCCGAAGAACAACGAGAAGACCCGCGGCACGTTTTCGCTGCGCTCGCCGGTGCGGCCCAATCCGATCGGCACCTCGATCGTCAAGCTGGTCGGCATCGAGGGCAATGCCATCCTGGTGCGCGGCCTCGATTGCATCGACAACACGCCGCTGATCGACATCAAGCCCGACCGCTGCGAGTTCACGCCGCTGGCCGCGCCGCAAAAGGGTGATTTCGAGACGGAGTGAGGGGCCTCCGCTCCAACCTCGTCATTGCGAGCGCAGCGAAGCAATCCAGGATCCGTCCACCGAGGCAGTCTGGATTGCTTCGTCGCAAGAGCTCCTCGCAATGACGAGGATGCAGCGCCGGCTACCCCTTCAACGCCGCCATCAGCTTCGCCGCGTGCTCTTGCAGCACCTTGTCGTCTTCCTTGCGGCTCGCAGGCGGCAGCATGGCGACGCCGTCGTGGCGCGGCATCACGTGCATGTGCAGGTGAAACACCACCTGTCCGCCGGCAGGCTCGTTGAACTGCTGCACTGTGATGCCGTCGGCATTGAACGCCTTCATTGCGGCGGCCGCGATCTTGTGCGCGCCTCGGGCGACATGGGCGTAATCGTCGGGCTTGATGTCGAGGATGTTGCGGGCAGGAGCCTTCGGGATCACCAGCGTGTGACCGGGCACGCGCGGCATGATGTCGAGGAAGGCGAAGACGTGCTCATCCTCGTAGACCTTGTAGCAGGGCAGCTCGCCGCGCAGGATTTTCGCGAAGATGTTGTTAGTGTCGTAGGCGGTCATGGCGGCGGCTCCTCGGAAGATTTGCGCTTACTGTCACCAGCCGTGGCGAGGCGTCAAGGCGCCTCGTCGGCCGCTTTGCGGAACGGGCCGAGCTCGGCGAGCTCTCGTCCGGCTTCCGCGACATAGGCGCGCTCGCGCTTGAGGTAATCGTCGATGGCGCGGCGCAGGCCAGGATCGGCGATGAAGTGGGCGGAATGAGTGGTGCGCGGCAGGTAGCCGCGCGCGATCTTGTGCTCGCCCTGCGCGCCGGCTTCGACATGCTTCAGGCCGCGTTTGATCGCGAAATCGATCGCCTGGTAGTAGCAGACCTCGAAATGCAGGAACGGGTGATGCTCGACCGCGCCCCAGTTGCGGCCGAACAGCGTGTCCGAGCCGATGAAGTTGATCGCGCCCGCAATCCAGCGATTGTTACGGCGGGCCATCACCAGCAGCACGTCCTCGCTCATGGTCTCGCCGATCAGCGAGAAGAACTCGCGCGTCAGATACGGCCGGCCCCATTTGCGCGAGCCGGTCTCCATGTAGAATGCGAAGAAGGCGTCCCAGGCATCCTCGGTGATGTCCTTGCCGGTGAGCCAGTGGATCGTGATGCCGGCGGCGAGTGCATCGCGCCGCTCGCGCTTGATCGATTTGCGGTGGCGCGAGTTCAGCGTCGCCAGGAAGTCGTCGAAGCTCGCAAAGCCCTCATTGTGCCAGTGGAACTGCTGGTCGGTGCGCTGGAGGAAGCCGTGCTCGGCGAGCAGCTTCCATTCTGACTCCCGCGCGAAGGTGACGTGGACGGAGGAGGCCTTGCTGACGCCGCACAGCGCTATGAGTCCACTCGCCAGCGCCTCGGTGATACGCTCGCGATCGACGCCATCACGCACCAGCAGCCGCGGCCCCGTGGCCGGCGTGAAGGGAACCGAGACCTGGAGCTTCGGGTAGTAGCGCCCGCCGGCGCGCTCATAGGCATCCGCCCAGCCGCGATCGAAGACGTACTCGCCCTGGCTGTGCGATTTCAGATAGCAGGGCACGACGCCAGCCACGCGGCCGCCGAGCCGGGCGACCAGATGCCGGGGTCCCCAGCCAGTCCGGATCGTGGCCGAACCCGATTTCTCGGCCGCAGAGAGAAAGGCGTGGGAGACGAACGGGTTATAGGCGGGTTTTAAGATGCTGGCGGAATCGCCTGGAAGAGCGGATGAGGTTCCCGCGCCATGGCCATTACAAGCTTTGCCCGGATTCGCGCAGGCGTCCCAATCCTCGGGCGAGACTTCGCCGATGGACGGGACGGCCTCGAGCGTGATTTCGGATGATGGCATCGCGCCCAAGATCGTGCATTGCAGCAGCGACTTCAAGGGGTGGAGAAAGCTCGCTCTCGTGCCCCGGACGCAGCGCAGCGCTCCTTCAGCGGGCGCTGCAGAGCCGGGGCCCATGTGGCAGCGCGCTCGTGGAGAGATGGGTCCCGGCTCTGCGCCGCAACGCTGAAGCGTTGCAGCTTGTCCGGGATAGGCGAGGTGCTACGGCACGAATCCCTCGAAGATCATCTGGTCCGCATACCGCCCGACCCGGCTCCGCTGCTCCGGGGTGCGGACGGTCCAGCCGAGCAGGGCGCAGCCGAACAGGTTGCGGGCAATCCAGGGGGCGGGGGCCGGGAGGTGGTCGACCTTGAAGGCGACGAAATGCGGCCGGGTTTGCAAGCCGTGGCGCAAGTACAGCATGCTGTCACGCTGCTCTTGGGTGAGGTTGGCCCAGTACTCGTCCTCATAGCTGCGCTGGGCGACGATGCCGCGCGGACGATTGGGCAACAGGTCACGTAGCGCCAGCACCTGGTCGGGATCGAAGGACATGCCGACGGCGGGGCCGTCATACGAGGCCAACACCTCGGCCATCCGCTTCACCAGCTTGCGATCGCCGCCGAAATGGCTCTTCACCTCGATTACCAGGGGCACACGTCCGGCGACCATGGCGCAGAGGTCGGCGAGCGACATCATCCGCTCGTCGGTGTCCTTGAACCTGACGGCCTTCAGCTCGGTCGCGGTCTTTGCGATCACCTCGCCGGTGGCCTCGGTGAGTCGGCCCAGGGCATGGTCGTGATGGACCATGGCCTCGCCGTCGGCCGAGAGCTGGATATCGACCTCGATAGCAAAATTACTAGCAATCGCAGACTGCACCGCGCCCGGCATGTTCTCGACGATGCCGCGCGAAATGTCATGCAGGCCGCGATGGGCGACCGGCCGCGCTGTCAGCCAATCCGGAGCGCGCATCTGGCGTCAGGCGACCTCGAACACGCCTTCGACCTCGACCGCCGCATCCGCGGGCAGCGAGGCGACGCCGACGGTGGTGCGGGCGTGGCGGCCCTTGTCCCCGAAGGCGGCAACCATCAGGTCGGAGGCGCCGTTGAGCACCTTCGGCCCATCCAGGAAATCCGGGGCCGAGTTGATGAAGCCGCCGAGGCGCACCACGCGTACGACCTTATCGAGATCGCCGAGCGCCGCCTTGACCTGGGCCAACAGGTTGACGGCGCAGCCGCGCGCGGCTGCGGCGCCGTCCTCGATCGAGACGCCGGCGCCCAGCTTGCCCTTGGCGATCAGCTTGCCGGCGGGGTCGAAGCAGACCTGGCCGGAGACGAAAAGGAGGTTGCCCGTGCGCACAAAGGGCACGTAGTTGGCGACGGGGGAGGGGGCCTCGTGCAGCTTGATGCCTTGCTCCGCCAGTTTCTGCTCGACCGTGCCCGCCATGTCCGACCTCGTTGTGCAAAAATCCTTCGCTCCGGCGCGTCCCCTGGATGGCCGGGCGCGCCCTGTTTCGCCCATCGTGCCGCCACATGCAAGCAACCGGAGGGGCTGCATTTTGTTGAGGCTGGCCGGCAGGTTCAACGTGGAGGGGCAATTTTACGTGGACGGCCTCAGTTGCGGCGCAATGGAACGGTCATTAAAATGTCGAATCTGCGCTTTCCTCAGGGAACAGACATGGTGCATCTTTTCCGGACTTCGCTCGGTGTGATGGCGCTTGCCGCGGCCAGTGTTGGCCTTGGCGGCGTAGCCGAGGCCGCCAACGGTCCGTTTCTCGCGCACCAGGCGCTGTATGATCTCCGCCTCGTCAAATCGCGCACCAATTCGGTCAATAGCGCCCGCGGCCGGATCCTCTACAATTTCACGGGGAACGCCTGCGAGGGCTATACCTCGGAATTCCGCCAGGTCTCCGAGCTCGACAGCGGCGAGGGCAAGGTCACGCTCAGCGACCTCCGCTCCAACTCCTGGGAGGATGCCGCCGGCAAGAGCTACCGTTTCAAGATCGAGACGCGCATGAACGAGGCGGATGCCGGCCGCGTCGACGGCTCGGCCGAGCGCGACGGCGACCACATCAACGTCAAGCTCAGGCTGCCGGCGCCGAAGACGTTCACGCTCGACGGCAAGATCGTGTTCCCGACCGAGCAGATCCAGCGCATCATCGCCGCCGCGAAGGAAGGCAAATCGCTGCTGGAGCTCTCCGTCTATGACGGCTCCGATGACGGCCAGAAGGTCTACAACACGCTGACCGTGATCGGTCAGCCGATCCCCGCCGACCGAGCCACCTCGTCCGATCCATCGACCGCGGACCAGCACATGAAGTCGCTCAAGCGCTGGCCAGTCACGGTCAGCTATTTCGACCGCGACGCCCAGCAGAAGGAGGGCGAGCAGACGCCGGTCTATGCGATGGCGTTCGAGCTCTACGAGAACGGCGTCTCGCGCCAGCTCGTGCTCGACTACAACGATTTCGTCATCTCCGGCGCCATGGGCAAGTTCGACGTGAAGGACAGCAAGCCCTGTAATTGAGGGCTAGGTCTCTCGTCGCGAGCAGCGTCGTAGGGTGGGCAAAGCGGATCGTGCCCACGCTTTCTCTCGATAATCGTTGATAGATGGTGGGCACGGCGCAAGTGCGCCTTTGCCCACCCTACGAGATCTCTCTTGGTCGCTTCGCTCCTCGCAATGACGGGGCTAGCTCTCGTCACACTCTCCCGCTACGCTCCCTCCCAACCACAAATTCGGGGAGCCAGCCCATGCCGAAGCTCGACCATCTCCGCCCCAGCGGCCTGCATCACAATCCAGCCTATTCCCACGTCGTCACCGCGACGGGGGCGCGCACGATCTACATTTCCGGCCAGGTCTCGACCGACGAGGAGGGCCGGATCGTCGGCGAGGGCGATATCGCTGCGCAGACCACCCAGGTGATGCAGAATCTCGGCCTCGCGCTGAAGGCCGCGGGGGCGAGCTATTCCAACATCGTCAAGATCACGACCTTCGTGGTGAACTACAAGCCGGAGCTGCGGCCCATCATCGGCAAGGCCCGCTCGGCCTTCTTCGAAGGCATGGAGCCGCCAGCCTCGACGCTCGTCGGCGTCTCCGCGCTCGCTGCGCCGGAATGGCTGATCGAGATCGAGGCGGTCGCAGTCGCGGATTGAGGTTTTCCTGTAGCCCGGATGAAGCGCAAGCGTAATCCGGGAAGCCTGTCGCCACGGAGCACTGTCCCGGATTGCGCTCCGCTCCATCCGGGCTACAGCTGCTATGAGTGCTTCGCCTCTGACAGCTCTTGTAGAGCCGCCATCGCTTCGTCGGCTCTGTCGGACGGTACGAAGAGATGGTCGTGGTGGAACGCCGACACGGCATTCACGCTGATGCCGGCGTCGGCGAGGCGCGCCGTGATTGCCGCCAGGAAGCCGACCGCATCGAGCGCGGAGTGAACCGTGAGCGTGATCAGGCGTGAGGCGAATTCGTAGCGCAGTCCTGCGCGTTCGGCATCCTCCAGCGGTGCTACGACCGTTGTGCCCTCCGGCTCGCGGAAGATCAGGAGCGGATCGACTGCTGCGGGAATAGTCTCGTCTGCCGCGATCGTGCAAAATACGAAGGTGCCCGGTCGCAGCTCCGGCTTCATCAGTCTCAGCAGCGCATTGAGATCGCGTTCACCCGTCATCACTCCTGCGCCTTCTCCGGGCCCTCATAGGCAATGCCGCGGATCACCGCGGCGCTGCCGAACTTCTTGCGCAGGCTGTCGACCGCGCGTTCGGCGTGGGCGGCGCGGCGGTCGAGCATGTCGGTGTCATCGATCGCCGAGCCCTCGCGCAGCGCGCTGACGCCGGCGCCCATCAGGCGGAAGGCGGTGCCGTCGATTTCCTTGGCCAGCATCTCGCGGCAGATCGAGAAGATCTTCGCGGCCAGCTGCGTCGGGGCGGCGATCGATTGCGAGCGCGTGCGCTGGCGGAAATCGGCGGTCTTCAACTTCAGCGTCACGGTGGAGCCGGCGAGTTCGCTGCTCTTCAGGCGCGACGACGTCCTCTCGCAGAGTCGCCACAGGATCTTCTCCAGCGTCGCGAAATCGCGGATGTCGGTCTCGAACGTCGTCTCGCTTGAAATGGTCTTGGCGCCGCGGTCAGGCTCGACGCGGCGGTCGTCGATGCCGCGTGCGAGCCGCCACAGCCTGCGGCCCTCGCTCGGAAACTGCCGCATCATCTCGATCTCGTCGGCCTTCTGCAGATCGGCGATGATGCGGAAGCCGCGCTGCACCAGGCGTTCCTGCGTCGCGGGACCGACGCCGAAGATGAAGCCGACCGGCTTTTCCGCCAGCATCAACCGCGCTTCCTCCTGGTCGAGCGCGGCAAAGCCTCTGGGCTTGTCGAGGTCGGAGGCGATCTTGGCCAGGAACTTGTTGCAGGACAGGCCGACCGAGACGGTGATGCCGATGTCGCGCTCGACGTTGCGGGCAAAGCGCGCCAGCACCTTGGCGGGGATCATGCCGTGCACCCGCTCGGTGCCGGAGAGATCGAGGAAGGCCTCGTCGATCGAGAGCGGCTCGACCAGCGGCGTCAGTGCCTGCATGGCCTGGCGGACCTCGCGGCCGACCCGGACGTACTTTGCCATGTCCGGGCGGATCACGGTCGCATGCGGGCAGGCTTCCAGTGCCTTGAACATCGGCATCGCCGAGCGAACGCCATAGGTGCGCGCGATGTAGCAGGCCGCCGACACCACGCCGCGCTTGCCCCCGCCGATGATGACGGGCTTGTCGGCGATGTCAGGGTGGTCGCGCTTCTCGACCGTCGCGTAGAAGGCGTCGCAGTCGATATGGGCAATCGTCAAGCCGGCGAGCGAGCGGTGGCGGACGAGGCGGGGGGAACCGCAGGCCGTGCAGCGCCGCAGGCCCATATCCAGATCGGCCAGACAATCCCGGCAGAAGCAGCGGGGCCCGGCCGGCTCTGGGACGCTCACGGCACGTCGCGCTCCCAGGAGGGGTCACCGAGCGCATCGCCGAGGACCTGCCGCGCCGCGGC
This sequence comes from Bradyrhizobium sp. IC3195, assembly GCF_020193585.1. Lineage (NCBI taxonomy): Bacteria > Pseudomonadati > Pseudomonadota > Alphaproteobacteria > Hyphomicrobiales > Nitrobacteraceae > Bradyrhizobium > Bradyrhizobium sp. IC3195. Next base: position 81,185 of record NZ_JADYVG010000002.1, on the reverse strand, counting down.
AACGTTGGTCGGGTGCAGTTCCGCCACCTTGGCAAAGGCCTTCACCGTGGCATCGTCCCGCATCACGAAATCGAGCACGCTGAGGAGGAAATTCGGGTCCGCGGCGGCGTTGCGCAGGGTCTCCGGACCGACCCCCGTCTCGGCCAGGAACAGGCCCAGCCGCTCGGGCTCGCCCGCGACGAAGGACAAGGCCTGAATCGCAACGATTTCAGCGACTTCGCGGGGGTTGTGAACAGGCTTTTTCACGGGGACGGTTTGCCTTTCCGTTAACTTTCGGTCTCTAATTTGGAATCATCATGCCCGAGTCTCGAGCTCAAGTCTTCCGGCCCCGGACAAGCAACTGGAAACCACATCGCAGAAAGTGGACCCTCGGGTTAACGAAACTCAAGCGAATCTGAGGCTAGTTTGAATCCAGTTTTCGAAACGCCGGGAAGCGGCGTCTGAGGCGTCACATGTACCGGTCCTTCGGACCAATCAGGAGGGCGGGATGGCTAAGACCGTCCTGATCGTGGAAGACAACGAGCTCAACATGAAGCTCTTCCGCGACCTGTTGGAGGCGCACGGGTACCAGACCTCCGGCACCAGCAACGGCTACGAGGCGCTCGACCTCGTGCGCAAGATGCGGCCCGACCTCGTGCTGATGGACATCCAGCTGCCGCAGGTCTCCGGCCTCGAGGTGACGCGCTGGATCAAGGACGATCCGGAGCTGCGCGCCATTCCCGTCGTCGCGGTCACGGCGTTCGCGATGAAGGGCGACGAAGAGCGCATCCGCGAGGGCGGCTGCGAAGCCTATTTGTCCAAGCCGATCTCGGTCGGCAAATTCATTGAGACGGTCCGGCGTTTTATCGGATAGGAAGTGAGTTCACAGTGTCCGCGCGTATCCTGGTCGTCGACGACGTCCCCGCCAACGTCAAGCTGTTAGAGGCCCGCCTTTCCGCCGAATATTTCGACGTGATGACCGCCGCGAACGGCACCGAGGCGCTCGCGATCTCAAGGCGTGCCGAATGCGACATCATCCTGCTCGACGTGATGATGCCCGACATGGACGGCTTCGAGGTCTGCCGCCGCCTCAAGACCGATCCGGCGACGCACCACATTCCCGTCGTGATGGTCACCGCGCTCGACAGCCCCGCCGACCGCAATCGCGGGCTCGAGGCCGGTGCCGACGACTTCCTGACCAAACCCGTCTCCGACGTCGTGCTGATCGCGCGGGTGCGCTCGCTGACGCGGCTGAAGATGATGACGGATGAGCTGCGCATGCGCGCCATCACCTCGCTCGAGATCGGCATGCAGGCGCCCGAGCGCAGTGCGATCGCCGACACCGGCAAGGGCGGCCGCATCCTCCTGGTCGACGACCGCCAGTCCTCCTACGAGCGGCTGGCGACGATCCTCGCTGCCGAGCACACCATCGACGTCGAGCCGAACCCGACGGAGGCGCTGTTCCACGCCGCCGAGGGCAACTACGATCTCCTGATCGTCTCGCTCGACCTCAACAATTTCGACGGCCTGCGCCTGTGCAGCCAGGCGCGCTCGTTGGAGCGCACGCGCCATGTGCCGATCCTGGCGATCGCCGACCCCGAGAACTCGACACGGCTGCTGCGCGGCCTCGAGATCGGCGTCAACGACTACCTGCTGCGCCCGATCGACAAGACCGAGCTCTTGGCGCGCGCCCGCACCCAGATCCGCCGCCGCCGCTACACCGATCATTTGCGCGACAATGTGCAGAACTCGATCGAGATGGCGATCACCGACGCGCTGACCGGCCTGCACAATCGCCGTTACATGGAGAGCCATCTGGCGACGCTCGCCGAGCAGGCCGCGACCCGCGGCAAGCCGCTGGCGCTGATGATCCTGGACATCGACTATTTCAAGTCGATCAACGACAATTACGGCCACGATGCCGGCGACGACGTGCTGCGCGAGTTCGCGGTGCGCGTGCGCAAATCGATCCGCGGCATTGATCTCGCCTGCCGTTACGGCGGCGAGGAATTCGTCATCGTGATGCCCGAGACCGATCTCCATGTTGCCGGCATGGTCGCCGAGCGCCTGCGCCGCTCGATAGCGGGTGAGCCCTTCGCGATCCACAAGGGGGCCAAGCGCATCGAGGTCACGATCTCGATCGGCCTCACCACGCTCGAGCGAAAGGGCGAGGCGGTGGCCGACGTCCTCAAGCGCGCCGACACCGCGCTCTACCGCGCCAAGCACGACGGCCGCAATCGCGTGGTCTCGCAGGCGGCGTGAGGGCCGTCCGCGCAAAGTTGCGAAAACAACCCCATGCACAGTAGCCGGCGCGAGCGGGATCAATGGGTTACGCGGGTGGCGAGATAATTTGCGCCGGCAGCGGCGTCGTTTGACCCGTCGGGCAAAACAGGAGCATATTGGTAGGGTCGCGAAATGGTCCTGACGGGTAGTCAGGCGCCCGCGCTTTCTCCACAAATCCCGGTGTCATTCCCCGCCTTGTGCGCAGTCGCGCACTGGAGCGGGGAATCCAGTACGCCGCAGCGTCTCGGGTCTAGCTTCACTGTCTCTGGAATACTGGATCACCCGCTTTCGCGGGTGATGACAGCGAGCGATCAGGCGACAGCGGTTAGTCTGGAGCGCGCTTGCTCCGTTTCTCCGCCGGGTTCGCATCCTCGCCCACATCCACCCCCGCATTCCGCAACAACACCTTCGCCGCTTCCTTCGCGGCTCTGGCCATCGCCGGATCATCGCGCACGAGGTCCTGCGCGATGGAGCCGTCGACCAGCAGCACCAGCTGCGTCGCGAGCGCGTCCGCTTCGGCAACGCCGAGCTCGGTCAGGCGGTCGCGAAACCAGAGGCGGCGGCTTTCCTTGAAGGCGATCGCGATCTTCTTCACGGCGCGGTCGCCGGGGCCGAGCTCGGCGACCGCATTGACGAATGGGCAGCCGCGAAAGTCTTTCGCCGCGAAGCGCCGCTCCAGCGAATCGAACGTCGCGAGGATCTGCTCGGCGGGCGGCTTGTCGGAGGGGCGTGCGCTGACGAAGCGGCGCTCGAGATAGGCCGCGATCAGCGCGTCCTTGGACGGGAAGTGATTGTAGAGCGTGCGCTTACTGATGCCGACCTCGGCCGCGATGGTATCGACGCCGATGGCGCGAATGCCTTGCAGATAGAACAGCTTGTCGGCGGTCTGAAGGATCCGCTCTTTCATCGTCTGTGGGGCAGGCGGGGGAGCCATGCGGAGCTAAGCGTCCTGTTCGCTTGACAGCCGCTTCCATCTATAGCCTAAGTGCACAGGTCTGTGTACCCAAAAACATCGGCAAAAGCAGACGACGGCACGCGTGCCGCGCCCAAAAGGGAGAAGAAAAATGCCCCTGCTGCAGGTTCTGCGTCCCACCTTGCCGATCCTGATCGGCGCCTCGATCATGCTGACCTTGAGCATGGGGCTGCGGCAGTCGCTCGGTATCTTCATGCAGCCGCTGACGCACGACATCCACATTTCGATCTCGGATTTCACGCTTGCACTGGCCGTGCAAAACCTCGCCTGGGGCTTCCTGCAGCCGCCCGCCGGTGCACTCACCGTGCGCTACGGCTTCCGCCCGATCATGATCGCCGGCGCGCTGATGTACATCGCGGGCCTCGCGCTGATGGCGACGGCGAATGGGCTTCTCAGCATCATGATCGGCGCCGGCGTGCTGATCGGGACCTCGCTCGCCTGCACCGCGGCGGCGATCGCGATGTCGGTGGCGGCACGTGCGGTGCCGGAGACGGTGCGCTCGACCGTGCTCGGCATCGTCTCCGGCGCGGGCTCGCTCGGCGCGCTACTTTCGGCGCCGATCGGACAGATGCTCAACGAGGGCTTTGGCTGGCGCGTCGGGCTCGCGGGCTTCGTCATCATGTCGGTGCTGATGATCCCTGCGGCCTGGTATGCCGGGCGCGTCGACAAGATTCCGTTGCCGAAGCCGGCGGCCGACGAGATCGATGATGCCACGGCTGCAGCCGCGGCGAGGACCGCGTTCGGCAATGCCTCCTTCGTGGTGATGACCTGCGCCTATCTCGTCTGCGGCATGCAGCTCGTGTTCCTCACCACGCACCTGCCGTCATATCTCGCGATCTGCGGCCTCGATCCGATGCTGAGCGCGCAGACGCTCGGCATGATCGGCGGCTTCAACGTGCTGGGCTCGCTGTTCTTCGGCTGGGCCGGCCAACGCTGGAACAAGCTGGCGCTCTTGGGCGGGATCTACATCCTGCGCTCGCTCGCACTCGCCTGGTACTTCATGCTGCCGGCAAGCCCGTTCTCGACGCTGCTGTTCGGCGCGATCATGGGCTTTCTGTGGATGGGCGTCGGCCCGCTGGTCGCGGGCGCGGTCGCCGAGATGTTCGGCCTGCGCTGGCAGGCGATGATCCAGGGCCTCGCCTTCATGAGCCACCAGATCGGCAGCTTCCTCGGCGCTTACGGAGGCGGGCTGCTCTACGACGCGCTCGGCTCCTACACCATGGCCTGGCGCATCGGCGTCGCGCTCGGCCTTGCCGGCGGGATCGTGCAGGTCGCGTTCGCGCTTGTCAGGCCGTCGCAGCCGCCCACGCCAGTGCTGCGGACAGCGTAGGGCGGGGCGGGTGGTCGTTTTCCTTGGCCTTGCACCGCTGCCGTTCTCACAAATTTGCATTTGCCTCAAAGCGCTCGGTTGCTGACGTGCGAGAGAACTTTTCGTCGACTCGGCAGGCGGTCGTTCATGGGCTTGCCAATTTCGCGTTTGGGTCGTGTCAGGCTGTGGTCAGCCTTCTCAGATTGAAAATGGGCTTGAGTTGCAGAGTGTTAGCCAGTTCATAATCCTAATCGCGCCGGCCAGCTTAAGCTTTCGAGACAACCGCTCGGGAGGCAACGATGACGCCCGGCTGGCTCATTTTCCCTGCGACTATCGCCTGTGTCTACTTCCTGGTCATTGTGAGTTTGATCATGCTTGGCGCTTGGTAGGCGGCTGAGGGAAGAGAATCTTGAAAGAGCGCGCTTTCAAGATTCGCCCATAGACCGACGCGAACTCATGTCGGTCGGAATTCGATCGGGTGCGGCCATGGATTGCGCGAATTGCGGCAGAGTCAACCCGGAGGGAACGAAGGTCTGCGGCGATTGCGGCGCGCCGCTGTTCTTTCGCTGCCCTGCGTGCGGGGGCGACAATCCGACAGGCAAGAACTTCTGTGGCGACTGCGGTGCCGCGCTCACGCCGACCGTACCGCCGCAAATGACGAGAGGGGCCGGCGCAGCGACGTCCATCGTGCCACCGGTCACGGAGCGCGCAGGCTTGTTGGCCGCACCAAGTTCTTCCGCCGAGCGTCGTCAGCTCACAGTGATGTTCTGCGATCTCGTCGGCTCGACGGCACTTGCGACAAAGCTCGATCCGGAAGATCTACGGGACATAATTGCTGAGTACCGCGATAGCGTAGCGGCGGTCGTCCGCAAATACGGTGGCACCGTCAGCCGTTACATCGGCGATGGCATGCTCATACTATTCGGTCATCCTTCAGCGCATGAGGACGATGCCGAACGCGCAGTGCGCGCTGCGCTTGAGATCGCCGCGACCAGGCACGCGCCGGGAGCCCCAGCCGAGTTCGAGCTGCGGGTTCGTCTTGGGCTCGCGACTGGCCTCGTCGTCGTAGGTGACCTTATCGGCAGCGAAGCGGCGGAGGCGCAGGCCGTGCTTGGCGAGACGCCGAACCTTGCCGCTCGACTGCAAGCGCTCGCCGAACCGGATGGGGTAGTCATCCCTGAGGACACGCGGCGGCTCATCGGCGGGCTCTTTGACTACGAGAATCTCGGCGCCGTGACGCTGAAGGGCTTCGCCGCACCGGTGCAAGCCTGGCGGGTGCTTCGTGAGGGAACAGCGGAGAGCCGGTTCGAGGCGTTGCACCCTTCGGTCCTCGCCCCGCTGGTTGGGCGTGAGGAAGACCTCGCGCGGTTGGAGCGGAGCTGGCGCCATGCGCGGGCGGGTACCGGTCAAGTCATGCTGCTTGTCGGCGAGGCGGGGATCGGCAAGTCGCGCCTCGTTGCGGCTCTTCAGGAGCGTATCGAGCGAGAGCCGCACACCTGCTTGCGCTACTTCTGCTCGCCTCATCATCAGGAAAGCGCGCTTTACCCCTTCATCGCACAACTCCAGCGAGCGGCTGGCTTCGATCGTGAGGACACACCGACGACCAAGCTCGACAAACTTCGAGCGCTCCTGTCGCCTGCATTGTCGCCCAACGAGGACGCGGCGATCCTGGCCGAGTTTCTGTCGATCCCCAACGATAATCTATACTTACCGGTTACGAGTACGCCGCAACAAAAGAAGGAGAGAAGCTTCGCCGCTCTGGTTCGCCAGCTTGAAGCTCTCGCGCAAAGACGTCCAATCATGATCGTGTTCGAGGACATGCAATGGATAGATCCAAGCTCGCGCGAGCTGCTGGACCGAACCGTCGATCGCGTAGCAAGCCTGCCGGTTTTGGTCTTGATCACCTACCGTCCCGAGTTCCAGTTAGTATGGACCGGAAAGCCGCATGTCAGCTTGCTCGTGCTGAACCGGCTCGACCAGAATGCGGGCGCTGCGCTCATCCGGAGCGTGGCAGGTGGCCAGACGCTGCCGACCGAAATCGTCAATGAAATTGCTGAACGTACGGATGGTGTGCCGCTGTTCGTTGAGGAGTTGACCAAAGCGGTGCTCGAAACAAGCCCCCAGAGTATCGCGCGAGCGATCTCCTTCGCGCCGCTGCCCGGACTTGCCGTACCGGCCACGCTACATGCTTCGTTGATGGCGCGGCTCGACCGGATTGGGCCGATCGCCAAGGAGGTGGCACAAATCGGCGCAGCTATTGGCCGCGAGTTCTCCTATGATCTGCTGGCCTCGGTCGCACAGCGGTGCGACAACGAGTTGCGGGCGGCGCTTGACCGGCTGATCAACACCGGCCTCGTGTTTGGGAGTGTCGAGCCGCCCGACGCCAATTTCTTGTTCAAACATGCACTGGTCCAGGATGCGGCATACGGCACAATGTTGCGCGGCCAACGCCGCGAGCTGCACGCTCGGATCGCTGGCGCACTCGAGGAGAGGCTCGCTAGAGGCATCCAAGAGCAGCCGGAAATCCTCGCCCACCACTGCGGACATGCGGGCTTGGCCGAAAAGGCGATTTCCTATTGGCAGGAGGCTGGTGAGCGTTCAAAGGCTCGATCGGCAATGACAGAAGCAATCGCGCAGATGCGAAAGGCGCTTGATTTGCTATCTCAACTGCCGGATGCTCCCGGGCGCCAGCGCACCGAAACTGAACTTCAACTCGCGCTCGGCGGTGCACTGATCGCCGCGAAGGGCCACGCGGCCGAAGAGACCGGCAGGGCCTACGCCCGGGCGCGTTGCCTCTGCGAGGCACTCAACGACACGCCGAATCTGCTCAAGGCACTCTGGGGCGAGTTCGTGCATTATCACGTCCGTGGTGAAACGGACCGATCGCATCGCATCGCCGAGAATCTGCTCGATTTGGCCGGGCGACAGAACGATGCGGCCATTCTTGTCGCCGGTCATCGGGCAGTCGGCGATAGCTGGCTTCATCGCGGACAATTGGCCTTGGCGCGCACCCATCTCGAGCGGGGGCTCGCCCTTTACGATCCGGCGCAGCAGCGCTCTCTGACGGCCCTGTTCGCAGAAAACGCCCGCGTGGCGATGCTTTCGTTCCTTTCGCTTACGTGTGGCCTTCTTGGCTTCGCCGATCAGGCGCGCGTGCAGAGCAGTGACGCTCTGGCAGAGGCCCGCGATTCGTCGCACCCGATCAGCCTCGCATTCGCGCTGAGCGTTGCCTGCCGGTTGCATTTCGTGCTCGAAGACGCGGGCATGGTTGGGCAACGGGCGGACGAGCTGGTTGCGCTCACCACCGAGCAGCGCTTTGCCTTCTTTCTCGCGATGGGGACGGCATATCGCGGCTGGACGCTGGCCGAAGCCGGCGACCCCGAGGCCGGGGTGGACTTACTGCGGCGCGGCATCGAGGGATTCCAGGCGTCCGGCGCAGCATGGACTCTTCCGTTCTACCTTGCGCAGCTCGCAGCAGCCGAGGCAAAGAGAGCACGATATGAAACGGGGCTCGGCCAACTCTCCGACGCCTTGGCACTAACCCAGAAATCGGGGGTGCGGTGGTTCGAGGCCGAGCTGCATCGGCGCCGAGGCGAGTTGATGCTAAGGGCTCGGCCAGGCGCGGAGGCCGATGCGGAGGCCGAGTTTCGCCACGCCATTGCGATTGCTCACCAGCAGGAGGCGAAACTCTGGGAACTTCGCTCCGCCGTCAGTCTCGCCCGGCTCTGGCGTGATCAGGACAGGGGTGATGAAGCACGCGGTCTTCTCGCGCCGGTCTACGGTTGGTTCAGCGAGGGCTTCGACGTTCGCGACTTGAAGGAAAGCAAGGCGCTGCTGGAAGAACTCTGAGTGTAACGTGGAGCTTGTCGTAAGCGCGCTCCATTGGAGCTCCGTAACGTTCTCGGGTTTCGCGACTCCGCTGCACCCTAAAGAAACGTAAGGGCAACGGTGACCTGCTCGGCGCCGTCAATTCTCGGGTCGGCCCCGTCGCTCCGGTTCGCAGCTGGAGTTGGTCCGCGCTGCTGGTCGCGCTTCGGGTTATTCGCATGACCTCTCCCGGCTTCGCACTTTGTGCTGACCCGGTCCGGATCAGGTACTCGACCGCAACCACTGCGAAAAGACCCGAATGGTCCGCGCGCGCGGGTGGCTTGGCCTGCTGACCACATAAAAGCTGTAGCCGGGTAGGTTCAACGAGAATGCCTTCACGAGCGTGCCGGCGGCGAGGTCGTGTGCCACGAGCACATCACTGAAGATCCCGACGCCCTGCCCACTGATCACCGCCTCGATGGCGTGCAGTTCTTCCCGGAAACTCAAGTGCTGCAGGTCCTTGTATTGGGGCACCTCGCGCCACCGGCGCTGGGCCAAACCGAGCCATCTCTGCCACGTCGGTGGCTCACGATCGGCCGGCGACCAATAGGAGTGGATCAGAACGTGCTTTGCGAGGTCGACTGGTCTCTTCAGCCGTCCGGTTGAAAGCAAATCCGGATTGCAGATCGGCCAGAACGTATCGCTAAAGAGTTCATCGACGATTCCGTCTGTCGGCGGTACGCGGCTGGTCGCATAACGGATGGCAACGTCACTGTCTCCGGCCTGCAGATCGAGCACCGTGTCAGTGCCGATCACTTCCAATGGCACGTCAGGATGCAACTTCCGCCACAGGGGCAGGCGGGGCACGAGCCAGCGGCTAGCGAAGGCGTTGGTCGTCGTAACCCGGAGCGGCTGCTCGTCACCTTCCTGCTTGAGGGACGCAATGGCAGCGGCAAACGCCTCGAGTCCGCCGCGAATGGCGGGAAACAGCCGCGCGCCGGCATCGGTCAACGAAAGAGGGCGTGGTCTGCGCCGGAATAGGGCGCGGCCGCAATACTGCTCGAGCAATCCGATCTGGTGGCTGATCGCGGTCGGCGTGACGCCGAGTTCTGCCGCGGCTTTCTTGAAGCTCAGATGACGCGCGGCAGCCTCAAAAGCGCGGAGCTCGATCAGGGGCGGCAGCTTGTGCATGCGGCGAGTGTAGGTGAAATCAGTTCATCGTCACCTGAATTCTTCGGATTTGCTCTGAGACAGCCCGCGATCGAGGATGTGGCGGGCCAAGCTAGGGAGCTCGTGTCATGTCCATCGCATCTGTTGCCAGCGCTGCCGCCGAACTTAGCGCCTCCTTCGGAGGAGAACTGCTCAAGCCAGCGGACGAGGGCTACGACGAGGCGCGCAAGGTTCACAATGGGCTGGTCGACAAACGGCCAGCATTGATTGCCAGATGTCGCAGTGCGGCTGATGTCGTGGATGCCGTGGCACTTGCGACCAAGCTCGGCCTCGAGGTCGCGGTTCGCGGCGGCGGCCACAATGTGGCCGGGCGCGCAACCATCGACGGCGGGATCATGATCGACCTCTCACCCATGAAGGGGGTCCGGGTCGACGCGATCGGCAAGACCGTATGGGCGCAGGGCGGGGTCACCTGGGGCGAGCTCAATCGAGAAACGCAGCTTCACGGACTTGCGGTGACCGGCGGCGTGGTCTCGACCACCGGCATCGCGGGCCTGACGCTCGGCGGAGGACTGGGCTGGCTGATGGGCAAGTACGGCCTCGCGTTGGATAATCTGCGGGCTGTCGAACTCGTCACCGCCGATGGCAAGGTTGTGCGGGCCAGCAAGCAAGAGCAGCCGGATCTATTTTGGGCCGTGCGCGGCGGCGGCGGAAACTTCGGGATTGCCACCAGTCTTGAATACGACCTCCATACGGTAGGGCCGATCATCACCGGCGGCCCGATCGTTCACCCTATCGAGCGTTCCCGCGACGTGCTGGAATTTTTCCGGACCAGCACGCGATCGCTCACGGACGAGCACATGCTGTTCGCATCCCTGACCCATGCGCCCGACGGGTCCGGCAGGGAGGTCGCGGCCCTGGTTACCAGCCACTGCGGTCCAGTCGCCGAGGCCGAACGAGCGATGCAGCCGCTGAAACAGTTCGGGCCTCCCATTCTGGATGCGGTCGGACCGATGACCTATTGCGAGCTCAACCGCATGCTCGACGCCAACTATCCGAAAGGCGCGTTCAACTATTGGAAGTCGAACTTCCTCACGGAGCTGAGCGATGGTGCGATCGCGACGATGATCGAATGCTTCGCCCGCTGCCCGACTCCGATGGGGCAGCTGCTGCTCGAGCACATCCACGGTGCCGCGGCCCGCGTGGGTGCCGGGGATACGGCATTTGTGCATCGGCAGGAGGGCTACAATTTCCTGATCCTCGCGCAATGGACGCAGACCAGCGATACCAGCCGCAGCATCTCGTGGGCACGCGCAACCTATGAAAGGATGCGGCCCTTCTTTGCCTCAGGACGCTATGTCAATTATCTCGACGACGATGAGACAGGCGATCCGGTTGCCGCTGCTTATGGGCGGAACTACAGGCGCCTGCAGCAGATCAAAGCGAAATACGACCCTACGAACTTCTTCCGGATGAACCAGAACATCCGGCCGCTCGCCTGATTGCCGGCTGACGATTTCTCGCTCTCATCAAGATGTGAGTAGAAACTAAGCCGCGACCCGATGCATCGTGGGCGGGGCGAGCTGACGCCCGGGAGGGACTAGAGAATGGCGGTCGTGTGCAGGCCCGCTCGCATCGACGACTTGAAGCAGGCCGATGACATCGTGGTCGCCAGCATCAATGAGCTAACCGAACGGCGGGGGTTCGGGAAGATGGCATCCTCTCGTCCGCCGAATTTTCAGGCCTTCTCGCTCGCGGATGATCCCGAGGGCTTATGGGTGGCCGATGACGACGGAGAAATAGTCGGCTTCGCGTGGAGTTGGGTCTGTGGCGAGCTTTGGTTCCTGGCCCAATTGTTCGTCGCGCCTGATCGTCAGAGCGACGGCATCGGCAATCAACTCATCAACAAGGCATTCGCGCATGCAGAAATGCGCGGAGCACCCATCAAGGCACTGATCACCTTCACGTTCAACAACGTATCTCAAGGCCTCTACATCCGCCACGGACTGTTCCCGCGCTTTCCGATCTACATGGTCAGCGTCCCTCGTGACCGCCTGGCGCCACGGTTGGCTGCGCCGCGGCTCCGTCTTGAATCTCTCACGGCCGACGCGATCCCATACGACAGGCTGGCGCAGATCGATGTCAGCGCAGTCGGCGTTTCCAGGGAGAAGCATCATCGATTTCTCCTTGGCGACAGCACGACGCGCGGATTCACCATCCACGCCGGCAATGAGTGCGTCGGGTACGTCTACATTTCGGGTGGACACATTGGTCCGCTTGCAGTCCACAGGCCAGATCTGGTTGAGTCCGCTTTCGCCGCTGCGTTGTCGTTCGCGGCACAGAGCGATTGTCCGGCCATTTCGGCTTTTGTGCCGGGCGCGAGCGAGCCGGCGCTCAAGGCGGCAATCGACCACGGGATGCGGCTGACGTTCCCGATGCTGCTGATGTCAAATCGACCATTCGGAGATTGGGGTAGCTATTTCCCGCGCAATCCGGGTTTCATGTAGGGGATTCAACCGAGAAGGTCGACGTTGCGGGGCAGGCCGGACGGCACGGAATGATGGCTGGATCGGCGCTCGTCACGGGCCGATCATGCTCTAGCCCTACCGGGGACGCGCGCTGCGGCCTGGAGGGGACGCCCGCTGCACATATGGGTTTTCCAGGCACATCGCCGAACGGCCCGCCGCGCTGGCTCTGCATTCGTCAAATGAACGATACTGGCAAGAGATGTAGGTGCCGCCGCCCCATTCCCACTCCTGCAGACATACCGGAAAATTGCCGCCGAACCGCTGCGCTGCCGCTGGACCGGGCGCGGACATGGTGATCAGGACGAAGAGCAGACAGGCAAGCGCGCGCATCATGATCAGCGCGGCCGCTGCGGAGCGTGCTGCTTGAACCTCACGCGCGGGTTCACATCGCAATAGGTGTTCGATCGCCCGGATGCCGAGGCCAGGCACTGTTCCCGCGTCGAATACATGCAGTCTCCGGAAGCGCCGAGCCCTCCGCCAAATACGCACCAGGGATAGTCATACTGAGCGTTTGCTGCGGAAGAAAATCCGATGACCATAACGACAATGAGCAGAGCGATGCGCATGCGATTCTCCCATCAAGTCAGTTGAGCGGCAACGCAAGAGGTTCGCTCCGAAAGATAGCCGCTTGACGATGCTGGCTCAACAACCACGACTCAAGCGAGTTCCTCTCGTCACGCCGGAGTGTCCCAGTGTGATCTCGCAGAGCCGGTCCGGATTTGCTTCGCTGCGCTAAGCAGCGCAGCGCTGGGTAGCAGGGTACATGAGCAGGGACACGCGAGCCGAAACGACAACGGGGCCCGCAAGGGCCCCGCAAAAATCCTTAGCGCGCTACGCCGCGATCTTACTTGATCTTGGCTTCGCGGAATTCGACGTGCTTGCGCGCGACCGGGTCGTACTTCTTCTTGACCAGCTTGTCGGTCATGGTGCGCGAATTCTTCTTGGCAACGTAGTAGAAGCCGGTGTCGGCGGAGGACACGAGCTTGACCTTGATGGTGACCGCTTTGGCCATGTTCTGAACCTCAGAATATCAGGGGAATCTGGAGCCGGCCAAACGGCCCGCGTTGGCCGGCAACCTAGTCAGAAACGGCGGGAAGTCAAGGTTTCAGGCGGCGGAAACCGCTCAAATCGGGCCCATTAGGCCTCAAAGAACCGGTTTTTCGGCCGCGGCAGGCCCAGATTCTCCCTCAAAGTGGGCCCTTCGTACTCTTTGCGGAAAATCCCGCGCTTCTGCAGCTCCGGGACCACCTTGTCGACGAAATCGTCGAGGCCGGCAGGCAGGAACGGGAACATGATGTTGAAGCCGTCGGAGCCGCGACCGACCAGCCATTCCTCCATCTGGTCGGCGATGGTCTTGGCGGTGCCGACGAAGGACAGGCCGCCATAGCCGCCGACGCGCTGGGCGAGCTGGCGCACGGTGAGCTTCTCGCGGGCGGCGAGATCGACCAGGCGCTGCCGGCCGCTCTTGCTGGCATTGGTCTCGGGAATCTCGGGAAGCGGCCCATCGGGATCGAAGCCGGAGGCATCGGTGCCCAGGATGACGGAGAGCGAGGCAATGGCGCTGTCGTAGTGCACGCGGCTGTCGAGCAAAGCGCGCTTCTCCTTGGCCTCATCGACACTGTCGCCCACAACGACGAAGGCACCGGGGAGGATCTTCAGGTGCTCGGGGTCACGGCCGATCTTCTCCATGCGGCCTTTGATGTCGGCATAGAGTTTCTGGCCGTCGGCGAGGCTGCCGCCGCCGGTGAACACCGCTTCCGCGGTCTCGGCGGCGAGCTGCTTGCCGTCGTCGGAGGCGCCGGCCTGCACGATCAGGGGCCAGCCTTGCACGGGGCGGGCGATATTGAGGGGGCCGCGCACTTTGAAGTATTTGCCCTTGTGGTCGAGGGTGTGCATCCTGGCGGGATCGAAGAACAGCCCGCTCTCGACGTCGCGTACGAAGGCATCGTCGGCGAAGGAGTCCCACAGGCCGGTAACGACGTCGTAGAACTCGCGAGCGCGCTTGTAGCGCTCGGCGTGCTCCATGTGATCGTCGAGGCCGAAATTCAGCGCCGCGTCCGGGTTCGAGGTGGTGACGATGTTCCAGCCGGCGCGGCCGCCGCTGAGATGGTCGAGCGAGGCGAAGCGGCGCGCGACGTGATAGGGCTCGTCGAACGTGGTCGAGCCGGTCGCGATCAGGCCGATGCGCTCGGTCACGGCTGACAAAGCCGACAGCAGGGTGAACGGCTCGAACGAGGTCACGGTGTGGCTGCGCTTGAGCGCGTTGATCGGCATGTTCAGGACGGCGAGGTGATCGGCCATGAAGAAGGCGTCAAACTTGCCGGCCTCGAGCTTTCGGATCAGCGTCTTGATATGGCCGAAATTGAAATTCGCGTGGGGCCAAGCCCCGGGATAGCGCCAGGCGCCGGTGTGGATGCTGATCGGGCGCATGAACGCGCCAAGCTTGAGTTGCCTTTGTGCCATCGCCCGGTGTCCTTCTTGGTGACGCTGGGGAATGACATAGGCATGAAGGGGAACTCCGCCATCGGGGGCGGCGGGAAGAATTTTTTGTTTTTCGTAGCTCTCTCAGCACGTCATTCCGGGGCGACGCGGAGCGGCGAGCCCGGAATCCATAACCACCATCCGGAGTATGGATTCCGGGCTCGCGCCAAGAGGCGCACCCCGGAATGACGGAGGATAGACTTGATCGAACTACGCCCCAGCGCGCCAACTAGCTCAAGACGTCTTTCTGCATCTTGCCGGCGTAGAAGTGGAAGAACGGCACCGGCGCGTCGTGGCGGAGCGGACCGGTGGCAAGGCGGGTGTCGAGCTCGTTGAGCACGTTGCGCGTCATCGGATGCAGATCGGCGAGCGGTTTTGAGCCGAGCTCGACCCAGACCAATTCGACCAGCTCCGCATCGGCATGGATCACGCCTTCGACGCGGTGGGTGATCGCGGAGGCATCGGCGGTGAAGAAACGCGTGTCGAAGCGCTTGACGCGGCCGGGCGGGGTGATCGCGCGCGCGATCAGGAACAGGCTGGAGGGATCAGGCAGCAGGCCCGCATCCGCGAACGGCTGCCAGGGACCTTCGAGCTTCGGCACTTTGCCTTCGGCCTTGCGGCCGAGGCAGAGGCCGGTCTCCTCGCAGGCTTCGCGGATGGCGGCAATGGCGAGCGATTTCGCGCGCGAGGCCGGCGTCTTCGGGCTGCCCTTGGCGAGATTGGCTTCCAGTTCGGCGGTGATGGGCGCGGCGCAGGGCACGCGATAATCGGCCTTGTCGACGCGCCCGCCCGGGAAGACGAATTTTCCCGGCATGAACACCACCTTGTCGTGGCGCTTGCCGACCAGCACTTTCGGAATGGCGCCGCTGCGGTCGACCAGGATCAGCGTCGCCGCATCCTTCGGGCGGAAGTAAGGATGATGATCGGCTTCCTTCTCCTCGTGAACCCTGGTCTTCTCCTCGGCCTGCGAAATATCGGTCATGTCCTCACCCGAACTGTTCTTTTACGTGTTTACACAGGCGGAATACCATCGGGAGGGTTGTCGTCAAACCCGTGCATGCGCAGAGCCCATTGCAAGCCGACCACAGCTCCCTTCACGGGCTGCAGCAGCGCGAGCGAGGCGACGAAGGTGAAGGGCAGATAGGCTGCGAAGCTGAGCCAGACCGGCGTCGAATAATTGGTCTCGATCCAGAGGATGGCCGGCACCACGATGTGGCCGACGATGACGATGACGAGATAGGCAGGCAGATCGTCGGCGCGATGCGGGGTGAAGTCGAGGCCGCATTTGGCGCAATGGTCGGCGGTCTTCAGGAAGGCGCGGAACAGCTTGCCTTCGCCGCAGCGCGGGCAGCGGCCGCGGAAGCCGCGCTTCATTGCTGACCAGACGTCGCGCTTCTCGACGAGACCGTTCTCGTGCGTCCAGATCTTTGGTGCCGTGCTCATCGTCACCATGCCTTGCCCTTCTTGCCCTTACCCTTGTTCTTTCCTTTGGCCTTCCTTCCCTTGCCGGACTTTTTCTTCTCCGGCTTGCGTTTTCGCTCCGGGCTGCGTCCGGGCTGCGGCTTGGACGATTTGCGCTGCGGACGGAGCGGCCTGCGCTGGCGCGGGCCGCTGTCGGTCTCGGACGACAGCAGCTCGAAACGCAGCGCGCCCGCGATGGGAGCGGCCTCGATTAGGCGGACGTCGACGACGTCGCCGAGCTGGTACATGGTGCCGCTGCGCGTGCCGACGAGGGCATGGCGGCTTTCGTCATAGTTGAAATATTCCGTGCCGAGGGATCGGATCGGGATCAGCCCGTCAGCGCCGGTCTCGCTGAGCTTCACGAACAGGCCGGCGCGGGTGACGCCGGAGACGCGGCCCTGGAAGCTGGCGCCGATGCGGTCGGCGAGGTGATGGGCGATCAGGCGGTCGACGGTCTCGCGCTCCGCCTTCATGGCGCGCCGCTCGGTCAGCGAGATATGCGCGGCGACTTCGCTCAGGCTTTCCGGCGTCTCGCTGTCGGGCAGGGCGCCTTCGCCAAGGCCAAGCGCACGTACCAGCGCGCGGTGCACGACGAGGTCGGCATAGCGGCGGATCGGCGAGGTGAAATGCGCATAGCGGCGCAGGTTCAGGCCGAAGTGACCGTAATTCTCTGAGGAATATTCGGCCTGCGCCTGCGCGCGCAGCACGACCTCGCTCACCAGCGGGTAATAGTCGTGGCCTTCAAGCTGAGCCAGCACACGGTTGAACGTGGTCGGGCGGAGCGCGCCGGACTTGGCGAAGGGAACGTCCAGCGTCTCCAGGAATTCCGCGAGCGCGTGAACCTTCTCCAAGGTCGGCTCGTCGTGCACGCGGTAGATCAGCGGCAGAGATTTCTTCTCCAATGTCTCCGCTGCGGCGACGTTGGCGAGGATCATGAACTCCTCGATCAGCTTGTGCGCATCGAGACGCTCGGGGACCACGACGCGATCCACGGTGCCGTCGCTCTTCAGGAGGATCTTGCGCTCGGGCAGATCGAGATTGAGCGGATCACGCTCGTCACGCGCGCGCTTGGCGCAGGCATAGGCGGCATAGAGCGGCCTCAGGATCGGATCGAGCAGGGGGCCGGTGGTGTCATCAGGCCGGCCGTCGATCGCGGCCTGCGCTTGCGCGTAAGCGAGCTTGGCGGCCGACCGCATCAGGATGCGATGAAAACTGTGCGAGCGCTTGCGGCCGTCGGGGCCGAGCACCATGCGCACCGCCAGCGCGCCGCGCGGCTCGCCGGGCACCAGCGAGCAGAGATTGTTGGAGATGCGCTCGGGCAGCATCGGCACGACGCGGTCCGGGAAATAGACCGAGTTGCCGCGGTCGAGCGCGTCGCGGTCGAGCGCTGTGCCCGGCCGCACGTAGAAGCTGACATCGGCGATGGCGACGTTGACGATGAAGCCGCCCTTGTTGTTGGGATCCGGATCGGGCTCGGCATGCACCGCGTCGTCGTGATCCTTGGCGTCGGGCGGATCGATGGTGACGAGCGGGACGTCGCGCCAGTCCTCGCGGCCTTTCAGATTGGCCGGCTCCGCCGCTTCCGCCTCGCGCTCGGCGGCGGAGGAGAATTGCAAGGGGATGTCGTGGGCGTAGATCGCGATCAGGCTGATCGCCTTTTCCGACTTGACCGAGCCGAGCTTTTCTTTCACCCGGCCGGAGGCGAGGCCAAAGCCGCGGGTGCGGACGATGTCGACGCTGACGAGGTCGCCATCCTCAGCGCCGCCCGTATCGGTCCTCGCGATGTTCAGCTCGCGGTCGGCGAACTTCTTGTCGACGGGGACGAGCCGTCCGCCGCCCTCGGGCAGGCTGCGGAAGACGCCGAGGATGCGGCTCTTGGCCTTGTCGATGACCTTGATGATGCGGCCGCGATAGGCGGGACCTTCATCGTCATCGCTGCGCTCGACGCGCAGCAGCGCGCGGTCGCCGACGCCGGCGGCGGTGCCGGGCCTCGGCCGGCGCGGCATCTCGATGAGGATCTTTGGCGGCTCGCCGTTCTCGACCTCGTCCCATTCGGCGGGGGAGGCGATCAATTCGCCATCGGAGTCGCGGCCGGTGATGTCGGCGAGCAGCGTCGGCGGCAGCGCGTCCGGCTCGGAGACCTTGTGGCGCTTCTTCTTGATGGTGCCGTCGTCGGCGAGCTCGCGCAGCATGCGCCTGAGCTCGGCGCGATCGGCGTTCTTCAGGCCGAACTCGCGCGCGATGTCGCGAGTCCCGACCTTTCCTGGATTTGCCTTGATGAAGGCGACGATGGCTTGCCTGTCGGGAAAGCCACGGTCTTTCTTTGGTTTCACTTAACCTCTAATTCTTGATCTCAGGTCTTGCCGGCACTCTTCTTGGCCGGAGCCTTGGTGGCGGCTGCCTTGGTCGGCGACGTCTTTGCGGTCGACGGCACGGCGGCGCGCGCCTTGCTGGTGGATTCGGATTTGGATTTGGCCGCGGCTTTCTTCGCAGCCGGCTTCTTCGGCTTCGGTGCGGCGTCCTCGCCGTCCGCAGCCTTCTCTGACGCTTTCTTGGCCTTGGCCGGCTTCGCCGCCTTCTTGGCCTTGCCGCCGCCCTTGCCGCCACCCTTGGCGGCGCGCTCATCGATCAGCGCGATCGCCTGCGGCAGCGTGATGGTGTCCTTCTCGAACTCGGCCGGGATGGTCGCGTTGACGCCGCCCGCGGTGACATAGGCGCCGTAACGGCCGCTCTTCACGGTGACGGTGCCAAGCGTCGGATGATCGCCGAGCGCCTTGCCGGGATCGGCGCCGAAGCGGCGGCTCGGGCCCTTGGCAACCTTCTCCGCGATCAGCGTCACCGCACGATTGAGGCCGATGTCGAACACCTCGTCGCCGGCCTCTAAGCTCGCATAGGTCTTCTCGTGCTTCACGAACGGTCCGAAGCGGCCGAGGCCCGCGGTGATCGGCTGGCCGGTCTCCGGATGCTTGCCGATCTCGCGCGGCAGCGACAGCAGCTTCAGCGCAAGCTCGAGATCGACGTCGCTGGGCGAGGTGCCCTTCGGAATGCCGGCGCGCTTGGGCTTCTCGCCTTCCTCATAATCCTTCTGCTCGCCGAGCTGGATATAGGGGCCGAAGCGGCCGGCCTTGACCCAGACATCGCGACCCGTGTCGGGATCCTGGCCGAGCGAACGGTCAGCAGTCGCCTCGCCATCGGCGGCGAGCTGACGGGTGTAGCGGCATTCCGGATAGTTCGAGCAGCCGACGAAGGCGCCGAACTTGCCGGCCTTGAGGTTCAGCCGGCCGGTGCCGCAGTTCGGGCACTGCCTGATATCGCCGCCATCGGCGCGGGGCGGATAGATGTGCTGGCCCAGCATGTCATCGAGCACGTCGAGCACCTGGGCGACGCGCAGCTCCTTGATGTCGTCGACGGCGCCGATGAAGCCGGTCCAAAAGTCCTTCAGAACCTGCTGCCAGGAGATCTCGTTGTTGGAGATGCGGTCGAGCTGTTCTTCGAGGCTCGCCGTAAAGTCGTACTCGACATAGCGGGCAAAAAAGCTTTCGAGGAAGGCGACCACGACGCGGCCCTTGTCCTCGCCGTGCAAACGCTTCTTCTCCAGCTTGACGTAGCCGCGGTCCTTCAGGACCTGGAGGATCGAGGCATAGGTCGAGGGCCGGCCGATGCCGAGCTCTTCCATGCGCTTCACGAGCGATGCTTCCGAGAAGCGCGGCGGCGGCTCGGTGAAATGCTGGGTGACGGACAGGCTCTGTCGCTTCACGGCCTCGCCCTGGCTCATCGCGGGCAGGCGGCGGGAATCCTCGTCCTCCTCGTCGTCGCGGCCTTCCTGGTAGAGCGCGAGGAAGCCGTCGAACTTGACGACCTGGCCGGTGGCGCGCAGCTCCAATGTGCGGGAGCCTGCCTTCGCCGTGATGTCGACGGTGGTCCGCTCGAGCTCGGCGGATTCCATCTGGCTCGCGATGGTGCGCTTCCAGATCAGCTCATACAGCTTGGCCTGATCGGCATCGAGCTTGCGGCTCATGCTGTCGGGGCGGCGCGAGAGGTCGGTCGGGCGGATCGCTTCGTGCGCTTCCTGGGCGTTCTTGGCCTTGGCCTGGTACTGGCGCGGGCTATCCGGCACGTAGGCGTTGCCGTAATCCTCGCCGATCACCTTGCGCGCCTGGGTGATCGCCTCGGGGGCGATCTGTACGCCGTCGGTACGCATATAAGTAATGAGTCCGGTGGTCTCGCCACCGATGTCGATGCCCTCATAAAGACGCTGGGCGATGCGCATCGTATGCGCCGGCGCAAAGCCGTATTTGCGGCTGGCTTCCTGCTGCAGCGTCGAGGTGGTGAAGGGCGCCTGCGGATTGCGACGGGCCGGCTTGGCATCGACCGCGGTGACGGCGTAAGTCGCCAGTTCCAGCGCCTTCTTGAAGTCTTCGGCTTCCGCGCCGGTGCCGATGTCGAGGCGCTGGATCTTCTTGCCGTCGGCGCCGACGAGGCGGGCCTCGAAGGCATCGCCCCGCGGGGTGAGCAGGGTCGCGATCAGCGACCAATATTCGCGGGCTACGAACTTCTCGATCTCGAGCTCGCGGTCGCAGACGAGGCGCAGCGCCACCGACTGCACGCGGCCGGCCGAGCGGGCGCCCGGCAGCTTGCGCCACAGCACGGGGGAGAGGGTGAAGCCGACCAGATAGTCGAGTGCACGGCGCGCCATGTAGGCGTCGACCAGAGCGCCGTCGATCTCGCGCGGATGCTTCATCGCCTCCGAGACGGCCTGCTTGGTGATGGCGTTGAACACCACGCGCTCGATCTTCTGATCCTTCAGCGCGCGCTTCTCCTTCATTACCTCGAGCACGTGCCAGGAGATGGCTTCGCCCTCGCGATCGGGGTCGGTGGCGAGAATCAGGCGGTCGGCGCCCTTCAGCGACTTCGCGATATCGTTGAGCCGGCCGGCCGCCTTGGGGTCGACCTCCCAGATCATCTTGAAATTGGCGTCGGGATCGACGGAACCGTTCTTCGCCGGGAGATCGCGGACATGGCCGAACGAGGCCAGAACCTCATAGGACGAGCCCAGATATTTGTTGATCGTCTTGGCTTTCGCCGGCGACTCCACAATGACGATATTCATTTAGTTCCAGTGGCTTACGGGAAAATCTTGGGCCGAAAACGAAAGGACTCGGGTCGGCCGTTTCGACCCGAACATGGGTGGTGAGCGGCCCCCTGTCAAATCGTGGGGTGTTGAAAGGCGCCGCAATGGGAAAAGTTTCATATCGAAAAAGTTGCAGAATACCACCTTGGAGTTGCGGTTGATGTGGGCGTAATGTCCTGTCGGGGCATGGATTCGGGTGGGGTACTGGTGACCAAGCCAGGAAAAAAACGGGCGCGCGCCGGATCCGGCGCGCCGGGGGGCACGCGTCACGAGGAACCGGGGGAGGGCGGTGCCGACGAGGCCGTGGCCTTCATCGCCGAGCAGACCGGGGCCTTACGCAAGCTGGCCGAGCGCCACAAGCTGGACGTGCTGCATTATCTCTTAGGCATGACCAAGCTCGAGGCCGACGAGCACCTGCGGCTACGGACCAAGCGCAAGCTGTCGTGATGGCGGTGGGGTACCACTTGGGACTTTCACGCCGACTTGCGTCGCGGTGCCGGCCGCGGCTTTAGCGTGGTGTCGGCCGGGCTGAGCAGCCGCCCATCATCGGCACGCATTTCCAGCTTCTTCACCGGACGGCCCTTCTCGCGATCGACCAGCATCGTCGCAATCTCCTCGGGGCGGTCGTCGAACTCCTCGCTCCACTGCCGCAGCGCGACCAGGATCGGGAAAGTGCCGCGGCCCTTCGGCGTCAGCACATATTCCTGATAGGCACTGCCGTCGGAGGCGGGGGCGGTTTCGAGAATGCCGTGGTCGACCAGCGATCGCAGCCGCGCCGCCAGGATGTTCTTGGCCATGCCGAGCTTGTTCTGAAACTCGCCGAAGCGGCGGACGCCGAACAGCGCCTCGCGGATGATCAAGAGCGACCACCAGTCGCCGAGCGCCTCCAGCGACCGCGCGATCGGGCAGGCATCACCCTCGAAGCTCGTCCGTTTCACCATCGTTCGTCCTTTCGCATTCACACGCCGCCAGCGCCGATCACGCGCTTGTGTGGTTGCATCATAAAACTAGATGGCCTAGATGGCAAGGTAGTTCATTATGCAACTACTGGAGGCGAGCGTGAGACTGAAGGACAAGACGGCGCTGATCACCGGCGGCAATAGCGGCATCGGGCTGGCGACGGCAAAACTGTTCGTGGCCGAGGGCGCCAAGGTGGTGATCACCGGGCGCAACAAGGAGACGCTGGCGGCGGCCGCGAAGGAGCTCGGGCCGAACGCGCTCGCGCTGCCAGCCGACGCGACGGACATCGCGGCGACGGAAGCTGCGATCAAGCAGGGCGCAGAGAAGTTCGGCAAGTTCGACATCGTGTTCGCCAATGCCGGCATCGCCGGCGGCACACCGCTGGGATCGGCGACACCAGAGATATTCGAAAAGGTGATCAGCACCAATCTGACCGGCGTGTTCTTCACCGTTCAATCCGCGCTGCCCCATCTCAACGACAACGCCTCGATCATCCTCAACGGCTCGGTAATCTCGGTGCTCGGCATTCCCGGCTACTCGGCCTATGGCGCGGCGAAGGCCGGCGTGCGGGCGATGGCGCGGATCATGGCTTCAGAACTGTCGCCGCGCGGCATCCGCGTCAACGTGGTCGCGCCGGGTGCGATCCGCACCCCGATCTGGGGGCCTGCGACCGCGACGCCGGAAGCCGAGAAGGCGTTCGAGAAGCGGATCGCACTGTCGACGCCGCTCGGCCGCATCGGTGAAACCGATCACGTGGCGAAGACGGTGCTGTTCCTCGCCTCCGACGATTCCGCGCATGTGCAGGGCCAGGAAATCTTCGTCGACGGCGGCGCGGTGGCCTCGCCGAGCGGCGCGCCGATCTATCGCGGCTGATCAATCAAGCGAACCTGCTCGGGCGCAACATTCGCGTTGCGCCCGAAGTGTTAGCTGCGGCTAGGCCGCGCTCAGGCTTGTTGCCGATTGGAGCGCACCAGCGATCGCCTTCTCGCGGTGCTCCGGCCCGAGTTGGATGCCGTCGGCCGGGATGAATTCGACGCTGGTGATACCCATGAAGCCGAACACCCAGCGCAGGTAGGTTTCGAGATGCTCGCCGGCTGCGTAAGGCGTCTCTGCGCCGTAGTGGCCGCCGCGCGAGATGGCCACGATCACGCGTTTGCTGCCGGCGAGTCCCTCCGGCCCGGCCGCGCCGTACCTAAAAGTCTTCCCCGCCACCAGGATACGGTCGATCCAGGCCTTGAGCTGGCTCGGAATGGTGAAATTGTACATGGGCGCGCCGATCACGACGATGTCGGCGGCCAGGAACTCCTCCAGCGCCGCCGCGCTTGCGGCAAGGTCGGGCCCGAGTTCCGCCGGCGCGGGGGCGCCTTGCGCGGCCGCCAGATGCGAGCCGGAGAGGTGGGCGAGCGGAGTCTGGCTCAGATCGCGATAGACCACCTGAAGCGAGGGCGTCGCCTGCCGGAGCCGGTCGACGATGGCGCCGGAAACCTGCCGGCTGACGGAGTGGGGGCCGAGCACGCTGGAGTCGATATGGAGGAGTTTCATGTGGGGTCACCCTGGTATAAGTTTGTAACCAGAGCTACATGAGTGACTGTCGAAGTCCCCGCAAGAACGCACTTTTTTGAGCCATGGGCACATCATTGAAACCTGCGCACACTGAATTGCCCGCACCGCCGCGGCCAAATCCGAGGCTGGATACCAGGCCGATGCCGGACCCCAACCATGCGGACTGCCGTGGGGTCGCCTCCGTGCTGTCCCGCGTCGGCGACAAATGGAGCGTGTTCGTCATCATGATGCTGAGCGACGGGCCAAAGCGCTTCAACGAGCTCAAGCGCATGATCAACGGCATCTCGCAGCGGATGTTGACCCTGACGCTGCGCGGCCTCGAGCGCGACGGCCTCGTCACGCGCACGATCTTTCCGACCATCCCGCCGCGGGTGGATTATGAGCTGACCGATCTCGGCCGCGGCCTATCGCGCCCCGTCGAGGCGCTCGGCAAATGGGCGAAGGAGCATCTGGATCAGATCGAGGCCGCGCGCACGAAGTTCGACCAGCGTAACGACGGCTAGCGTTGCGCCTCGATAGTTCATCCCGTCATTCCGGGGCCTGAGCGAAGCGAGGGAGCTCGGAATCCATTTGGCCACAGATCAAGTGGATGAATGGATTCCGGGCTCGCGACTTCGTCGCGCCCCGGAATGACACCTGGGGAGGCTAAACCAGCGACACCATCCCGCCGCCGTGGCGTTCGAGCTTGCCGGCGAGCTCGAGGTCCAGCAGCACGGTGCGCACGATCGCGGGCGACGCGCCGGACATCCGGACGAGGTCGTCGATCGTAACAGGGGCCGGGCCGAGCAGGCCGGTGATCTGGTCGCGATCATGGCTTTGCGGATCGCTCTCGAACGGCTCGCTGTCGGGCTCGCCCGCGGGATGCATCAGCGGCCGCTCCATGATCGGCTGAACCGCGTTGACGATGTCGGCAGCTTCCGTGACGAGCGTTGCGCCCTGCTTGATCAGGTCGTTGGTGCCGGCGGCGCGCGGATCGAGCGGCGAGCCCGGGACGGCGAACACTTCGCGGCCCTGTTCGGCCGCCATGCGTGCTGTGATCAGCGAGCCCGAGCGGTGCGCCGCCTCGACCACGACGACGCCGAGCGAAGCGCCCGAGATCAATCGGTTGCGCCGGGGAAAGTCGCGGGCGCGCGGCTCATGGCCGAGCGGCATTTCGGAGATCGCAGCGCCGGCGTGGTCGAGGATCGCGGCGAGCAGGTCGCCATGCTCGGGCGGATAGATGCAGTCGTGGCCGCCGGCGAGCACCGCGATCGTGCCGCTCTCGACGCTGGTGCGATGCGCGGCCTGGTCGACGCCGCGGGCGAGCCCGGAGATGACCACGAAGCCGGCTTCGCCGAGCTCGCGCGCGAGCTGGCCGGCAAATTTGAGGCCGGCGCCGGAGGCGTTGCGTGAGCCGACGATCGCGATCATCGGCCGCATCAGGGATTTGGTGTCGCCGCGCACCGCGAGCAGCGGCGGCGCATCGTCGATCATCGCCAGCCGCTCCGGATAGCCGTCCTCGCCGGGCGCGCGCCAGGCGATGCCGAACTTGCGGCTCGCGGCGAGCTCGGCCTTTGCTTCATCCGCGCTGCAGATGCGCGCCGATCGCGCCGCGCCGCCGCGGCGGGCGAGATCGGGCAGCCGCTCCAGCGCGGCGCGCGGGCTGCCGAAATGATCGACCAGCGAGCGGAAGGTGCGCGGCCCGACATTGTCGGAACGGATCAGCCGCAGCCGGTCGATCCGCTCAGCCTCGGTCAGCTCCACGCTTGAATTGATGGCGTCCACGGCGTCTCCTTGCAGGGACAGCATGGAACAACCAGAGGGCGTTGCGCAACAGGGACGTGCGCTTGCACGACCTCGCTGCGATGCTAAAAGCGATGCCAATAAGAAGGATGTTGTCATGATCTCACTCGCCGACCTCCAGCGCCGCATTGAAGCGGGGGAGCTTTCGCCCGACGCCGCCATCGCTCAGTCGCATGCGGCGATCGAAGCCAAGGAGAAGGACGTTCAGGCTTTCGTCCGGCACGACAAATCCGCGAGAGCGCAAGCCTCGGGCCCGCTGCGCGGCATTGCCGTCGGCATCAAGGACATCATCGACACCGCTGACATGCCGACCGAGATGGGCTCGGAGATCTATCGCGGCTGGCAGCCGCGCGCCGATGCGCCGGTCGTGATGATGCTGAAGCGAGCCGGGGCCACCATCATCGGCAAGACCACCACGACCGCGTTCGCCTCGAGCGATCCGACGCCGACGCTCAATCCGCACAATACGGCGCATTCGCCCGGCGGCTCGTCCGCGGGTTCGGCGGCGGCCGTCGGCGCCGGCATGATCCCGCTGGCGCTGGGCACCCAGACCGGAGGCTCGGTGATCCGGCCGGCGGCCTATTGCGGCGCTGCCGCCATAAAACCATCGTTCCGGATGCTGCCGACCATCGGCGTGAAGTGCTATTCGTGGGCCCTCGACACGGTCGGCCTGTTCGGTAGCCGCGCGGAAGATCTCGCGCGCGGATTGCTGGCGATTACCGGCCGCACTGAATTCGACGGCATCGGTCCAGCCAAGGCGCCGCGCATCGGCGTGGTCAGGCAGGAATTTGCCGAAGCCGTGGAGCCGGCGGCAGAGGAGGGTTTGCTGGCTGCGATCAAGGCGGCCGAGAAGGCCGGCGCCCGCGTGCAGATCATCGATCTGCCCGAGGCGGTCAAGGAAGCCTGGCGCATCCATCCCATCATCCAGAACTTCGAGGCGCATCGCGCGCTGGCCTGGGAGTTTTCCGAGCGTCACGACGAGATCGCGCCGCTGCTGCGCGCCAGCCTCGATGAGACGGTCGGACTGACATCGAAGGAATACGACGATGCGCGCCGCATCGCCCGCCGCGGCCGCCGCGAGCTCGGCGAGCTGTTCGAAGGGTTCGACGTGTTGCTGACCTATTCGGCGCCGGGCATAGCGCCAGCCAAGGAGCTCGCCTCGACCGGCTCGCCCCGTTACAACCGGCTGTGGACGCTGATGGGCAATCCTTGCGTCAATGTGCCGGTGCTGAAGGTTGGCGGCCTGCCTGTTGGCGTGCAGGTGATCGCGCGCTTCGGCAATGATCCTGTCGCGCTGACCTCTGCCTGGTTCCTGGAGGACGCGCTGGCGAAATCACGCTAGCGCAGGTTCGGAGGGAGCACGGGCCTGAGCGGGCGCTGAGCCGGCTCTTGCACGTTGTCCAAGCCAACGCTCCGCGGCCTCGCGACCGCTCCGGTGCAGCAGGCGAATGAAGCCGCGGCCGAGATCGGTGGATGAGCGCTGCGCCAGGCCGTCAACGGAGTCTTCCGCCGCGATCCTGGTGAGCCGCAGCGGAGAGGCCATGTGCGACTGCGCCCATTCGATCGCGGAGATCTCGGCATTGAGCGCGGCGTTCGCCGCGATCTGGTCGAGCCGGCGGTCGATCGCGGCGAGCGTGATCGGCACATAGCTGTCGCGCGTCGGCGTGACCTGGACCAGCAGCAGATCCGTTGCCGCGGTGTCCTGCACCAGGCGCAGCAGCGGCGGATTGCCGCCGAAGCCGCCGTCCCAATAGGCCTCGCCATCGATCTCGACCGCACAATGGACCAGCGGAGGGCAGGTCGAGGCCAGCGCGACGTCGGCGGTGATGGCCTCGTTGCCGAAAATCTGCTGCTGCCCGTCGCGGATCCGCGTCGCCGCGATCAGCAGTTTTGGGCACCGCGCATGGCGCAGGACGGAAAAATTGATGTCGCGGGAGACCGCCTGCCGCAGCGGATCGAGATCGAACGGATCGAACTGCCCGGAGCGCAGGGTCGGGCCGAACGCGACCGAGCTTCCCGCCGGCGAAAAGCCGCCGATCAGCATCAGTGAGCGGAACGAGGCCTCGTGCATCAGCCGGACCCAGAACCGGTTCAGCCGGGAGCGTGCGCCTTCACGGCCGCCTTCGGCCAGGCCGCAAGCGAGGAGCAGCGCATTGATGGCGCCGGCGCTGGCGCCGCTGACGGTGTCGATCTCGATGGAGGTCTCTTCGAGCAGGCGCTCCAGCACGCCCCAGGTGAAGGCCGCAAAGGTGCCGCCGCCCTGCAGCGCCAGCGAAAGCTTTCGCGGCGGCCATTGCTCGGAACGCGCCCGCGCGGGCGCGACCGGTGCAGCCTTGGCGACGGCGACATCGAGCGGAGCGTCAGGCTTGACTGCAGGCTCCGGCTGCGGCGCTGGCCGTGCAGCGGGCGCGGGCAGCGGCGCGTCGGACCAGATGTTGGTCGCCGAGAGCAGCCGGCTTGCTGCAGTGCCGGAAGCACCGAGCGAGCCGATCCCGTCATTCACGCCGACAATCTTCTCGCTCATTCTGAGCAACCGCCTAACGCCGTTTCCCGTATCAGGATGACAGGCATGGAACCAGTTCGCTACAGCCTGCCGTGACTCGCAGGAGAATTGCGAACAGGATTTGGCATATAATGCGGAAGGGGTGCGGCGGTATCCGTACTTTTTCCGACCTCAAATTCTTGTTTGAGGCGTTGTCGCGACGCGAACCGGAATCCAATTCGCTCGAAAACGCTCTAAAGCGCGATGCGATTAGGAATCGTCATCACGCTTTAGGTTATTGTTTGAGCATGATCTTTTCGGAAAACCGCTACGCACTTTTCCGGATCATGCTCTAGGCCTTCTCGCCGATCCGGCTTTCCTTGCCCGCTTGCAGGCGCTTGATGTTCTCGCGATGCGCGTAGAACAACAGCAGGGTCAGCACGGCGGCGAGCGCCGACAATGCGAGATGACCGAACCACCAGAGGAACATCGGTGTGATGAACGCCGCCACCAGCGCCGAGAGCGAGGAATAGCGGGTGGTGAAGGCGGTCGCCAGCCAGAGCAGGCAGAACACGACGGCGCCCGGCCAGAACAGCCCCAGCAGGATGCCGATATACACCGCGACGCCCTTGCCGCCTTTGAACTTCAGCCAGACCGGGAAGAGGTGGCCGAGGAAAGCGCCGAGCCCGGCTACCATTGCGGCGTAGGGGCCTGCGATGTAGCCGGCGATCACCACCGCCACGGTGCCCTTGAGCGCGTCGAACAGCAGGGTTCCCGCGGCGAGGCTCTTGCGTCCGGTGCGCAGCACGTTGGTGGCGCCGATGCTGCCGGAGCCGATCGAGCGGATATCCTGGGTGCCCGCGAGCCTGGTCAGGATCAGCCCGAACGGAATCGAGCCGAGGAGATAGCCGATGACGAAAGCCACCGGCAGAAACGGTTCAAGCGCCATGGCGGCATCTCCAAAGGCCCATTCTCCACGTCGAACGAAGCCGCACGTCAGACATGCTCATATACCGTTCGTCCGCCGACAATGGTGCGCACCACCCGGCCTGTAAAGCGGGCCTCGTCGAACGGGGTGTTCTTGCAGGGCGACTTGAGGTCGGCGGGATCGACCACCCAGGGCACGTCGGGGTCGATCACGATGACATCCGCGGGGCTGCCGGCGCGCAGGGTTCCGCCCGACAGGCCGAGCAGCTCGGCCGGGCGGGTCGACATCGCGCGGATCAGCGTCTTCAGCTCGATCTCGCCGTTGTGGACCAGCCGCAGGCCGGCCGGCAGCATGGTCTCGAGCCCGACGGCGCCGGGCGCGGCTTCCGCGAACGGCAGGCGCTTGCCCTCGACGTCCTGCGGATTGTGGTCGGACATGATGACATCGAGCAGACCGGAGCCGATCGCCGCCACCAGGGCGCGGCGGTCGTCCTCGGTGCGCAGCGGCGGCGACAGCTTCAGGAACGAACGGTAAGGACCGATGTCGTTCTCGTTCAGCGCCAGATGATTGATCGAGACCGAGGCGCTGACGGCGAGCCCGGCATCGCGCGCGCGCTGAAGGATGTCGAGGGAATCGATGCAGGTCAGCGACGCCGCGTGGTAGCGGCCGCCGGTGAGGGCGACGAGGCGCAGATCGCGCTCCAGCATCACGGCTTCGGCGGCATTCGGGATGCCCATCAGGCCGAGCCGCGAGGCAAACTCGCCCTCATTCATCACGCCTTCGCCGACAAGATCGGGGTCCTCGGTGTAATGCACGATCAGCGCGTCGAAATCGCGCGCATAGGTCAGCGCGCGGCGCATCACCTGCGCATTGGTCACGCTTCTGGCGCCATCGCTGAAGGCGACGGCGCCAGCGGCTTTGAGCAGGCCGAACTCGGTCATCTCCTGGCCGTGCATGCCCTTGGTGAGGGCGGCCATCGGCTGGATGTTGACGATCGCGGTGTCGCGGGCGCGGCGCATCACAAAGTCGACCGTTGCCGAATTGTCGATCACCGGCGAGGTGTCGGGCTGGCAGATGATGGTGGTGATGCCGCCGGTCGCGGCCGCCTGGCTCGCGGTGGCAAAGGTCTCGCGGTGGCTGAAGCCGGGTTCGCCGACGAAGGCGCGCATGTCGATCAGGCCGGGTGCGACGATCTTGCCGGAGCAATTGACGATGTCGGTGCCCTCGGGGACGCCGGCCGCGCCGATGCCGCGGCGGGTCTCGCGGATGCTGCCGTCCGCGATCAGGACGTCGCCGACGCCGTCGAAATCCCTGGAGGGATCGACGACGCGGGCATTGGCCAGCAGGATGGGGCGGCGATCGGTCAGCATCGGCATCACGCGTTCGGCAGGTTACGGGCGAGCGCTTCCAGCACCGCCATGCGCACGGCGACGCCCATCTCCACCTGCTCGCGGATCAGGGATTGCGCACCGTCGGCGACGGCCGTGTCGATTTCGACGCCGCGGTTCATGGGGCCGGGATGCATCACGAGCGCGTCCGGCTTGGCGTAAGCGAGCTTCTTCTGGTCGAGCCCGAAATAGTGGAAGTATTCGCTCGACGAGGGCACGAAGGAGCCGTTCATGCGCTCGCGCTGCAGCCGCAGCATCATGACGATGTCGGCGCCGTTGAGACCCTCGCGCATGTCGCGCGCGACCTCGACGCCCATCCGCTCGATGCCCGGCGGCAGCAGCGTGGAGGGCCCGACGACGCGGACGCGGGCGCCCATGGTGTTAAGCAGGATGATGTTGGAGCGGGCGACGCGCGAATGCATCACGTCGCCGCAGATCGCGACCACGAGCCCCTCGATCCGACCCTTGTTGCGGCGGATGGTGAGCGCGTCGAGCAGCGCCTGGGTCGGATGCTCGTGCGCGCCGTCGCCGGCATTGATCACGGAACCGTCGACCTTGCGGGCCAGCAGTTCCACGGCGCCGGAGGCGTGATGGCGCATCACCAGGATGTCCGGGTGCATCGCATTGAGCGTCATCGCGGTGTCGATCAGTGTCTCGCCCTTCTTGATGGACGAGGAGGCGACCGACATGTTCATGACGTCGGCGCCCAGCCGCTTTCCCGCAAGCTCGAACGAGGATTGGGTCCGGGTGGAGGCCTCGAAGAACAGGTTCACCTGCGTCCGTCCGCGCAGGACGGTGCGCTTCTTGTCAACCTGGCGGTTGAGCTCGACATATTCTTCGGACAGGTCGAGGAGGCCGCTGATGTCGGCCGCGGAAAGGCCCTCGATGCCCAGCAAATGCCGGTGGCCGAGGACGAAGGTCGATTTCGATGTCATTAAAAGCAGAGCTATAGGGGCGGACGGCGGGGGGAGCAAGCTTCAAATCCCGCCGCCGGACTTATCCACGGCGCTTTGCGGCGCAGGCGGCGCCGCCAGCCGGTGTTCGGGGCAGCCGCTTTGCGCTAGACTCGCAACAAAGGTTGCGTCACGGGCTGGATCATGACGGGCACGCGGTATTTTAATCGACTGGCGCGCAATGTTGCTGCGCTCGCGACCGCGTGCATGGCTGGCCTTGCGACACCGGCTTGGGCCGAAAAACGCGTCGCACTCGTGATCGGCAACGATCTCTATCCGAACCTGCCGGCCGACCGGCAATTGAAGAAGGCCGCCAATGACGCAACGACCGTCGCCGACGCGCTGAGGTCGCTCGGGTTCGACATCGTGCTCGGGACCAATCTTGGCCGCCAGGGCATGATCGACCGGCTTGCGGATTTCACGTCGCGGCTCGAGCCGGGCGATACCGCCGCCGTTTTCTATGCCGGACACGGCGTTGCGATCGCAGGCGTGAACTACCTCGTGCCGAGCGACGTTCCTACCGTGAACGAGGGCGCCGAGGCGCGGGTGCGCGGGGCCTCGATCGCCGAGCCCGACGTGATCGCGGAGCTTCAGGCCAAGGCAGTGCGGGTCGCCTTCGTCGTCATCGATGCCTGCCGTGACAATCCGTTTCCGCGCGCCGCCGGCCGTTCGATCGGGAACACGCGGGGGCTTGCTGACGCCCGGCCCGCGCGCGGGATCTTCACGCTCTATTCCGCAGGCATCGGCCAGACCGCGCTCGACCAGCTCGGCAGCAACGATACGGCGCACAATTCGGTGTTCACGCGGATATTCGTCGAGCAGCTCAAGCGGCCCGAGCTGCATCTCGGCGACCTCGCGGTCGAGGTGCGCGAGCGCGTGGCGGCGCTGGCGCTGACGGCGACGGATGCCGGAGGACAAGCAGCACCGCACGAGCAGACGCCCGCCTATTACGACCAGACGCTCGGCGGACGCATCTTTCTCTGGAATGCGGAATCGTCGAACGGGGCGCCGAAAGTGGCGGGCATGCTGGCGAAGCCGCCGGCAAGGCCTGCGGTCGCGGAGCGCGCCACCATGCGTCCGCCGCGTCCCGCCGCGGCAGGCGAAAGCTGCGCCCGCAGCGGCTTCGAGACCTATTGCGTCAGTTCGATGCTGAAGCCGCAATTCGGCAATTCATACGGCGCAGCGAATTTGTTCGACGCCTCGACGGGGACGGCTTGGGTGGAGGGCGCATCCGGCAACGGCATCGGCGAATGGATCACCATCGAGTTCGAAACCGTGCGGCGGGTCAAGTCGATCCGCGTGCACAACGGCTACCAGAAAAGCCCCGACATCTTCGCCAAGAACAACAGGGTCCGCCAGCTCCGCGTGCTGTTCTCGGGCGGCGAGTCGCAGACCTTCGTCCTCGACGACAAGCTGTCGGCGCAATTGCTGACCTTGCGGCCGCCGGTGTCGGCCTATTGGATGCAATTCATCATCGACGACGTCTGGGCCGGCAACAAATACACGGACACCGCGATCACGAAGCTCCTGGTCAACTCGGATCCGCTGCAATGATCGCAAGAGGCGTGATCGCAGTGCTTGTCGCGCTGCTTGCAGCATCGTATCTCGCCCCCGTGCGGGCGCAGAGCTTGCCCGGTGACTTCGTCTATCTGCGCGATATCGATCCCAGCATCATCCAGGATATCCGTTACGCCACGTCGAACAATTTCGTCGGCCGTCCGCTCGCCGGCTACCAAGCAGGCGAATGCGTGGTGAAGCGCGAGGTGGGGCTGCGGCTGAAAGCGGTGCAGCAGGAGCTGGCGGCGCAAAATCTCTCGCTCAAGATGTTCGACTGCTACCGGCCGGCGCGGGCCTCGCTCGACATGGTCAAGTGGTCGCAGAACGGCCGCGAGACGGCGTCGGAGCGGCGCTACAATCCGAAGATCCCCAAGACCGAGCTGTTCCGCCTCGGCTACATTGCGAGCCGCTCGCAGCATTCGACCGGTGCGGCACTCGATCTCACGCTGGTCGATCTCAGGGCGGACAATTCTGCCAAATATGATCCAGCCAAGACCTATGCGGATTGCACGGCGCCGGTCGAGGCGCGGGCGCCCGAGGGCAGCGTCGACATGGGCACAGGCTACGACTGTACCGACCCGAAGGGGCACACTGCGGCACCATCGATCACTCCGGAGCAGCGCGCCTGGCGCAAGCGGCTGGTGGCTGTGATGGCCAGGCAAGGCTTTGTGAACTATTCGAAGGAGTGGTGGCATTTTTCGCTGCCGGGGGCAGGCGGGGCGGCCTATGATTTCCCGATCCAGCCGCGACGGAACTGATTCCGCGCCGAGGACGCAAAATGACCCAGCCCACATTTGCGACCCACGAGGTCTTCAACCAGTCGCCGCCGTTCGAGGACGTCGATCTTTTCGCCGTGGACCGGCCGCTGGTCGAGGCGGTCAGGGCCAATGGCGGCGCAGCGGCCGAGCGGGAACTGTCGGAGTTCGGCCGGCATTGGGGCTCGGCGGCAATGGCCGATCGCGGGCGCCTTGCGAACGAGAACACGCCGAAGCTGCGCAGCTTCGATGCCAAGGGCAATCGCCGCGACCAGGTCGAGTTTCATCCCGCCTATCACGAGCTGATGGCGCACAGTGCGCATGCCGGCGTGCACAATTCTACCTGGACCGCGGATGGCAAGCCGGCCGGCGATGGCGCTGAGGTCATTCGCGCTGCAAAGTTCTACATGGCTGCGCAAGTCGAGACCGGCCATCTCTGCCCGATCACGATGACGCGCGCCTCCGTCGGTGCCCTGGCGCTGCAGCCCGACTTGCTCGCGCGGGTGATGCCGGTGCTGTCGACCAAGAGCTACGATCCGAGCTTTGCGCCGTGGTGGCAGAAACGCGGCATGACGCTCGGCATGGGCATGACCGAGAAGCAGGGCGGCACCGACGTGCGCGCCAACATGACGCGTGCGGTGCGCGACGGGGACGGCTATCGCATCACCGGCCACAAATGGTTCATGTCGGCGCCGATGTGCGATGCGTTCCTGGTGCTGGCACAGGCCGACGGCGGGCTGACCTGTTTCTTCATGCCGCGCTTCGCGCCGGATGGATCGGTCAACGCCGTCCAGTTCCAGCGGCTGAAGGACAAGCTCGGCAACCGCTCCAATGCCTCGTCCGAGGTCGAATTCACAGGCGCCTATGCCGAAAGGGTCGGCGAGGAAGGCAAGGGCATCCGCACCATCATCCAGATGGTGCAGCTGACGCGGCAGGATTGCGCGATCGCCTCCGTCGGCCTGATGCGCTCGGGGCTTGCGCATGCACTGCACCACGCCCGGCATCGCAGCGTGTTCCAGAAGCATCTGGCCGATCAGCCCCTGATGCAGGCCGTGCTGTCGGATATGGCGCTGCATGTGGAGGCGAGCACGGCGCTGGTGATGCGGCTCTGCCGTGCCTTCGACCGCACGCCGCACGATGCGGCGGAGGCGACTTATATGCGACTGCTCACGCCCGCGATCAAATACTGGACCTGCAAGAGCGCGCCGCCGTTCCTGTTTGAGGCGATGGAGTGCCTCGGCGGCAACGGTTATGTCGAGGACGGCATTCTGGCGCGCCACTATCGGGAGTCGCCGGTCAACGCGATCTGGGAGGGCTCGGGCAACGTGATGTGCCTCGACGTGCTCCGCGCGCTCTCGCGCGAGGGCGAGGCGGCGACGGCGGTGCTGCAAACGCTGGCGGCCGAGACCAAGGGGCTGCCGGGGGCGGGCGAGGCGGCCAGCTTCATCGGCAAGACGTTTCGGCGCGCCGACGGCGAGCGCGTCGCGCGGCTTGCGGTCGAGAAGCTGGCATTGCTGGCCGCGACGGCCGCGCTCAATGGCGTGTCGCCGCGCCAGGCCGAATTGTTTGCCGCGACCCGCCTCGCGACGAACCATGCCAGCATGTACGGCGCGGTCGAGCTCGACAGCGCCGCCGTGCGCGCGCTGCTGGAGCGGGCGCTGCCGTGAGCCTCCAAAACGAAAGCCTCCCGATGCACTCCCTCAATCCCGATCATCCGCCGTTGACCGCGACGCCAGCGACACCGCGTGTCTGGAAGTTTTGGGGCACGGCGCTGTGGGGCCTCTTCATCTTCGTTGCGATGTTCGTCGGGCAGATCGGCGCCGTCCTTCTGCTGGCGGCGCAGCGTGGTCTACCCATGGACCTCGCTTCGCTGCAGGTCGTCGGCCGCGAGCCCCAGACGCTTGCGCTCTCGGTCATCATGGGCTTGCCGGCGACACTGGCCGCCGTCTGGCTCGCCATTCGCATCAAGAAAGCTTCGTTCATCGATTATCTCGCGCTGCATTGGCCGTCCTGGAAGCAGCTGCTGTTCGGCGCCGTCGGCCTCATCCTGATCGTGCTGCTCTGGGAGACGATGTCGCGCGCCCTCGGCCGCGAGGCGACGCCGGGCTTCATGACCGATCTGTTGAAAACGGGCCGCGACAAGGGCGCCGCGCTGCTGCTGCTGGCCGCATTCGCGGTGGCGGCGCCGATGTCGGAAGAGGTTCTGGCGCGAGGCTTCCTCTATCGTGGCTGGTCGGCGAGCTTCCTGCGCGCACCCGGCGCGATCCTGATGTCGTCGCTGGTGTGGACAATCGTCCATCTGCAGTACGACATGTACTTCCTCGCCGAAGTTTTTGCCATCGGCCTGTGGTTCGGCTACATGCGCTACCGCTCCGGCTCGCTGTGGCTCACGATCGTGCTGCATGCGCTGAACAATCTCACCGCGGTGGTGCTGACGATGTGGCTGGGGAGCTAGGCCGCAACTTCGTCATTGCGAGCGCAGCGAAGCAATCCATAATCTCTCCGCCGCGGCAGTCTGGATTGCTTCGTCGCAAGAGCTCCTCGCAATGACGAGGTCAGAGAGGTGCGCTCGGATTGACGAGTGCTAGGCCGCCAGCGCGATCGCGATCGGCATTGTAATGGCTGCAAAGATCGTCTGCAGCGTGATGATCTGCGCCAGCAGCGGGGCGTCGCCGCCCATCTGGCGGGCGAGGACATAGGCGCTGGACGAGGTCGGCACCGCCGAGCAGATCGCCACGATCGCCAGGCTGTTGCCGGAAAGCCCGAACCAGAGACCGAGCCCCATCGCGAGCGCGGGCATCAGCAAGAGCTTGAAAACGACGCCGACGGCTGCGCCGAGGCTTGGACGGAAGAGCCCTTCGAGATGCAATCCCGCGCCTGTGACGAGCAGGCCGATGGCGAGGGAGGAACTGCCGAGCGCGTCTGCAACCTCATGCCAAAGCCTTGGCAGCGGCAGGTGGGTGACATTGACAGTAAGGCCGATAATGCAGGCCCAGATCAAAGGATTGCGCACCAATGTCATGACGATGGCGCGGCCGGATTGCTTTTCCGGCGATGCATAACGAGCGAGCACCGAGACGCTGAACACGTTGACGAGCGGGATGATCGCCACCATCGCAACGGAGGCGAGCGCCAGCCCGACATCGCCGAACAGATTGGCGGCGATCGACAGCGCAACGAAGGTCTGCCAGCGCGTCGCCCCCTGGAAGATCGAGGTGAAGGCGGGGCCGCCGATGCCGAGCCGCGACAGGGCGCGGCGCAATGCGAGGCACAACAGCGACATCGCCAGTGCCGACAGCAGCAGCGCGCCGCCGACGCCGGCGACCGGCACCTTGGAGAGGTCGGCTTTTACCAGGGTCTGGATCAGCAGCATCGGAAACAACACGAAATAGGTCAGCTGCTCCAACCCGTGCCATTGCGTGTCGAGCCGCATCAGGCTGCGCTTCAGCACGATGCCGAGCACGATCAGGATGAAGACCGGCAGTAGCGCCGCGATGACGACGGCCATGGATCAGTCCGGTCCCGGGCTCGTGCGTAGATTGGCAAGGCGATCGAGTGCGCCTTGCAGGATGAAGATCGCGGCGTGCTCGTCGATCACCTCGGCCCGCTTGGCGCGGCTGACGTCCATGCCGATCAGCTCGCGCTCGACCGCCGCGGTCGAAAGGCGCTCGTCCCAGAGACCGATGGGCAGCGCAGTCAATCCGGCCAGATTTCGCGCGAAGGCGCGGGTCGATTGCGCGCGCGGGCCTTCGCTGCCGTCCATGTTGATGGGCAGGCCCAGCACGAAGCCGACCACCTTGCGCTCGGTGGCGATGGCCAGCAGCCTGGCGGCATCCTGCTTGAACTGCTTGCGCTGGATCGTCTCGACTCCGGTCGCCAGCCGCCGGTCCGGGTCGGACACCGCAACGCCGATGGTCTTCGTGCCCAAATCGAGGCCGACCAGCGCGCCGCGCGCGGGCCAGTGGGTTGCAGCATCGATGAGAGGCAGGATAGGAGCCGGCATGGCTTTAGCGCATATCATGCGTCGCGCTGCGGGGTGAACTGATAACCATGGATGCACTGACACTATTCGGCCTGTTTGCCGTGACGGCGATGCTGGTCTGCTATGCCCTGGAGGATCGCAGCCACTGGTTCGTGCTGCTGTTCGCGGCGTCCTGCGCGCTGGGGTCGGCCTATGGCTTCCTGCAAGGCGCCTGGCCGTTCGGCCTGGTCGAGGCGATCTGGGCCATCGTGGCATTGCGGCGGTGGCAGGTGAGGCCGCGGTGACGGAGGGGTGGGCGAGGGGCCTGCCGCGCGGCAAGCGGCTCCTCGCCCGGTTTTCAGCTCAGCGGATCGCGATCGGGTTGATCATGGCCTGCACGGCGCCGGTCCAGCGCGGCTGGCCCAGCACGAACAGGAATTCATAGCCCTTGTCGCGCGCGAGCGCCGCCGTGTCCATGTTCTCGAGGATATAGGTCCCGTTCATCGCGAGCAGAATCTGGTGGACCTCGAACACGGTCTTGCCTTCGAACGGCAACACCTCGAGCCCCCAGGTGTCGGCGCCGACCGCGACGACGCCCTTGCCGGCGAGGTACTTCGCGCCCTCGACGCCGAGGCCGGGCTCGCCGGCCGAGTAGCGCTTGTCGTCCTTGCCGATCAGGCTGAGCCAGCCGGTGTGGAAGATGACGACATCGCCCTGGCGGATCTCGACGTTCTGCTGCTTGGCGGCTTCCTCGATCTCCTTGACGTTGAAGGCGGTGCCTTCCTTCACCACGTCGGTCTTGAAATAGGCGGCCATGTCGAGCAGCACGCCGCGGGCGACCATCGGCGGCACCTTCTCGATGCCGAGCTTCTTCAAGCCATTGGGATCGGCGAAATCGGCCAGCTTGTTGCCGTTGTAGTAGACGTGCTCGACGCCGAGATGGCCGAGCCCGTCGAGCTGACTGCCGATGCCGACCCAGCTGTCGAGGATGTCATCGTTGTAAGTGGCCTTGTTCGGACCGAGACCCGGGGTGCCGGCCTGTCCGGGCTGCACGATGGTGAGCTTGAAGGTGCGCGGCGGGTAGGCGGGCGTCTGCGGCGTGACGGGGATGCCGAGGGCGTAGGTCTTGCCGGTCTTCACCAGCGATGCCGCCTTCACAACGAGCTCGGGCGTCATGTAGTTGGCGGCGCCGATCTCGTCGTTCGGCCCCCATTTCGATTTGGTCCAGTCCTGTGCGCTTGCAGTTCCTGAAATCGCCGACAACGCAGCGACGCAGCACAACACGAGCGTATTGCGCATCAATAGTCCTCCCGATGTTTTCTGCCGGTGTTTGGCTTCGTTTATGGTTTCGCGCTGGCCAGTCACTCATCCTAACGTAGAAGAAGCGCGGGCTTCAAAGCTTTTCGAAGTGCTGCGCTGCGATGGCAGCACGCAGCGCGGATCGATTCAAACGCGATGGATTTGTGACGAATTTCGTGGCGTGGAACGTTGGCGCTCCGTCATGCCGCGATGACGTCCTCGTCCTTCTTCAGGCAATCGGCAAAACCGCTCAGCGCGCTGTATTGATGTCCGGCGCGGCGCTGGATGAAGAGTGTTTCGACACGTGCATGTGACGGGCTCAGCGTGTGGACGGCGACGGCGCCGTTCATCGCGCTGCGTTCCACGACGGCGCGCGGCAGCAGGGTCACGCCCATGTCGGCGGCGACGCAGCCGATCATGCCGTCGAGCGTGCCGAGCTCGAAGCGCGCCGCCGATGGCCAGCCGAATTCGACGAAGATCTGTTCGAGCCGCTGGCGATAGGTGCAGCCGGTGCGGAACACCAGCGCGGTCGGACCCGACTCCGGCGTGCCGGCGCGCAGCTCGGCGAGCGAGGCCCAGCGGCGCGCGCTGACCAGCACCAGCTCTTCGCGGAACGCGCTCGTCGCGGTGAGGTCGTCATGCGTGATGGGTCCAGCGACGAAGGCGCCGTCAAGCGTGCCGTCGAGCACGAGGGCGACGAGGTCGGCGGTCGGCGCGGTGCGCAACGAAAGGCGCACGGCCGGGAAGCGGCGGTGGAAATCGGCGAGCAGCGGCGGCAATCGCACGGCTGCCGTGGTCTCCATCGATCCGATCGCGAGCGGTCCTTTCGGCTCGCCATCGTCGCGCGCGGCGAGCAAGGCTTCGCGCGACAGCGCTGCCATCTTTTGCGCATAGGGGAGGAGGCGCTTGCCGGCGCCGGTCAGCGTCATGCCGCGCGAGTGCCGCTCGAACAGCGGCGTGCCGATCTCCGCCTCCAGCGCCTTCACGCGCTGGGTGACGTTCGACTGCACGGTGTTGAGCTCTTCGGCGGCGCGGGTGATGCCGCCGGTGCGGGCGACGGCGGCGAAGGTCTTGATATCGCTGAGTTCCATGGTGTCGTTTCGCTTTTGAGATGGCAGCGTTCGCAACAATTCAATTTTCGAGAATGCTAGTCGCGCCTAGTCTCGCTGTCCAGATCGGGGAGGAGCCGTATGCCGATGACGACGTCGCTGACCACGCTGCTGGGGATCGAGCATCCGATCCTGTTGGCGCCGATGGATGTCATTGCCGGCAGCCGCCTGGTCGCGGCGGTGAGCCGCGCCGGCGGGTTCGGCATTCTTGGCGGCGGCTATGGCGAACGGGTCTGGCTGGAGCAGGAGACGGCGAAGCTCGCCGACCTCAGTGCACCGTTCGGGATCGGCTTCATCACCTGGAGCCTCGCCAAGCGGCCCGAGCTTCTCGATGTCGCGCTCGCTGCAAAACCAGTTGCGATCATGTTGTCGTTCGGCGATCCCGCGCCGTTCGCGCCCAAGATCAAATCCGCCGGCGCGCGCCTGATTTGCCAGGTGCAGGACGAAGCGATGGCGCGGCAGGCGCTCGATGCCGGTGCTGACATCCTGATTGCGCAAGGCACGGAGGCGGGCGGTCATGGCGCTTCGCGCACCACTGTCGATCTCGTGCCCGCCATCGTCGATCTCGTCGCGGGGCGCGTTCCAGTGGTGGCGGCTGGCGGCATCGCGGATGGGCGCGGCCTCGCGGCCATGATGATGCTGGGCGCGAGCGGCGTGCTGCTCGGCACGCGCTTCTATGCCAGCCAGGAGGCCGACGGTGCGGAGGAGGCCAAGCGCCGCATCTGCGCGGCGAACTCCGGTTCGACCGTGCGCGGCATCCTCTTCGATCTCTCCCGCAACAATGTCTGGCCGGCGCCGTTTACCGGGCGGTGCCTGGTCAACGATCATGCCAAGCGCTGGATCGGCCGCGAGGTCGAGCTGATGCAGAATGTTGCCGCAGTCGCTTCCGAGTATGCGGCAGCAAGGGCGGCGGGCAATTTCGATGTCGCGGCCGTGATCGCCGGCGAGGCGGTTGGGTTGATTCATGATATCCCACCGGCGGCGGAGATCGTCGAGCGGATTGCGGCGGAGGCGGAGCAGTTGCTGGCAGGACGCCGGAATTCAGCGAGAGGTGTTCTTCCTTCTCCCCTTGTGGGAGAAGGTGGCGCGCAGCGCCGGATGAGGGGTTCTTTCCGCGGAGAGTGAAGTCAAATCTGAGAGGTCTGCTTCCGCGGATGCAAACCCCTCACCCGTCTCGCCGCTATCGCGGCGATCCACCCTCTCCCACAAGGGGAGAGGGAAGAGCGAATGCGAGGCAAGCATCATGTGGCCTGACCGTCGACTGATCGATCTCTTCAAGACCGAATTTCCGATCGTGCTGGCGCCGATGGCTGGCGTGATGGATGCGGAGCTGGTGATTGCGGCTGCGCAGGGCGGGGCGCTGGGGTCGCTGCCGTGTGCGATGATCTCGCCGGAGAAGGCGCGCGAGCAGGTTGGTCTCATCCGCCAGCGCGTCAAGGCGCCGGTCAA
Source organism: Bradyrhizobium sp. IC3195 (assembly GCF_020193585.1). Classification (NCBI taxonomy): domain Bacteria; kingdom Pseudomonadati; phylum Pseudomonadota; class Alphaproteobacteria; order Hyphomicrobiales; family Nitrobacteraceae; genus Bradyrhizobium; species Bradyrhizobium sp. IC3195. The sequence continues at coordinate 39,877 of NZ_JADYVG010000002.1, read as the reverse complement.
CATGAACTTCTTCTGCCACACGCCGGTCGAGTTGACGCGCGAAGCCGAGGCGCGGTGGAAGCAGCGGCTCGCGGGGTACTATTCCGAGCACAGTCTCGATCCCTCCGCGCCGATCGCGGCTGCGAACCGCGCGCCGTTCGATGCAGCGTTCTGCGAAGTGGTCGAGGAGCTGAAGCCGGAGGTCGTCAGCTTCCATTTCGGCCTGCCGGAGCAAGCGCTGCTGCGGCGCGTCAAGGCGGCGGGTTGCCTCGTCATCTCGTCCGCGACGACGGTTAAGGAGGCGGTCTGGCTGGAAGAACACGGCGTCGATGCCGTGATTGCGCAAGGTGCCGAGGCGGGCGGCCATCGCGGCATGTTCCTGACTGACAAGATCGCCGAGCAGCCCGGCACCTTCGCGCTGGTGCCGCAGGTCGTCGATGCCGTGAAGGTGCCGGTGATCGCGGCGGGCGGCATCGCCGACGGACGCGGCATTGCCGCAGCCTTCGCGCTCGGTGCCGCCGGCGTGCAGATCGGCAGCGCCTATCTGCGCTGCCCGGAATCCAAGCTCAGCGCGGGCGGCCGCAAGGCGCTTGCCGAGGCGCGGGACGATTCCACCGTCATCACCAATGTCATGACCGGCCGGCCTGCGCGCGGGGTGCAGAACCGGCTGATGCGCGAGGCCGGTCCGATCTCGCCGGATGCGCCGCCGTTTCCCCACGCCGCGACGGCGCTGGGGCCGCTGAAAGCGGCTGCCGAAAAGCAGGGCAGGGTGGATTTCACCAATCTCTGGGCAGGGCAGGCCGTTGCGCTGGGCCGCGAGCTTCCCGCCGCCGAATTGACCCGGGATCTCGCCAAATCGGCGCTGGGGCGCATGAAGGCCCTCGCCGGATAGGGGGAAGCGCCGGTTGCGGCGCAAAACCGGCCTCTGCTATACGGCACATAGGTTTTGCCGTAAGAGGCCTTATATAATGTCCGTCGACGCCGCTACCGTCCGCCGCATCGCGCATCTGGCGCGCATTGCGGTTTCCGAGGGCGAGGTTCCGCATCTGCAGGGCGAGCTCAACGCCATGCTCGCTTTCGTCGAGCAGCTCTCGGAGGTCAATGTCGAGGGCGTGGAGCCGATGACCTCGGTCACCCCGATGCAGATGAAGAAGCGGCAGGACGTGGTCGACGACGGCGGGATCGCCGACGATATCGTTGCCAACGCGCCCGCGACCGAAGGTCACTTCTTCCTGGTGCCGAAGGTCGTTGAATAAACAGGTTAGGTCCGATGTGCCTGCTTTGCGACGATGAGAAGGCCTATCAGGCCTACATGAACTACCTCGACAAGATGGAGCGGCAGGGCAAGGCTGCCGACCCCAATGTCGCCGTCAATGCCGTGCTCGACGAGCTCGAGGCGGCCGCGAAAGCCGCCGCCAAAAAGGACGACCCGGCCGACGACAAGACCCTGTCTCCGTTCTTCTGCAGCCCGATCAATAAATGACCGATTTGATATCGCTGACGCTCGCCGAGGCCCGCAAGGGTCTCGCGGCAAAAACTTTCACGTCGCTCGAGCTGACCGATGCGCATCTTTCCGCGATCGAGAAAGCGCGCGTGCTCAACGCCTTCGTGATGGAGACGCCGGATCAGGCGCGCGCCATGGCGCGCGAGGCGGACAGCAAGATCGCCAAGGGCGATGCGGGCCCGCTCGCCGGCATCCCGCTCGGCATCAAGGACCTGTTCGCGACCAAGGGCGTGCGCACCACGGCGTGCTCGAAGATCCTCGGCAATTTCGTGCCGACCTACGAGTCCACCGTCACCTCGCAACTCTGGCGCGACGGCGCGGTGATGCTCGGCAAGCTCAACAATGACGAGTTCGCGATGGGCTCGGCGAACGAGACCTCGTGCTTCGGCCCCGTCGGCAATCCCTGGCGGCGCGAGGGCAGCAACACCACGCTGGTGCCGGGCGGCTCGTCCGGCGGCTCGGCCTCGGCCGTGGCGGCGCTGCTCTGCATGGGCGCGACCGCGACTGATACCGGCGGCTCGATCCGCCAGCCGGCCGCGTTCACCGCGACCGTCGGCATCAAGCCGACCTATGGCCGCTGCTCGCGTTGGGGCATCGTCGCCTTTGCCTCCTCGCTCGACCAGGCGGGCCCTATCGCGCGCAGCGTACGCGATGCCGCGATGCTGCTGCGCTCGATGGCCGGCCACGATCCCAAGGACACGACGTCGGTCGATATCCCCGTGCCGGACTACGAGGCGGCGATCGGCAAGTCCGTGAAGGGCATGAAGATCGGCATCCCCCGGGAGTATCGCCTCGACGGCATGCCGGCCGAGATCGAGAAACTGTGGAGTGAGGGCGCGGCGTGGCTGAAGGCGGCCGGTGCCGAGCTGGTCGAGGTGTCGCTGCCGCACACCAAATACGCGCTGCCGGCCTATTACATCGTGGCGCCGGCAGAGGCCTCGTCCAACCTGGCGCGCTATGACGGCGTGCGCTACGGCCTGCGCGAGCAGGGTAAGAACATCATTGAGCTCTACGAGAACACCCGTGCGGAGGGATTTGGCGCCGAGGTGCGCCGCCGCGTCATGATCGGCACTTACGTGCTCTCGGCCGGCTATTACGATGCCTATTACCTGCGCGCGCAGAAGGTGCGCACGCTGATCAAGAAGGATTTTGAGGACTGCTTCGCCAAAGGCGTCGACGCCATCCTCACCCCGGCGACGCCGTCGGCGGCCTTCGGCATCGGCGAGAAGGGCGGCGCCGACCCGGTCGAGATGTATCTCAACGACATCTTCACGGTGACCGTGAACATGGCGGGCCTGCCGGGCATCGCAGTTCCCGCCGGCAAGGACGCGCAGGGCCTGCCGCTCGGACTGCAACTGATCGGCCGTCCGTTCGACGAGGAGACGCTGTTCTCGCTCGGCGAGGTGATCGAGCAGGCCGCCGGCCGCTTCACGCCCGCGAGGTGGTGGTGAATGTCGCCGATTTCATCGCGAGCATCAGTGGCGCGGCGCCCGCGCCGGACCTGAACGCGCCGCTCGCCGGCCTGTGGTGGGCGGCGAAGGGCGACTGGGACCGCGCGCACAAGATCGTTCAGGACGAGAGCAGCCGCGAGGCCGCCTGGGTGCATGCCTATTTGCACCGCGTCGAAGGCGATCTCGGCAATGCCGGCTATTGGTACCGCCAGGCCGGCCAGCCGGCGGCAAAGGATTCATTGGAAGCGGAGTGGGAGCGGATCGCTGCCACGCTGCTCGGGAGCAGGACATGAGCACGGCCACGCACAAGCTTCTCAAGGGCTCAACTGGTGACTGGGAGATGGTCATCGGCATGGAGATCCATGCCCAGGTGACCTCGAACGCCAAACTGTTCTCGGGCGCGTCTACCGCTTTCGGCGGCGAGCCGAACAGCCACGTCTCGCTGGTCGACGTCGCGATGCCAGGCATGCTGCCGGTCATCAACGAGGAATGCGTCAGACAGGCTGTCCGGACCGGGCTCGGCCTCAACGCGCAGATCAACCTGCGCTCGGTGTTCGACCGCAAGAACTATTTCTATCCGGACCTGCCGCAGGGCTACCAGATCAGCCAGTACAAATCGCCCATCGTGGGCGAGGGTGAGGTGATCATCGATCTCGACGGCGGCAAGACGGCCACCATCGGTATCGAGCGGCTGCATCTGGAGCAGGATCCCGGCAAGATGCTGCACGACCGGTCGCCGTCACTGTCCTACATCGATTTCAACCGCTCTGGCGTGGCGCTGATGGAGATCGTCTCGAAGCCTGATATCCGCGACGCCGAGCAGGCCAAGGCCTATGTGACCAAGCTGCGCTCGATCATGCGCTACCTCGGCACCTGCGACGGTGACATGGAGAAGGGATCCCTGCGCGCCGACGTCAACGTGTCCGTGCGCAGGCCCGGCGCGCCGCTCGGCACCCGCTGCGAGATCAAGAACATGAACTCGATCGCCTTCATCGGCCAGGCGATCGAGTATGAAGCGCGGCGCCAGATCGAGATCCTGGAGGACGGGGGCGAGATCGAGCAGGAGACGCGCCGGTTCGATCCCAACAAGGGCGAGACGCGCTCGATGCGGTCGAAGGAAGAGGCGCACGACTATCGCTACTTCCCCGACCCCGACCTGTTGCCGCTGGAGTTCAGCCAGGACTTCGTCGACGCGCTGAAGGCGAAGCTGCCGGAGCTGCCGGACCAGAAGAAGGCGCGCTTCGTCGCCGATTTCGGCCTGTCGGCCTATGATGCGAGCGTGCTGGTCGCCGAGCGCGAGAGCGCGCTGTTCTACGAGACGGTGCTCGACAAGCTTGCTAGTCGCGCCCGCGACGGCAAGATGGCGGCGAACTGGGTGATCAACGAGCTGTTCGGCCGTCTCAACAAGGAAGGCCGGGATATTACGGCTTCGCCCGTCGATGCCGCGCAGCTGGCTGCGATCGTCGACCTGATCGGCGAGGGTACGATCTCGGGCAAGATCGCCAAGGATCTGTTCGAGATCGTCTGGCAGGAAGGCGGCGATCCCCGCGCGCTGGTCGAAAGCCGCGGCATGAAGCAGGTCACGGATCTCTCTGCGATCGAAAAGGTGGTCGACGACATCATCGCGGCCAATCCCGACAAGGCGGCGCAGGTGAAGGACAAGCCGCAATCGCTCGGCTGGTTCGTCGGCCAGGTGATGAAGGCATCCGGCGGCAAGGCCAACCCGCAGAGCGTCAACGACCTGCTCAAGTCCAAGCTCGGCGTCTGAGCCTCACGTTCGAGCGAGGTGACGGACACGTTTCGTCACCTCGCTTTCGGCTCCCGGTGCGACGCTCTCGCGCATCCTCGACGGCAAACTTCATCCCGATCGACGGCGATGCGGCGGGCGAATCGCCGCCGCGCGATTCGCCCGAAACGGCGGTTTGAACGCGCTCCGGCGAGCGCCTGCGCCGTTAAGCATGAAAATATTTTCGTTGCCAAAAGTCGCGACTCAGAGTCCGCGAAGCGCCTTTGCGAGACGACCGCACGATTGTCGATGCGCATCGCTGCGTTGGTCGCGCGCGATGCACGCGCGCGAAAAAATACTTGCTGCATAGTGTTTTTGTGCAGTCGCATCGTTCGCGAATGTCGACGATGCGCGCGCTCTGCATGATCGCAAGTGCACGTCGTACGAAGCGCCTGCGTCGCGCCCGCCAAGCGCAGGCGCCTTGCTGCGTCAACACTTCTTTAAGCGAGAAGCTGTTTTTTTCTTCGTGTTGGTGTATTCGGGATGAAGTGCATTCGATCCCCGAGTGCACGCAGCGATTAAAGCCATCTCACACATCGGAGGGCAACATGGCCAAGAAAGCGAAGAAGGCGAAGAAGGCGAAGAGCGCAGTGAAGAAGACTGCGAAGAAGACCCGCAAGGTCGCGAAGAAGAAGAAGTAACTTCGCTTCTGAAGTTGCCGGCTCCAGATAGCCGGCACGTCATCAGCGCCTCCTAGAGGTTCTGGTCGACGATAGAGGGTGTCGGCGAGACATCAGGTCAACGGTCGGACCGTTCTCTTTCGCGGTCCGGCAGAAGAAACGAGTTTTCTTCGTTCGGTGCGGTTCTCCTCAAACGGGCTCCGCAATTTCACGACAGGCCTTCGGGCCAAAGTGGAATCTGGTCCTGACGTGTTCGCCGACGCCCTCATTCCCTTGAAGCCGGGGCATTGCCGGCATTCCTCTCCCTCACATCGTTGATTTGACCGCGTCGCGTCCGAGCGCGCTTCTGTCATGCCGGCTTGGCTTGGAGAGGCAAGGCGGCCCGTGGCGTGATCGCGCGCCGTTTCGCCCAGCGGTGTCGCCGCCCGGCTCCGACGGGCCGATCCAGCACGCGCGGCTTGTCGTGGAACGATTGCGGCCGCTGGAATACTGGGTCACCCGCCTGCCACCTTCGCCGCTTCGGCGGCCCGAGACCGCATACCGTGGAAGCCTTGGCGTAGCGAGGGCGCGGGTGACGCCAGTTGAAGAAAAGCAACCACATGACCTGCGCCACCGCGCGCGATGGTTATCGATGTCCTGAAATCCCAGGGTAAACCGAATCTGACGAATGACAGAAGTCCCTGCGAATCATGGACTTCTTGAATTCTCGGCGCAGGAGGCGCGCGCCCGCGTTTACGTCTGCTTCATCGCGATGCTTAAACTGCCATTCAAATTTGCCCGCCATCATCGCCTTCAACAAGCCGGCTAACGGCGATGGGGAAGAGTTGAATAGTGCACGATCCCGGGAAGGGTCATGCACATCAGAGGTTGGACGGGAGCCGCGCTCGGCGGACGGGGCGGCATAAGAACAAAGGGGATGCGTGATGTTTCAGGGTACTTTCGATCTGGAGACGGCAACGCCGGTCGATGCGAGCGCGCTCTCGGACGTGCTGTTCGAGCGCGGGATCTATTGGGCGAGCGGCCGCTCCGGCATCGTTGATCTCGTCGCCGCGCACAAATGGTTCAATCTCGCCGCGCTGAAGGGCCGCAAGGACGCCGTGGCGCTGCGCCAGGAAATCGCCGGGCAGATGTCGGAGGCCGAGATCTCCGTCGCGCAGCGCGAGGCGAGAGCCTGGGTCTGCGCGCACTGAGCGTCACTTCGCTTGGGAACCGGACCTTGACCGGGCGGCGCCACCGCGCCGAGGCGGCTTCAGGTCGAGGTTTGCACGGCAAACGAGGCCGGCGCTTCGCCCGCGCAATGCCTGCGCCAGATTTCGTCGAATGCCTTTTCGATATCCCGCGTCATGCGGACAGTATCGAAAAGCGGCCAAGTGGTCCGGCGCGCCGCCAGCTTGCTCCTGAGCGCGACGCGAAGTTCGGAATCGTGCGCGATTCGAAGTGCCAAAGCCTCATATTCCTCCAGTGATCGCGTCACCAGCTCGGGAAGGCCTACGGCGTTCAGGAGACTGGCTGCAACGCGTCCGGCAAAAGTGGTCCCAAGGCACGTCAGGACCGGCAAGCCGGCCCAGAGGGCGTCGCTGGCCCCGGTGTGGGCGTTGTAGGGCAATGTGTCCAGGAACAGATCGGCGACCTGGTGCCGCGCCAAATGCTCCTCAGCAGGGACGCGCGGAGCGAACACGATTCTCTCGGCGACAATCCCCCGCGCAACGGCTTCGCGCTTCAGATTCTCCGTGGCGACCGGGTCACCATCTAGCAGCCAAAGGACGCTTCCGGGGGTCTTGTCGAGCAGCCGCATCCAGACGCCGAACAACGGGGGCGTGATCTTGGGGCTTCTGTTGAACGCGCAGTAGACGAACGCATCGTCCGCCAGTCCGAGCTGGCTCCGGCTCGGTGGATTTGACGGGAGCGGTCGCTTCGCGTCGGTCGCCTGGTAGCTATTGGGAAGATAGATCACCTTCTCGGCGTAATAAGTCTGCTCTGCTTCGGGGATGACGATCCGGTCGGCCATGAGATAGTCGACATAGGGGGCGCCCATCGTGCCGGGAAAGCCGAGATAGCTGACCTGGATAGGAGCCGGCCGGCGCGCAATGATTTTCGGCCGCGCACCGGCGGTGAAGCCGCCGAGATCGACGAGAACCTCGATCCCGAGCTGGCCGATCAGCTTGACGACGTCCTCGTCGGCGAGATCGCTGACATCTTCAAAACGTTCGAATGCGGCCCTCAGGCGGTTGCGCATCTGGCTGTCGTCGTCGGGCCCGTGGGAGATAGCGGTGACGTCGAAGCGCTCGCGGTCGTGCGCCTCGAAGATTCCGGCCATCAAATACGCGGTGGCATGACTGCGAAAATCGGCCGACATGTACGCGACCCGGAGCCGGGACGCCGGTCTCGGCGTTCCGGGCCTGGCGGCACCCCCGTCGGGGGTCACCTTGGCGACATAGGCCTTCGCGCAGGTCAATTGGCGTGCAGGCGATGAGGAGACATGAAAGAAGGTGAAGGGGTCGACCGGCACGCCTGCCTCGGCAGCGTCTTCCATGGTGGCCTGTTCACGTTCGAAGCTGCTCCAGTCGGCGCGCTTCCGCTTGCAAGCAACGAGGTTGCTCAGCGCAAACGGGAACGTCTTATCAAGTGCGACCGTTCGTTCCAGAGCCACGATCGCTTCGTCGTCTCGCCCCAGCTGGCCAAGAACCTCAGACAACGCGAAATGGTTCTGTGGGTCGGCCGGTGCAAGCTCGATGGCGCGGGCGTAGCTGTCACGCGCTTCCTCGAGTCGACCAAGCTGCTGCAACGCGCTGCCTCGGTTGGCGAACGCGGCGCTCGACGGTGCGATCGCAATGGCGCGATCAAACTCGGCTATGGCGTCGCGAACCTGCTGCCGTGCAATGAGGATCGCTCCGCGATTGAGATGCGCGTCCGCGAAGTTCGGAGCCAGGGCGATTACTTTCGCAAGCCAGACGAGCGCATCGTCCGGCTTGTCCAGCGCGCGCAGCACGTTGGCATAGTTGAAAAGAACGTCGGGATTGCCGGGGTCGACGCGTGCAGCCTTCTTCAGCAAAGGCTCGGCATCCGCAAAATGGCCGCGCTGGGCGTGCAACAGCCCCAGCATATGGAGCGCGACGGCATGCGTTCTGCTTCCCTTCAGAATGGTCGTGTAGGCCCGTTCCGCTTCCGACAGATTGCCCGAACGGTGCGCCGCAATTGCCTGGTCCAGAATAGCTGACGGATGGAGTGAGGAGGGGGCCGAGGCTCCCTTGTTGCGGCCTTGTTGCGACATGCAATGGGTTCTCGACCCGACGTAGGGGGGTCTGTGCTCGGGCGAAATGGTGCAAAAACTCTAGTCACCTTTGCCGGCGAGAACAACGGCCGCGCCGCCTGCGCTCATTCGCACGGGCGGACGCGCTTGCGCTGGAGCAAGTTTCTTCTTCATGGCGTCGCCTAGAATCCGACGGCATGAGCAACCAGGCTACGAATGGACGATGGCTGCCGATTCAGATCGCTCCCGACGAGTGCGACCTGGAACTCGGGCGTCTGCACAAAACAGGTATTGTGCCATGGTCCTTTCCATGCCGGCGTAAGGGCGGCATCTGGTTCAATGTTTGGGCCGATGAGGCCGTGCTGATAGCGCCCTCGCATTGGCGGGTCTGGCGATCCGGCATTTAGGTGGTGGCTCACATATATAAGGAGCGCGCGAATCGCGCGGGCTCGCCGCCCTCATCCTTGTGCGGAACTTTCGTACCGGCGTCGCCCATCGCCTTCCGCTGGACGCGCGCAGCGACCTTGATTCTGCTTCCGGGGATTCTGCTGCCGGGTGGCGGAGAGGGAGGGATTCGAACCCTCGATACAGCTTGAGACCGTATGACGCTTTAGCAAAGCGTTGCCTTCAGCCACTCGGCCACCTCTCCGGTGCGAGCCTTATGCATCTATTTGCTCGGGCTGGTCAATTTGGAAGCGCGTGTTTTCGCTCGAATATTCCCAGTGATTTGCGAAACGAGACGGGTTTGCGCTCGGATCAGGGCGTGGCGCTGATTTTTCGAGGAAATTCAAAGGTGCAAAGAAGGACTAGCACCTCTGCGTCCTCGCTCGCCGAGCTGTCCGGCCCGATTATCCCGCCAGCGTGACTTCCATATAGAGAGTGATGGCGAGCCCCGGACGGCGGAGGTATTTGCAGGCTGCCTGCGTCAGATTGCGCGGCGGGGAGGCGGTCGATGCCTGCCCATTGAGTCTCCTTCTGATTCCACGATTCGAGCGCCTCAAAGCTGGCTCAAGCCGAGCTCTCGCGCGCGGCGCCTCATGTGCGGAACTTTGATGGCATTTGGAACCGCTTCGAAAACTTCAATGTAAACAACGTGTTACGAGAGCGGTTTGATCACATCTGCGTGTTATTTGTGCAACACCCGTTGGAAAACACGCTGCACCGGCCCGTTTCGGAGCGTTCTCTTGTTGTGTGTGCAAGGACGTTCGGTAATTGTGACTGAGCGACGGAGGGGGGCATCCCGAGGTCGTCCCGTTTAGGTCATTCGCTTAAGTCCCTCGCGTTCATGCGGGTGTGTCCGAAGACGCGAAGGGGCCGAAAGCGGTGATTTAGAGGGGGTTGGGGAATTGGCCGTCCGGTCAGTGACCTTCCCTGAAGAGCAACTTGGAGGTTTAACATGAAGTTGGTTAAGAGCCTTTTGCTCGGCTCAGCGGCGGGTCTGATCGCCGTGGGCGGAGCTCAGGCAGCCGATCTCCCCGTGAAGGCCAAGGCGGTCGAGTACGTGAAGATCTGCTCCCTGTACGGTGCTGGATTCTACTACATCCCGGGCACCGACACCTGCATCAAGTTCGGCGGCTATCTGCGTGCCGACATGCTGTTTAACACGAACAGCGACTACGGCATTGGCCAGGGTGCTCCCGGCGGCGCCAACAACCGTCTGGACAACTACTACCAGACCCGCGCTCGTTTGGACTTCACCATCGATACCCGCACGGCAACCGAGTACGGCGTGGTCCGCACCTACGCCGATACGGTTTTCAGCTGGGATGCCACGTCGGTGACCGGCAGCGCCCCGTCTGCCTTCTCGACCGGTTCGGCTTCGCTCGGCCTCTACCATGCGTTCATCCAGTTCGCTGGTTTCACCTTCGGCCGCACCGTCTCGATCTTCGACGCACCGTGGCAGAGCTATCCGGCTGGCGGTCCCGACTTCCTTCCGGGCGGCAGCAACAACGTCACCGGTGTGAACCAGGTCGCCTACACGGCTGATTTCGGCCAGGGCATCACGGGTTCGGTCGCGTTGCAGGATATGACGACCGCCGCTGGCGGCCAGTCCAACCTCTGGAACGCGAGCGTGACGGGCGTTGCCGGTGCAGTTGGTGGCTTCGCCTCGACTGCGGCTGCGGGCGCTGCCTTCATCCAGGGCATCTACGGTGTCAACGATTGGGGTGGCACGCGCATGCCCGACATCGTCGGTCAGGTTCGTGTCGATCAGGCTTGGGGTCTGTTCCAGATCTCGGCGGCGGCGCACGAACTCCACTCGGCTTATTACGGTACGACGGAGCTCACGGGTCATCCGTCGGACAAGTGGGGCTGGGCGGTGCAGGGTGCCTTGTCGATCAAGAACATCCCGACCGGCGCGGGTGACTCGATCAACTTGCAGGCGGTCTACACCGACGGTGCTTCGCGGTACAACTTCCAGAGCCTGTTCCCGCAGACCATCTTCATCTACGGCGGCAGCGGCATCGCTTATCAGAGCATCGGCTTCGCCGGTATCGCTGATGGCGTGTTCGGTTCCGGTCTCGGTATCGAGACCGTTAAGACCTGGGGCTTCCGCGGTGGTTATACTCACAACTGGTCCCCGAACTGGGCGTCGGGCATCTACGGTGCTTATGCTTCGCTCCGCTACGGCGATCAAAGCAAGGCTCTGATCTGCGCCAACTTCGCTGCTGCTCTGGCCCCCGCCGCTGGCTCGACCTGTAACCCCGACTTCAACCTTGCGGTTATCGGCGGCAACTTGGTCTGGACTCCGGTCAAGGGCCTCGCCTTCACGGCTGACGTGAGCTACGTCTGGCTCGACCAGAAGCACTCTGGCGTTGTCACGGGCGCCAACACGGCCAACCTGGCTGTTGCCAAGCCCGCAGCCACCTACGAGCTGAAGGATCAGGGCAACCTGCAGATGCTCCTGCGCGCTCAGCGCAACTTCTAAGATCGACGTTAAGTTGATCGACGGACCCCGGCAGGAAACTGCCGGGGTTTTCTTTTGAGGCGCGACTTCGTCCGACGTGCGGACCTTGTCGCGTCGCGACGGAATGTCGGCGAAGAGCGATCAGACTACCAGCTCGGCCCCTTCCACTCCCGGAAGGTGTACGATTGGGTTCAAACCGTGCCATCCATCGTGCCCGACGTGGTCGCCATGCACTGGCTGTACGTGGAAAACTGACAGTTGCCTGGATAACCCCGACGCCGCCCCCTGTAGGCAATAGCGGTCCTGGATGCCGGTTGCCTGGGGCTGGGCAGGATGGCGGTTGTTGCCGAAGGCGGGCGGGCTACCGGTCGCGAGACCCGACGTGATCACAGCTGCGAACAGCAAGGCACCGACCACCGCGACATGGCACGTCTTCAGACTCGCGAGGCATAGGCTAACTGGTGCGTGGGAACGCCTGTTCAAATTCATGCCCACGTTGCTGCTATCGACGAATCGTTCCGACGCCTTCCCCACTAGCAACTATCGGCCCATCGACGCGCCGCTACTGCACGCTGACCGCGCCGCGGCGCAGATCGGCTTCGATCTGCAAGCGGGTGCCGCCGCCGAAACGGGCGCGGTAGACTTGAAGGTTTTCCATGATCCGCTGCACATAGTTGCGCGTCTCGGAGAACGGAATCAGCTCGACCCAGTCGACCGCGTCGACCTTGGGGTCGCGCGGATCGCCGTAACGCTCGACCCACTTCTTCACGCTGCCGCGGCCGGCATTGTAGGCGGCGAACGTCATGATGTAGGAGCCGCGATAATCCTCGAGCAGTCCGCCGAGCTCGGCCGAGCCGAGCGTGGCGTTGTAGACGGAGTCGTTCTTCAGCCGCCCCAGGTCGTAGGTTGCGCCGTGGCGCTTGCAGACGTAGCGGGCGGCATCCGGCGTCACCTGCATCAGCCCGTAGGCCTGCGCCGGCGAGACCACCGACGGGTTGAACGCGCTCTCCTGCCGCGCAATCGCATAGATGATGCTGCGTTCGACCTCGGGGCCGATCGGCGTGAACTGAGGGATGCCGTTGACGGGGTAGGCGTAGAAGTCGAACGGGAGGCCGCGGTTGAGCGCGGCCTTGCCGAGCAGCAGCATGCCGCGCGCGTCGCTGTAGCGCTGGGTGAGCTCGCCGAGGCCCGCGAGCGCCTCGGGATCGCCGTTCTCGCCCATGTCGGCGAGCAGCGGTATCGCGAACTCGCGCTCGTCCAGCTCGTAGAGCAGTTGCGCGGCGCGCACGATCTCGAGCCGCTCGGCGCCGCGACCGCGCGGCTGGCTGTTGAGCTCGATCTGCGGCAGGCCGAGCTTTGCGCGCGCGAGCTGGCCGTAATAGCTGGTCGATTGCTCGGCCGCCCGCGCATAGGCATTGCGTGCCTCCTGCTGGCGGCCCATCGCCTCGGCAGCGCGGCCCTGCCAATAGCCGGCACGCGCCAGCGCGGTGGGATTGACGCTGCCGACGCCGATGCGAGCAAAATGCTGGGCGGCGGTCGCGGGATCGTTGAGGAAGCGCAGCGCGATCCAGCCGGCGGTGAACTCCTGCTCGGTCTTGTAGATGTCGCGCGAGGGCAGGGCGGCGTCGCGCGCGATCAGATAGGCGCTGCGGAATTCCTCGGTGTCGATCATCTTGCGGGCCAGGAGGCGCCGCTCGATCCACCATTCGTCGAGATTGTGGAGGCGACCCGGATCCTTCGGCGCCGACAGCATCAGCTGGGCGGCTTCAGTGAACTTCTCCTCGCGGCGCAGCAGCTGGATCTTGCTGAAGATGAAGCCTGGATCGCCGTGCAGCTCGCGCGGCACGGCATCGAGCAGCGCCCGCGCGTTCGGCGCTTTCTTGACCGCGGCGATGCGGGCCTTGGCGAGCGCGACATAGCCGGCGCCGAGACGCTTGGCGGCGCGTAGCGCCGCCTCGTTCTCGCTGCCGTAGAGCAGGTTGTCCATCCGCGCTTTCTGGTCGCCCGGCGTGAGCAGGGCGCCGAACTGGTCGAGCGCGTTGTTCTCGGTGTCCTCCGACATCGGATCGGCGCGCCAGGCGTCCCGCACCAGCCGCTCGGCATTGGCGCGGTCGCCGCGCGCCAGCATCGCCCTGGCGAGTGTGAAGCGTCCCTTGGCGGAGATCGGCGACTCGTTCTCGAACCACGACCACGCGACCGACTCGTCGCGCCTGTCGTCCCACATCGCGGCCTCGAGCCGCCGGCGCAGGAAGGTCTGCGACGGCCAGCTCGGATTGGCTGAGAGGAAGGCGCGATAGCGTTCCACGGTCGCGCCGTTGTCCTCGCTGCGCAGGATGATCCATTCGGCGAGCTTTCGCGCGACCGGATCGGAGATGCCGGCCGCGGCATTGGTGGCGTCGCCGGCCTTGCGCTTGCGCACGAGCTCGATGACGCTCTCCAGGGTGTCCTTGTCAGCCTGCGACGTCGACGACGTCGCAGCGACGGCGGCCGGGATGACCGGCTTGCGCGGCGCTGCATGCTGGCGCGTTGCAGGCGCCAGTATGGGAGCTGCGGCCGGTCTGGCTGGGGCCGGCGCAGTCGGTTTGACGGTGGCAGTCACGGCCGGGGCGGGGGCTGCCTTGGGCGGCGCGCCGCTCGCAGTCGGCGCTGCCTTCGGCGCGGAAGCAGGTGCCGTGGCAACGGGAGCGGTGGCCGCAGGCTTGGGTTTGTCTTTGGGCTTGTCCTTCGCCGGTTCCTTGCTGGCGTTCTTGCCGGCGTCCGGCTTCTTCGCGGCGTCCTTGGCGGGGGTGCCAGGCGTACCCTTTGCGGCCTTCGCGGCGTCCTTGCCGGTTCCCTTGGCTGTATCCTTCGCCGTTTCCTTGGTTGATCCTTTGGCCGAGCCATTCGCGGCGTCCTTGGCTGCTGGCTTGGCGGGATCCTTGGTCTCCGCGGCCGTCTCGTTGGACTTGGCGAATGCGGCACAGTCCATCGACAGCCCGGCCATCAGGCACAATGCCATACCCAGGGATCGCCACGCGGCAGATGCAAAGGAGGTCACGGCGTTTCGTCGCCCCGAATCAGTGAAGTGGCTCAAGACCTAGCTGAATTTGCTTGAATATGCGGAGAAAATACCAACAGCCGCTTACCTCGGGCCGATTTGCACCAGCACCGCGGCAAAATCGCGGCCTAAACCCAGCCTGGCACCGACCCCGGGTCTTTTACCGGCCGGATAGACCCGATATGAAGGGGGCTTGCTCAAGAGATCGCCGCGTACGGAGGAAGTCCATGGCAGCCAAGACGAAATTCCGAGGGTCGTTCACCGCCTTGGTCACCCCGTTCAAGAACGGCTCGCTCGACGAGGCGGCGTTTCGCTCCCTGGTCAACTGGCAGATTTCCGAGGGCACCAACGGCCTCGTTCCGGTCGGCACCACCGGCGAGAGCCCGACGCTCAGCCATGACGAGCACAAGAAGGTCGTGGAATGGTGCATCGCTGAAGCCAAGGGCCGCGTGCCCGTCATCGCCGGCGCCGGCTCCAACTCGACCAAGGAGGCGATCGAGCTCTCCCAGCACGCCGAAAAGGCGGGCGCGGACGCCGTGCTGATCGTCACGCCCTATTACAACAAGCCGACGCAAGAAGGCATGTACCAGCACTTCAAGGCGATCAACGATGCGATCGGCATTCCGATCATCATCTACAACATCCCGCCGCGCTCGGTGATCGACATGTCGGTCGACACCATGAAGCGGCTGTGGGAGCTGAAGAACATCGCCGGGGTCAAGGACGCCACCGCCAGCATGGTCCGCGTGTCGCAGCAGCGCGCGGCGATGGGCGAGGACTTCAACCAGCTCTCGGGCGAGGACGCCACCATCATCGGCTACATGGCCCATGGCGGCCATGGCTGCATCTCGGTGACCTCGAACGTCGCGCCGCGCCTGTGCTCGGAGTTCCACGCCGCCTGGCAGAAGGGCGACACCAAGGCGGCGCTCGCGATCCACGACAAGCTGATGCCGCTGCACAACAACCTCTTCATCGAGAGCAATCCGGCGCCGATCAAGTACGCGATGTCGCTGCTCGGCAAGCTGGACGAGACGCTGCGGCTGCCGATGGTTCCGGTGTCCGAGCCGACGCGGGTTGCGGTGCGCAGCGCGATGGTTCACGCCGGCCTGGTCAACTGACGCATTACCGTTCGGGGGAGCCTTTCATGAGCGTGGAGGAAAAGGGCGCGCGGATGCTCAAGGAGTTCCGCGAGTTCGCCATGAAGGGCAACGTCGTCGATCTCGCGGTCGGCGTCATCATCGGCGCGGCCTTCGGCGGGATCGTCACCTCGCTGGTCGGTGACGTCATCATGCCGATCGTCGGCGCGGTCACCGGTGGCCTCGACTTCTCGAACTACTTCATCCCCTTGTCGAAGGCGGTCACCGCCACCAACTTGGCGGATGCCAAAAAGCAAGGCGCAGTACTTGCTTACGGCAGCTTCCTGACGCTGACGATCAACTTCATCATCGTCGCCTTCGTGCTGTTCCTGGTGATCCGCGCCATGAACACGCTGAAGCGCAAGGAGGAGGCGGCGCCCGCCGCTCCGCCAAAGCCGTCGGCCGAGGTCGAGCTGCTGACCGAGATCCGCGATCTCCTCAAGAAGTGACGCGCCCACTTCATCCGAACTGTTAGAATCCGAGCGCATCTCGATCAGGTTTGCCCGTCATGGCCGATAAGAACGAACGTCCGATCAAGGTGATGGCGGAAAATCGCAAGGCGCGTTTCAACTACGCCATCGAGGACACGATCGAGGCGGGCATTGCGCTGACCGGCACTGAGGTCAAGTCGATCCGCAACGGCAAGAGCACGATCGCGGAATCCTATGCCGATTCCAAGAACGGCGAGATCTGGCTGATCAACGCCACCATTCCCGAATACCTGCAGGGCAACCGCTTCAACCACGAGCCCAAGCGGCCGCGAAAGCTGCTGCTCCACCGCCGGCAGATCAACAAGCTGATCGGCGCGGTCGACCGCGAGGGCATGACGCTGATCCCGCTCAAGCTTTACTTCAACGAGCGCGGCCGGGCCAAGCTGCAGCTGGCGGTTGCGAAGGGCAAGAAGCTGCACGACAAGCGCGAGTCCGAGAAGAAGCGCGACTGGAGCCGGGAGAAGGGCAGGCTGCTGCGGGCGAGGGGATGACGAGATGAATCAACGGAACCTGCTCGAGGTCGACTGGAGCCAGATTCCCGCGCCTTCCGACGATGGCGCCGCCGCGCATCTCGAAGGCATGACGTTGCCGCCGATTGGCCTGCTCGCGACCGACGACACATCGGTCACCCTGTCGGCTTTGCGCGGCCGCACCGTGGTGTTCGCCTATCCCCGCACCGGCGAGCCCGGCAAGATCGCGCTGGTCGACGATTGGGACATGATCCCCGGAGTGCGCGGCTGCACGCCCCAGACCTGCGCCTTTCGCGATCTCTACGCCGAGCTGAAGGCCGCCGGCGCCGCGCATGTGTTCGGCCTCTCGACCCAGAGCAACGACTATCAGATCGAGATGGCGTCGCGCCTGCATCTGCCGTTCCCGGTGCTTTCGGACGAGAAGCTGGCGCTGACGCGCGCCTTGAACTTGCCGACCATGGAGGTCGCGGGCCTGACGCTGATCAAGCGCCTCGCGCTTGTTATCGACGACGCCAGGATCACGCACGTGTTCTATCCGGTGTTTCCGCCCGACCGGAACGCCGGCGACGTGCTGGCCTGGCTCAAGGCAAATCCCGTCAATAAGGCGCGATGCGATTAGGATGAATCGTCATCGCGCTTTAGCTTATTGTTTGAGCATGATCTTTTCGGAAAACCGCTACGCACTTTTCCGGATCATGCTCTAGCTAATCGAGATCCGCCTTCACCTTCGCGAACACGGATCTGAACATGTCTGGCGTCAGCACGCCGGTGTTCGTGTTGTAGCGGGAGCAGTGATAGCTGTCGTAGAGCCTGAACGCGCCGGCCTGATGCACCGCGCCGTGGCCGAAGGGGGCTTGCGAGGCCTTCAAATTCAGCGGCTTGAGCACGCTGTCGTGCGCAATTCGCCCGAGCGCGACGATCGCGCGCAGCTTCGGCATCGTCGCCAGATTGGCCACGAGAAACTGGCGGCAGGTGTTGATCTCGATCGGCAGCGGCTTGTTCTGCGGCGGCACGCAATGCACGGCATTGGCGATCCGGCAGTCGACGAGTTTCAGGCCGTCGTCGGGACGCGCCTGATAGGTGCCCCTCGCAAAGCCGTATTCGATCAGCGTGGCATAGAGCAGGTCGCCGGCATAATCGCCCGTGAACGGCCGCCCCGTGCGGTTGGCGCCCTGCATTCCCGGGGCGAGGCCCACGATCAGGAGGCGGGCCTTGATGTCGCCGAAGGGCGCAACCGGCGCATTGTGCCACGAGGGCTCGCGCGCGCGGTTCGCCTCGCGGAAGGCGACCAGGCGCGGGCAGAGCGGGCAGTCACGGTCGGGAACGATTGTGAGAGGCTGGCGGCTTGACCGGGCCGCCTCACTCCTCGAAGTCGTCATCGCCCCTCGGCGCCGTCGTGGTCGCGCGCTGGAGGAATTGCGGGGCGTGGTGGCGTTCACCACGCTCGCCGCGGTCACGCGGGGCGGGGCGCTCGGACGGATCGCGGCCGAGCTTGGATTGCAGCTCGACGAGGTCGGTGAAGACGTCGGCCTGGCGGCGCAGCTCGTCGGCGATCATCGGCGGCTGGCTGGCGATGGTGGAGACCACCGTGACCCGCACGCCGCGGCGCTGGACGGCCTCGACCAGGGAGCGGAAGTCGCCGTCACCCGAGAACAGCACCATCTGGTCGATGTGCTCGGCGAGCTCCATGGCGTCGACGGCGAGCTCGATGTCCATGTTGCCCTTCACCTTGCGGCGCCCGGAGGCGTCGATGAATTCCTTGGTCGCCTTGGTGACGACCGTGTAGCCGTTGTAGTCCAGCCAGTCGATCAGCGGGCGGATCGAGGAGTATTCCTGGTCTTCGATGATGGCGGTGTAATAGAACGCCCGCAATAACGTCCCGCGGCTCTGAAACTCCTTCAGCAGGCGCTTGTAGTCGATGTCGAAGCCGAGGGTTTTCGCCGTCGCGTAGAGATTGGCCCCGTCGATGAAGAGCGCGATCTTGTTGGTAGGAGAAGGTGACATTCAGTTTGCTCGCGTAGCGTTCGTGATTGATCGTTTTTTGTTGGCGCGGCGACAACAGGCCGCGCAGTTCTAGAGTGCCGCAGAAACCCGTCGAAACCGCAAATCCGGAGAAGTCGGGGCAATCAAGGTATAGTTATGGCGGACTTGCATACACCCCGGGGCCGCCCCAACGGCAGCCCGGAAAACCACCCGTCCCAGCCCCAATGTGGGGGTAGCAGAGCGGTTTGGCGAGGCCAAATCACAAAATGGTCTTGCGAAACCGTCCCGGCCCCTATAACTAGCCCCAATCATCCACATATTTCGTCCCACCCACAACGGAGCGACAGTCCATGGCTCGCGTCACCGTAGAAGATTGTATCGACAAGGTCGACAACCGGTTTGACTTGGTCCTGCTGGCCGCCCACCGTGCCCGCATGATTTCATCCGGTTCACAACTAACGGTTGACCGCGATAACGACAAGAACCCTGTTGTGTCTTTGCGTGAAATTGCCGAGACGACGATCTCGCCGGAGGACCTCCGCGAGGAGCTGGTCCACTCGTTGCAGAAGTTCGTCGAGGTGGACGAGCCCGAGCCGGATACAGTGCCGCTGATCGGTTCCGCGGGGGCAAGCGTCGATGCCGACGACACCGAGGTCGCCGTGGAGCGCATGACCGAGGAGGAGCTGCTGAAGGGCCTGGAAGGCCTCGCGCCTCCCGAGGAGCAGCCCGAGGAAGACGAGTAATTCCTCCATCGCGATCATCTTCTTCTTGTGATCATATCAAAGGCCCGAACGATCGTTCGGGCCTTTGCTTTTGTTGGCCTTTTCGTGGTTACCATAGCGCTGCGGTCGGTGCTTGGCCCTGTCACTGAATTGATCGGACACGAGCGCGATCGGAGTTAGGATGTATGCAGCGGGCCGGCTCAAGCCCGTTTGAAGGCAGGACGGCATGGTATATCGGCGCCGCAGATCCACGCAGATGCAGGCCGCAACCGAATCGGTTGCCGTGGCCCCGACTGCGCCGGTCGCGCGCCCCGCCAGGCCTCGCGCCCGGATGATGCGTCAATATGACCTCGTCGAGCGCGTCAGGTCCTACAATCCCAACACCAACGAAGACCTGCTGAACCGTGCCTACGTCTACGCCATGAAGGCCCACGGCTCGCAGACCCGCGCCTCGGGCGATCCGTATTTCTCGCATCCGCTCGAGGTGGCTGCGATTCTCACCGACCTCAAGCTCGACGACGCCACCATCGTGGCCGCGCTGCTGCACGACACGATCGAGGACACCGAGGCAACGCGGGCCGAGATCGATCAGATCTTCGGCTCGGAGATCGGCGCGCTGGTCGATGGCCTGACCAAGCTGAAGCGGCTGGAGCTGGTGTCGCGGGAGGCTAAGCAGGCCGAGAATCTGCGCAAATTGTTGCTGGCCATTGCCGACGATGTCCGCGTGCTTTTGGTCAAGCTCGCCGACCGTCTGCACAACATGCGCACGCTGGACTTCGTGCCGACGGAATCGCGCCGGCGCATCGCCGAGGAGACGCTCGACATCTATGCGCCGCTGGCAGGGCGCATGGGCATGCAGGAAATGCGCGAGGAGCTGGAGGATCTGTCCTTCCGCACCCTCGATCCCGAAGCCTATTCGGTGGTGATGCAGCGGCTCGACGCGCTGGCTGAGCGCAACCGCAACCTGATCGGCGAGATCGAGGACCAGCTCTCCAACAATCTGCGCCACCGTGGCTTGGGGGCGCGGGTCTATGGCCGGCGCAAGAAGCCGTTCTCGATCTGGACCAAGATGGAGCGCAAGTCGGTCGGCTTCGAGCAATTGTCCGACATCTTCGGCTTCCGCCTCGTCGTCAGCGACGTCGAGGCCTGCTATCGCGCGCTCGGGATCGTCCACACCACCTGGCCGGTCGTGCCCGGACGTTTCAAGGACTATATCTCGACGCCGAAGCAGAACGACTACCGCTCGATCCACACCACGGTGATCGGCCCCGGCAACCAGCGCGTCGAGCTGCAGATCCGCACCGAGGCGATGGACCAGATCGCCGAGCGCGGCATCGCCGCGCACGTTTTCTACAAGGAGGGCGTGGGTTCGCCGACCGAATTCCTCAAGCGCGAGTCCAACGCGTTCGCCTGGCTGCGCCACACCATCGGCATCCTCTCGGAAAGCGCGAACCCGGAGGAATTCCTCGAGCACACCAAGCTCGAGCTGTTCCACGACCAGGTGTTCTGCTTCACCCCGAAGGGCAAGCTGATCGCGCTGCCGCGCCATGCCAACGTGATCGACTTCGCCTATGCGGTGCATACCGACGTCGGCAACAGCGCGGTGGGCTGCAAGATCAACGGCAAATTCGCGCCGCTGTCCTCGGAGCTTCAGAACGGCGACGAGGTCGAGGTGCTGACCTCGGAGGCGCAGTCCGCGCCGCCCTCGGCCTGGGAAACGCTCGCCGTCACCGGCAAGGCGCGTGCCGCGATCCGCCGCGCCACGCGCACCGCGGTGCGCGACCAATATGTCGGGCTCGGCCGGCGCATCGTCGAGCGCCTGTTCGAGCGCGCCAAGATTGAATACGCCGACGACAAGCTCAAGGGCGCGCTGCCGCGGCTCGCGCGCACCTCGATCGAGGACGTCATGGCGGCGGTCGGGCGCGGCGAGATCAAGGCCTCCCATGTCGCGCGTGCGATGTACCCGGATTACAAGGAGGAGCGCATCGCGCGCTACGGCGTCAAGAAGGGCCTTGCCGCCAAGCTCAAGGAGAAGGGGGTCTCCGAACAGTCGCGCAGCCCGGTCGCGATCCCGATCCGCGGCATCAATTCCGACCTTCCGGTGAAGTTCGCGCCGAACGGCGGCGCCGTCCCCGGCGATCGCATTGTCGGCATCGTCACGCCGGGCGAGGGCATCACGATCTATCCGATCCAGGCGCCGGCCCTGAAGGATTTCGAGGAGGAGCCGGAGCGCTGGCTCGACGTCCGCTGGGACATCGAGGATTCCGCTCCGCAGCGCTTCCCGGCCCGCATCAAGGTCGAGAACGTCAATGAGCCCGGCGCGCTGGCGCAGATCGCGACCGTGATCGCCGAGCACGACGGCAACATCGACAACATCAGCATGCAGCGCCGCTCGCCCGATTTCACGGAGACGACGATCGATCTCGAAGTCTACGACTTGAAGCACCTCAGCGCGATCCTGGCCCAGCTGCGCGCGAAGGCGGTCGTCGCCAAAGTCGAACGTGTTAATGGATAGGCGCATCTCGCATGCGCCGTTCCCTCTGATTTCGCGAGTTCTGAAATGCCCGCACCTCCGCTCCGCCTCGGCGTCAATATCGATCACGTCGCAACCGTGCGTAACGCGCGCGGCGGCCGCCATCCCGATCCGGTGCGCGCCGCGCTGCTCGCGATCGAGGCCGGCGCCGACGGCATCACCGCACATTTGCGCGAGGACCGCCGGCACATCCGCGACGAGGACATGGCGCGCCTGAAGGCGGAGATCTCCAAGCCGCTCAATTTCGAGATGGCCGCGACGGACGACATGATGCGGATCTCGCTCGCCACCAAGCCGCACGCGGTGTGCCTGGTGCCGGAGCGGCGCCAGGAGGTGACGACCGAAGGCGGGTTGGACGTGGTCGGCCAGCGCAGCGCGCTCGCGCCCTATATCGCGCGGCTGAGCGAGGCCGGCATCCGCGTCTCGCTGTTCATTGCGGCCGATCCCGCCCAGATCGAGATGGCGGCACGGCTGCGCGCCCCTGTGATCGAGATCCACACCGGTGCCTGGTGCGATGCCGTCGTCGATGGCCACACCGACAAGGCCGAGGCTGAATGGCAGCGGATCGTGGCCGGGGTGAAGCTGGCGAAGGACGCGGGACTCGAGGTTCACGCCGGCCACGGGCTGGACTATGCGACGGCGGAGAAGATCGCGAGCTTGCCCGAAATCATGGAGCTGAACATCGGCTATTACATGATCGGCGAGGCGCTGTTCGTGGGGCTGGCCGAGACCGTGCGTAGCATGCGCGCGGCGATGGATCGTGGCCGGAGTCGGGCATGATCATCGGCATCGGCTCCGACCTGATCGACATCACCCGCGTCGCCAAGGTGATCGAGCGCCACGGCGAGCGTTTTCTCGACCGCATCTTCACCGCGGCCGAGCGTGCCAAGGCGGAACGGCGCGCCAAGAACGAGAAGATGGTGGTGGCGACCTACGCCAAGCGCTTCGCCGCCAAGGAGGCCTGCTCCAAGGCACTCGGCACCGGCATCAGGCGCGGCGTCTGGTGGCGCGACATGGGGGTGGTCAACCTGCCGGGCGGGCGGCCGACTATGCAGCTGACCGGCGGCGCGCTGGCCCGGCTCCAGGCCCTGACACCGGAGGGGTTCGAGGCGCGGATCGACCTTTCGATCACCGACGACTGGCCGCTGGCGCAGGCTTTTGTCGTCATTTCCGCCGTCCCGCTGCCGAAACCTTGATCGCGGCTCGGGCGTTTTGTGATTTTCTTTATAAATCAATATCTTAATCAGTTTTGATGCGATCCTTGATTGCGTGGCCTCCGACAACCGTCTAAAAGTCCGCGAACGCAAATCAGCCTGGGCGAATTCGGCTTTACGCCGGAATTGGCCCTCACTATCAGAATCAGGACAATCTCCTTGCGCCGCGAACCGGTGGGCCGTTCGCGGGAGGAGGGCGCTCTATGATCGCCGGCCGGAATTGAGAGAGCAATGAGCGTGACTTCGGGAACGAAAACTGAGAGCGGCGTCGGCGAAACGATCCGAGTCGTCATTCATGCTCTCCTGATCGCGCTCGTGATCCGCACCTTCCTGTTTCAGCCCTTCAACATCCCGTCCGGCTCGATGAAGGCGACGCTGCTGGTCGGCGACTATCTGTTCGTCTCGAAATATTCCTACGGCTACAGCCATTACTCGATTCCATTCTCGCCGCCGCTGTTCTCGGGACGGATCTGGGGCTCGGACCCCGCTCGTGGCGACATCGTCGTGTTTCGCCTGCCGAAGGACGATTCCACCGACTACATCAAGCGCGTGATCGGCCTTCCCGGCGACCGTGTCCAGATGCGGGACGGGCTGCTCTACATCAACGATACGCCCGTCGAGCGGCAGCGCATGAGCGAATATGTCGGCGAGGACCCTTGCGGCTCGGAAGGCGGCGGCATCTCCCGGGTGAAGCGCTGGAAGGAGACGCTGCCGAACGGCGTGTCCTATGAGACGCTGGACTGCGCCGACAACGGCTACATGGACAACACCAACGTCTACACCGTCCCGGCCGGCCACTTCTTCATGATGGGTGACAACCGCGACAACTCCACCGATAGCCGCTTTCTCGGCCAGGTCGGCTACGTCCCGCAGGAGCACTTGATCGGCCGCGCCCAGATGATCTTCTTCTCCATCGCTGAAGGCGAGCACGCCTGGATGCTCTGGCGCTGGCCGTGGGCGGTGCGCTGGAATCGGTTCTTCAAAATCGTCCGATGAAAGACGAAGCCAAGGACATCGCGATCCAACCGACCGAGGTGCAAGCCGCTCCCGAGGGCGATGCTGCGGCGAAGGCGCCTGCCAAGAAGAAACGGCCGCGGAGCAGCAAGGCCAAGGGCACGAATGCCAACGCGGCGCTCGAGGCGCGGATCGGCCACAGCTTCGCCGATCCAAATATGCTGATGCAGGCGATCACGCATGTCTCGGCCCTGAAGTCCGGGCGCAAGCGAGGCGACAGCTATCAGCGGCTGGAATTCCTCGGCGACCACGTGCTCGGGCTCGTCGTCTCCGACATGCTCTATCACGCCTTCCCGAACGCCGATGAGGGCGAGCTGTCCAAGCGGCTTGCCGAGCTCGTGCGCAAGGAGAGCTGCGCGGACGTCGCCAAGTCGCTCGGTCTCGTCGACGACATCAAGCTGGGCTCGGTCGGCTCCAGTGCCGATGCCCGCCTGCGCAAATCCATCCTCGGCGACATCTGCGAGGCCGTGATCGGCGCCATCTACCTCGACGGCGGCCATGCGGCGGCAGCCGAATTCGTCAAGCGCAACTGGACCGAGCGGATGCACAAGCCGCGCCGGCCCTTGCGCGATCCCAAGACCGTGCTGCAGGAATGGGCGCAAGGCAAGGGACTGCCGACGCCTGTCTATCGCGAGGTCGAGCGCACCGGCCCGCATCACGATCCGCAGTTCCGTGTCGCCGTCGATCTGCCGGGCCTGGCCCCCGCCGAGGGTATCGGCGGCAGCAAGCGCGCGGCAGAGAAAGTGGCAGCGTCAGTGATGATCGAACGCGAAGGCGTCGGCGGCAGCAATGACGGTTGAAGCAAGCGGCGGGGCACCCGGCGCGACGCGCTGCGGCTTCGTCGCGCTGATCGGCGCGCCGAATGTCGGCAAGTCGACGCTGGTCAACGCGCTGGTCGGCGCCAAGGTCACGATCGTCTCGCGCAAGGTGCAAACCACGCGCGCGCTGATCCGCGGTATCGTCATCGAGAACAACGCGCAAATTATCCTTGTCGACACGCCCGGCATCTTCTCGCCCAAGCGCCGGCTCGACCGCGCCATGGTCTCGACCGCCTGGAGCGGGGCGCATGATGCCGATCTGGTCTGCGTGCTGCTCGATGCCAAAACGGGCATCGACGAGGAGGCGGAGGCGATCCTCGCCAAGGCCGCCAGCGTCAATCACGACAAGATTCTCGTCATCAACAAGGTCGACCTGGTCCAGCGCGAGAAGCTGCTGGCGCTGGCGCAGGCCGCCAACGAGCGCATGACTTTCGTGCGGACGTTCATGATTTCGGCGATCTCGGGCGATGGCGTCGACGACATCCGCAAGACGCTCGCGGACATGGTGCCGCCGGGTCCGTTCCTCTACCCCGAGGACCAGATGTCGGACGCGCCGATGCGGCAGCTGGCGGCCGAGATCACCCGCGAGAAGATCTATCAGAAGCTGCACCAGGAATTGCCCTACCAGTCCACGGTCGAGACCGACAAGTGGGAGGACCGCAAGGACAAGTCTGTGCGGATCGAGCAGACGATCTACGTCGAGCGCGAAAGCCAGCGCAAGATCGTGCTCGGCAAGGGCGGCGCCACCATCAAGTCGATCGGCGCCGACTCGCGGAAAGAGCTGATGCAGATTCTGGACGTGCCGGTGCACCTGTTCCTGTTCGTCAAGGTGCGCGAGAACTGGGGCGACGATCCCGATCGCTATCGCGAGATGGGCCTGGACTTCCCAAAAGAATAACCAAGAAAAGATCGGCATTCGATGAGCCTACCCACCAACGTCCAGCGCTTCGAAGCGCTGCTCTATGCATCGTTGATGCTGGACGCCGTCTCGATCGCCGTGCAGGACCGCACGCCCAATGCCGCGGTGACCGAGCAGATGATCATGACCGGGACGCTGCTCGCCGGCGGCATGATCCTCCTGCTGCTCTATTTCGTCCGGCTGGCCGCGCATCATCGCAAGAACTGGCCACGCTGGGTGCTGGCGGCGGCCCTCGTGTTGTCGGTGATCTCGCTCGGCCAGATCATCGGCGAGAAGGGCCTGGAGCTCGACAGCGCCATCGAGATCGTCTCCTGCGCGCTGACGACGATGGGCCTGTATTTCTCCTTCAGCGGCGACGCGCGGGACTGGTTCAACGCGTGAGGCGCCGTAGGGTGGATTAGCGAAGCCTAATCCACCTTTGACGTGCACGGGCGATTGGCGGATTACGCCTTCGGCTAATCCGCCCTACGATTGAACGCCGGAATCCGCTACACTTCCCCTATGGAATGGTCCGACGAAGGCATCGTGCTGGGCGTCCGGCGGCATGGCGAATCCAGCGCCATCGTCGAGCTGTTGACGCGCGCGCATGGCCGGCATCTCGGGCTCGTCCGCGGCGGCGCTGGTTCGCGGATGCGGCCGCTGCTGCAGCCGGGGAACAGCGTCAGTGCGGTGTGGCGGGCTCGGCTCGACGAGCATCTGGGCACTTATACGATCGAGGGATTGAAGCTGCGCGCGGCAACGCTGCTGGCATCGTCCCACGGCGTCTACGGCGTCACCCATCTCGCCTCCGTCGCGCGGCTGTTGCCGGAGCGCGATCCGCATGAGGACATCTTTGCGCTGCTCGAGCATTCGCTCGACGATTTCGACGACATCGGCAGCGCGGCCGTGCACCTGATCCATTTCGAGCTGGCGATGCTCGCCGAGCTGGGCTTTGGGCTGGCGCTGGACAATTGTGCAGTGACCGGCGAGACCACGGACCTGATCTATGTCTCGCCAAAATCCGGCGGCGCGGTATCGCGTGGCGCGGGCGAGCCGTGGCGCGACCGGCTGTTGCGCCTGCCGCCGTTCCTGCGCCAGGGCGAAACCGCGGGCGATCTCACCGAACAGGATCTCCAGGACGGCTTCCGGCTCACCGGCCTGTTCCTGCTCCGCCACGTGCTGGAGCCGCGCGGCCAGGGCCATTCCGATGCGCGGGCCGGCTTCATCAACGCCCTGATGCGGCAGCAGGCGAGGGCGGCGATCCCGGCGCCATGACGTAGTAGCTGCCCAGCCTTGCGCAGTGGCATGCGGTTCCCTGGAACGAAATCGGCCCGCGCGGACTTGGGCTTGAGGTTCCACATCGGGGGACAGCCCAAATGTTGATCAGGGGATTCGCCTTGTCCGCGACGCTGCTTGCGTTCGCGCCCGATGCCATGGCTGGCGAGCCGCAGCCCGGGGCGTTTCGCCGGGCCTCGTGCACGGTGGTGCGGTACTATGTGGCGAAATATTCCGCTGCCGCTGCAGAGACATGGGCGCGGTCGCGGGGCGCGACCGACGCCGAGATCGAGGCCGCCCGCCGTTGCCTGACCAATGCGCCGGCGCCTGCGCAAACACCTGGTCCAGCCCCAACCCAGACCGTCACAGCCGGCTGGGCAGGCTAGTACGTCGCCCACAGGGAACCATTCGATCCTTGCCCGATTCGCTTCCACGGTTTAACCGGGCGGCATGGGAAAACGAATCGTTCCGCCGGAAGAACCGGCTGAAATCCACGAGGTGCCGCTGCGTGAGGCGCTGGAAGAGCGCTATCTCGCTTATGCCCTCTCCACCATCATGCACCGTGCGCTGCCGGACGCGCGCGACGGCCTGAAGCCGGTGCACCGGCGCATCCTCTACGGCATGCGCCTGCTCAGGCTCGACCCCGGCACGGCCTTCAAGAAGTCGGCCAAGATCGTCGGCGACGTGATGGGCTCGTTCCATCCGCACGGCGACCAGGCGATCTACGACGCCATGGTCCGCCTCGCGCAGGATTTCTCCTCGCGATATCCGCTGGTCGACGGCCAAGGCAATTTCGGCAATATCGACGGCGATAACCCCGCCGCCTACCGCTACACCGAAGCGCGCATGACCGACGTCGCGCGGCTTCTGCTCGAGGGCATCGACGAGGACGGGGTCGAATTCCGCGCCAACTACGACGGCCAGTCGAAAGAGCCCATCGTGCTGCCGGGCGGCTTCCCGAACCTGCTCGCCAACGGCGCGCAGGGCATCGCGGTCGGCATGGCGACCTCGATCCCGCCGCACAACGCCGCCGAGCTGTGCGATGCCGCGCTGCACCTGATCGAGAAGCCCGACGCAAAGTCGAAGGCACTGCTCAAGTGGGTCAAGGGCCCGGATTTCCCGACCGGCGGCATCATCGTCGATTCCAAGCAGGCGATTGCGGAAGCCTACACCACCGGCCGCGGCTCGTTCCGCGTCCGAGCGCGGTGGACGCAGGAGGAGGGCGCACGCGGCACCTGGGCCGTCGTCGTCACAGAGATTCCGTTCCTGGTGCAGAAGTCGCGTCTGATCGAGAAGGTCGCCGAGCTGCTGGACCAGAAGAAGCTGCCGCTGGTCGGCGACATCAGGGACGAATCGGCCGAAGACGTCCGCATCGTGATCGAGCCGAAGTCGAAGAACGTCGATCCGGCGCTGATGATGGAATCGCTGTTCCGCCTCACCGAGCTCGAAAACAAGATTCCGCTGAACCTCAACGTCCTGATCAAGGGGCGCATCCCCAAGGTCGTGGGGCTCGCGGAGTGCTTGCGCGAATGGCTCGACCATCTGCGCGACGTGCTGATCCGCCGCAGCAACTACCGCAAGGCGCAGATCGAGCACCGGCTGGAAGTGCTCGGCGGCTTCCTGATCGCATACCTGAACATCGACAAGGTGATCAGGATCATCCGCACCGAGGACGAGCCGAAGCCTGAGCTGATGAAGGCGTTCAAGCTCACCGAGGTGCAGGCGGAAGCCATCCTCAACATGCGCCTGCGCTCCTTGCGCAAGCTCGAGGAGATGGAGATCCGCACCGAGGACAAGAACCTCCGCGCCGAGCTCAAGGGCATCAACGCGGTGCTCGCCTCGGAAGCCGAGCAGTGGAAGAAGGTCGGCGAGCAGGTTGGCAAGGTCCGCGACATGTTCGGACCGAAGACACCGCTCGGCAAGCGTCGCACCACCTTCGCGGATGCGCCCGAGCACGATCTCGCCGCGATCGAGGAGGCCTTCGTCGAGCGCGAGCCGGTGACGGTGGTCGTCTCCGACAAGGGCTGGATCCGCACCATGAAGGGGCATGTCGAGGATCTCTCGGGCCTTGCCTTCAAGCAGGACGACAAGCTCGGCTTCGCCTTCTTCGCCGAGACGACCTCGAAGCTGCTGCTGTTCGCCACCAACGGCAAGTTCTACTCGCTCGACGTCGCCAAGCTGCCGGGCGGCCGCGGCCATGGCGAGCCGATCCGATTGTTCATCGACCTCGAGCAGGAGGCCGCGCCCGTCGCGCTGTTCGTCAACAAGGGCGGCCGCAAATTCCTGGTCGCCAGCCACGAGGGCCAGGGTTTTGTGGTCAACGAGGACGATTGCGTTGGCACCACCAAGAAGGGCAAGCAGGTCCTCAACGTGGACATGCCGAACGAGGCCCGCGCGATCACCGAGGTGACGGGCGACACCGTCGCCGTCATCGGCGAGAACCGCAAGATGCTGGTCTTCCCGCTCGACCAGGTGCCGGAGATGGCCCGCGGCCGCGGCGTGCGCCTGCAGAAATACAAGGACGGCGGCCTGTCCGACGTTGCGGTATTCGACGCCAAGGCGGGCCTGACCTGGAAGGACTCCGCAGGACGCGAATTCTCGGCGACCATGAAGGAGCTCGCCGAGTGGCACGGCACCCGCGCCGACGCCGGCCGCCTGCCGCCGAAGGGTTTCCCGAAGTCGAACAAGTTCGGTCGGGTGATCGGGTAGGGCACTGGCCCCAACTGTCGCCACAACGACGCTGTCATGCCCCGCCTAGTGCGCAATTGCGCACGGGGGCGGGGCATCCAGGACGCCGCGGCTTCTCCGTATCCATCAGCTGTTTCTGGAATACTGGGTCGCCCGGTCAAGCCGGGCGGGCGACAGCGCGTGTTGTGCTCTCTGCTTCTCCACCGTCATTGCGAGCGCAGCGAAGCAATCCAGAATCCCACCGCGGAAAGACTCTGGATTGCTTCGCTGCGCTCGCAATGACGAGCTGCGACAGCCTCGCTCTCCAACTCTCAGTATGTGCATCCTGCAAACGCGTGGCAGCTAGCTATGAGCGCATACGTGTGGGCACGAACATTGCTTTTTCCTGCTGAACGCAAACGGCTGGTCAAAAGGCAAAAACACCCCAATGCTCAAACTGAAGACTTTCATTCCCGCGCTGTTCGGCCTTGCGCTGGTGGCGGCGCCCGCGCATGCGGCGGGCAATCTCGTCGCGGTGCTCGAGGCGGAGATCGTCACGCTCGATCCGCACTTCTCCACGGCCTATATTTCGCGCACGTTCGGCTACATGGTGTTCGACACGCTGTTTGCGAAGGATGCCAAGGGCGACATCAAGCCGCAAATGGTGCAGGACTGGAAAGTCTCGCCCGATGGCTTGACCTATACGTTCACGCTGCGCGACGGCCTGAAATGGCACGACGGCCAGCCCGTCACGGCAGCCGATTGCGTGGCCTCGCTGCGTCGCTGGGGCACCCGCAGCGCACTCGGCCGCCGCATTTTCGCGATCACGGCTTCGCTCGAGCCGGTCGATGCGAAAACCTTCGTGCTGACGCTGAAGGAGCCGTCCGGCCTCGTCATCGACGCGCTCGGCAATCCCGTCAGCCCGGTCGCTTTCATGATGCCCGAGCGCATCGCGAAGACGCCCGGCGACCAGCGCATCACCGAGATCGTCGGCTCCGGCCCGTTCGTCTACAGCAAGGCCGACCACCGCACCGGCGACCGCATGATCCTGAAGAAGTTCGGCGACTATGTGCCGCGTCCCGAGCCCGCGGACTTCCTGGCCGGCGGCAAGCGCGTCAATGTCGACACGCTCGAGGTCCGCGTCATTCCCGATGGTGCGACTGCCGCCTCTGCGCTGCAGGCCGGCGAAATCGATTTCATGCAGTACGCGCCGTTCGATCTGCTGCCGCAGCTGGAGAAGAACACGCGCGTCAAGCTCGTCAACTTCACCGGCGGCAACATGTTCGCCGGCGCCTACCGTCTCAACGCGGCCTCGAAGCCGTTCGATGATCCGGAGATCCGCCGCGTGCTGTGGAAGCTGGTCGACCAGCGCGAAGTGCTGGATGCGCTCGGGCTCGACGCCAAATACGCCACCCCTTGCGCGACCTACTTCACCTGCGGCACCACATACGAGAGCAAGGCCGGCACGGAAGCCGCCGCAAAGCCCTCGATCGAAGCGGCGAAGGCTGCGCTGAAGGCGACCAAATATGCCGGCGAGCCCGTCGTCGTGATGCAGGCCAACGACCTCGAAGCCCCGCGCGTTTCGGCGCAGGTGCTCGCCGAGCGGCTGAAGGCTGCAGGTTTCAACGTCGATCTGCAGGTGATGGACTGGGCGAGCGTGCTGGCGCGCCGCGCCAAGAAGGAGGGCTGGAGCGTCTATGGCGTCCACGCCGGCGGCTTCGACCTCGGCTCGCCGCTGACCAATGTCATGGTTGCCTTCAACTGTGCCGACTTCACCGGCTGGCAATGCGATGCGCGTATCACCCCTCTGATGGAAGCCTTCGCCAAGGCGCCGGCCGAGGCGGACCGGAAGAAGATCGCGGGCGAGATCCAGGCCGTCATGTACGATCAGGCGCCCGGAATCCCGTGGGGCCAGTTCGCGCAGCCGGCCGCCTATCGCGCGACTTTGCGCGGTCTGATACCGTCCGCCATCCCGGTGTTCTGGAACGTTGAGAAGTAGCGCGATGTACGATGTCATTGTTGTCGGCGGCGGCTCCGCCGGCGCCGCCGTGGCCGCAAGGCTCTCCGAAGATCCCGCACGGCGGGTCCTGCTGCTCGAAGCGGGGCTCGATTGGCGCGCCGACGAGGCGCCCTGGGAGGTGAGGACGCCGAATCCAATCCCGATCATCCACAAGCGCGAGTACCAGGAGAAATGGCAATGGCCGGATCTTCTGACGCGCCGCGTCGCTGGGCAGGAGCCGCGCTTCTACTGGCGCGGCAAGGGGCTCGGCGGCTCGTCGATGATGAACGGCCAGATCGCGATCCGCGGCGTTGCCGATGCGTTCGACGAATGGGCGGCCAATGGCTGCACCGGCTGGTCGGCGAAAGAGGTGATGCCGCTGTTTTCGGTGATCGAGGACGATCTGGAATTCGGCGATGTCGAGGGCCACGGCCGCGGCGGGCCACTGCCGGTCTACCGCGCGCCTTTGCAAAAGTGGGGTCCGATCGACCGCGGCTTGCGCGATGCGGCACTTGCGAGCGGCTATCCCTGGTGCGCCGACGTCAATGGTCCGGACGGCGAGGGCGTTGCGTGCTACCCCATCAACAGCCGCGACTTGCGCCGCATCACCACCAACGAGGGCTATCTCGAGCCCGCACGCGGGCGCGCCAACCTGGAGATCCGCGGGCATGCGCTGGTCGATCGCGTGCTGATCAGCGACGGACGGGCGACCGGTGTCCGCGTTCATGTCGAGGGGCAGGGCACCCAGGAGATCAGCGCCCGCCAGATCGTGCTGTGCGCCGGCGCCATCCACAGTCCGGCGATCCTGCTGCGCTCGGGCATCGGGCCGGCCGAGGAGTTGAAGGCAATGGGGATTGCTGTCACGCGCGATCTGCCGGTCGGCCGCCATTTCTTCGACCATCCGCTGTTTCGCGCCA
Source organism: Bradyrhizobium sp. IC3195 (assembly GCF_020193585.1). NCBI lineage: Bacteria > Pseudomonadati > Pseudomonadota > Alphaproteobacteria > Hyphomicrobiales > Nitrobacteraceae > Bradyrhizobium > Bradyrhizobium sp. IC3195. The sequence continues at coordinate 7,208 of NZ_JADYVG010000002.1, read as the reverse complement.
CGATCCAGCTCCGGGACGAGCTTCGTCCCACCGATCCGGATACGCGCCACACCAATTGCTGCGTGACCTATTCCTCGGGCCTCGCCAATGGCGGCAAGCGCGACATGATCCTGATCGCCTTCAATCATCGCGGCATCGGGAACCCCGGAGCGATCGGTGCAGGGCTGTTCAACGCCTATTCGCGCGGAACGCTCAAGCTGGCCTCGACCGATCCTGCAATCGATCCGGTCGTCGAGGAGAACATGCTGGCCGATCCGCGCGACATGCTACGCATGATCGATGCGGTGAAACGCCTCGCGGTCATCACATCGCAGCCGGCGCTGTCAGGCATCGCCGACTGGATCAGGCTCGCTGACACGGATCTGACGCTGCCGCAGGCCGCCAGCCTGCCCGATCACGAGCTCGAAGCGGTGCTGCGCCGCGAGACGGGCGACATCCAGCATGCCGCCGGCAGCTGCCGTATGAGCGGCTTGGACGACCCGGATGGCGTGGTCAACCCCGACGGCACCGTGAAAGGGATCGGCGGCCTGCGTGTAGCCGACGCCTCGATCATGCCGTCCGATTGCCGCGCCAACACGCATTTCACGACGGTGGTGATCGGGGAAGCGATCTCGCGGATGATGATGCGGTAGCCGGCAGCCGGGATTCAAGGCGCATTGTGTTGAGTCATGCGCGCGTCGCGAAAGATGGGCGAGTGGCGGACCCAGATTCAATTCAACGTTGCGCGACATCGTTCCTGCCAATGTTGAAAGCCTCCGACGAATATCATCAGGAACGTTTGCGCGCGGCTTCGATTGGCATGTCATCGTCAATCGGAGTTTGAACAATGCGAAAGACAATCTTCTCAGTGGCCATGTGTGCGTTGCTTGCTGGCGCGTCGATCGGGTTCGCCCATGCGCAGGCGGGCGGAGGTGCCGGAGGCGGGGCAGGCGCAGGTGGAGCGGGCGGCGCGGGTGCGGGCGCTAGCGCCGGGGCCGGAGGAACCAGCGGCGGAACGAGCGGCGCGGCGGGTGGAACAGGAGCGGGCGATGCAGGTACCGGCAGTTCGACGGGATCCAGCGTAGGCTCCGGCGGCGGCAGTGGCGCGGGTTCCGGCCAGGGCGGTCCTCAGACCATCCGCCCGGGCGGCACAAACGATCCAACCCGACGCTAACAAACGTCGGCGCTTACGACGTGAATAAGGGAAGGCTGCAGGGTTCGACTCAGCAGCTTTCCCGCGGCATCAGCGAGCCGGCCCAAGGTGGAACGGGTCTATGGACTGAACAAGCTGCGGAGAAACCGCTCCTTTTCGCCGGGCGCATAACCTTGAGAAGCGCCGAAATAAGGTTCAGTGGCGCCAGGATGAGCTGAGGTTTCCGGCGGCGGCGCGTAGGCGAAGCCCGAAGCTGGACCGGACGGGACCATACCCTGACCGGAATGGACAATCGCGTGCCGCCGGTGTGGATGACGCGCCTGTGCGGCGTCGGCAGCGCCGACCAAGGTGATCAGAAAACTGAAAACCAGAAGGAAACGCATCGCTGTTTCTCCAAACGCCCCCTGCCTAGGTGGCGTTCGGCCGCGGCGTTCCAACTCATCCTGGACTCACGATTAGTCACGTCCCTGGCATCAGATCACCCCGGCCATCCGCAACGCCACGCCCGCCGCGCAGCTGCCCGCCAGCACCGTCAGCATGCCGAGCTTGAACCGGAAGATCGCGGTGGCCGCCGCGATCGCCAGCACCAGCGCCGGCACGTCGACGCTCCTCAGCACCGGCATGTCGAAGTTCAGCGGAAACGCATGCACCGGCACGGTCTCGCGGAACAGGATGTGCAGCGCGAACCAAATCGACAGGTTGAGGATCACGCCGACCACGGCGGCGGTGATCGCGCTGAGCGCGCCGGCGAGGCCCGCGTTGCCGCGCAGGCGCTCGATATAGGGCGCGCCGACGAAGATCCAGAGGAAGCAGGGCGTGAAGGTGACCCAGGTCGCGAGCAGGCCGCCGAGCGTGGCCGCGAGCATCGGCGACAGGCCGCTGGGGTCGCGATAGGCCGCCATGAAGCCCACGAATTGCAGCACCATGATCAGCGGGCCCGGCGTGGTCTCGGCCATGCCGAGACCGTCGAGCATCTCATGCGGCTTGAGCCAATGATAATGCTCGACCGCCTGCTGGGCGACATAGGCCAGCACCGCATAGGCGCCGCCGAACGTGACCAGCGCCATCTTCGAGAAGAACAGCGCGATCTGGCTGAATACGTTGGCCTGGCCGAAGGCGATCAGCAGCGCTATCACCGGCACCAGCCAAAGCGCCAGCCACAATGCACCGACGCGGATCGCGCGCGCCGTGTCGGGGCGGACGTGATCCGGTACGGCCTCGCCGAGCATGCTGTCGATCGCTGCGCCGCCGCCATGGCCGTGATCGGCCGGCGCGAATTCCGGACGGCCGCTTCGGGCGCCGGCATAACCGATGAGGCCAGCGGCGATGATGATGATCGGGAAGGGGACCGCGAAGAAGAAGATCGCGACGAAGGCCGCGGCCGCGAGCGCGATCATGATGCGGTTCTTCAGCGCGCGCTTGCCGACGCGCACTACCGCCTCGACGACGATGGCGAGCACGGCCGCCTTGAGCCCGAAGAACAGCGCCTCGACGAAGCTGACATTGCCGAAGGCGGCATAGATGTAGCTGAGGCCCATGATGGCGATGATGCCGGGCAGGATGAACAGCCCGCCCGCCATCAGCCCGCCGGCGGTGCGATGCATCAGCCAGCCGACATAGGTCGCGAGCTGCTGCGCCTCAGGTCCCGGCAGCAGCATGCAATAGTTCAGTGCGTGCAGGAAACGGCCTTCGGAGATCCACTTCTTCTCCTCGACCAGGATGCGGTGCATCACCGCGATCTGGCCCGCGGGCCCGCCAAAGCTCAGGCAGGCGACACGGAGCCAGACGCGGAAAGCTTCGTTGAAGCTGATGCCGTGACCGGCACCAGCTCCCGCTTGATCGGCGCGAAAGTCCATTACGCCTTCACCTTGTTGGTCGGCCAGTTGTGAGTCTCGGTGGTGGCGTCGCGGCACCAGCGGTAGAAGGCATCATAGAGCAGCATGCCGGCCTCGAGCTGCTCGAGGTCGTCGTCATACATGCGCGACAGCCCGAGCGAGGCCGCGAGCAGGCCGGGCGCCTCCGGCGCGAGGTCGGGTCGCGCGGTGTCGGCGCCGCGCACCAGCGTCGCGAGGCGCAGCAGGGGCGGAGTCGCGATGCCGAACTCCTCGATCATCACGTCGAAGGTGCAGAGTTCGCCGCGGTGGCTCCAGAACACGTTCTCGATGTCGAAGGGCGCTGCGCCGAACCGCTCGCCGACGGCGACCACCTCGGACGGCGCGACATAGAGGAACACTGCGCCCGGATCGACGAAGCGGCGGATCAGCCACGGGCAGGCGATGCGGTCGACCTTCGGCCGCGCCCGCGTCACCCAGACGGTGCGACCCTTGGCATCGCGCGGCGGCAGCTTGCGGGCGTCGACCAGCGGCAGCTGGGCCGCCTTCCAGCCCTCGAAGCCGCCCTCCAGCGTTTCGGCCTGCGCGCCGAGCTGGCGTAACCAGGCCGCGGTGCCTTGCGCGAGCTTCTCGCCGTGGAGGCAGGAGACTACGGCGCGGCGGCCGGCGAAGGCGCCGCCCCAGTCCGCCACGTTGTCGTGGCCGAGCTTGATGGAGCCGGGAATCAGCCGCCGGTCGGCGGCGAAATCCTGCTCGGTGCGCACATCGATCAGAACAGGCGCATTCGCCGTGCCGATCAGCCGTGCCATTTTGTCGGATGAGATGGTCGTGAATGTAGACATGATGCGTCCTCGAGAACCAAACGGGACGCGATGCTTGGGCCTGTCGCCTCGTGGGGAGATCGCTCAAATCCCCATGGCGCAGATTACAGCGAAACTAAGAAGCACTGTCAATCCGCGGGACGATTGGTCCTTAGAAAATTGGTGCCTGCCGTCTATATTGGAGGCCAACAGAGCTGAATCTTCTGGAGAATTCGATGCATTCCCATTCCATCGAACAATGGACCCATGACCACGCCTTCCTGGGCGAGAAGCACGACGACAACGAGCGCCGCACCTGGTTCGTGGTCGTGCTGACGCTGGTCATGATGGTCGGCGAGATCGTCGCCGGCTCGCTGTTCGGTTCGATGGCGCTGCTCGCCGACGGCTGGCACATGGGCACCCATGCGGCGGCGCTCGGCATTGCCGCCTTCGCCTATCGCTTCGCGCGGCGGCATCTGGGGAATGCGCATTTCACCTTCGGCACCGGCAAGTTCGGCGATCTTGCCGCCTTCGCCAGCGCGATCATCCTCGACCTGATCGCGGTCGAGATCGCCTATGAGAGCGTGCTGCGCTTGATCAATCCGGTGCCGATCGTCTACGGCGAGGCCATGGCCGTGGCTGCTCTCGGCTTGGGCGTCAATCTCGCCAGCGTGTGGCTGCTGCGCGACAGCCACGATCATCACCACGGCCATGGCCATGCGCATGATGACCACGCCGAGCATGACCACGAGCGCGATCATCACCACCATCAGCACGACAACAACCTCCGCGCGGCCTATGTCCATGTCATGACCGATGCCGCAACCTCGGTGCTGGCGATCGCAGCGCTCGGCCTGGCCATGTATTCCGGCTGGGTCTGGGCCGACCCGGCGGTGGGTCTGATCGGCAGCGCCGTGATCGCGAGCTGGGCATTCGGCCTGATCAAATCATCGGGTGCGGTGCTGCTCGACGTGCGCGCCGACGAGAAGCTGGAGCGGGTGATCCGCGCCCGCATGGAGGTCGGTGAGGATCGCGTCACCGACCTGCATCTCTGGCAGGTCGGCCCCGGCCATTGTGCCGTGCTGCTCTCGGTGGTGTCGGACAAGCCGAAGCAGCCGGCCGTCTACAAGCGGCGGCTCGCCGGGCTGAAGGGCCTCAGCCACGTCACGGTCGAGGTCGAGACCTGCCCGCATTAGCGGTGAGTGAACGTGACTTCGCGCAGGACGAGAAGAAGTTTGCGTTTTCATTTTGAGTTGTCGCGATTGCGACCCACCCGGGCGTTTCGCAAATCGTGATCTGGTTCATAACCGAGCGGCCAGCTGCGCAGTATGGATTGACGTGCGCTCGATGAGGACGTGCGTGCGCTGAGTTCGCAACTGCCGGGCAAGGTCCGGTCAACATCAAGGTAGTGAAGCAGTACCGGCCTTAAGGGCCATTCACCTGAGAGCCCGGTCAGCGGAGGCCGGGCTTCGGAGAGACGAGCAATGGGCCTCGTGCAGCAGGACACCGTGGTCCTCTTGGTCGACCTCGTCGAGTCCGTGCGTCTGATGCGGGAGCATGAGGCGTCCGCGGTGCGTCGATGGACCGACTTCGTCCAACTTGCCACCGGCCAAATTCTGCCGCGTTATCGCGGCGGCCTCGTGAAGAGCCTCGGAGACGGGCTCATGGCCCGCTTCGAATCCGTGCGTGATGCCGTCAATGCCGCCGCCGAAATGCACCGGAGTATCGCCGTTCAGAACACCGGGCGGCCTGAAGATCAACACTTCCAGCTTCGTGCGGGGATCAACTCCTCCACCGCCTGGAGTGACGGCACTGACATCTATGGCACCGGCATCAACCTCGCAGCCCGGCTCGCAACTCTTGCCGGTCCCGGTGAAACCATCGCCAGCGAGGCCGCGCATGAGCAACTGGCGACAGCTCTTGCCAGCCTGGCCAGTCCGGGGGAGACGATTGGCAGCGCTGCGGCGCGCGACGAGCTGACGCACGGAGTGGATGCGCTGTGCGAAGATTTGGGCGACTGTATCCTCAAGCACTTTGACAAGCCGGTTCGCGCCTACCGCGTTGGTCCGGCCAGTCCACACCCAAGCCTCGCAGCTCGGCGAGACTATGGAACTCCCATGGAGCCGACGATCGCCGTCATCCCCTTCGACGCGCGCAAGGACGCGGAGGAGCATCTCGACGTTGGTAACCTGATCGCGGACAGCGTGATCTGGTGCCTCTCCAGATCGGCGAACCTCAAGGTGATCTCGCGTCTGTCGACCAACATATTTCGCGGCAGGGTCAGCGATGTGGCGGAAGTATCGGCGCATCTCGGTGCCACCTACATTCTCAGCGGCAGCTATGTGGTCGATGCGGACCGGATTCTGGTGACGGCGGAGCTGTCCGCGGCGCGAACCAATCAAGTCGTCTGGACCGACCGCCTGAGCGGCAATATCGGCGATCTGCTGCAGCCGGAGAGCGAACTGGCTCACCGCATCGCCGCTGCAGTGCATCTGTCGGTCTTCGATGCCGAGGTCGAGCATATCCTGACCCAGCCGTTACCGACGCTAGAAAGCTACTCGCTGCTGCTTGGCAGCATCCGCCTGATGCACCGGTCGAGCAGGGAGGAGTTTCTCCAGACCCGGACGGTGCTGGAGGAACTGATCAATCGCCACGGCCGAATAGCTGCCCCGCGCGCCTGGCTCGCCAACTGGTACATCCTGCGCATGACGCGCGGCTGGTCCGAGGACCGCAAACGCGAGGCCGCCGAGGCCTTGAGCGCCACTCGCGCGGCGCTCGACCGTGACCCGTCCGACGCGCTTGCGCTTGCGACCGAAGGCTTCGTCTATTGTCACATGTTGAAGGACCTGGACGCTGCCCGAAAGCGGTGCGAGCAGGCCGTCGATGCCAACCCCAGCCACGCGTTGGGCTGGCTCTACCGGGGCACCGTCGACGCCTTCAAAGGCGACGGCGAGGCAGCCGTGGACGCAACGCGGCGCGCTCTGAAACTCTCCCCGCTCGATCCGCAGCGGTATTATTTCGAGTCCCTGGGCGCCACGGCGCTTCTATCGGCGCATCGATACGACGAGGCGGAAGAGCTCGCGCGCTCATCTCTCATTCTCAATCGCATGCATCCGTCTACGTGGCGGGTCCTCGCTATCGCACTCGTTTCGCAAGGACGGGTCGTGGAGGCCCGCGAAGCCTTGGGCAAGATGCGCGAGCTCGAGCCGCATTTGACCCTAGATCGATACATCGGGCGCCTCCCCAATGCGAATCTCGAAACAGGCAGGCACTGGGCTCGCTGCCTCGAAGTGGCAGGACTACCGACGACAGGCTGACTAACCTCATACCGACTTGTTTTCATAAGGAGGCAGGCAATGGCTCAACTAGGCGGGGCGGGAGGAGCAGGCGGTGCAGGTGGTGCTGGCGGAGCCGGCGGCGCAGGGGGGGCAGGAGGTGCAGGCG
>NZ_JADYVG010000029.1:0-81467 GCF_020193585.1 Bradyrhizobium sp. IC3195 | reverse complement strand
TCCCGCTCCTGCGCCTCCGCCACCTGCGGCTCCAGTCGCGGCGCCGGTGCCGGCGCCGCGACTGGAGCCGCAGGTGGCGGAGGCGCAGGAGCGGGAGCCGCAGCCGCGCTGTCGGCCGGCGGGTTGTTGGCGACGACGGCCGGCGCGGCGGGAGGCGCGGGCGGCGGCGTTGCCGGACGCGATCCGCCGGCGCCCGGAATGAACGAGAAATCTTCGGCCAATGACGAGGAAATCCACGGCACCTGCTCGCCGCGCGAGGCGCGGGTGACGCCCATCTTGGTGCGGTTCAGCGTCTCCTCGGCCATCAGGTCGGGAACGCGGATTTCCTTCAGCAGCTCCTGGACGAACAGGCTGCGGTCGCCGCCGGCGTCCGAGACCACCGAGGCCAGTGCCGCCGAGTACATCACCAGCGTGCCGTTCGGGGCGATCACCGGGGTCAGGCCCGCTGAGAAGCTGCGGAACCGGCGCTCGAACGGGTTGCGCCTGGACGCATCGACCAGCGCGATCTTGACGCCGGCGCCGCGGGTGTTGAGCTCGCCGAGGACCGTCTCGAGGCTGAAGCCATCGCGGCGCACGTCGGACTCGGTCCAGATCTGCGCATCCACCGGCAGCAAATAGCTCTGGCGCGCGGACTGGATGCCGAAACCTGAGAAGAACACCAGCGCGACCGAGCCCGGCTTGATCTTGCCGTAGAGCTTGTCGAAGGCGCGGCGCATGGCGTCGCCGGTCAGATTCTCGCCGAGCTCGACCGAAAAACCGTCGCGCTTGAGCTCGTCGGCGACGGCGCGCGCATCGTTGATCGGTTCCTTCAGCGGGGCATCCGCATCCGGATATTTGGCGTTGCCGATGACCAGCGCAAAACGGTCGCCGGCCGCAAGCGAGGGGGCCGTCGGGACGAGCGAGATCAGCAAGGGCAGAAGAAAAAAGAAGCGAATTTTCATAATCAGCGCGGTCCAGCCAAAAGGCGCCGTTCCAGCTTGCGCCGCGGCGACCTTAACTTACGCTTACCTCATTATCAAACCGGGGACGGAGGGCGTCAACCGCTTGGAGATTCGACCTTATCCCGATGATGGACCGCAGCGGATGGGCATGCCGCGAGAGGAATGGATGGGGTTATCATGACGGTCCTCGGTACCTCGATGCTGTCCGGCGGACCTTAGCGCAGCCAGGGCGGGTGAAGACGTGATCGATCTCACATTGCAGCCGCGCCTCCGGGTTTGACCTTTCCTGCCGGTGGTGGCTTGGTGTGCGCGATCGTCCAAGATCCAACTCTAAAAAAAAGCGAGCCCCATGGGAAACGTCTACGAGATCTACGCCCTGCGCTATGCGACGATGTCGCCGCGCACCCCCCACATGAACTTCCTCGTGCCCGACCCGCATGACAGCGCGGCGCAGGACCTCGATTATTTCGTCTGGCTGATTCGAGGGCACGGCCGCGACATTCTGGTCGATACCGGCTTCAACGCCGAGGAGGCGAGCGCGCGGGCGCGCAAGCTCACGCTCAATCCCGTCGATGCGCTGGAGCGTTTCGGCGTTTCGGCGTCAGCCATTCGTGACGTCATCGTGACACATCTGCATTACGACCATGCCGGCAATCTCGACCGCTTTCCCAACGCGCGCTTCCATCTGCAGGAGCGCGAGATGGCCTACGCGACCGGACGCTGCATGTGCAACGGCCTGCTGCGCCACCCGTTCTCGGTCGAGCATGTCACGCTGATGGTGCGCCACGTCTATGGCGAGCGCGTCACCTTCTATTCCGGCGATGGCGAGGTTGCTCCCGGCGTGACCGTGCACCGCGTCGGCGGCCATTCCGACGGCTTGCAGGTGGTGAAGGTCGAGACCGCGCGCGGCGCCGTGGTGCTGGCCTCAGATGCCGCGCATTATTACGCCAATCTGCAGCGCAAGAGCCCGTTCCCGATCGTTTATAATGTCGGCGACATGGCGCAAGGCTGGGACACGATCGAGCGCCTCGCCGGTCATCCCGACAGGTTCATCCCCGGCCACGATCCGATCGTGACGGAGATCTATCCGCGCGCCAGCGATGAGGTCGATGCCTGGGCGCTGCATCTGCCGCCGTCGCGGTCGTTTGCGAGGTGATGGTGTCGCCGTCATTCCGGGTTCGCCGCTCTGCGGCGCCCCGGAATGACAACTCGTAGGATGGGTTTCGCTGGCGCTCTACCCACCAGCTCAGTTCGGGGCGTTCAGGAGGTCGTGTAGACCAATGGCCTGTTGATCGTTGAGCAAGATCCGCTTCGCGCCAACATAAGTCAGCTCGAACCGTCCCGCTTCGTCGTCAATGGTTCGTACGCCATCGAGCACTGCAAGAAGCCCGAACAGCGCTTGATGGACTGATGTCGCGATCACGCGATTAACGTTATCAGCGTCTTCCGGTCGTAGGCCGTTGTACCAATCCGAGCACGCCCGCTCTCGGAGCGGCACACTCCTACCCGGAGGGTTCTTCAGACCGGCTATTGTATCTTCGATTGCGGCATCCTTCACATAGCGCTTGATGGCTTCAACGAATTCTTGGCTATTCATTTCGCCTCTCATCTACTAACCGCTCACGACAGCCTGCCCTAATACGCCTGCTTGGCGTCGGCCTCTTCGCTGGTCTGGATAAGATCGAGGCCCTGCTCGATCTTGCCGAGCAGGGCCGAGAACTGCTTGCGCTCCTGCGCCGAGAGGCAGGCGAGGATCTCGTCCTCTCGCCGCAGCAATTGCGGGAACAGCTCCTCGTAGAGTTCGTCGGATGGGTTGAGACGGGAGGCGGGCGCGATGTCAACGAGCACCGGCAGGATCCCCGCAAGCAACGATATCGTGGGGAGATTTTCGAGCCGCTAGCTCCGGAGGAGAGAATACCGCCAGGTATCCTCCGCCCCCTGCGAGCTTATATGTGGCGATCTCGCGATAGTCGACGGCGGTCAACTCGCAGCGCAAGAGCTCAATTGGCGTGCCATGCTTCGACGTCGGAAGCTCAAGATCGACAATTCCGACCCGCGCACCTTGCTTCAAGGCGGACGCAAGATTGTAGAGAAAGGCATAGGGTTGGGCTATCTCGTGATACATATGCACAAGGATTGCGGCGTCCAGCGAGGAAGCGGGCAGACGCGGGTCGTGTGGTTCGCCGAGCGCGAATTGCACGTTTGTCAACTTCAGAAGTTTTGTTCGCCTGGCGAGTTCGACGAGATAGTCCCGCGTGACGTCCTGGGCAACGACAGAGCCGGCGGATCCGACGAGGTGCGAGAGCCTGACCGTGTGGTAGCCACTGCCTGCTCCAATGTCGCCGACAGTCATCCCTGGTTTCAGTTCAAGAGCGCGTGCGATTTGACCGGCCTCATTGAGGGCGTCGCGGCGCTCTTCGGCGGAGCGGCGCGGGCTGACGATCCGTGCGACAGGACGCTGCGGTGAGGGAAACTCGTTTGCCGCGACTCCAGGGGGAGCCAGATAACCTATGTCAGCGGCGTATGCGCGAGTTGCGGCAAACGCCACAAGGAGCATCGCTATATACCTCGCTGCCGTCACGGTCCTACCAAGTTTTCTCAACCGGGCTCCCAAAAGCTGACGTCTGCGCCTTATGGGGGGGCGCCCTAATACGCCTGCTTCGCATCCGCCTCTTCGCTGGTCTGGATCAGATCGAGGCTCTGCTCGATCTTGCCGAGCAGGGCCGAGAGCTGCTTGCGCTCCTGCGCCGAGAGGCAGGCGAGGATCTCATCCTCTCGCCGCAGCAATTGCGGGAACAGCTCCTCGTAGAGCGCGCGGCCCTTCCTGGTCAGTTGCAGGCGGAATTCGCGGCGGTCGGCTTCGTTCTCGACCCGCTCGATCAGGCCGTCGCTGAGCAGCGCCGTCACTGCGCGGCTGATGGTGGATTTGTGCGTGCGGGTGCATTGCGAAATGTATTGCGCGCTGCAGGCATCATTGCGGAAGCCGAGCGTGGCGATGACGCGCCAGGCCGGAATGTCGAGGCCGTGGCGTTCCTGATACTCGACCGACAGCGCGGAACTGACCTCCGCGGCGAGCCGATTGAGGCGGAACGGCACGAACCTGAACAAATCGAGCCGCGGCTTTGGCCGCTCGTCGGCCGCACGCGCCTTGAGCGCGATGTCGCTGGATGTCCTCGCCAAGGAGAGCGCCTCCGAATTCCAGTTGACGGCCGGCCGGCTCCGGTCCAAAATAGTTGCACGTGAGACTATCTAGCAGATCGATCCTGTCCTGACCAGAGCCGAGGTTCGTGTATGGCGCCGGCCAATACCCCTCACGTCGAGACCGCTCAAGCTAAGACCGCTCAAGCCAAGACCCAGTTCGGCTACCGCCGTCACCCCGATCAGGACCGCCCCGGCTCGAGCCCCGCGGCGCATCCGGTCGTGATCGTCGGCGCGGGCCCGGTCGGGTTGTCGCTGGCGATCGATCTTGCCCAGCGCGACCAGCGCGTCGTGCTGCTCGATGATGCCGACCGCATCGGCGAGGGCTCGCGCGCGATCTGCTTCTCGAAACGGTCGCTGGAATATTGGGACCGGCTCGGCGTCGGCGACCGCATGGTCGAGAAGGGCGTGGTGTGGAGTGTGGGGCGGATCTTCCATGGCGAGTCGCAGCTCTACCAGTTCAATCTCCTGCCCGAAGACGGTCACAAGCGGCCGGCCTTCATCAATCTCCAGCAATATTACGCCGAGGCCTATCTGGTTGATCGCATCAACGAGCTGCCGGAGATCGACCTGCGCTGGCGCAACAAGGTGACAGCGCTCGAGCAGCGCAACGAATCCGCGCTGCTGACGATCGATACGCCCGAGGGCGCCTACCGCCTGAATGCGCGCTATGTCGTCGCCTGCGACGGCGCGCGCTCCTCGCTGCGGCAGATGGTCGGGGCGGAATTCGCCGGCCAGGTCTTCGAGGATCAGTTCCTGATCGCCGACGTCAAGATGACCGCGGAATTTCCGACCGAGCGCTGGTTCTGGTTCGATCCGCCGTTCCATGCCGGGCGTTCGGCGCTGCTGCACCGGCAGCCCGACGATGTCTGGCGCATCGATCTCCAGCTCAATCGCTATGCCGATCCGGTCCTCGAGAAGAAGCCGGAAAACGTGCGGCCGCGGATCGCGCGCATGCTCGGCCATGACAAGTTCGAGTTCGAGTGGATTTCGCTCTACAAATTCCAGTGCCGGCGGATGGACCGCTTCATCCATGGCCGCGTCATTTTTGCCGGCGATTCCGCGCACCAGGTCTCGCCCTTCGGTGCGCGTGGCGCGAACTCGGGACTCGAAGACGCGGAGAATCTGTCCTGGAAGCTCGACCGCGTGCTGCGCGGCAAGTCGCCTTCGAGCCTGCTGGAGAGCTACCATCTCGAGCGCAGCATGGCGGCCGACGAGAACATCCGCGAATCCACCCGCTCGACCGACTTCATGGCACCGAACTCGCATCAGGAGGCGCGGTTGCGCAAGGCGGTGCTGTCGCTGGCCAAGGAAACCGAATTCGGCAAGCGCATGGTCAATGGCGGTCGGCTGTCGGTGCCGTGCAGCTACGATACGCCGCTGTCCTCGCTTGATGCGGATACGTGGCGCGGTGGACCGCCGCCCGGCGGTTCGATGCTCGACGCGCCCGCCGCAACGTCCGCCGGCGAGCCGATCTATCTGACGGATGCCTTCCGCAAGGGTGGAACGGATTTCACCTTGCTGTCGTTCAGCAATGGCGCGCCGATCGATGCGCCTGATGGTATCAAGGGCATCCGCATTGGCGCCGACGGTGAATTTGCCGATCCCTCGGGCCTGGTCGCAAAGCGCTACGGCGCCGAGCCGGGTGCCGCCTATCTGCTGAGGCCCGACGGTTATGTCGCGGCGCGCTTCCGTCATCCGACGCGTGCGGCGATCGCGGCGGCGCTGGCGCGAGCCGAAGGTTTGTATTGAGGTTTGGCATGCCGCTCTCCACCAGCTCGAACTTCGCGCGCCCCGACGATGCGTTCCGTGCCATCGTCGAGGCGCATCGCGGCCTGACCGAGGAGCAGAGCGCCGATTTCGACGCGGCGCTGGTGCTGATTCTCGCCAATCATATCGGCGACATCGACGTGCTGCGGGAGGCGATCGGACTCGCCAAGCGCCGCATGATCGACGGCCAGCAGCAGCAACAGCAACAACAATAACCCTGACCTGAAGGACGAATTGATGGCGAAAAACTTCGCATCCACCGGCGATCTCGCCGAGAAAAAGATCACCTTCTCCGAGATCGGCACCGATCTCTATGCCTTCACCGCCGAGGGCGATCCCAACACCGGCGTGATCGTCGGCGACGATGGCTGCCTCGTGTTCGACGCGCAGGCGACGCCGGCCATGGCGAACAAGGTGATCGAGCGGGTCCGCACGGTGACCGACAAGCCGATCAAATATGTCGTGCTGTCGCATTATCACGCCGTGCGCGTGCTGGGCGCCTCCGCCTATCACGCCCAAAGTATCGTCGCCTCGCAGGAGACTCATCGGCTGATTGCGGAGCGCGGCCAGCAGGATTGGGATTCCGAGTACGGCCGCTTTCCGCGCCTGTTCCAGGATGCGGAGAGCATTCCCGGCCTGACCTGGCCGACGCTGACCTTCGAAGGCGAGATGACGATCTATCTCGGCAAGCGCGAGGTGCGCCTGATGCAGCTCGGCGCCGGCCACACCTCGGGCGACATCGTCGGCTGGGTGCCGGATGCGGAGGTGATGTTCTCGGGCGACCTCATCGAATATCACTCGGCCTGTTATTGCGGCGATGCGCATTTGCGCGAATGGCCGATGACGCTAAACGAGATCCGCAACTTCAATCCGAAGGCGATCGCGCCGGGCCGCGGCGATGCGCTGAAGGGCACCGCCACGGTGCGCGAGGCCATCGCGATGACGCGCGACTTCGTCACCTCGCTCTATGGCGCGGCCGAAATCTCGGTCGCCAGGGGCCGCAGCTTAAAGGAATCGATGGCGGCGACGCGCGAGGTGATGGATCCGAAATTCTCGAGCTTTGCCATTTACGAGCACTGCCTGCCGTTCAACGTCTCGCGCGCCTACGACGAAGCATCCGGTATCGACGACCCCGTGATCTGGACCGACAAGCGCGACCAGGAAATGTGGGCCGCTTTGCAAGGAGGAGGATAGTCATGAACATCAATACCTCGCCTGATCAGATCATCCGCAGCTCGGCCCAGGTGACGCCGGGCTACATGTCCGGCTTCGGCAACTCTTTCGAAACCGAGGCGCTGCCGGGCGCGCTGCCGATCGGGCGCAACTCGCCGCAGCGCTGCGCCTACGGGCTCTATGCCGAGCAGCTCTCGGGCTCGCCCTTCACTGCGCCGCGCGGCAGCAATGAGCGCTCCTGGCTCTATCGTATCCGCCCTTCCGTGAAGCATTCCGGCCGATTCGAGAAGGTCGACGCCGGGCTGTGGCGTTCGGCGCCGTGCCATGAATACGACCTGCCGATCGCGCAGCTGCGCTGGGATCCGACGCCGCTGCCGAAGGAGGAGGTCACCTTCATTCAGGGCGTGCAGACCATGACGACGGCGGGGGATGTGAATACGCAGGCCGGCATGGCCGCGCATGTCTACCTCATCACCAAGTCGATGGTGGATCAGCATTTCTACGATGCCGACGGCGAGCTGATGTTCGTGCTGCAGCAGGGCAATCTGCGCCTTGTCACCGAGTTCGGCCGTATCGATGCCGAGCCTGGCGAGATCGTGGTGATCCCGCGCGGCGTCAAGTTCCGCGTCGAGATTCCGAACGGCCCGGCGCGCGGCTATCTCTGCGAAAATTATGGCGGCGCCTTCACGCTGCCGGAGCGCGGGCCGATTGGCGCCAATTGCCTCGCCAATGCGCGTGACTTCCTGACGCCGGTGGCAAACTACGAGGACAAGGACACGCCGACCGAGCTCTACGTGAAATGGGGCGGCTCGCTGTTCAAGACCACGTTGCCGCATTCGCCGATCGACGTCGTGGCCTGGCACGGCAATTACGCGCCGTACAAGTATGATCTGCGTACCTTCTCTCCCGTCGGCGCGATCGGCTTCGACCATCCCGATCCCTCGATCTTCACGGTGTTGACCTCGCCGTCGGAGACGGCGGGCACCGCGAATATCGACTTCGTGATCTTCCCGGAGCGCTGGATGGTCGCGGAAAATACCTTCCGGCCGCCCTGGTATCACATGAACATCATGAGCGAGTTCATGGGCCTGATCTACGGCGTCTACGACGCCAAGCCGCAGGGCTTCGTCCCCGGCGGCATCTCGCTGCACAATTGCATGCTGCCGCACGGCCCCGACCGCGACGCCTTCGAGCACGCCAGCAACGGCGAATTGAAGCCGGTGAAGCTGACCGGCACCATGGCCTTCATGTTCGAGACCCGCTACCCGCAGCGCGTCACCGCGCATGCGGCGAAGTCCTCGACGCTGCAGGACGATTACGCCGATTGCTGGAACGGCCTGGAGAAGCGCTTCGATCCGAGCAAGCCGTAGTTTTCTTCACCCTCTCCCCTTGTGGGAGAGGGTGGCTCGTCGCGAAGCGACGAGACGGGTGAGGGGTCTCTCTCCGCGAGTGAACCTCTCACATTTGGATACGCGGACAGAACCCCTCATCCGGCGCTTCGCGCCACCTTCTCCCACAAGGGGAGAAGGAAGAAAGAACCGAGCCAAACGTGACAACCCACCCCAACGACCCCAGCCTCCGCTCCTTCGTCGACGTTGATCCGGCCTCGGACTTCCCGATCCAGAACCTGCCTTACGGCGTGTTCTCGACCGCTTCCAATCCGACACCGCGGGTCGGCGTCGCGATCGGAAACTACGTGCTCGATCTCTGGGAGCTCGAGCAGGAGTCCCGGCTCGATGTCGGGCCGCTCGGCGTGTTCTCGGGTCCCTCGCTCAATCCCTTCATGGCGCTGGGCCCGAAGGTCTGGACCAACACCCGCGCACGTATCAGCGAGCTGTTGCGTGCGGATCATCCGGAGCTGCGTGACAACGAGGAGCTGCGCAAGCAGGCTCTGGTGCCCATGCGCGATGTTAGACTGCATCTGCCCTTCGCCGTCTCCGGCTACACCGATTTCTATTCGTCGAAGGAGCACGCCACCAATGTCGGCGTGATGTTCCGCGGCAAGGACAATGCGCTGCAGCCGAACTGGCTGCATATGCCGATCGCCTATAACGGCCGCGCCTCCACCGTCGTGGTCTCCGGCACCAGGGTGAAGCGGCCGCGCGGGCAGCTGAAGCCGCCGAATGCGGAGCTGCCGAGCTTTGCGCCGTGCAAGCGGCTCGATTTCGAGCTGGAGATAGGCGTCGTGATCGGTCAGCCGTCGCCGATGGGCGGGATGCTCACCGAGAGCCAGGCCGAGGAGATGATCTTCGGCTTCGTGCTGCTCAACGACTGGAGCGCGCGCGACATCCAGCAATGGGAATATGTGCCGCTCGGCCCGTTCCTCGCCAAGGCGTTCGCGACCTCGATCAGCCCCTGGGTGGTGACGCGCGAGGCGCTGGAGCCGTTCCGCCTGAACGGGCCGGAGCAGCAGCCGGTGCCGCTCGATTATCTCAAGCAGACCAGGCCGCAAAACTACGATGTCGAGCTCGACGTCTCCTTGCGCGGCGCCGGCGCCAATGCGCCCGCCAGCATCAGCCGCACCAATTTCAAGTACATGTACTGGTCCTCGGTGCAGCAATTGATGCACCACGCCTCCTCGGGCTGCGCCATGAATGTCGGCGACCTCTTAGGAAGCGGCACCATCTCCGGCCCGGAGAAGAACCAGCGCGGCAGCCTGCTCGAGATCAGCTGGAACGGCACCGAGCCGGTCGAGCTGCCCGGCGGCGCCAGGCGCTCGTTCCTGGAGGACGGCGACAGCCTCGTGATGCGCGGCTGGTGCCAGGGCAACGGCTATCGCGTCGGGTTCGGCGAGGTCGAAGGAACGATATTGGCGGCGGAGTAGCGGGCCAAATCACCGTTTCTCCGGCGGCACGTCGCGCACCCGCGCGCAATGCGCCGCGACATCCTCGACACTGTACTTCAGATGCACCCGCTTGTCCGACGGCGCCTGCCTGGCCGTGCACACGCCCGGCCGCCATTCCTGCGCCGGCCTGATCGGGCGCGGGGCAAAGCCGCCGCCGCAGTTCGGGCAGACGTTGAACAGCTTGGTCTCGACGCAGTCCGCACAGAACGTGCATTCGTAGGAGCAGATCCGCGCATTGATCGCGTCGGGCGGCAGATCGCAATCGCAATATTCGCAGTTCGGTCGCAGCTGGAGCGCCATGTTGAATCTCCGCAACTGGGGCTGCGATCATTGCAGATCGTGAGCCTCGCGCGAATGCCGTACTTCCCTCGATTTCAGCCGGGCTTGATTTCCTTGAGCGGCAGCTTCGAGCTCTCCTTCAGCCTATCAAGCACGATCGAGGAGCGCACATGCGCCACGCTCTGGTGCGGCATCAGGACGTCGTTGACGAGATTGGACAGGCCCTTGAGATCGCGCAGCACGGCTTTGAGGACATAATCGGCATCGCCCGTCAGCGAATACGCCTCCTGGATTTCGTCGATCCGGTTCACCAGCGCGCGGAAGCGTTTCGAATTGTCCGGCGAATGTGTCGCCAGTCCCACCTGGATGAAGGCGATCACGCCGAAGCCGAGCGCCTCGCTGGAAAGGTCGGCGTGGTAGCCCGCGATCACCTTCTCCTCCTCCAGCCGCATCCGCCGCCGCGAGCATTGCGAGGCTGACAGGCCCGCGAGCTCGGCGAGCTCCTGGTTGGTGAGGCGGCCATCGTCCTGGAGCGCGCCGAGAATCCTGAGGTCGAAGGCGTCAACCGAAATCATGCGTCTGTCACTCATTTCATGCACGGATCGTGCATAGAATAGCCAAAACACGTCTCGTTTGCACGCTCATTGCATGGCCCATGAAGGATAGTTCCTGTCAGCAGCCATTCGGGAGAACACCATGGGACCGTTTCCGCACGATGCACCGCCGGCCACGATCACTGCCGACAACCCGATGGGCACCGATGGCTTCGAGTTCGTCGAATACGCGCATCCACATCCGGAAGAGCTGCACGCTTTGTTCAAGCTGATGGGCTTTGTGCCCGTCGCGCGGCACAAGACCAAGAAGATCACGGTCTACCGCCAGGGCGACATCAACTATCTCGTCAACGAGGAGCCCGGCACGCACGGCACCGATTTCGTCGCCGCGCACGGCCCCTGTGCGCCGTCGATGGCGTTTCGCGTCGTCGATGCCAAGGCGGCCTATGATCGCGCGATTGCGCTCGGCGCCGAGCCGGCCGATGTGTCATCCGCGCAGAAGACGCTCGACGTGCCCGCGATCAAGGGTATCGGCGGCAGCCTGCTTTATCTCGTCGACCGCTACGGTGCCAAGGGCTCGGTCTACGATGCCGAGTTCGAATGGCTGGGCGCGCGCGATCCCAAGCCGCATGGCGCCGGCCTGTTCTATCTCGACCATCTCACCCACAACGTCCATCGCGGCCGCATGAATGTCTGGGCGGGTTTCTATGAGAAACTGTTCAACTTCCGCCAGATCCGCTTCTTCGATATCGAGGGCCGTGCCTCCGGCCTTTTCTCACGCGCGCTGACCAGCCCCGACGGCAAGATTCGCATTCCGATCAACGAGGACGCCGGCGAGTCCGGCCAGATCGAGGAATATCTGCAGACCTATCGCGGCGAAGGCATCCAGCACATCGCCTGCGGTTGCCGCGATATCTACCGCACCATCGAGGACTTGCGCGATGCCGGCCTGCCCTTCATGCCGTCGCCGCCCGACACCTATTTCGAGAAGATCGATACGCGCCTGCCCAAGCATGGCGAGGACATCACGCGTCTGAAGAAGAACGGCATCCTGATCGACGGCGAGGGCGTGGTCGATGGCGGCCAGACCAAGGTGCTGCTGCAGATCTTCTCGGCCAACGCGATCGGCCCGATCTTCTTCGAGTTCATCCAGCGCAAGGGCGACGACGGTTTTGGCGAGGGCAATTTCAAGGCCCTGTTCGAATCCATCGAGGAGGATCAGATCCGGCGCGGCGTGCTGAAGGTGGGGGACGCGGCGTAGGCGCGGCCGTCACGCACACTGCTGTAGGGTGGGCAAAGCGAAGCGTGCCCACGTCCTGCCCAATTGATGCGAAGACGTGGGCACGGCGCTTCGCGCCTTTGCCCACCCTACGCGACCTTTGCTGGCGCTAGATCTACCGCTGCCAGGCCTTCATCACCGCGCCGATCCCCGCCGCCTCCGGCTCGCGTGCCGCTGACGGCGTGCGCGAGAACCGTGGCGCGGGCGCCGGCTGCTTCACGCCGTGGCGCTCGATGAAGACGTTGCGGGCGACCATGTGCGGATGTTCCGTCGCCTCCGACATGGTCAGCACCGGCGCGAAGCAGATGTCGGTGCCTTCCATGATCTTGCACCAGTCCTCGCGCGTCTTGCTCTTGAACACGGCCTTCAGCTTCTCCTTCAGCGCCGGCCAGGCCTTGCGGTCCATCTGCGCGTCGAAATCGGCATCCGTCAGGCCCGCGTGCTCGCGCAGCAGCGCGTAGAATTGCGGCTCGATCGAGCCGATCGAGATGAAGTGCCCGCAGGCGCATTCATAGACGCTGTAGAAATGCGCGCCGCCGTCGAGGAAGTTCTGGTTGCGCTCCTCGGTCCAGCGTCCCATCGTGGCCATGTCGAAGAAGAACGACATCAGCGAGGCCGCGCCGTCGCACATCGCCGCGTCCACCACCTGGCCCTTGCCCGACTTCTGCGCTTCCAAAAGCGCGGCGAGCACGCCGACGACGAGATAGAGCGCACCGCCGCCGAAATCGCCGACCAAGTTGAGCGGCGGCACCGGCGCTTCCTTCGTACCGATCGCGGCGAGCGCGCCGGTGATGGAGATGTAATTGATGTCGTGGCCGGCGGCGTTGGCGAGCGGGCCTTCCTGGCCCCAGCCGGTCATGCGGCCATAGACCAGCTTCGGGTTGCGTGCGAGCACGACGTCCGGCCCGAGGCCGAGCCGCTCCATCACACCGGGGCGAAAACCCTCGACCAGCGCGTCCGCGCTCGCGAGCAGATCCAATACTTGCGCGATCGCCGCCTTGTCCTTGAGGTCGAGCTCGATCACCTTGCGGCCGCGCCCGGCCACCGACTTCATGCTCTTCTTCGCGCCGACGCGGTCGAGCGTGACGACGTCGGCGCCCATGTCGGCCAGCATCATGCAGGCGAACGGACCGGGCCCGATGCCGGCGAATTCGACGATGCGGAAGCCCGAGAGCGGGCCGGAAGCGCGGACGGAGGAGGTGGGGGCGGGTTTGTCGAGCACGTTGTTGTTTCCTCGGGTCGCGGACGGATGCCGGCGATCGGCAATCGCCTCTGACATTTCTTCTGTTGAGCGAGTTAATCGGCCGATTAACTTTTCTCGCCTTCACGCCAGCGAGGCAAGCGGTTTTCATGCCGCACGGCCAAAATAAAACGGCGCGCACCGAAGTGCGCGCCGCGGAAAATTTGCGTGGAGACGCTAAGTCGAACTGTCAGCGCGCAGCAGCGACCGCGCGTTGTGCCATCACCTTGATCAGATTGGCGCGATATTCCGCCGTGCCGTGGATGTCGGCCAGCAATCCGTTCGCCGAGATGCTGACGCTGTCGATCGCCGATGGCGACCAGTTCGCCTTCAGCGCCGCCTCGATCGCGCCCACCCGCATCACGCCGGTTTGCGAGGCGCCGGTCGCGGCGACCCGAACCTCGCCCGACTTGGTCTGCGCCACGAACACGCCGGTCAGCGCAAAGCGCGAGGCCGGATGCCGCATCTTCTCGTAGCCCGCCTTCGCCGGCACCGGGAATGACACGGCGGTGATGATCTCGCCGTCTTCCAGCGCCGTCGTGAACAGGCCCTGGAAGAAATCATCCGCCGCAATCGACCGCTTGTTGGTCTTCACGGTGGCGCCGAGCGCGAGCAGCGCCGCCGGGAAATCCGCCGCCGGATCGTTGTTGGCGATCGAGCCGCCGATCGTGCCGCGATAACGCACGGCGGGGTCGCCGAGCACCGAGGTGAGATAGGCGATCGCGGGGATCGCCTGCTTCACATCGGCATTCGTCATGATGTCGTAATAGGTCGTCGCGGCCTTGATGGTCAGCGTGTCGCCCGACAGCTCGACACCCTGCAGCTCCTTGATCCTGCCGAGGTCGATGACGTCAGAGGGACCTGCGAGGCGCTGCTTCATGACTGGCAGCAGCGTCTGGCCGCCGGCGAGGAACTTCGACTCGCTGCCTTTGGCGAACAGGCTGGCGGCCTCGTCGACCGAGGAGGCGCGATGATAGGTGGTCTGGTACATCTTCGGTCCTCCCTTAAGCCGCGTGGATCGTGCGCCACACCCTGTCCGGGGTTGCGGGCATTTCCAGGTTGTTCTTGCCGATCGCATCCGTGATCGCGTTGATCACGGCCGCCGATGCGCCGATCGCGCCGGCCTCACCGCAACCCTTGATGCCCAAGGGATTGCCCGGGCACAGCGTCGTGGTGTGGGACAGGTTGAACGACGGCACGTCGTCGGCGCGCGGCATGGCGTAATCCATGAACGAGGCCGTGACCGGCTGGCCGTTGGCATCATAGATCGCATGCTCGAGCAACGCCTGCCCGATCCCCTGCACAAGGCCGCCATGGACCTGGCCCTCGACGATCATCGGGTTGATCAGCCGGCCGAAATCGTCGGCCGCGACGAAGTTGACGAAGGAGGTCTTGCCGGTGCCGGGATCGACCTCGAGCTCGCAGATATAGGCGCCGGCCGGGAAGGTGAAGTTGGTCGGGTCATAGAAGGCGCTCTCCTTCAGGCCCGGCTCCATCCCGTCAGGCAGATTGTGCGCCGTATAGGCCGCGAGCGCGACCATCGGCAGGGCGATCGCCTTGTCGGTGCCTGTCACCTTGAACTCGCCGTTCTCGATGACGATGTCGGCCTCCGACGCCTCCAGCGCATGCGCGGCGATCTTCTTGGCCTTGGATTCCATCTTCTCCATTGCCTTCAGGATCGCGGTGAGGCCGACGGCCGCCGAGCGCGAGCCGTAGGTGCCCATGCCGAACTGCACCTTGTCGGTGTCGCCATGGACGATCGAGACCTGGCTGATCGGAACGCCCAGGCGCTCCGCGACGAGCTGGCAGAAGGTGGTCTCGTGACCCTGCCCGTGGCTGTGCGAGCCGGTGAGGATCTCGATGGTGCCGACCGGGTTGACGCGCACCTCGGCCGATTCCCAAAGGCCGACGCCGGCGCCTAGGCTGCCGACCGCCTTCGACGGCGCGATGCCGCAGGCCTCGATGTAGCAGGACACGCCGATGCCGCGCAGCTTGCCGTCGGCCTTCGCCTTGGCCTTGCGGGCAGGGAAGCCGGCATAATCGATCGCTTTCATCGCCGCATCGAGGGAAGCGTTGAAGTCGCCGGTGTCGTAGGCCATGATCACAGGCGTCTGGTGCGGGAACTGGGTGATGAAGTTGGTCCGCCGCAACTGGGCCGGATCGACGTTCAGCTGCCGCGCCGCCGTTTCCATCAACCGCTCGATCAGATAGCTCGCCTCGGGCCGGCCCGCGCCGCGATAGGCGTCGACCGGCGTGGTGTTGGTGTAGACCCCGATCACCTCGGCATGGATCGCCGGGATGTTGTACTGGCCCGACAGCAGCGTCGCGTAGAGATAGGTCGGCACCGAGGACGAGAACAGCGACATGTAGGCGCCGAAATTGGCGTAGGTCTTCACCTTGAGGCCGATGATCTTGTTGTTGGCGTCGAAGGCCATCTCGGCATGGGTGATGTGATCGCGGCCATGCGCGTCGGTGAGGAAGGCTTCGGTGCGGTCGCCGGTCCACTTGACGGGACGGCCGACTTTCTTCGAGGCCCACAGCGCCACCATCTCCTCGGGATAGATGAAGATCTTGGAGCCGAAGCCGCCGCCGACGTCGGGCGCGATCACGCGCAGCTTGTGCTCGGGGGCGATGTTGTAGAACGCCGAGAGCACGAGACGGGCGACGTGCGGGTTCTGCGACGTCGTATAGAGGGTGAAGTGCTCCTCCGCGGTGTCGTAATCGGCGATCGCCGCGCGCGGCTCCATCGCATTCGGCGCGAGGCGGTTGTTGGTGACGTCGAGCTTCACCACATTGGCGGCTTTCGAGAAGGCGGCATTCACCGCGCCCTCGTCGCCGATCACCCAATCATAGACCTGGTTGCCGGGCGCCTCAGGATGAAGCTGCGGCGCGCCGGGCTTGATGGCGGCGTGCATGTCGGCGACCGCGGGGAGCTCCTCGTAGTCGACCACGACGGCTTCCGCCGCGTCGCGCGCGAGATTCTTGCTGTCGGCGATCACGACGGCAATTGCCTGTCCGACGAAGCGCACCGTCTCCGGCGCCATCGCCGGCCATGCGCCCATCTTCATCGGGCTGCCGTCCTTGGAGGTGATGGCCCATCCGCAGATCAGGTTGCCGACCTTGTCGTCGACCAGCTCCTGTCCGGTGAGCACCGCGACCACGCCCGGCATCTTCAGCGCCGCGGACGAGTCGATCTTCTTGACCTTGGCGTGCGCGTGCGGGCTGCGGATGAAATAGGCATGGGTCATCCCCGTCAACTTGATGTCGTCGACGTAGCGGCCCTTGCCGGTAATGAAACGCTTGTCTTCCTTGCGCACGACGCGTGCGCCGATGCCTTCAACACCCATGTCTGGTCCTCCCGACCGGAAATTTCCTTGATCGCGCCGTCCATCCACGGCTGCGACGGTTGTTCTTGTTTCGAGGCCCGCCGCTTACTCGGCCGCCTGCGAGACCTTCATGCGGCCGGCGGCGTCCAGCACCGCCTTGACGATGTTGTGGTAGCCGGTGCAGCGGCAGATATTGCCTTCGAGCTCGGTGCGGACGGTCGCCTCGTCGAGCTGTCCACCATGGCGGTGCACGATGTCGATCGCCGACATGATCATGCCCGGCGTGCAATAGCCGCACTGCAGGCCGTGATTGTCGCGGAAGGCGGCCTGCATCGGGTGCAGTTCGTCGCCCTTGGCGATGCCCTCGATCGTGGTGACGTTGGCGCCGTCGGCCTGCCCCGCCAGCATGGTGCAGGATTTCACCGCGCGGCCGTCCATGTGCACGACGCAGGCGCCGCACTGGCTGGTGTCGCAGCCGACATGGGTCCCGGTCAGGTTGAGGTGATCGCGCAGGAGCTGGACCAGCAGCGTGCGGTCCTCGACATCGACAGCAACGGCCTTGCCGTTGACCGTCAGTTTGACTGTAGACACTTGAAGTCCTCCCAAAGTTATTTTGATTGGTTCTAATTAGAGACAGCGCAAACGAAACTTTGCAACTGGGTTTTTGCTGACCGCGGTCATGGAAGGGTCATCGTGATGACGGTCGCCGATCTGCGATTCGGCCACGACGTCTCGTGCCGCCGCCATCACGTGCTGCGACATTGTAGGAGACACACGGAAAGTCGCAGCTAGCATCTGCGATGGCGTGCTCGGCTGCCGCCGCAATAGGCGCGTGAGCCGGTCGCGCGTGCCGTGGTCATCTCGCCGCTTGCCCTGGACCTAGGCCCGGTCGTGCGTCGTTCCTCCCTTTAATGCCGTGCTCGTTGCGCGAATAGGAGCATGCGCCCCCGCCTTTGTAATCGCGATCTTGGTAGTAGGACGAGACGACTTAAGCCATTGATTTTGCTTACGGCAATGCAGCGAAATCATGCCCCGGGGCGAGGCCGGCGGGCCAATCGCCGGGCCATGCGCGCCTAGTACTTCCTGGCGATTGAACGCAGCCGCCCGTGCCCCTAGTCGAGCCGTACAGGCAACGGCAACAAGGGTGGAAGCGATGCAGATGAACGACAGTCAGCGGATCCCGGCGTCGAAGGCAAAGGTCTGGGCCGCGCTCAACGATCCCGAAATTCTCAGGCGCTGCATTCCCGGCTGCCAATCGCTCGAGATGGCGTCGCCGACCGAGATGACGGCGACCGTGGTGCTGAAGGTCGGTCCGGTGAAGGCGACGTTCAGCGGCAAGGTGAGGCTGACCGATATCGATGCGCCCAACGGCTATCGCATCGTCGGCGAGGGCGCCGGCGGCGTCGCCGGCTTTGCCAAGGGCGGCGCGAAGGTCAGGCTGGAAGAAGAAGCCCCTGATGTCACCATCCTGCACTACGAGGCCGATGCGCAGATCGGCGGCAAGCTCGCACAGCTCGGCTCGCGATTGATCGACTCGACGTCGCGAAAACTCGCCGCGAACTTCTTCGAAAGTTTTGCAAGCGTGGTAGCGCCATCATCGTGATCGATGCGCGATGCCGCCTTCATTCGAATGCGCATTTCAAGCTGCAAAACAAGGGCAAGACGCAAGTCCGGACAACGAGATGTGCGGCGAAAGCCGCCAATGATTTGCACTACTACCTTCCGCCTATACTAAGCGCGAAAAGGCGATGCTGTAATTTCGAACGATGGCTCGCAGGCGAACTGCGCATCACGAGCGCAGTGCGCTCAGGCGCCCAACGAGGCGTGCACAACAACATCGCGGAGGGAATACATGACCTTTGGAACGAAGGGCTTCTTGGCCGGCATCTCCATGATTGCGATGCTCGCCGCCGTTACACCGGGCGTTCGCGCCAACGACTCGGTGCTCAAGGCGCAATCCGATTCGAATCAATGGGCCGTTGCCGGCCACGATTACGGCAACACGCGCTTCAGCCCGCTCAAGCAGATCAACACCGAGAACGCCGGGAAGCTGACGCTCGCTTACTCCTTCTCGCTGGCGTCGTTGCGTTCGAACGAATCCTCGCCGATCGTCATCGGCAACACGCTGTACGTTTCGAGCTCGTGGGGTCCGAAATACGTCTATGCGCTCGATGCGGCGACGGGGCAGCGCAAATGGACCTGGGAGCCCGATATTCCCGAGGACGTGCTGCAATACGCCTGCTGCGACGTGAACAGCCGCGGCGTCTCGTACGCCGACGGCAAGATCTTCGTCGGCCGCCTCGACGGCAAGCTGACCGCGCTCGATGCCGCGACCGGCAAGTCGCTGTGGACGGCGAAGGTGGTCGACTACAAGCAGGGCTCGGTCATCACCTCGCCGCCGCTCGTCGTGCGCGACAAGGTCATCACCGGTTTCGGCGGCGGCGAATACGGCGTGCGCGGCGCGCTGCTGGCCTTCGACATCAACACCGGCAAGCAGGTGTGGCAGACCTACACCGTTCCTTCGCCCGACGAGCCCGGCGGCGATTCCTGGAAGGGCGACTCCGCCCAGCATGGCGGCGGCGCGGCCTGGCTGGTCGGCTCCTACGATCCAAAGACCGACACGGTCTATTGGGGCACCAGCAATCCCGCCCCGTGGAACACGGCGGTGCGTTCGACCGGCGACGGCAATTTCGGCAAGCTGACCAACCTCTACACGGCTTCGACGCTCGCGCTCGATCCCAACACCGGCAAGATCAAGTGGCACATCCAGACCACGCCGGCCGACGCCTGGGACTATGACGGCGTCAACGAAGCCGTGCTCGCGGATCTCAAGATCGGCGGCAGCACCGTTCCGACTCTGATGAAGGCCGATCGCAACGGCTTCTTCTTCGTCGCCAACCGTGAGACCGGCAAGGTGCTGTCGGCGGAGAAATACGTGTTCTCCAACTGGGCCAAGAAGTGGGACGTCGCCACGATGCGCGCGGTCGAGGATCCCGACAAGCGTCCGGGGCCGGGCCATCCCGCCAAGGACATCTGCCCGAACCTGATCGGCGGCAAGAACTGGCAGCCGATGTCGTTCAACCCGCAGACCGGCCTGGTCTACATCCCGTCCAACAACGTCTGCATGGACTGGTCGGTCAGCGACGTCACTTACAAGCGCGGCGTGTTCTATCTCGGCGCCGAATTCCCGACCAAGGAAGGCCCCGGCGGCTTCCTCGGCGAGCTCGTCGCCTGGGATCCGGTCGCGCAGAAGAAGGTCTGGTCGATCAAGGAAGACCTGCCGTTCAACGGCGGTACGCTGACCACCGGCGGCGGCCTCGTGTTTGCCGGCAACATCCATGGCGACTTCCGCGCCATCGATGCGAAGTCCGGCAAGGTGCTGTGGAGCAAAAATCTCGGCTCCGGCATCGGCGCAGGCCCGGTGACCTATCAGGTCGACGGCAAGCAATATGTCGCCATCGTCGTCGGCCGCACCGCTGCGCTGCCTGCGTTCCTGGGCGAGGTAGGAAAGAAGATGACGGCCGCAGCCCCCGAGGGCGGCTCGCTCTTCGTGTTCTCCGTCCAGTGACAACTCGCGCGCGTATCCTCGAGGTGACGGGATACGCGCGCGCTTTCTCCGGACTTTAGCTGCGGCATCGGGCGGTGCCTGGTGCCGCCGCGCCTGGCTCAACAAGCTCCGGCGCAACAACGGCAACGCCAAGAGAAACGTCAAGCGAAACACCAAGGGAGACGAGGATGCGTCCGAATCATTCCGCCACCGGTGCGAGCCGACATCGCGCCATCGCAGGCCTGCTCGCATGTGCCGCCGCGGCGCTGATCGTTCCGGCCTCGCCGCTGCAGGCCAACGAGGCGCAACCGTTCCGTCTCTGCGCCGATCCGACCAACCTTCCATTCTCCAGCGACAGTTCGTCGAAGCCGGGCTTTTATGTCGAGATCGGGCAGGCCCTGGCGCAGGCGCTCGGCCGGCCGATCGCCTATGACTGGTACAAATCCTATTTCGGCAAGCGCACCGTGCGGGTCACGCTGCTCGGCAAGCAATGCGACGCCATGATCGGGCTGCCGCGGTCCGCAGATTTCATGGGCCCGGCCGTGATCTTCTCCGACGTCTTCGCCAAAGAGGGCTATGCCCTCGTCGCCACCAAGGGCGCGGCGGTCGGCGGCATCGACGGCCTCAAGGGCAAGCGTGTCGCCGTGCAGTTCGCCAGCACGCCGCAAAACCTGCTCGCCAGCCGCGACGACATCCAGAAAGTGACGGTGCTGTCGCCTGAGGAGGGCATGCAGGCGCTCGACCAGGGCCGGGCCGACGTCGCCTTCATCTGGGGCCCGGTCGCCGGCTGGCTGAACAAGACCAGCTACGGCGGCCGCTACCAGATCGAGCTCACCGAGGGCGAGGGCCTGTCATGGGACGCCGCCATCGGCTTTGCCAAGGCCTCGACCGAGTTGCGCGACCGCGTCAATGCCGTGTTGCCGCAGCTTCAGGGCAAGATCGGCGAGCTCGCCGTGAAATACGGTTTGCCGGGCGGCGCGCCGGTTCGCTTTGGCGCAGCGCCGACGCCAGCGCCGCTGACGACGGGCACGGGAAGCGGAGCCGGCGTCGTCCAGGTCGCCAATGTCGTGGCGACCGAGACCAAGGGCGATGCGGTCGCGCCGGGCCTTGAGGCCGTCGGCGCGGGCAAGGAGATCTTCAACGGAACCTGCGCCCACTGCCACGGTCCCGATGCGATCCAGAGCGAGCGCAAGATCGATCTGCGGCTGCTGCGTCACCGCTACGGCGACGAGATGCGCGAGAAATATTTGACCACCGTGCAGGAGGGACGGCCGAACAAGGGCATGCCGGCCTGGAAGGAGGTCTATACCGAGGACCAGGTCAACAGCATCTATTCCTTCCTGCTGACGGTCCAGGTCGAATCGAACGATTGAACGGTCTTGACCGAACCCGATCGGGAGGATGTGGTAGCGTTCATCCGGCGCCATCCCGGTGCCGGATTGATGCCGGATGGTTCCGCCTCTTCCGCTGCGGCGGCGGATGCCCGTACGGTGCAGCATTCGGCGGTGCAGTCCTTTGAAGGCGCCATGACCAGCTTCCTGATCATCGACGATCATCCGCTGTTTCGCGAGGCCCTCGGTAATGCGGTGCGGCTGGCTCTGCCGGAGGCGCGGATTGTCGAAGCGATGTCGATCGAGGACGCCCTTCACATCCTGACGGCCGAGCAGGGCGAGGGCATCGACCTCGCACTGCTCGACCTCCTGCTGCCCGATGCGACCGGCTTCTCCGGCTTTCTGCGCTTGCGCGAGGCCCATCCACGCCTGCCCGTCGCCATCGTGTCGAGCGAGGAGGACCAGCGCGTCGTTCGCGAGGCGCTGGAGCTTGGGGCCGCGGGTTTTCTGCCGAAGTCGCTGTCGAAGCGCGAGCTGGCGCAGTCGATCGAGGGCGTGCTGAACGGATCGGTGTCGGTGCCGAAGGATTTCGTGGCAACGTCGCAGCGGCGCCGGGCCGAGGCCAGCAAGGCGCTCGAGGTCAAGCTGCGCGAGCTCACGCCGCAGCAGCTTCGCGTGCTCGATCTGCTGCGGCGCGGCTATCCGAACCGGCAGATCGGCCAGGAGCTTCAGCTCGCCGAATCCACGGTGAAGGCGCATATCACGGAAATCCTGCGCAAGCTCGGCCTGTTCAGCCGCAACAAGGCGATCATCGAGATCGGCAAGGTGGACCTGCCGGATCCCAAGGCCCGGCCTTATGCGCGGGCCGACCGCGGGCGGCCGCAATGACGCGCAATATCCTGCTTGATCTGGATCAAACCGGTCTGGTCCGGCTGCGACATTCTCGTTTCGGCGTCGAACCCGTCGATCATCTGGCCAATCAACCGAGAATGGCTCACGCGTGATGCGATTTCTGATCGTCGAAGACCATCCGTTGTTTCGAGAAGCCTTGGAGGGCGCGCTCCAGATGGCGGCGCCGGCGGCCGAGATCCTTCAGGCGACGTCGATCGACGGTGCGCTCGAGCAGGCCGCGGCGGCTGCCGAGCTCGACCTCATCCTGCTCGATCTGTCGATGCCGGGCACCACGGGCCTTTCCGGCATCATCCGCATCCGCAAGGCCTTTCCCAGGATTCCCGTCGTCATCGTATCAGGGCATCAGGATCCGCAGATCGTGGCCGGCGCCTTGTCGCTCGGCGTCTCCGGCTACATCCTCAAATCGTCCTCCAAGCAGGAGCTGGCGCAGTCGATCGGCGAGGTGCTGCGCGGTGCGGTCTGTGTCCCAGCCGCCTATCGCGGGCTGGTCCGCCCGCAACGCGCCGCCGGCCCGGCGCAGGATCTGCTGAAACGCCTGCACGAGCTGACGCCGCAGCAATTGCGCGTGCTCGAAATGCTCAAGCGCGGCCTGCAGAACAAGCAGATCGCCTTCGAGCTGAACATCTCCGAGACCACGGTGAAGGTCCACGTCTCCGACATCCTGCGCAAGCTCAACGTGCTCAGCCGCACCAAGGCCATCGTCGAAATGTCCCGGATCGATTTCGCGACCCTGGCCGGCGAAGGCGCCGGCCTGAAGGGGGAGCGTTCGCAGGCCGATCCGCCCTCAGGATAATCCGGTGTCATTCGTCGGAACGAGGCGAGCCGCGGTTCAAGCCGGTAGCGGCTGGCCGGCTTGCTCGCGAGCGATGTAGTCGGCGTACCAGTCCGGCCAGTTCGCATCGTACTGACCGCCGTTCCGCTTCTCGTGCTCACCGTGTGCCTTAGCCGCACGTCGGAGCGCGCTCGCGAGCTCGGACGAGGAGGTGAATGTTGTTCCTGCTGCCTCTACGCGTCCCGGCAATCGCGTGGTGATCTCCTGGAACAGCCAGCCGTTGCCATCGGGATCGTTGAACGAGACGTACGAGCGATAGCTGGCGCGTGCGGGATCCAGACCAGCAATCCGACGGCGCCCGAACAGATAAGGCTCGTCGGGTCCGGTGTGCACGTCGCCTTCAGCGTGGAAGACTTCGCTGACCTCGACGCCGCGACCGCGCAGATCGTCTCGCGCGGCTTCAATGTCGGAGACGATCAGGTACAGACCCTGGGCGGAGCCGGGCGCCGCCGCGGTCACGTTCTTGCCGAAAATGACCGAGGAGGGGGAGCCGGGAGGTGTGAACTGGATGACGCGGTAGTCGTCAGGCCCGGCGAAATCGGCATCGAGCCGCCATCCGAGGTTCGCATAGAACTTCTTGGCGCGATCGACGTCCGAAACAGGGATGACGACGACTTCGAGCTTCATGTCGATCGTTGGCGCTTGGGTGGTCTCATTTGCATCGGGGGCAGGCATTGCTTCTCTCCGAATTGTAGCGTTTACGATATAATCGTGTACGCGATATAAGGTGCCTTGGAGCCTCAATGTCAACCTTCCGATTTAATCGGACACGATATATATGCACGCGGACTTTCACATGTCCGTGTTGGAGAGGGCACCCCCATGAGCCTGAAGAACGGTCCCAGAGCCGAATTCAGAGACGATTCCAGAGATGATTCAACGACCAATCAGCCGAAACCGGCCGAGGGCGACCGGCGCCTCGACGATTTCCTGTGCTTCGCGATCTATTCGGCCAACCTCGCCTACGGACGAGCCTACAAGCCGGGCCTCGATGAGCTCGGCCTAACCTACCCCCAGTGGATCGCGATCGTGGCGCTGTGGGAGCAGGACGACCAAACCGTCAGCGAACTCGGCGACAAGATGTTCCTGGAATCCAACACCCTGACGCCGATCCTCAAAAAGCTCGAGGCGGCGGGCTATTTGCGCCGCCAGCGCGATCCCGCCGACGAGCGGCAGGTGCGCGTCAGTCTCACCGACGCCGGCCGACGCCTCCGCGAGAAAGGCATGCACATGAATCTCGTGAAGTCGAGCGGACTAAAGCCCGATGAGTTCGCGCGGCTGCAGAAAAGCGTCGTCAAGCTCCGCGACAATCTAATCAAGGCGATGGAGGAGGAGTGACAGGCCCCTGTCTACTTTGCATGGGGTTGTTTTCGACATTTTTGTCTTGGCTACGTCCGATAGCCCCGCCGCAAGGAAGACGAGGCGAAGATCATCCGCGCTTCAGCTCAGCAGGAACGACAGCAGCGCCCGCATCTCGGCCGGCTTGATCGGCTTCTTCAGCACTTCGAGGCCCTGCAGGCTCGCCTGCTTCGCCGCCTGTTCGGAATAGTCGGCGGTGATGATCATGGCGGGCGTGTCGAGCTTCAAATGCTCCCGCACGTCGGTGATGGCCGACAGGCCGCTTTCGCCGTGGTCGAGATGGAGGTCGGCGATCACGACATCGGGCGCGCCGCCGAGCTCGCTGAGGCGCACGAGCGCGTCCGCACCCGATCGCGTGGTCGCGACGTCGCAGCCCCATCCCTCCAGCAGCGCGGCCATCGCCTCCGAGCCGTTCGGATCGTTCTCGATCAGCAGGATCTTGGCGCCTTCGAGCCCGCTGTAATCGTAGTGCCGCGCGGCGGGCGCGATCTCCTGCGCCTCGTCGGCGACTTCAGTGAGGTCGGCCGGCTCCAGCTCCAGGGTGAAGGTCGATCCCTTGCCGAGCTGTGACGAAAGCCGCACCTCGTGCCCGAGCTCGCTGGCGAAGCGGCGGACGATGGAGAGGCCGAGTCCGAAGCCGGCCTGGTCGGCCGCATTGGCATCGCCGCGCTGGAATTCGCGGAAGATCGCCTCCTGCTGCGCCTGCGCGATCCCGGGTCCGGTGTCGGAGACCTGGACGCAGATCTGCCCGCTGCGCGGCCGGCATCCGATCACGACGCCGCCGCTGCGGGTATAGCGAATGGCATTGGCGAGCAGGTTCTGCAGGATCCGCCGCAGCATCATCGCATCCGACATCACCGCGAGCTGAGAGGGGCGGATGCGCAAGGACAGGCCTTGCCGCGCGGCGATCGGCTCGAACTCGTTGCGGAGCTGCTCGAACAGGGGGGCCAGCGCGATCGCGCGCACGTCGGGCTTGAGCGCGCCGGAATCGAGCTTGGCGATCTCCAGCAGCGAGCGCAGCAGGTCCTCCAGCATCACCAGCGAGCGGCTCGCCTGGTCGATCAGCACGCCCGCTTCCTGCGACTCCATCATCTCCGTCAGTGCGGACAGGGTCAGGCGCGCCGCGTTGAGCGGCTGCAACAGATCGTGGGTGACCGAGATCAGCACGGAGGATTTCAGCGAGCTTGCCGCCTCTGCCTGCTGCTTGGCGCGGTAGAGTCCCTCATTGGCACGCTCGACCGAATGCAGCGCCTCGCGCAATTGGTGCGTCCGGTCGCGAACCTTGTGGTCGAGCGCGATGGCGGTTTCGAACAATGAAAAGGCGTTGAGCTGCTGGTCCATCGAGCGCTCGACGCGCGACATCAGCGCGGCATTGATCTTCCTCAGCTTGGCGGCCTCGCGCCTGAGCTGGTCGACCGCATCGGGGCCCTGCCACATGTCCGTCACGACGGGCGCCTTCCGATCGCAACTCCCGTGAAGGTCTGGTTCACATGCATGGAGCCGAACTGCTCGCCGTAAGTGTGAAAGCCGACCACACGGTTCTGCCGGTACAGTTCTGACATGTCGCGGGCGAGCTGATGCTGCTCGGCATCGAGCCGGCGGAGCAGGCATTCGAAGCCGATATAGAGCGAGACGTCTCCGATCTGGTCGCGGATGTCGGCGAACGTCTCGCGGGCCGCGCCGACTAGGCTTCGCGAGGTCGCGGCGGTCAGCACCATGCCCTCGTCGATGGCGCAGAAGAAATGCAAGGAGCCGTCCGGCTCGACCCGCTGGATCGAGCGTGCGTAATAGGCGCCGCCGACGCGCACGAGGACCGGATGCGAGGCGAAGGAGAACGGATCGAGCTTGGCATCGATGATGCCGACCACGCGCGAATATTCTTGCGCAGCAGGCTCTGCGTTCAGCTCCCGGACCATGCGGTTTTCGATGTCGGCCTCGGTCACCACCATCTTCTGCGCCTGCGGCTCGAAATTGTCGCACTTGAAGACGCGGAACGGCAACGAGGTGTTCAGCAGGATCAAGAGGGCGGCATTGCTGTGTGCCTTGCCGTCGAAGAACACGAATGTCTTCTCGAAGCGCAGCCCGTCGCCTGCCGACCCGCCGACGACCGGAATATCGTCCAGCGATGCATAGATCGCGGACATCACCGCTTCTTCGCGGCGGCACAGGCCATCGATCAGGACCAGGCCGAAGGGACTGCCGTGCTCGACCTGCGGCGCGGCCCGCAACAGCTCTTGCCGGAGCTCGCCGCCGATCCTGCGGCCGTCCTCGACGCGGAAGCTGTCGAGATTGAAGATCGGCCGCACCACCGCGGAAAAGTCCGCGCGGCTGAACGCCAGCGCCACGACGCTGTTCTCGTCCCAGCCGTCAGGAGCAAGCTCGCCCGCGGTGGTACAGCCGCAGACTTGGGTGTCGTCGAATTGGCGGCTGATCTCCGCGATGAAGCGATCGGGGTCGTAGCTGGGGGAGACGAACACCAGGATCAGCGCCAGCCCGTCGGACGGGAGCTGGGCCGCCAGCTCGGCCACGGCGTCATCGACGCTCGCGGCCTTCGACTTGGCCACGGCAACGCCAGACGCACCGCCAAACCGAAAATCGGTTTGCCCCACTCCGTTTCTCCCTTAAGGCTCGGTCTGATGCCAAGTGCCTGATAATTATCGAGAGTAGGGCGTTTTCCGGTGAGCCGCAACACGGCAGCCGCTCCCCGCAAGCCCGGACGGATTTACCACCCCTTGAGGATTCTGCCCTAATTTTCCGCAACGTTCGGAAAGGGCTGCTTCCGGGCCGCAGAATCACATGAGCTGGGGGTTGGGAATGTCCGGGCGTACCGCGTCGCCGTCGAAGCGTGCACTATTTCCGACCCTCAAGTTCCGCGCAAAGATCATACTCGGCTTCGCCGCCGTGCTGGTGATCTCCGCCGGCAGCATGGCGTTTTCCTATTTCGGCTTCGAGCGGGTCGCCGCCGGGGTCGGATCGTACCGCAGCAGCGTGTCGGAGGCCGATCTCGCGCGTAACATCGACCGTGAGCTGCTCGCCTATCGTTCGGCCGCCAAATATTTCGTCGTCACCGGTAAGGAAGACGACGCCAAGGCGGCGCTCGATGCCGAGGCCAGCCTGAAGAACGCCATCGACCAGGCCGTCAAGAGCGCCAAGCAGCCGCCGCGGCAGGAAAGCCTCGGCAAGCTCGCCAAGGAGTTCTCCAACTTCTCCGCCACCTTCGCCAAGGTGCTCCAGGCCAAGCGCGACAGCGCGCTGCTGGTGCAGAACCAGCTCCAGCGCCAAGCCAATCTTCTGAAGTACAAGCTCGACGACATCGGCAACAACGCCTCCGACGCCGAAGCGCAGGCGATCGAGTTCGGCACCAAGCAGGTCAACGCCCAATTCCAGACCGCAAGCGCTGCAGCCACCCAGTTCGTGCTGACGTCCGATCAGGCGATCGCGAACAGCGCCCTCGCGCGGCTGAAATTCGTCGAGAACTCGCTGGGTGCGGTCTATTCCATGGACGACAAGATTGTCGCTGGCCTCAAGGAGGCCAAGTCCATCCTCGGCGCCTATCGCGAGGCGCTGGAGAAGTTGATCGCCAACGCCAAGCTGGTCGATGGCCTCGTCACGGAGATGAGCGGCTCGGCCGGCGCGATCCAGCAAGGCGCCACCGCCATGAAGGCGGACCTCGTCGCCGAGCAGCAGCGGCTGGATTCGGAGTCGGCGGCGACCATCGGGCAGACCGAGCAGCTGGTGCTGATGCTGGCCGTCGGCGGCACGCTGTTAGGCGCGGTCCTCGCCTTCCTGCTCGGCACCGGCATCTCGCGGCCGATGATTGCGATGTGCAAGGCGATGCGCGAGCTCGCCTCGGGCAATTTCGACGTCGTGCTGCCGGGTCTTGGCCGCAAGGACGAGATCGGCGAGATGGCCAGCGCGGTCGAGGAGTTCAAGATCCAGGCCGTTGCAAAGGCCGAGCGCGACGCCGCCGCCAGCGAAGTGCAGAACCGCGAGCAGGCCGCAAGCCGCCGCGCCGAACTGATTCGCTTTGCCGACGATTTCGAGAGCGCGGTCGGCGCCATCGTCTCCAACGTCTCGGCCTCGGCCGTGCAACTGGAATCGGCCGCCTCCACGCTGACCCGCACCGCCGAGACCACGCAGAGCCTGTCGAGCCAGGTCGCTGGCGTCTCCGAGCAGGCCTCCTCCAACATGCAGTCGGTCGCGACCGCGACCGAAGAGTTGTCGGCCTCGGTCGAGGAGATCGGCCGCCAGGTGCGCGATTCCAGCCGCATCGCGGAGGCTGCTGTGATGCAGGCCAAGGAGACCGACGGCCGCATCGGCAAGCTCTCGCATGCCGCCCAGCAGATCGGCGAGGTGGTCAAGCTGATCACCGCGATCGCCGAGCAGACCAATCTGCTCGCGCTGAACGCCACCATCGAGGCCGCCCGCGCCGGTGAAGCCGGCCGCGGCTTCGCGGTGGTTGCGAGCGAGGTGAAATCGCTGGCAAGCCAGACCGCGAAGGCGACCGACGAGATCTCCTCGCACATCACGGGCATGCAGGGCGCCACCGCCGAATCGGTTGCGGCGATCAAGGAGATCGGCGCGACGATCGGCCAGATCTCGTCGATCTCGACCTCGATCGCGAGCGCGGTGGAGCAGCAGGGCGCCGCCACCCAGGAGATCGCCCGCAGCGTCCAGACCGTCGCGCAGGGCACCCAGACCGCGGCCACCGATATCGGCGAGGTCAACCGCGGCGCCGCCGAGACCGGCTCGGCCTCGGAAGAGGTGCTGAACTCGGCCAAGACGCTGTCGAGCGAAAGCACCCGTCTTCGCGCCGAGCTCGACCGCTTCATGGCGAACATCAGGGCGGCGTAGTAAAGCGCACCTTAACAAATCCCTACGTCACCTAACCGCCAGTTGCGGCGCCACAAGTTTACCGCAGCTTATCCTTTGCCGGTTACCGTGCACACGAGTCGGAAGCGGGCTGCTTCCCGGCTGCGCCTGGTTTTCCGCGAATGGAATGGGGTGGGGGAATGTCGGTCACGTCCAAATCGAGCCAATCGAAGTCGCGCCAATCGAAGCTGCCAACGCTGCGTTTTCGCGCAAAAATCATCCTCGGCTTCGTGGCGGTGCTCGCCATCCTCGCCGTCAGCATGGCGTTCGCCTATTTCGGCTTCGAGCGGATCGCAGGCGCTGTGGCCTCCTACCGCACCAGCGTAGCGGAAGCCGATCTGGCGCGGACGGTCGATCGCGAGCTGATCGCCTATCAGGGGCTGGCACGGGCCTATACCCTGACCGGCGCGGCTGATGACGAGACCGCGGCCAAGGCCGCTGAAGGAAATCTGAAGAGCGCGATCGCCAAATCGATGGCCGCCACCACGGGCGCGGCTCGCCGCGAGCAGGTCGGCAAGCTCGAGGCCGAGTTCCAGAGCTTTACGAAAGTCTTCAGCGAGATCATCACGCTGACGCGCGAGAACAACAAGATCGCGGCCGACGAGCTCAACAGTGTCGGCAACAAGATCCGCTTCAAATTCGACGATCTCGCCGACACCGCGGCGCTGGCGGGTCTCTCCTCGGTGCAGACCACGGCCAAGGACATCACCTCGCAATATCTGGCGGTCTCGACCTCGGTCAGCGCTTTCGTCGCCAAGCCGGAGCCGAAGACCGCCGACGGCGTGATCGCCCGCATCAAGTTCCTCGAGACGCTGCTGGTCTCTGTCTACGCGAACGACCAGAAGATCACCGATCGCGTCAAGGAGATCGGCGATCTCTTGAAGCAGTACCGCACCTCGTTCGCAAAGCTGACCGAGAACGTGAAGGTCATCGTCAAGCTGAACGGCGAGATGACCAAGACGGCGGCGACCATCCTCAAGCTCTCGGCCGAGCTGCGTTCGGATCTCACCGCGGACCAGCAACGCATCGAGGCGAGCGCCAATGCGACGATCGTAGAGACCCAGCAGCTGATGCTGATGATGGCGCTCGGCGGGCTGGCCATCGGCATCGTGCTGGCCTTGTGGCTCGGCAACGGCATTTCGCGGCCGATGATCGCGATGTGCAAGGCGATGCGCGAGCTGGCCTCCGGCAATTTCGACGTCGTGCTGCCGGGTCTTGGCCGCAAGGACGAGATCGGCGAGATGGCCGGCGCGGTCGAGGAGTTCAAGATCCAGGCCGTCGCGAAGGCCGAGCGCGATGCCGCCGCCAGCGAAGTGCAGAACCGCGAGCAGGCCGCAAGCCGCCGCGCCGAGCTGATTCGCTTTGCCGACGATTTCGAGAGCGCGGTCGGCGCCATCGTCTCCAACGTCTCGGCCTCGGCCGTGCAACTGGAATCGGCCGCCTCCACGCTGACCCGCACCGCCGAGACCACGCAGAGCCTGTCGAGCCAGGTCGCTGGCGTCTCCGAGCAGGCCTCCTCCAACATGCAGTCGGTCGCGACCGCGACCGAAGAGTTGTCGGCCTCGGTCGAGGAGATCGGCCGCCAGGTGCGCGATTCCAGCCGCATCGCGGAGGCTGCTGTGATGCAGGCCAAGGAGACCGACGGCCGCATCGGCAAGCTCTCGCATGCCGCCCAGCAGATCGGCGAGGTGGTCAAGCTGATCACCGCGATCGCCGAGCAGACCAATCTGCTCGCGCTGAACGCCACCATCGAGGCCGCCCGCGCCGGTGAAGCCGGCCGCGGCTTCGCGGTGGTTGCGAGCGAGGTGAAATCGCTGGCAAGCCAGACCGCGAAGGCGACCGACGAGATCTCCTCGCACATCACGGGCATGCAGGGCGCCACCGCCGAATCGGTTGCGGCGATCAAGGAGATCGGCGCGACGATCGGCCAGATCTCGTCGATCTCGACCTCGATCGCGAGCGCGGTGGAGCAGCAGGGCGCCGCCACCCAGGAGATCGCCCGCAGCGTCCAGACCGTGGCGCAGGGCACCCAGACCGCGGCCACCGATATCGGCGAGGTCAACCGCGGCGCCGCCGAGACCGGCTCGGCCTCGGAAGAGGTGCTGAACTCGGCCAAGACACTATCGAGCGAAAGCACCCGCCTTCGCGCCGAGCTCGACCGCTTCATGGAGAATATCCGCGCGGCGTAGGTTCGCTGCTCCTGTAGCTCGCGGTCCCGAAGGGCCGCGCTATCGCCTTACACTCCGCTGTCCGGAACGACAGCGGAGTGAGTTCATTCCCTTCCGAACGCCCGCTTCAGCTCGACCTTCGCGCGCTCCAGTCGCGTGCGCTGCGTCTTGGGCAGCGTCTTGCCGGCGCGGTTGATGTAGAAGGTCAGCATCGACAGCGCCGACCGATAGGCGCCGGTCTTGCGTCGCGAGCTGTGCTCGGCCGAGCGCTTCAGCGAGGCCGCAATCCTCTTCGCGCTGGTCAGCTTGAACACCCCTTGCTTGAGGTCGAGCGCATCGCTCTCCTCCGTCACGCGCTGCGACCAGCGCCTTGTGGCGCGTTTGGTGCTCTTGTGCGCGGTCCCGCTCCGCCGGGTGTTTGCCTTGCGTGCCGTCTTGCGCGGGCTGCTGTTTCGAGAATGTGTCGTCTTTCTGACCTGAGCCATGCGCCAACTCCTTGCGGGTCCAGCGGAAACGAGCGGTGCTCGCTGGCGTTCCCGCGGGAACCCGGCCCCCTCGCAAACGTTGTCGCAGGTGGCAGGCAGAATGCCGCACCCCGATGATCGGATCGACCCCGTCGACGTCATGTGAGCCGGGGCCGCTTCCATTGATCAGACGCAACAATCCGATGGAACTGCAGCAGAGCCCAGCGCTGAACTATGCACCCGTAGTCCCGGCGGCGGCCGTGACCGACCGCATCGTCGAGACCAGCATTCCCTCGCGGCTCGATGCGCTGCCGTGGAGCGGTTTTCACACCCGCGTCGTGCTCGCGCTGGGCATCACCTGGATTCTCGACGGCCTCGAGGTGACGCTTGCGGGTGCGCTCTCCGGTGCGCTGAAGCAAAGCCCATCGATGCAGTTCTCCAATCTCGATCTCGGCATCGCCAACTCCGCCTATCTCGCGGGCGCCGTGCTCGGTGCGCTCGGCTTCGGCTGGCTGACCGACCGTATCGGCCGCAAGAAGCTGTTCTTCATCACGCTCGCGCTCTATCTCTCGGCAACGGCCGCAACCGCGCTGTCATGGGACGTCGCGAGCTACGCGCTGTTCCGCTTTCTCACCGGCGCCGGAATCGGCGGCGAGTACACAGCGATCAACTCGACGATCCAGGAGTTGGTGCCCGCACGCTATCGCGGCTGGACCGATCTTGTGATCAACGGCAGCTTCTGGATCGGGGCTGCGATGGGCGCAGTGGCGGCCATCGTGCTGCTCGATCCCGCAGTATTCGCTCCCGATCTCGGCTGGCGCCTGGCCTATCTGATCGGCGCCGCCCTCGGCCTCGTCGTGCTCTTGATGCGGATGTGGATCCCGGAAAGTCCGCGCTGGCTGATGATTCATGGTCGTCCCGACGAGGCCCATGCCATCGTCGACGGGATCGAGCGGTCGGTGATCGGGCACGACCAGGATACCAGCGACGGACGCTTCACCAAGATCCGCCTGAAGATGCGCGATCACACGCCGATCGCCGAGGTGGTCCACACCTTGTTTTCGGTCTATCGCCGGCGCGCATTGGTCGGCCTCGTGCTGATGAGCGCGCAGGCATTCTTCTACAACGCCATCTTCTTCACCTTCGCGCTGGTGCTGACTGATTTCTATGGCATCAAGGCCGACCACGTCGGCTGGTACTTGCTGCCGTTCGCGGCCGGCAATTTCCTCGGGCCGCTGCTGCTCGGCCGCCTGTTCGATACGCTGGGACGCCGCACCATGATCACGTTCACCTATGGCGCATCGGGCCTGTTGCTGGCGCTATCAGGCTATCTGTTCTCGATCGGTGTCCTGAGCGCGCAGGGGCAGACCATCGCCTGGATGGTGATCTTCTTCTTCGCCTCGCCCGCCGCGAGCGCGGCCTATCTCACCGTCAGCGAGACCTTTCCCCTCGAGGTTCGCGCGCTGGCGATCGCGGTGTTCTATGCGGTCGGCACCGGCATCGGCGGCGTGATCGGGCCGGCGTTGTTCGGCGCGCTGATCGACACGGGATCGCGCACTAGCGTATTCGCCGGCTATCTGCTGGGGGCCGTCCTGATGATCGCGGCTGCGATCGTGGCGTGGCGCTATGCCGTCGCCGCCGAGCGCAAATCGCTCGAACACATCGCGCGGCCGCTCGCCTTTATGGAGTAGACTAATGAAATCGGAACTTGCGGAAATGGCGTTGGACCAGAAGCTCACCATACCTGATGACGACGAGACGCCGGAAACGGTGCCGGTGCCGCATGCGTTGGTGCCGCATCTCGATGAAATCGCCATTCTGCTCGACATCGATGGCACGCTGCTTGAGCTGATGCCGACGCCGCGCGAGGTGTGGGTGCCGCCGGGCCTGTCGGAAACGCTGAAAGCTTTGACCGAGCGCACCTCGGGGGCGCTGGCGCTGGTCAGCGGCCGCTCGCTCAACGACATCGACCTGATCTTCGCGCCCGACGTGTTCCGCGCCGTCGCCGGTCATGGCGCGGAGATGCGGCTGGCGGTGGACAGTGAAGCGGATGCCCTGCACGCGCCGCCGCTCGACAAGGAGCTGAAGCGGCGCCTCGCCGCCATCGCCAAGCTCAGCCCTGGTATCCTGCTCGAGGACAAGGGCTATTCGCTCGCGCTGCATTACCGCCTGGCGCCGCATGCGGAGAAGGCGATCTACGAATCCGTCTCACTGATCCGCGCCGATCTGCCCAATGCGCCGATCGAGGTGCTGCCGGGCAAGTTCGTCTGCGAGATCAAGCATTCCGGATTCACCAAGGCGAGCGGCGTGCGCGAGTTGATGAAGCGCGCGCCGTTCAAAGGACGTCGTCCGCTGTTCATCGGTGACGACGTCACCGATGAGACCGTGTTCGCGATCATGCCCGACATGGACGGGCTGGCGTTCTCGGTCGGCCGCCGCGCCATGGGCGTGAATGGCCACTTCGATGCGCCGGCGGATGTGCGTGCGTTCCTTGCACATCTGCTCGATCCCAGGTGAAACCAAGGCAGCGTCATCTCGCAGACACAAAGGCTTCCATCGCAGCGCCATTGCGCGCTGCAATGCATGCTGCGCAACAGGACCGGAAACGCTGTCTTTGCAGCGAAATGACTGGGTTCCACGAGCGAAACCAGTTC
The DNA here is from genome assembly GCF_020193585.1 of Bradyrhizobium sp. IC3195. Lineage (NCBI taxonomy): Bacteria > Pseudomonadati > Pseudomonadota > Alphaproteobacteria > Hyphomicrobiales > Nitrobacteraceae > Bradyrhizobium > Bradyrhizobium sp. IC3195. The sequence continues at coordinate 46,723 of NZ_JADYVG010000029.1, read as the reverse complement.
CAACGCGCACGCCCGATTTTGGTTTCAATTGGTTGAAACGATGATCAGGAACCATATTGATGAACGGCAGTTAAATGGGGCGGAATGAACAGGAGGGGACGACCTGTGAACTTGATCGTCGTTTCAAATCGCGTCGCCCGCGGCAAACCCAACGAGCCCATGACGGGCGGCCTTGCGGCGGCATTGCTTCCCGTTGTGGAACATTCTGGTGCGATCTGGGTCGGTTCCTCCGGCCGGGTGCGTGATGGCCACCAGAAGGAGCCGTTCGCCGAGATCGAGGCGCTCGGGACAGGCGCGATTGCGACGTTGGATCTGCCGGCGGCCCATTACGGCGGATACTACGAAGGCTTTGCCAATTCGGCGCTGTGGCCGGCGCTGCATTCGCGCAGCGACCTGATCCGCGTCTCGCGCGAGGACTATGTCAGCTATCGCGAGGTCAACGCCTTCATGGCGCGCGCCTTGATGCGTTTCCGCAAAGCCCGGACTGCGTTCTGGGTTCAGGACTATCATTTCCTCGCGCTTGGTGCCGAGCTGCGCGAGCTCGGCGTCGATGATCCCATCGGCTTCTTCCTGCATACGCCGTGGCCCGTCACTGCTGTGATGCAGGGCGTACCCAACCATCGCGAGCTGATCACCGCGATGCTGGCCTATGATCTGCTCGGCTTCCAGACCGAGGAAGATCGGCAGAACTTCCTCGGCTATGTCGGCGCCGAGCTCGGCCTCACCATCGAGGACGGGGTCGTGGTCTCGCAGCATGGGCGCACGCGCTGTGAAGTTTTCCCGATCGGCATCGATGCGGAGAAGTTCGCCGCCTATGCCGCGAAGTCGGCCGCGCATCCGGATGTGTCGCGCCTGCGCCGCAGCCTCAACGGCGAGCGCCTCGCGATCGGCGTCGACCGGCTCGACTATTCCAAGGGTCTCGTCAACCGAATCAGCGCATTCGACCGGCTCTGGACCGAGCAGCCGCAGTTTGCGCGCAGCATCTCGCTGCTCCAGATCGCCAATCCCTCGCGCGGCGGCATCGAGGCCTATGGCAATCTCCAGAACGAGGTCGCGCGCCTCGTCACCGACGTCAACGGCCGCCACGGCGAGGTCGACTGGACGCCGATCCGCTATTTGAACAAAGGCTTCAGCCAGGCCGTGCTCGCCGGTCTCTACCGCACCGCGCAGGTCGGCGTGGTGACGCCGCTGCACGACGGCATGAACCTCGTCGCCAAGGAATACGTCGCCGCGCAAAACCCCGCCGATCCCGGCGTGCTGGTGCTGTCGAAGTTCGCCGGCGCCGCCAACGAGCTCGATGCCGCGCTGCTGGTCAATCCGCACGACCTCGACGGCATGGCCCGCGCGATTGCGGTCGCGGCCTCGATGCCGCTCACCGAGCGCAAGATGCGCTGGGACGCGATGATGAAGAAGCTGCGCGGCCACACCATCCAGCAATGGTCCGCCGATTTCGTCGCCGAGCTCGAGAAGTGCCGCACCGAGAAGGCCGCCGTGGCGCCGCTCGCGGCCCAGCCGCCGCAGGCGCTGCGCTGGTTGAAGTCGGCGATCTCAGGCGTGCGGTTGATCTAATCTCAGCTTGGCTCGATCTCACCCTCTCCCCTTGTTGTGGGAGAGGGTGGCATAGGGGGCCTCTGGCCGCCGTTCTTAAGAACGCCGATGCTTTGCATCTGCTATGGCGACAGCGGCGAGACGGGTGAGGGGTGTCTCTCCACGCGTGAACGTCTCGCAGCAAGATTCGTGGATGCAACCCCTCATCCGGCGCTTCGCGCCACCTTCTCCCGCAAGGGGGAGAAGGCAAGAGCGCCCCTCAATAGCAATACGACACGCCGTCCAGGATCGCGCATTGCCGCTTGTTCGGCGCGTTCGGATTATCCAGCGGCACCACGCCCTTGCCCTGGCCGACGAACACGCCGGGCCCGACATGCACCGAGCTCTTGTTGCCGATGATCACGCTCTGATGCGGCGCCGAGCTGGAGCGCGTGCCGTCCGGCCAGAGGATGGCATCGCCTGAAAGCACCCCGCGCCGTCCGTCGTCGCAGCTGACGTCGACCCCCTGCCGGGTGCAGACCTGGGCCAGGGCCGGCGCGGCAAGGGCGGAGCCGAGGGTCGAAATCAGGCTCAGGGCGGCGATGGTCTTGCGGATGGTCATGGCGTCCCCGGTCGTGTGTGGCGGCTTGCCGTGAATCGTCGCGCCAGGGCCGCCCGCGGTTCAGCCCCGCGGCCGCTTCGGGTGCCCGCGGAGCCGGATATTGTGCTGCAAATACAGTAAGTTGCGGAAAAATCGCCCGATATCTCCGCGATCCCTTGCAAAATCGTCGGCGCCCCTTCAAGAGAGGGCGCTCCGGAGAGATGGCCGAGTGGCTTAAGGCGCACGCTTGGAAAGCGTGTGTGCGGGAAACCGTACCGTGGGTTCGAATCCCACTCTCTCCGCCACCCGCTCAAATCAATGGCGCCGGCTTATTTGCCTTCGGGGCCAGCAATCGTCGCCAAGCGTCCGAGCAGGGCCGCCTCGGCCCTGGAAGTCAGACGGTAGCCTTCCGCCATCTCGGCCATGTCGCCGCGGGCGACGCACGCGTCCCACCAGTCCCTCACAAAGCCCTCGGCGTACCCGCGCGTGTTGAAGCCGTAAGGTTCGGTGACAAGGTCGAAAGCGATCATCAGCTCGTAACAAGGCGAGTCGTAGGAGGCGCCGGTCTCGGGACGGCCTACGAAAGCTTCGAAGGATCTGGCCGTACGGAGGCTCGAATAAAGCCAGAACATCAGTCCATACATCAGATGTGAGCGCTCGTCGTCGTGCAGGGCAAAGAAGCCTTTCTCGTCCACGATCTGCCGGGCCAAGGTGCGCAACATTCGCTCGCCGTGCGGCAGACGGTCGCCGACGGCGGCCAAGGCTCGCACCACGATTGGCGATAACGTTCCCCGCTCGACGGTCGCGATCGCAGCGGCCCGATCCTCCTCAGCAGTGTCGTACTCGGACTCCTCGACCAAGCCGCGAATGAAGGTCTCGAAGTCCGGCGCGACGACGACGATACGGCAGTCATCCTCCTGGTCGACGTACACGACCTGCGGCTCGCCCCGCTTTCCGCAGCTCCGGTAGTCCAGCATGATCAGTTCGTGGCCGCCGGCCGGCGTGTCGGCGATTCCGACGCCAATCGGCGGGTAGCCCCATTCCTCGATCATGAACTTGGCGCCAAACTTCCCGGCGAGTGAATAGGTGGACGTACGGCCAAGAGCGAAGAGCCCCTCGATAGCCACGTGGTCCTCCGCCCAGCCTGTACGCTCCTTCATTGGATGGCAGTTGCGCTTGACCATTCCGCCATTGTGGCGCCGTGCGAGGTCGACATAGGCCGCCGGCAGCCGATACCCTCCGATTTCATGCTCAATGGAGGCGATCAGCTCGTCGGTCGGCGGAGGCTCGACATAGTTCTCCAGGGAATACGGACAGTCATTCCAGAAGCCTTCGAAGTCGAAGTCGTCAAAGAGCCGTTTCGTCGCCATCTTCATTACCTCGTCATGTTACGAGGCGTGTCTAAGCGCCCAGTAGCCAGGACCGTTGACTGCCGCCCTTCGGAATGAAAACAGCTTATACGTCAATCAGGATTGACTGACACTCTCTCCGCCATTTGCTGCCGCTCATAACGATTTGGTTGCAGACTCGAGTCCCGCCGGTGCGGTTGAGGCGCTTAGTTGCTTTCATTGCTGGGCAGCGGCTTCATATTCGTGGGGTCATGCCCTCAGGAGCTTATTCCGTGCCGCAAGCGATCCTATCCGCGCAGAGCCGACCCCTCCGTTCCCGTGCCGAGTTAGCCTCCATCATCATAAGCGCCTATGAGCGCATCGAGCGGGACCGGCACCGCAATTGCTGGATCTATGTGCGGCCCATGGAAGAAGCGCTGGCTGAGGTTGATGCCCTTGTGCAACGAGCGGAAGAGGGTGAAGTCCTGCCGCTCCTTGGCGTGCCATTCGGCGTCAAGGACAATATTGACGTTGAGGCCATGCCAACGACAGCAGCCTGCCCGTCATTCGAATATAGGGCTGCGCAATCGGCTAGATGCGTCGAGAAATTGGCGGCCGCGGGTGCGATCTGTCTTGGCAAAACCAACCTGGATCAGTTCGCAACCGGACTGTCCGGCGCCCGCTCCCCCTACGGCGCCTGTTCCAGTGCGGCGGACGATCTGTATGTCTCCGGCGGTTCGAGCTCCGGCTCGGCTGCTGCCGTAGCATCCGGCCATGTTGCCTTCGCTCTCGGCACAGATACCGGCGGCTCAGGCCGGATTCCCGCAGGTTTCAACGGAATCATCGGGATCAAGCCAACCGTCGGCCTCGTCTCGTCCCGGGGACTTGTGCCGAACTGTCCGACGCTCGATTGTCCCTCGATCTTCTGCAATTCCATTGCCGAAGGTCGAATTCTGCTCGGGTTGATCGAAGGATTCGACGACAGTGATCCCTTTAGCCGCCAACGGATTGCCTCGTCCTTCCCACCTCCTCGCAAATTCCGGTTCGGCCAGGTCCCTGTCGGTCATCTCAATTCATTCGGCATGCCGGAATGCGATGACCTCTACAGGCAGGCCTGCACGAGGCTTTCGGGATTGGGAGGTCAAGCCAGGAACATTGACTTCGCGCCTTTCGCCGAAGCCGGTGAAATGCTCTTTTCAGGGCCTTGGATTGCCGAACGTCATGCGGCGATCAGCAAGCTCATGAACATCGATCAGGGAGACCTGCTTGACGTCATCCGCAACGTGCTGAGCGGAGCTGCCCGGTTTTCCGCAACAGATGCATTCGCCGCGCAACATCGACTTTGGAAGCTGCGACGCCAGATCCAAACGCTTTTCGAGGAGATCGATGTTCTGGTGGTACCGACCGCGCCACGCCCCTTCACGATTGCGGAGATGATGGAAGATCCCATCACGCTCAACAACCGCCTCGGTTACTACTCCTATTTTGCCAATCTCGTGGACTTGTGCGCGGTGTCGGTTCCCAATGCAACGCTCGGCAACGGCATGCCGATGGGTATCACTTTGCTGGCGCCTGCGTGGCGCGACCATGTTGTTCTCGACCTTGCCGAACGATGGCTGCCCGATGCGAAGGCCAGACTGTTCGATCTAAAGGAATATCCGAAGGCCGCCTCCTAGACCACTTCGAGATCGAGGGCGCGCAGATTGAGGATCACAATCAGGCCCCGGTGATAACGGATGACGCCTCTTGCCTGCATGCGGGAAAGCTGCACCGTCACCCATTGGCGGGTTGAGCCGATCAGATTGGCGAGATCGCCATGCGTGAACGGGATCCCGATCACGATCTCGCGGCCCTGCTGCGAACCGTAGATCTTCGAGAGGAAGACCAACAGACGATGCAGCCGCTCGGTCACCGAGCGGGTCCCCAGCATTTGCGCCATGGCCGAGTAGCACCGTGCCTTGAAGGCGAGCGCATCCAGCAGCGCGACTGCGATACTTGCCGATTGAAGCGCCAGCGCACGCAGGGCTGGGCCGGGCAAGAACGTCACTCGGCTTCGTTCCACTGCAACCGAAGACCATACGTGGGCACCAGCACCGAACAGATCGGGGCCGCCGACGAAGTTGCCGGCAAACCAGTAGGCCAGCGTCACCTCGCGTCCGGAAGGTGCCGCGTAGTAGCTGCGAATACGCCCCTCTTCGATCAGATATATGCCGTTCTGCAGATCGCCCTGACGCCAGACATGCTTGCCTGCCGGCAGGACCTCCTCGCGGCCGATGGCGAGGACACGACGCCGGTCAGCCTCACACAACGGATCCAACAAGCTCGGCAGCGACCCGACCAGAGCATCCGATCCCGCCAGCATGATGCCGGTCGCATTCCTGAGACTTGCCGCTGACATCTGCTCGCTCCCCTGCCGCCGCGGGGGAAAGCCATTCAAGAGCCATGCCAGAACATATCGTCAGGCGCCTACGTCTTGATTTCCATCTGCTCGAAGGCCCTGCGGCCTTCCGAGCGGATCAGGTCAAGGCAATCCCGCTTGAGGGCGAGATAGGCGGCCTCCGCGACGATGGCGCTGGAGCGCGGCCGCGGCAGGCTCACCTGAAGATCCCTGAGGATGCGGCCAGGTCCGGCGCTCATGATCAGCACACGGTCAGAGAGAAGGATCGCTTCATCGATGTCGTGTGTGACGAAGACGATTGTTGCATTGATCCGCTCGCGGAGCTCGAGCAGATTGTCCTGCATGACCGCCCGGGTCTGCGCATCCAGCGCTCCGAACGGCTCGTCCATCAACAGGACACGTGGTTGATTGGCGAGGGCACGGGCAATCGCAACCCGCTGCTGCATGCCCCCCGATAGCGTGTGCGGATATGCCGACGCAAATCTGGTCAGGCCGATCATCTCGATGAGGCCGTCGGCAATCCGCAGCGCCTCCGCTTTCGGCTTGCCGAGGGCGCGGGGCCCGTGCGCGATATTCCGGCGCACCGATTTCCACGGAAACAGATGTGGCTGCTGGAAGACCATTCCGATCTCGGGCCGTGGCTTGCGCATTGCCTCGCCGGCGATGAGCACCTGTCCTCCGAACGGCCGCTCGAGCCCGGCCATTGCATTCAGCAGCGTGGACTTGCCGCAGCCGGATGGACCGACGATCGAGACGAATTCCCCCTGGGCTACTGCCAGGGATACGCGGTCGACCGCGATGACCTGCCCGCTCGGCGCATCGAAGACGATGCTCAAATCCTCGACCCGGATGATCGCCTGACGCGCCGCGGCGGACGGCGAGTGCGTATCCACGAGCCTGAGCGGCTGGTCTGGACGAAGCAGGCTCGGGATCATCGCCACCACACGGCACGTTCGGCAAGAATTGCGAAGGAACGGTCGGCGACGAAGGAAAGCAGCCCGAGAGCCGCCAGCCCGCCCATGACCTGACCCGTTTGCATGTTCTGTTGCGCTATTTCGATACGATAAACGATACCGGCGAACGCTCCTGCCAACTCGGCGGCGACCAGCGTGTAGAAGGAGATGCTCACCGCGGTTCGAAGACCGACCGTGATATAGGGCAGCGCGCCAAGAAGGACGATTTCCCACAGCATCTGCGGTTGCGGCGTGCCGAGCATCTGGGCGGCACGGATAAGTCCGCGGTCGACTTTCTGCACCCCGATGTGGGTCGCCAGCCATACCGTGAAGAACACGCCCCAAACGACCAGGAAAAGCTTGCCTGTTTCCGAGAGGCCAAACCAAAGGATGACGATCGGCACGAAGGCTATGGGAGGAATTGGGCGAAGGATGTGAAACAAGGGCGAAAGCAGGCTGGACACCAGCCGAAACCGGCCGGTCAGGATGCCGAGCACGATTCCGCCCGCGGCCCCGATGGCAAATCCCGCGGCCACGCGCGCGAGGCTCGCCATCAGGTCGGCGAAGAATTGTCCGCTGCGAATCCATTCGAGAACGGCGACGGCGACGGTCGATGGCGGCGGAAACAGCACGGTGTTCACGATGCCGGAGCGCGCAACCAGTTCCCACATGCCTGTGAAGGCGGGCACGGAGAGGACGGCGACCAGTACGCTCAGCCGTTCGGTCGCGCTGCTGCGTCTGCCGACGCTCACGGGCGTGCCCCCAGCGTGACGCGAGCTGGATCGAGCGCCTTCAGCGGCGCCGTCACCAGGACTTTCGTGAAATCGGGCATGCTCGCTCCAGGGGGATGATTGCCGGTCTCGAGCCGCCAGGCGGCATGGGTTTTCAGCGTCGTGAGAATCCTGTCGTCGAGGCGCACATGGTAGACGTAGTCCGTCCAGATCGACGCCAATTCAACGCGTTTCATCCCCGTCGCCGCTGCGATGACGTCGATTGCTTCACCTGGATTCGCCTTGAGCCAGCCCTCGGCTTCGATGAGGGACGCCAGGAACTTGCTGACGATCGCCGGGTTGGCGGCGAGGTAAGACTGCGTCACGACGATATTGAAGGTCTCCGAGTAGAGACCTTTGGTATCAAGCGGGATCGCGCCTTCGCCGAGAGCCTTCTTCGCATTCGCGACGTGCGGCTCCCAGGTGTCGAATGCGTCGATGCTGCCGGCCGCCATGGCAGGGAGCATCTCCTGCGGTCGCAGGTTGACGAGCGTCACGTCCTTCGAGGTCAGGCCCGCCGCTTTCAACAGAACCGAGGTGTAGACTTCGCTGCCGGTTCCGGCCGTGAAGGCGATTCGCTTTCCACGCAGATCGGCCTTCGTCTTGATCCCGGCAGAAGCTGCGGTCATGGTCTTCAGATCCGAATATTCCATCCCCGCCACGAAGGCGATGGGCTGTTGCGCCATCGCGGCCGCCGTGACCGGCGCCTCGGCTGTTGTCGCGAAATCCGCCCCTCCCCCAAGCACCGTATCGAGGCACTGCTTCCCGCTGGTGAAATTGGAGACCGAGATGTCGAGCCCGTGCTTGGCGAAAAGGCCCTTCGCATTGGCAACGATCGCCAGTCCCGAGATCGGCCCAAGATTCTGGGCGAGCCGCGCCTTCAGCAATTCCTCGGCCGTCGCGGGCTCGGACGGCGCAAACAGGAAGGACGCAGATAGCACGAACACGGCGAAGCGAAGAGCAGTTGTTGATCGCATGCCAAACCCCTGTGATGCCGGCGATCGGAGGTGATCGACCTTGACGACAGGATCGTCTGAAGATGGGAAACCATGAAGCAATTAATCGACAAGGTCCGCTATCCACTTTTTGCGCAAGCAAACAGCAAGCTGCTCACGACTTGGACGCATCATAGCCTGCGGCAATAGCACTCTGCTGGCTTTCGCCAAGCCCTGATCCCGGTTCAATCAGAACCGATCGGGCTTTCGATGCCGTTGCGTGCGCGGCGAAACCAGGCCCACGTCTGACGCGTCACTGCGATGTAGCCCGGGCCTGGGTAGACGATCCGATCGGCGACGATCCGGTTCAGTTTCGGCAGCGCATGGAAAGGAATCGAAGGATAGGCATGGTGTTCGACATGATAGGGCATGTTCCATGCGAACCAGCGCACGAACCTGGCGGTATAGGTGGTGCGGGTGTTCTGGAAGGCGCTGCGCGTGCGATCGCAGCCGGTGTGTTCGGCAAGCAGATACGGACGCAGAAACAATTGACCGACGATCACGGGGACCACCCAGACCCACAACAGGATCAAGGTGTGCAACGCGATCGAGGCCAGCAACAGCGCGACGTAGCCTGCCAGATGGAGACGCGCTTCTGTCACGACAATGTGGCGTTTGCTTTCGGGAATCCAGGGTGACGTGGCGTTGCCGGTCAACGCATGGCGAAGCATCAGCCCCACCCGGAAGGCAACCTGCCGCAAGCCGCTGTACACGATCACCAGTTGCGCGTCCGAGTTCGGGATTGGAACCGACAGCAGTTCCGGATCCCTCTCTGGATCCTGCGTGTACCGATGATGATCCCAGTGGAATAAGCAGTAATATTCGTAAGGCAAGCCGACCGCGAACGAGGAGAGATGACCGAAGGCGAGATTAAGCGCCCGGCTGCGAAACGCCGTCTTGTGGGCGGTCTCGTGGACCACCATGAACAGGAATGCGACAAAGTAGCCTTGGACGACCACCAGCGGCAACGCCCAGACGATTCCGTATTGCGATGAGACCAGCCAGATCAGCACGCCGACAACGACGATGACGCCGTAATGGCTGGCCGCGCGGATCAGGCCCTGCCAATCGGACCGCACCGACAACTCGCGCAGCATGGCCGGAGTCAGCGGCTTCTCCCCGGTGGCGGTGATGGCATTGCTCATGATCGTGGTCGCCTCTTTTTCGGAATCGCACATTTGACCGTGCTCATGCGGACGCTGGAATTGGTCAAGCACAGGCCGACCCTAGGAAGCGCGGCCGCAATGCAGAAGCAATTTATTTCGCCGGCGTTGGGCCTGTCGCTAGCGCCGTTATGGACGGTCAGGCCTAAATCCTACTCCGCGGGCGCTGCGTGCGGCATATCGACGTGCGCGGTAAGGGGTACGCTCACGCCGTTTTTCCCTTCGCGCGGTGCGTGAATGCGAGTCAGGATTGCATCGAAGACCAGGTGGCGCTGAAGCGAGAGTTCGTCGCGGCGGCTCATGTCGCCGGTGAAAATTGGGGGGCGGACCAGTCACTCGATGTGTCACCGGAGTTTCGATGAAAGTATCGGACGTGAAGCGCCGGTTTTTGCGGTAGCTTGAACGGTGGATCTTGGCCTAGGAAGACCGACATTCTCTCCGCCAATTAGCCTCAGACCGATTGGCTGTTCGCGACGAGGGTCACCTAGAGTTTCGCCACGACTGTTTTTGCAATTTCGGTCAGCGCTTCGATGCTTACCTCCGGTGTGATCGCTAGTAAAAGGCCGACGCGAGCCATCTCCTCTGTTACCTGCTTAAGCGCTCTGATCGTTCCTCCGACAGTTGCCCCCGTCGCTGCAACTGTTGCGGCCAGCACTGTCGGTTCGCTGGAGTATCGAATCATAACGATAAATAGAACGAGAAAGATTGCTGTTCCTACCAGCAGCCTAATCCAATAGGCTCTCTTTAGATTCGCAGCCAGTCCGTCAAGCACTAGCGCAAGTCGATCTCGGTCAATCGTACGTCCTGCCCCACTAAGGTTTCTGAGGTTGGGAAATGCATCGGGGAGCGTTGCTTTCAGTGTATTCATGATTTCTCTCCACCTCGCCCGTTGCTCCGAATAAGTTCTGCAAGGCGCCTTCGCGCTTCGACGTAGTCCCAACCTTGGGCTACTAGCCTGTACACGCCTTGGAGCGCCGCCATTCTACTAACCGGATCGGTCTCAAGTTCATTAGCGATCACAACTCGGTCATGACGATAGCATTTGACGATCGATATGAGTTGTGCGGATTGGCAATTTGAAAGATCCGCAACTCCGGCCCACGAGTTTGGAACGGTGCCACCAATATCCTCAGCCGAGTGGAGCCCATCGAATAACTCAAGGCGATTGCCCGCTCTGATGGCGTCGGGCCACCAATGATCAAGTGCTGCGCGGTTAAAGTGATATAGGGTAGTGAAATCCATATGCCATTGCGTCGCCTGAGGAGAAGGCGCTAAAGGGGGAGGTCTGCTCAATCGTGTATTTAGCAACTCGGCGAGACGCGAGCGTCGGATATCCTCGCTCCCCGAAGTTGCGAGTCTCGTTGTCCAGTCAGGTGCCATTCCGATTCGGAAAAGTGCTGAGAACTCATCTTGATCCTCGCACAGCCGGTTTGCTATGAGCGACGGAGGCAGGGCAATGTCTTCTTTGGATAGCGTCGGGCCGCGCCAATGAGCGACGATTGTAATAATGCGAAACCCCTCGAAGCTTGCATGAAGATCGGCCAACGTGGCGTCTTCCGTCACTGAGATACCAATATTTCTCGCCTCGACAGCCAACGCGTTAGCGGCACTCGCAACACCTTTGAAAGTGGATTCCCACAGCTCGAGAACGTTGCCCCAGAGAAGTCCTCGGCTCACATAATCGGCATAAGGTCCCCCTCCAAGCGCACTCTGGATTGCATCGAAGCTGCGTGGAAGGGCCAGCAACAGAATGCAATCTGAAGGGCTGGCGCGCTGTTCTTTATGTGTGGTTCCTGTCATGCGAAGGAATTGTCTGGACAATAACTATATCGCGGCCTTCGTTCGATAAATTGATTTCGATATTTGTTGCCCCGTTTTCACGGAGCATAAGTTCTTTGTATCGCGCAAATGCATCTTCAAGTGCGCTATCCGCCGAGTTCTTGAAAACCTTCAAACTGTCCGCTTCTAGTTTTGATAGTTTTGCGATCTCTGGCTTATCCTTAAACCAAGCCATTGCTCGAATGAGCAATGACTGGGACCTGGTTTCTATCGTGATAGGCACGGTCACCTCGACGATATGCATGTGGCCTGAATTTGACGAAGTGCTAATGAGCAGTGTCTCGTCTTCCTTCGGAAAGCGGATTTCAGCATCTGACCAGCGGGGTCTTGCCTTCAGATAATTTGCTGCGCTCGCGGGCTCGACGTGCAGTCGTTCTGACCTCCTTCCGACCCACCCTTTCATCCGGTCCCAAGCATTCTCAAAGGTAGACCCCTCATGCTTAGGAGATGGTCCAGTGCGTTTCATCGCGGAATACATGAACGGTCGCTGTGGGTCGGGTCCATCGGCAAAGCCAAATAGCCCGCGATTCCCGCCAAACGGCGGCTTTCCGCCAGCGCCTGCAACGGCTGCGCCACGCTGATAGAGAGAATCGACGTGACGGACGACGTCGGCCTTGTCAGTCGAGCTGAAAACAATCTTTGGCTTTGCTAACGCTGGAGGGCCCAAAGAAACATCTCTAATGGTATTCTCCACCGCTTCGTACATGCTGGTGGCGTTTGGCGTCGCGATCGTCTTTGGTGGTGCTGGCCGTGGCCTTATCACAAGGTATCCGGCCGGGGGCGATGGTGCGACCAGCACGTCAGCACCTGTGCCTTGGATAATTCCATCAAATTGGGGTCGCGCCCTGACTGCAGTCGACTCCAAATCATACCCTATTTGTATCGATTGCAGGTCGGGACTTGCACCACGAGTAGTGCGGCCGGGCTTAAACTGCAAGGCGTCGTCGATCACGCGAATTGGGCGCGCCGTTATAGGGGTGGTCGCCAGGCGCGTCTCAATAGCTCGAATCCCCTTCGCTGCATTTTCATCGAGTAGCCCGACCTCTCTGTCGAACAGCCTTACGACCTCTTGCTCCGCATCCTTGTCGGCTGGATTAAGTCGCAAGACTCTTCCTTCAGCATAGTCGCCACTGGCTTTGACATGGCCTTTTGGGACCGTCGGATCAATAACAACCCGCGTCGCTCGGCCACCGATGTTATGGCCTCCGGTAAGTTGCCGCGAATTCTCGTCGCCTCGCGAAACGACAATAGAAGGCGTTCTGATCCATCCCGTCGGATTGTGGTCCAGTTCTTTCACGACCTGTTGTCGCACCGCGTCAGGCGAGCGTACTAACCGAATTCCGCTCGCAATCATGGGGTCCAACAGATTGCTTACTTTTGGAGAGAAGCTTTCACCCTGGGCCGCGACTTTCGCTACCTCTTCTTTCCACGTCGGCCCACCGATTGCTTCCAACACGGCGGAGGTCGTCTTGAAATTAGCGCGCCTTTTATCGAGTTCCTGCCGTACGTCGGGCGGTGGCATTTGACTCAAAAGACGCTTGGCGGCCTCCGTTCCCCGAACGATAAACTCGTCTCTTAGCCACAGTTCGTTGATCGTGGGGCCTGCGCCGTATTGGAGGGCACCAAGTGACTCTTTGACATTTCTGGAGAGTATATCCTCCAGATGGCTCATTGTGGCTGAAGCTGGAGCGAGATCGTGCGGCCGATTGGCTCGCATGTCGAAAGCAAGAAAAACCTGAAATAGAGCGGCGTACTGCACCGCCCGCTCAAGGAGCGGATTGCGCAATGATCGAAAATAAAAATAGGCATCGTCCTCGGCCTTCGAAAGCTTCGCCTTTGCGACTTCGTCATCATCAATTGAGCCTTCCGGAAAGTACGACACGGGAAGACTGCCGGTGTTTCTTAGCACGAATATATCTAGGCCATTGATCGACGATACTAAGCCGACACCAGCCGTGTTCCAGTTGTATGTTAGGCGACTTGTCTTCAGACTCCTAAAGGCTCCGCTCAATCCGAATGGAAAGTTTGGAGGTTGTGGATGTAGGAAGCCCTTGTAAGAAATTTGTCCACCTTCGGACCAGCTCTTCAGCATGTTGTCCGTAAAATTAAGGAGGCTACCGAACTCGGTATCTATGATGCTGTCGCTAAGCAGAATAGGAGCCCAGTCCCAGCCGAGCAATTCTTCCGACGTGGCCAGCAATTTTCCCGCAAAAGGCCGTCGGCGCTCGTAGCTCTGTGAAAGTTGAAATGATCGTTCAGAGGCCAAAAGAAAGATCGTCTCCAGCCTGAGCGGCGCCATGTTAGCTTGCGACGTGGTGCGCTCACGCCCAATTAGGGCTACTCTGCGATCATTCAGCTTTATTGCGCCAATGAATGCGTCGCTATCGACGACAAATCTGCGGACATCCGCAATATAGTTGTTGAGCACGTCGCCACTACCTCGAGGTAGTATCGCAACTACCAGCCCCGGCGTCTCGCTATAAAATGTTCCAGTCTCATTTCGAGCCGCGCGTTCCTGTAGCGTAGCCGATGACGCTCCCGTAACGCCTAACAACTTCTGCGCGTTCGGTCCGAAAAACCAACTCGACAGTTCTTCTTTGCTGACCTCGAGGGGAGGGGGTGCCATCCCGCTGGTAGGAAACATCCGGTCAATGTTTCTCACTTCCGCTTTGTAGGTGCTGCCAAAGGCAAGGGCAGCCAGCATAGCGAGGCTGTGATAAAGTTGTTCTTTCGTAGCTGCGTCCCGCGTATCAACTAGAATAACGAGGTCTTCAGCCCAGCCGTCGAATCCCAAAGGGTTTCTTCGTTTCTGAATCAATTCGATCTTGTCGGACGATACCGTAAACAGAGCCCTGATAATTTCATTGGCTCGATCGGCAGGAATGTGCGGCGGTGGCTCGGTAAGAACCACTACCGTACGTCCTGTTCTCTGATTTTCGCAGCGCGCCAATCCCTGATCATGAATCGGGAAAGTCTTTCGCACGCGCTTCCAGGCGCTGTCGATTGTGCATTCTTCGGTCGAGGCACTTAGCGGCGTGTTAGCGCCGAATGCAATTAGCAGCACAGCATCGAGTGCGACTACGAAAGTGAGCTTTCTCAATGAAATGCGTGTGAGGAATGAATGCCGCATTCTGTGGAAATGCATTTTGCTGTCCCTCCGGGCGCAGCTAGTCTCGTTCTGAATTGCAAATGAGCTCCAAAAACTACGGGAGCATTCTCCGCCAAATAATGGTAGACTACATCTTTTGGTTGAGGGATTCAATGGCGATGATTATAAGAGGCGCGTCAATTGAGCATCCCAATTCATTTCTCGACCCTCCACTTCCCATCCCCGGTCCGCTTCAACGCGGGGTCGCTCACCCGCACGTGCTCGGCGAGGAAATCGATGAACGCGCGCACGCGTGCCGGGAGTGGGGCGGTGTGGCCGACATAGACGGCGTGGATGTCTTCGCGGTCGCCGGGATTGTATCCTTGCAGCACCGGGACGAGGCGGCCGGATTCGATGTCGGGGCCGATGTGGAAGAGCGCGAGGCGCGCGAGACCGACACTGCCGAGGCAGAGGCGGCGGGCGGCTTCGCCGTCGCTGGCGCGCGCGACCGGCGGGGGCAGGGCCTCCTCGGCGTGGTCGCCACGCCTGAACGGCCAGCCGCGGATGCTGCGTGGAAAGGTCCAGCCGATGCCGCGGTGGTCGGCGAGATCGGCCGGAATCTTCGGCATGCCGCAACGGGCGAGATAATCCGGCGCGCCGACCACGACCATGCGGCTGGTGCCGAGCTTTCGCGCGACCAGCCGCGAGGCGCGCAGCGGACCGACGCGGATGGCGACGTCCGCGCGCTCCTGCATCAGGTCGATCACCGTATCGGTCAGCACGAGATCGAGCGTGACGTCGGGATGCTGCGCCAGAAACCGCGGGATCAAAGGCATCACATGCAGCATGCCGAAGGGGATGTTGCAGTTGACCGTGAGGCGGCCGCGCGGCGCCGCGCCCGAGGCCGCCTCGCGCTCGGCCTCCTCCATCTCGGCGAGGATGCGCAACGATCGCTCGTAGAAGGCCTGGCCTTCCGCTGTCAGCGTCAGCTTGCGCGTGGTGCGGTTGACGAGCCGCGCGCCGAGGCGCGCCTCCAGACGCGAGATCAGCTTACTGACGCCCGATGGCGTCAGACGCAGCTTTCGCGCGGCCTGGGTGAAGCCGCCGAGGTCCACGACGCGGACGAAGACCTCCATCTCGGCCGAGCGGTTGGTATCGAAACGGGCCATGTTGAATTCACGTCACAAATGATTGGATTGCGGACATTCTAATGGTTTGGCGGCAGCGCCGCTATCTGCGTGGCTCGTCTCATCCCTTGGAGCAACGCATGCCTCCTGCCGTCCTCGCGCTCACCGCCGGTGCCTTCGGCATCGGCACCACCGAATTCATCATCATGGGCCTGCTGCTGCAGGTCGCCGCCGACATGCACGTCTCGGTCCCGGTCGCGGGCCTGCTGATATCAGGCTATGCGCTCGGCGTGTTCGTCGGCGCGCCGGTGCTGACGCTGGCGACGCGGCGGCTGCCGCGGAAAACCGTGCTGCTGGCGTTGATGGCGATCTTCACGCTCGGCAATGCGGCTTGCGCGCTCGCACCCACTTACGAATTGCTGATGGCCGCGCGGGTGCTGACCTCCCTCGCCCACGGCACGTTCTTCGGCGTCGGCTCGGTGGTGGCCACCAGCCTCGTCGCCGAGGACAAGCGTGCGTCTGCGATCGCCACCATGTTCATCGGCCTGACGGTCGCGACGCTCCTGGGCGTGCCCTTCGGTGCCTGGCTCGGCCTGATGCTCGGCTGGCGCGCGGCGTTCTGGGCGGTGACTGTCATCGGCGTGATCGCGTTTGCGGTCGTCGCCGGGCTCGTCCCCGGCCATGTCGGCGATGGCGACAAGCCGATCTCGCTTGCCGAGGAAGTGGCCGTGCTCGGCCGTCCGCAGGTGCTGCTCGGTCTTGCCATGACCGTGTTCGGCTTCGCCGGACTGTTCGTCGTCTTCACCTATATCCAGCCGATCCTGACGCGCTTCACCGGCTTTTCGGAGGCTGCCGTCTCGCCGATCCTGCTGGTGTTCGGCGTCGGCCTTGGGATCGGCAATATCGCCGGCGGCAAGCTTGCGGACCGCGGCCTCGCACGGGCCTTGACCGGCACGCTTGCCGCGCTTGCGATCGTGCTGCTCGGCCTGGCGGCCGTGCTGTCGATCAAGATCCTGTCCGTCGCGCTGATCCTGCTACTCGGCACCGCCGCCTTCGCGACCGTCGCCCCGCTTCAGCTTCGCGTGCTGGAAGCCGCAGGTCCCAGTGGCCGGACGCTCGCCTCCAGCCTCAACATCGCCGCGTTCAATCTCGGCAATGCGCTCGGCGCCTGGGCAGGCGGCCTCACCATCGACCGCGGGCTCGGCCTTTCGGCGCTGCCGCTGGTCGCGGCCGGCATCACCGCCATTGGCCTCGTTCTGGCGCTGTGGAGTCTCCGGCTCGATCGCGCGCCGGCCACCGTCGCGGTGTGCCCGGCGGAGTAGGAGAGCGATCATGGAATACCGCAATCTCGGCGCTTCCGGGCTCAAAGTTCCCGCCCTCAGCTTCGGCACCGGCACGTTCGGCGGCCAGGGTCCGTTGTTCTCCGCCTGGGGCCGCAGCGGCATCGATGAGGCCCGCAGGCTCGTCGATATCTGCCTCGATGCCGGCGTCAATCTGTTCGACAGCGCCGATGTCTATTCGAACGGCGCCTCCGAGGAGATCCTCGGTGCCGCGATCAAGGGGCGCCGCGACAAGGTGCTGATCTCGACCAAGATGAGCCTGCCGATGGGCGACGGTCCGCTCGATGCCGGCTCGTCGCGGCAGCGGCTGCTTGCCTCGGTCGATGCGGCGCTAGGACGGCTCGGCACTGACCATATCGATCTGCTTCAGCTCCACGCCTTCGACGCGTTCACGCCGATCGGGGAGGTGCTGTCCACGCTCGATATGCTCGTGCGCGCCGGTAAGCTGCGCTATGTCGGCGTCTCGAATTTCGCCGGCTGGCAGCTGATGAAGTCGCTCGCGATCGCGGACCGGCATGGCTGGCCGCGCTATGTCGCGCACCAGGTCTATTACTCCCTGCTGGGGCGCGACTATGAATGGGAACTGATGCCGCTCGCGCGCGATCAGGGCGTCGGCGCTCTGGTCTGGAGCCCACTGGGCTGGGGCAGGCTCACCGGAAAGATCCGGCGCGGCCAGCCGCTGCCGCAAGGAAGCCGCCTGCATGCCACCGCACAGTTCGGTCCGCCCGTGGACGATGCGCGCCTCTACGCCGTCATTGACGTGCTCGATGCGATTGCTGTGGAGGCCGCTCGGACCGTGCCGCAGGTCGCGATTGCCTGGCTGCTGTCGCGTCCCACGGTCTCTTCCGTGATCATCGGGGCGCGCGACGAAGCGCAGCTGCGCGACAATCTCGGTGCCGTCGGCTGGTCGCTGAGCGCGGACCAGATCAAGCGGCTCGATGAGGTCAGCGGGGTGATGCCGCCTTATCCGTACTATCCCTATCGCGTCCAGGAGGGCTTTGCGCGGCTCAATCCACCGTTGGTGTAGGAGCTTGCTCATGGAAGGCTGCGATTGCGACAGAGCGTCGCGACAATGCGCCATGCAGAATCGCGCCTGTACAGGGTCCCATGTCGTCCCTAACCTCCGCCGCGCAAATTTAGGAGATGCGGCGTGGCGAAGAAGACGGCGACCAAGAAGAAAAGTGTGTTGAAGACGACGGCGAAGGCTTCGAAGAAGGGCTCCGGCCGCAAGAGCGCCGTCGCCAAGCCGGCCGGAAAGGCCGCTGCCGGCAAATCGGCGAAGCCGCGGCGCCCGAACGGCCCGGCCTGGCAATGGTCGGCGGTTGAGACCGCGGCTGCGATCCGCTCCGGCGCCATCTCCGCGGTCGAGGCGGTGGAAGCGCATCTCGAACGAATGCGCACCGTCAATCCGAAGCTGAATGCGGTCGTCGTCGATCTCTCGGAGGAGGCACTCAAAGCGGCGCACGCGGCCGACAAGCAGCGCGCCAAAGGCGGCGAGCTCGGTCTCCTGCACGGCGTGCCGATTACGATCAAGGAAAATGTCGACTACGAGGGCCGGCCGAATTTCAACGGCGTGCCCGCCAACAAGGACCTCATTGCACCCTCCGACTCGCCCGTGGTGCGCAACCTGAAGAAATCAGGCGCGATCGTCATCGGTCTCACCAACACGCCCGAATTCTCCTTTCGCGGCTTCACCGACAATCCCCTGCACGGGCTGACGCTCAACCCCTGGGATCCCGACATCACCTGCGGCGGCTCCTCCGGGGGCGCGGGCTCGGCGGTCGCTGCGGGCATCGGCACTATCGCCCACGGCAACGACATCGGCGGCTCGCTGCGCTGGCCGGCGCATTGCAACGGCGTTGCCACCATCAAGCCGACGCAGGGCCGCATCCCCGCCTTCAACGGAAGCGCAACGTCGGAGCGGCCTATGCTGGCGCATCTGATGTCGGCGCAGGGGCCGCTCGCGCGCCATGTCGCCGACGTGCGCCTCGCTTTGGAGGTGATGAGCCAGCGCGATCCGCGCGATCCCTGGTGGGTGCCCGCGCCGCTGGTCGGCGAGCGGCCGAAGCGGCCGATCAAGGTTGCACTGGCAAAGATCCCCGAGGACATGGACGTCGATCCCTCTGTCGCCGCGGCGCTGCGCCAGGCTGCCGATCATCTCGAGCGGTCCGGCTATCGCGTCAGCGAGGTCGAGGTACCCGACATCAACGGGGTCTGGCAGACCTGGTGCGACATCATCACCAACGAGACCGTGATGATGCAGGAGGCCGCCATGCTGAAGGTCACATCCGAGGATTTTCACAAGTCCTGGGGCGGCATGAAGGCCAAGGCCAACGTGCTCGATCTCAAGGGCTGGATGCAGGCGACCGCCGCGCGCAACGGCCACATCCGCGCCTGGCAATTGTTCTTCGAGGAGTATCCGGTGGTGCTGGCGCCGACCACGGTGAAGCCGACGCCGGGCCCGCGCGAGGACACCATCAGCTCCGAGCGCGTGCGCGAGATCTTCTGGGGCGAGATCCGCTTCATCTCCGCCATCAACGTGCTGGGCCTGCCCGGCGCCGTGGTGCCGGTGGCGCTGCATGACGGCAAGCCGATCGGCGTGCAATTGATTGCCGGCCGCTATCGCGAGGATCTCGCCCTCGATGCCGCAGCCGCCATCGAGAAACGCGTCGGCGTGCTCGCGCACCGGCTGTGGGAAAGAATGGCGTAGCGGCGGGTAATTTCACGCTCTCCCCTTGTGGGAGAGGGTGGCTTGCCGCAGAGCGGCGAGACGGGTGAGGGGTATCCCTCCACGAGTTCGCGTGTGGATAGACACCCCACATCCGGCGCTTCGCGCCACCTTCTCCCACAAGGGGAGTAGGAGCGCCACGGCGAGAGCGCGTTCGTTAATCCGCTTTAACCCGGATTTCAGCCAATCCGCGAGCAAGCATTAGGGTTACTTCCTCGATCTCTAAGCGAATTATTGTCCGCTTTACCACCCGCCTCTAACAGAGGAGCGGCGGACAACGCACATGCCTCATTCTAGGCCAATAAGTGCGGCCCGCTCCACGCGGAGGTGGCACGATGCGCAACGAGACGATCGCTATTCACGCCGGCTACGAGCCTGAAGCCACCACGCACGCAGTGGCCGTGCCGATCTACCAGACCGCGGCCTACGCCTTCGACAGCGCCGATCATGGCGCCGCCCTGTTCAATCTGGAGACCGAAGGCTTTCGTTACAGCCGCATCGCCAATCCGACCAGCGCAGTGCTGGAGAAACGCATCGCCCAGCTCGAAGGCGGCGTCGGCGCGCTCGCGGTCGCGACCGGGCAGGCAGCGCTGCATTTCGCCTTCGTCAACGTCGCCGATCACGGCGGCAACATCGTCTCCGTGCCGCAACTCTACGGCACCACGCATACGCTGCTCTCCCACATCCTGCCGCGCCAAGGCATTACCGGCCGTTTCGCCGAGAGCGACAAGCCCGAGGCGGTCGAGAAGCTAATCGACGAGAACACCCGTGCGGTGTTCGCCGAGACCATCGGCAATCCCGCCGGCAATGTCTGCGACATCGAGGCGCTGGCGAAGATCGCCCATGCGCATGGCGTGCCGCTGATCGTCGACAACACCGTCGCCACCCCGATCCTCTTCAAGCCGTTCGACTACGGCGCCGACATCGCGGTGCATTCGCTGACCAAGTTCTTGGGCGGTCACGGCACCACGCTCGGCGGCGCCATCGTCGATTCCGGAAACTTTCCCTGGGCCGAGCACGCCGATCGCTTCCCGGCCTACAACAAGCCCGACGCCTCCTATCACGGACTGGTCTATGCCGAGCGCTTCGGCAAGACCGCCTATATCGAGCGCGCGCGCAGCGTCTATCAGCGCACCATGGGCTCGGTGCTGTCGCCGTTCAACGCCTTCCTGCTGCTTCAGGGCATCGAGACCGTGGCGCTGCGCATGGAGCGCCATGTCGAGAACGCCCGCAAGGTCGCCGAAATCCTTCGCGGCGATCCGCGCGTGGCCTGGATCAATTACACCGGCTTCCCGGACAGCCCCTATTATCCCCTGGTGCAGAAGTACCTGAACGGCAACGCCTCCTCGCTGTTCACCTTCGGCATCAAGGGCGGCATGGAGGCCGGCAAGGCGTTTTACGATGCGCTGAAGCTGATCACGCGGCTCGTCAATATCGGCGATGCCAAGTCGCTCGCCTGCCATCCGGCATCGACCACCCATCGCCAGATGTCGGCGGAGCAGCAGCGCGCCGCCGGCGTGCTGCCGGAGACGATCCGTCTGTCGGTCGGCATCGAGCATGTCTCTGATATCATCGAGGACATCGACCAGGCGCTGGAAAAGGCCTGCCCGTCGGCGCGCCGCGAGGCCGCGGAGTAGGCGGCGCCGGCCATGACGATCTTGATCGACAAGGATCAGGTCATCGCGGGCCCGACGCTGGTGCCGGCCGCGCACGATCTCGCGCGCGATGCCGGCGCCGAACTCACCATCGGCCTCGTCAACAACATGCCGGATGCCGCGTTGAAGGCGACCGAGCGGCAGTTCATGAAGCTGCTTCTGGCCGCGGCGGGCTCGCGCCGTATCCGCTTCCACTGCTTCTCGCTTCCCGGCGT
Organism: Bradyrhizobium sp. IC3195; assembly: GCF_020193585.1. Lineage (NCBI taxonomy): Bacteria > Pseudomonadati > Pseudomonadota > Alphaproteobacteria > Hyphomicrobiales > Nitrobacteraceae > Bradyrhizobium > Bradyrhizobium sp. IC3195. Next base: position 24,996 of record NZ_JADYVG010000029.1, on the reverse strand, counting down.
GAAGCGGTCGCCGGAAGCCAAGTGGCACGTTGAGAGCGAGTATTCCAACCTTTCCGATCTCGAGCACGGCAAATTCGATGGGTTGATCGTGACGGGCGCAGAGCCGATCGCGCCCGAGCTCGACGGGGAGCCGTACTGGCGCGACCTCACCAACCTGATCGACTGGGCCAAGGCCAACACGCGTTCGACGATCTGGTCGTGCCTTGCCGCGCATGCCGCGGTGCTGCATCTCGACAATATTGAACGGCGGCGGCTGCCGGCAAAATGTCACGGCATTTTCGATTGCGGCGTCGTGACGGACGATTTGCTGACCCGCTCTGCGCCCGCACCGCTCAAGGTCTCGCATTCACGTCTGAACGAGATCGCCGAGAGCGACCTCGTGCACGCCGGTTATCAGGTGCTGACACGCTCACAGGAGGCTGGCGTCGACGTCTTCGTTCGCCAATATGCCAGCCGCTTCGTGTTCTTCCAGGGTCACCCCGAATATGACGCGCTGTCGCTGCAGCGCGAATATCTGCGTGACATCGGCCGCTATCTCGCGCGGGAGCGGGAGACCTATCCGCGCCTGCCGGTGAGTTATTTTGACGCAGCGACTGAAGAGAAGCTGGCTCGGTTCGAGAAGAAGGCGGCGCACCAGCGCCATCCGGCGCTCAGCAACGAGCTGCCCGCGCTGAACCTGCGCGCCGATATCGGCGCTGGCGACGCGGCGGCGGTGCTCTTCCGCAATTGGTTGCGTTATCTCGGCGCGGACGCCGACGCGTCGATGTCGGTGCGCTAGCCGAAGCGCTCTTGGTTCGGCGTTAGGATTACCCGGGCGTTAGGCTTGCCTCGACCTGGGCACGAATGTTTCAGTAGAGCAAGAAGGCATCACAGGAAACGCAGTCGTGTGGTCGGCACTCAAGGGACGCGTGAGCAATCGGTTGGCTCGGCATTTCCGCGCCGCGCCGCACCGGCTGGCCGCGCATGCGGCGATGGTGAGCTTCACGTTCGACGATGCCCCCGATAGCGCCGCGGGCGAGGGCGCCGAGCTACTGGAGCGGCATGGCGGCCGCGGCACCTATTACCTCGCCGGCAGCCTGATCGGTCGGCCGTCGGAGCATTGGCACGGCCTCTCGGATGATGCGATCGTCCGGCTTCACCGCGCCGGGCACGAGATCGCCTGCCACACCTTCTCGCATCAGAGCTCGGCGACGCTCGACGAAGCCGCCATGGCGCGCGAGATCGAACGAAACCGCAGCCATCTCCGCGGCATCGATGGCTCGATCACGCTGGAGAATTTCGCCTATCCCTATGGCATCGCCTCGGTGTGGCGCAAGCCGCAGCTGACAAAGGCCTTCCGTTCCGCGCGCGGCATTCTTCCCGGCGTCAACAGCGGCGTCATCGACCTCCAATTCCTGCGCGCCTCCCCCTTGGTCGATTGCGAGATCGACGAGGCGGGCGTCGATCGCTATTTCGACGAGGCGGTCGCGAGCGGCGGCTGGCTGATCTTCTACGGCCACGACGTCACCGACAGGCCGAGCCCCTATGGCTGCACGCCGCATCTGATGCGTCATGCGCTTGAGGCGGCCGGCAGACGCAACATGCCGATCGTGACCGTCGCAGAAGCGCTGCGACGGATCGGGGCGTAGCCTCTTCTTCCCTTCTCCCCTTGTGGGAGAAGGTGGCGCGAAGCGCCGGATGAGGGGTATGTCTCCACAAGCTCATATCTGCGTTCGCGGATAGAACCCCTCACCCACCTCGCTTCGCGAGGCACCCTCTCCCACAAGGGGAGAGGGAAGAGTCGTGCCTCGCCTCCAAACAGTCTTGCCACGGCCACACCAGCATGCGACTGGCCTTGTGACGAATCCCACGGCCTGATCTGCTCCGCCCATGTCCGCTCCCTCCAACGCCCCACTGCCTGCGCCGCCCGATAGCCGCGACGTGCTGTCGGTGCTGCATTCGGTATTCGGCCTGCCCGGATTCCGCGGCGCGCAGGGCGAGATCATCCGCCACGTCGCGGGTGGCGGCAATTGCCTGGTCTTGATGCCGACCGGCGGCGGCAAGTCGCTGTGCTATCAGCTTCCATCCTTGCTGCGCGAAGGCTGCGGCATCGTGGTCTCGCCGTTGATCGCCCTGATGCGCGACCAGGTCGCCGGCCTGATCGAGGCCGGCGTCAATGCCGCCGCGCTGAACTCGTCGCTGACGCCGCAGGAGGCCTCCGACATCGAACGCCGCCTGCTCGCCGGCGATCTCGACCTGCTCTATGTCGCGCCGGAACGGCTGGTCACGCCGCGCTGCCTGTCGCTGCTGGCTCAGGCGAAGGTGGCGCTGTTCGCGATCGACGAGGCGCATTGCGTCTCGCAATGGGGTCACGATTTCCGGCCCGAATATGTCGGCCTTTCCGTCATCGCCGAGCGCTTTCCCGACGTGCCGCGCATCGCGCTGACCGCGACCGCCGACGAGCTGACGCGCAAGGAGATCGTCGAGCGGCTGCAGCTGACGGGCGCGCCGCAGTTCGTCTCCAGCTTCGACCGGCCCAACATCCGCTATGAGATCGTCGAAAAGCGCAATGCGGTGTCGCAGCTGAAAGAATTCATCCGCGAGCGCCACATGGGCGATGCCGGCGTGGTCTATTGCCTGTCGCGCACCCGCGTCGAGGAGGTCGCCGCCGCGCTTGCCGAGGCCGGCATTGCGGCGCTGCCCTACCACGCCGGGCTCGACGGGGCGGTGCGCTCGCGCAACCAGGATCGCTTCCTCAACGAGGACGGCATCGTTATCGTCGCGACCATCGCCTTCGGCATGGGCATCGACAAGCCCGACGTGCGCTTCGTCGCCCATCTCGACCTGCCCAAGAGCATCGAGGCCTATTACCAGGAGACCGGACGCGCCGGCCGTGACGGCAAGCCGTCGGCGGCGTGGATGACCTACGGCCTCTCCGACATCGTGCAGCAGCGCCGCATGATCGACGAATCGGCCGGATCGGAGGATTTCAAGCGGGTCTCGATCGGCAAGCTCGATGCGCTGGTCGGCCTCGCCGAGACGCCGCATTGCCGGCGCCGGCGCCTGCTCGCCTATTTCGGCGAGATCGTGATGGGCGAGAGCTGCGGCAATTGCGACAATTGCCTGACGCCGCCGAAGATGCGCGACGGCAAGGTGCTGGCGCAGAAGCTGCTGTCCTGCGTCTATCGCACCAGGCAGCGTTTCGGCGCCATGCATTTGATCGACGTGCTGGTCGGACGCCTGACCGAGAAGGTCACACAGTTCGGTCACGACAAGCTGTCGGTGTTCGGCATTGGCCGCGAGCTCAACGAGAAGCAGTGGCGCACGGTGCTGCGGCAAGTGGTGGCGATGGGCCATTTGCGCAGCGACAGCGAAGCCTACGGCGCGCTCAAGCTGACGGAGTCTTCGCGCGGCGTGCTGCGCGGCGAGACCGAGGTCTGGCTGCGCGAGGAGGCGCCCGGCACGCGGGTTCGCGCCAGCCGGGCCACGTCACGCCGCGGTGACCTCGCGCCCGCGGCGAGCGCGCCGCGAGGCGACGTCGATCCCGAATTGCGCGCGCGGCTGCGCGCCTGGCGGTCAGAAATCGCGCGCGAACGCGGCGTGCCGGCCTATGTGGTGCTGCACGATGCCACCATCGACGGCATCGTCCGGGCCTGGCCGACGACGCTGGACGAGCTTCGCAACGTGCCGGGGATCGGCGACAAGAAGCTCGAGCACTACGGCGATGAGCTGCTGCAGATCGTCAGGACGCGGTAGCCACGATCGCAGCTGCTGTAGCCCGGATGGAGCGAAGCGCAATCCGGGACAGTCACTTCGTATGGTGGGAATCCCGGATTACGCTTCGCTCCATCCGGGCTACGAAGAGAGGCGAGAGTCGTCTCGCCTCCCTTATGACTCACCCATTCCTAAACGCATACGCGTACCCGTTCAGCGCGGGCGCGCCGCCGAGATGGGCGTAGAGGATCTTCGCGCCCCTCTCGAAATAGCCCTTTTTCGCGAGATCGATCAGGCCCTGCATCGACTTGCCCTCGTAGACAGGGTCGGTGATCATGCCTTCGAGGCGCGCGGTGAGGCGGATCGCCTCCTTGGTCTCCTCCGATGGCACGCCATAGGCGGGATAGGCGTAGTCCTCGATCAGCACGACGTCCTCAGTGACGAGGTCCTTGCCGAGCTCGACGAGCTTTGCCGTGTTCTGCGCGATCTCGAGCACCTGGGCCTTGGTCTGTGCCGGCGTGAAGGAGGCATCGATGCCGATCACCTTTCGCGCACGGGCGTCCGCCGCAAACCCGACCAGCATGCCGGCATGGGTGGAGCCGGTGACGGTGCAGACGACGATGTAGTCGAACTTGAAGCCGAGCTCGGCTTCCTGCTTGCGCACCTCCTCGGCAAAGCCGACATAGCCGAGGCCGCCAAACTTATGCACGGAGGCGCCGGCGGGAATGGCGTAGGGCTTGCCGCCCGCGGCCTTCACTTCCTCGATCGCCTGCTCCCAGCTCTTGCGGATGCCGATGTCGAAGCCGTCGTCGACCAGGCGCACGTCGGCGCCCATGATGCGCGAGAGCATGATGTTGCCGACGCGATCATAGACTGCGTCTTCGTGCGGCACCCAGGCTTCCTGCACCAGGCGGCATCTCATGCCGAGCTTGGCCGCGACGGCCGCGATCATGCGGGTGTGGTTGGATTGCACGCCGCCGATCGAGACCAGCGTATCGGCATTGGAGGCGATCGCATCGGGGATAATGTATTCGAGCTTGCGCAGCTTGTTGCCGCCATAGGCGAGGCCGGAATTGCAGTCCTCGCGCTTGGCATAGACCTCGACTTGGCCGCCGAGATGTTTTGACAAGCGCTCCAGCTTCTCGATGGGCGTCGGGCCGAAGGTCAAAGGATAGCGCGGAAATTTGTCCAGCTTCATGGGTCATCTCGATTGGCGTTGGTGTTGCGGCTTCCCTAGCATCACGTCGGGAAAATGTGCTCTCGAATATTGCGGCCATGTTGCACGGCTTCTTGCGAAAGTTGTGATAATTGCTAACATTCCTTCCAGAACAGCACCTATTTTCGGAAGTTTCTTTCATGGCTGCCCGACTCGACCGCACCGACCTCAAGATATTGAGATTGCTTCAGAATAACGGTCGGCTCAGCAACGCCGAGCTGGCCGAAACGGTCGCGATCAGCCCCGCCACCTGCCACCGTCGCACCCAGCGCCTGTTCGAGGACGGCTTCATCGCCACTGTCCGCGCCATGGTCGCGCCGAAGAAGGTGGCCAAGGGCACGCTGGTGATGGTCGGCGTCGTGCTCGACCGCTCGACGCCAGAGAGCTTTGCCACCTTCGAGCAGGCCGTTGCAAAGCTGAAGTTCGTGCTCGACTGCCACCTCGTCGCCGGCGATTTCGATTACTTCCTCAAGATCCGCGTCGGCGACATGGAGGATTTCAATCGCATCCACGGCGAGCAGCTGATCGCGCTCCCCGGCGTGCGCCAGACCCGGACCTTCTTCGTGATGAAGGAAGTCGTCGACAACGCGCCGCTGGAATTTTAGGCGCAGCTATTGATGCGCTATCCGCATCATGAGAGATTCGCCCGATGCAGACATTCCCCTTCCGCCAGCACAATCCGGCCGGGCCGGCCTATCGGCGCGGCTGGGTCGACGAGGCCGTGGCCGCGATCGAGGCCGACCAGTGCCGCACCGCCGACACGCATCTGATCCGGCTGATCGTGCCGGCGCTATCGGGCATCGACATCTATCTGAAGGATGAGTCCACGCATCCGACCGGCAGCCTAAAGCATCGCCTCGCGCGCTCGCTGTTCCTCTATGCGCTCTGCAACGGCCACATCCGCGAAGGCACGCCCGTGGTCGAGGCCTCGTCGGGATCAACCGCGGTGTCGGAGGCCTATTTCGCTGAGATGATCGGCGTGCCCTTCTACGCCGTGATGCCGCGCACGACCTCGGCGGAGAAGATCGCCGCGATCGAGCATTATGGCGGCAATTGCCATTTGATCGACGACGGCCGCGCGCTCTATGCGGAAGCCGCGGCACTCGCCGCCCGGCTGGACGGCCACTACATGGATCAGTTCACCTTTGCCGAGCGGGCCACCGACTGGCGCGGCAACAACAACATCGCCGAGTCCATCTTCACGCAGTTGCAGGGCGAGCCGCGGCCGATTCCGGACTGGATCGTGATGGGCGCCGGCACCGGCGGCACGTCGGCCACCATCGGACGTTATCTGCGGTATCGGCAATATCCGACCCGGCTGTGCGTCGCCGATGTCGAGCATTCCGCGTTCTTCGATTGCTTCCGCACGCTGGACCGCTCCCGTGTTTGCGACCGCCCGTCGCTGATCGAGGGCGTCGGTCGCCCCCGCTGCGAGCCGTCCTTCGTGCCCGGCGTGGTCGATCGCATGATGAAGATCCCGGATGCGGCAACGGTCGCGGCGATGAACGTGCTGTCGCGACGGCTGCGCCGTGCGGTCGGCGGCTCCACCGGCACCAACTTCCTGGCGCTGTGCCGGCTCGCCTCGGAGATGCGCCAGGCGAGCGTCACGGGATCGTTGGTGACGCTGATCTGCGATTCCGGCGAGCGCTACCGGCAGACCTATTACGAGCCCGCTTGGCTCGCCGCGCGCGGCCTCGATCCGGCGCCGTTCGAGGCGGCGCTGTCGTCGTTCCTCGCCACAGGTGAGCCACTGGCGCTGGACGTCGACGACGTGGTCAATCCTCAAAGCCTGCAAAACCCCACGGCGTCATAGCGAGATCTGCCTGGCATTTGCGAAATCGCACGGTCGTCACGGCAACTTCACTTGCCTTGCGCAGGCATGCAGGTGACGGTTGCGTCTTCTCAACGAGGAGACCCTACCGTGCGCCTTCCCATTCTCGATCCGAAAGAGCTAACCGACGAACAGAAGCCGCTCTATGACGACATGCGGGCCGGCATGAAGGACCACTTCAAGGGTTTTGTGAACATGCGCGAGGACGGCGCGTTGCTCGGGCCCTGGAATCCCTGGATCCGCGAGCCGCGCTTCGGCAAGCCGGTGTGGGAGCTGGTCAAGGCGATTGCGTCGAACCCGCTGCTGCCCGCGGCCGTACGCGAGGTCGCGATCCTCGTCACCGGCTCGCATTTCCGCTCCGGTTACGAGCTCTACGCTCATGTGCTGGTGGCCGAGCAGCGTGGCCTCTCCGACGAGAAGCTCGCGACCATCGTTGCCGGCCAGCGGCCGGTGGACCTCACCAAGCAGGAAGCCGTCGCCTACGACATGGCTTCGGCACTGGTCAGCGGCGGCGTGCTGCCGGAGCTGACTTGGCGTGCGGCGGTGAAGGAATTCGGCGAGCACGGCGCGGCCGAGCTGTCCTATCTCGTCGGCGTCTACTGCATGGTCTCGGTCACGCTCAACACCTTCGACGTGCCGGTGCCTGACTAGTTGCGCACGGCGTAGAGCGGTGTGCGCAACGTGACCTGATAGGACGGCTTCGGCATCCAGGCGATCTGCGCGGTGATGCCGAACAGGCGGTTGTCGTTGTCGTCCATGCGATCGAGGTCGAGCCGCAGGACCGGCTGGGTGAAGGATTCCGCGAGCGTCCGGCCCGCGAGCTGCGCGCCGCCGAACGACTGCATGCCGAGGCGCCCGGTGAACTTCCAGTTGCTCGGCCATTGATAGTAGCCGCCGGCATAGAGGATTGTATTCGGCCGGATCGTGGCGAACGGGCTGGCGATGGTGACGGTGGTGTATTGCAGGCCGGCGAGCCAGCCCCGTGTCTCGTCCTCGTCGACCGCGTAGTCGAATTCCACGATGTTGTTGAAGGAGTTCGTCATGCCCTGCTCGTTGGGCACCGACTGCGTCAGGGTCGATTGCAGCGTGATGGTCGGGATCTTCCCGCCATTCTGCTGGTAGAGATCGGCCTGCACGCCGATGTTCCAGCTCGTGATGTCGAAGGACGACCAGCCGCCGCCGATATCCGTCGTCGTGCCGGATACGCCGCCGTAGAGCGAAACGCGGTCGCTGACGTCGACGGTCAGCGGCAGGTCGATCGCAATCGATTTCGCGGCCGGCAGTCCATTCGGCAGCGACGTGCCTCGTTGCGCCGCCAGGGCTTGGAATGCGGCTGACAGAGAGGTGTTGCCGAAGCCGAGCGCGAGCGTGCCAGCGGGGATCGTCGCATAGATGGTGCGGAGATCGAGATAGATGTTCGGGACCGCCGGCTTTTCCTCCTCATCGTCGGCAGCGAAGGCGCCGCCGGCGGGGACCGCCAGACACAGGAGTCCCGCTGCGGCAGCGCGCAACGCACGACGGGATTGGCTGCGAAAAGGCACGTGACGATCCGACGCGTGGCGATCTGAAGGTGGAACCGTTGTTAGATGGAACGTGATCGCTCGATTGGTCAAGCGCTATCCGCAAGCGATGGACGGCGCGGATGTGCGCGGTTACCCTGGCGTGATCGCACTGACACACTCGCCCGCCACAGTGCAGGCCGAAGAATGGAGGAGACAGCCATGAACACGTCACGCCGCATCCTGCTCACCGGTCTGGCGGGGCTTGCCGTTACTCCCGGTGCTGCGGTGGCTGCTGCACCCATAGCCGAGCCCGGCAAGGCGACTGTTGCGGAGGAACGTTTCGCGCGCACGATTGCGGCGGCGCATGCGCCCGACCGCACCTGCGCATGGCAGGCGGAGCATTATGCGGAAGCGCACTGGCCGGAATATGTCGCGGCGGCGCGCGCGGTGATCGGCGCGCGCGTATGATTGACGCTGTCAGGTCTTCACCGCGCGCCGCACCTGTTCGCCGATTTGCGACAGCACGAGCTGTGCCTGCGGCAGGATTGCGCCCATGGCGTGGAAATTGTGAACCATGCCATCGTGGCAGACATGCTCGACCGCGACCCCCGCGGCGAGCAGCTTGCGGGCATAGGCATTGCCCTCGTCACGCATCGGGTCATATTCGGCGGTGTGGATGATTGCGGTCGGCAGGCCCGTGAGGCGTGTTGCGCGCAAGGGAGAGACGCGGGGATCGGCGGTATCGATGCCGTCAGGCAGATAATCGGAAAGATCGGCTTCGATCGTGGCGCGATCGATCAGATGGCCCTGGGCAAAGGCTTCGCGCGAAGGCGAGGTTTCCTCGAAATCCAGCACCGGGCAGATCAGGCACTGCGCGGCGATGGAGAGGCCAGCGGTCTGCGCCGCATTCTGGCACACGATCGCCGCGAGTGTGGCGCCGGCGGAATCGCCGCCGACCACAAGGCGGTCCGCGTCGATGCCGAGCGATGCCGCCTCGCGCGCCACCCATTCGGTGGCGGCGATCGCGTCGTCGACCGCGGCGGGGAATCTGTGCTCCGGCGCGAGCCGGTAATCGACCGACACGAGGCGGCAGCCGGTGGCATGCGCCAGCGCCGCGGCGATGCGCTCGTGCGTCGCAATGCTGCCGGCGACGAGCCCGCCGCCATGAAAGAACACGAAGCCCGGTGCGGGCGCTTCAATGCCTGCCGGCGCGTACAGGCGATAGGGCAGCTCGCCGCCGGGACCGGGCAGCCTGCCGTCGGAGGTCGTCACATCCGGCGCCTCGGCCCGGGCGAACTGCATCAGCTTTGCCAGCGATTGCCGCCGCACCTCCACACTCGGGCGGCTCCGCGCCTGCGGCGCAGCCGCAGCCATCATGGTCAACAAACGCTTTGCGAGCGGATCCAGCGGCATGGATTCTTCCTTCTCCCCTTGTGGGAGAAGGTGGCGCGCAGCGCCGGATGAGGGGTTTTCTCCGCAGGTGAGTTCGCGGATGGATACCCCTCACCCGTCTCGCCGCTACGCGGCGAGCCACCCTCTCCCACAAGGGGAGAGGGTAACTCACCATTTCCTCGCAGCAAATCGTTTAGAAATTGGGACAATAGTGCCGGATCGTTCGAAAAGGAGGCCGGTCATGGCCGAGATCAAGAAGCCCATCGACTACTCGCCGAGCTGGACCTTCTTCGAGGGCAAATGGCACGAGGGCAACGTGCCGATCATGGGGCCGCGCACCCATGCGGCCTGGCTCGGCTCGATCGTGTTCGACGGCGCTCGCGCTTTCGAGGGCGTCGCACCGGATCTCGACCGTCACGTCGCCCGCGCCAATCAATCCGCGATCAGTTTCGGCCTGAAGCCGGTGGTCGATACCGACACTTGGCTGTCGCTCGCGAACGAAGGCATCGCGCGCTTTGCCGGAAATGCCGAGCTCTATATCCGTCCGATGTACTGGGCGCAGAACGGAAGCGGCGGCGGCGTGCTGTTCGACCCCGAGACCACCAATTGGTGCCTGTGCATCTACGAAGCGCCGATGCCAAAGCCCGTCGGCAACGCGATCACCTTGTCGCCGTTTCGTAGGCCGACGGCCGAATGCGCGCCGGTCGAAGCCAAGGCCGCCTGCCTCTACCCGAACAATTCGCGCGCACTCGCCGAAGCTGCCTCGCGCGGCTTCCAGAACGCGCTGATGCTCGACATGCTCGGCAACGTCGCCGAGTTCGGCAATTCCAACGTGTTCATGGCCAGGGACGGCGTGGTGTTCACGCCGGTGCCGAACGGCACCTTCCTCAACGGCATCACGCGCCAGCGCGTCATCAGCCTGCTTCGCGCCGACGGCGTCACCGTGGTCGAGAAGACGCTGCGCTACGCCGATTTCCTGACCGCCGACGAGATCTTTTCGACCGGCAATTTCGCCAAGGTCGCGCCCGTGATCCGCATCGACGAGCGCGAGCTGAAGCCGGGCCCGTTCTACGCCAAGGCGCGCAAGCTCTACTGGGACTTTGCGCATGCCGTGAAGATGGCGGCTTGATCCGGAGTCTCTGTCGTCATGCCCGGGCTTGTCCCGGGGATCCACGTTCTTCGCGTCGCGCGTCAAGACGTGGATGGCCGGGTCAAGCCCGGCCATGACGAGAACTATTTCTGCCGCCGAAACCGGCTGAACTGAAACGCCTGCGTCGAATGCCACGGCGTGTGGTGCGTCTCGCTGCGCGTCTCGACCAGTTTAAATTCCGGCCCGAGCTCCGCCGCAAGGCTCGCGCTGTCGTGGCGCTGCACCGGCAGGCCGCTGCATTTCTCGGGACCAGCGGGTGCAAACGTCGCAATGATGACGTGGCCGCCAGGTCTGACCGCCGACCGCAGGCGCTCCACGTAAGCGACCCTGTCGCGCGGGTCAGTCAGGAAGTGAAACGCTGCGCGATCGTGCCAGACATCGTAGGTCCTGGTCGGACGCCACGTCGTGGCATCGGCAACGATCCAGTCGACCGTCGAAGCGGCCGGACCGATGCGCTTCTTCGCCGCCGCGAGCGCATGGGCAGAAAGATCCAGCACGGCGATGTCGCGATAGCCGTCCTGCAACAGCGCATCGACCAGGCGCGATGCGCCGCCGCCGACATCGATGATGGTCGTGTCGCGATCGGAGCCGGCTGCGCGAATCATCGCGAGCGAGATCGCGGGGCTATCCTGATACCAGCTGACCTCGGCCTCGCCCTTGGTGGCGTAGACATGGTCCCAATGGTTGCTTCGGTCAGACGTGGCTCGCCCTCCCGCGTACAGGGGCCGGCGCGAATGAAAGACTATTCGTCCTTCTTCGACATCCGCTCGAGGCGCTCCTGCATTTCCTTCATCTGCTGGCGCAGCTCGTCGATGTTGCTGTCCTTCGGCGCCTCGGCATTCGCATCGGGCTCCGGCTCGGGGCTGGCCGCCGGACGGGGCGCAGCGAACGGCTTGAACATCGAGAAGGTTTGCTGGAACAGCTCCATGTTGCGGCGGACTTGCTCTTCCAACGGAGCAAAAGGAGTGCCGGACAGCGTATTGGCGATCTGCTTGCGGAACTTCTCCTGCTCCTGGGTCAGGGTCGCGATCGACTGCTCCAGATATTTCGGCACCACCATCTGCATGCTGTCGCCATAGAAGCGGATCAGCTGGCGAAGGAAGGTGGTCGGCAACAGGTTCTGGCCGGCCTTGTTCTCCTGCTCGAAGATGATCTGGGCGAGCACGGAGCGGGTGATGTCGTCGCCGGTCTTGGCGTCATAGACCAGGAAGTCTTCGCCGTCCTTGACCATCGCGGCGAGGTCTTCGAGCGTCACATAGGTGCTCGTTCCGGTGTTATAGAGCCGGCGGTTCGCGTATTTCTTGATTGTGGTGGGTTGGTCTGATTTCGCCATGGGCTCTCACTTGCAAACGCGGAGAACGGGAACCTGTCGGGCAATGCCGCAGGGCGGGAAGAGTACGCAACGCAACAAAATAAGCATTTTCAAAGGGCTCACGCTACCGTTTTGTGCGGCACGGTTAATTGCAGAGCAAAATCCTGCTTGCGAAAACGCCAAGAACGCTATTTTGAATGCGCTGCGGTATGAATTCGGGCCCCGGCCGATTGACATGCCTCAACGACGTTAACAGGATGGCTGACGAGACTGGCGATCGCTTTCCAGCCCGCCTGCCCCCTTCACAAGAACCTCAAGCCCCAGGAGATGCCCATGTCAGACGATGTCGTCATCGTCAGCGCCGCCCGCACCCCGGTCGGAAGCTTCAACGGAGCCTTCGCGACCCTACCCGCCCATGACCTCGGCGCCGTCGCCATCAAGGCCGCGCTGGAGCGCGCCGGCATCGAGCCCGGCCGGGTCTCCGAAGTGATCATGGGGCAGATCCTGACCGCCGCCCAAGGCCAGAACCCGGCCCGCCAGGCGTCGATCGGCGCCGGCATTCCGGTGGAGAGCCCGGCTTGGGGCGTCAATCAGCTGTGCGGCTCGGGCCTGCGCACGGTTGCGCTCGGCTACCAGGCGCTGCTCAACGGCGATTCCGAGATCGTGGTCGCCGGCGGGCAGGAATCGATGAGCATGGCCCCGCACGCCCAGCATCTGCGCGGCGGCGTGAAGATGGGCGGCCTGGAGCTGGTCGACACCATGATCAAGGACGGCCTGTGGGATGCCTTCAACGGCTACCACATGGGCAACACCGCCGAGAACGTCGCGCGGCAATGGCAGATCACGCGTGCCCAGCAGGACGAGTTCGCCGTGGCCTCGCAGCAGAAGGCCGAGGCGGCGCAGAAGGCCGGCAAGTTCAACGACGAGATCGTCCCCGTCACCATCAAGACCCGCAAGGGCGACGTCGTCGTCAGCGCCGACGAATATCCGCGCCATGGCGCCACGCTCGACGCGATGGCCAAGCTCAAGCCCGCCTTCGAGAAGGATGGCACGGTGACCGCGGGCTCGGCCTCGGGCATCAACGACGGCGCTGCCGCCGTGGTGCTGATGACCGCCAAGCAGGCCGCCAAGGAAGGCAAGAAGCCGCTGGCGCGGATCGTGTCCTGGGCGCAGGCCGGCGTCGATCCGAAGATCATGGGCTCGGGCCCGATCCCGGCCTCGCGCGCCGCGCTGAAGAAGGCCGGCTGGAGCGTCGGCGATCTCGATTTGATCGAGGCCAACGAAGCCTTCGCGGCACAGGCCTGCGCGGTCAACAAGGACCTCGGCTGGGATACCTCCAAGGTCAACGTCAACGGCGGTGCGATCGCGATCGGCCATCCGGTCGGCGCGTCCGGCGCACGCGTGCTGGTGACGCTGCTGCACGAAATGCAGAAGCGCGATTCGAAGAAGGGCTTGGCCACGCTGTGCATCGGCGGCGGCATGGGCATCGCCATGTGTGTGGCGCGCGACTGATCTTACGCGCAGCTGACGGGTGCGCCGCACACGTCAGCGCGTGCGTTGCACGCGACTAAAAAGGCAGCGGTTGCAAATCAAATATTCTTCGCAACCCGACAAGCCTCGACTAAAGAAAAACGCCCGGCTCGATGCCGGGCGTTTTGTTCTTGATGTCCGTCAAACCAACCGCATAATCCGTAGCTAAAAAGCGATCACGTCAGAAAAGTCCGAAGCGTCCAAGGAAGAGGGAAGGAATACGACATGGCACGTGTTGCATTGGTGACGGGTGGTACGCGGGGCATCGGTGCTGCGATCAGCAAGGCGCTGAAGGCCGCCGGCTACAAGGTTGCGGCGAGCTATGCCGGCAACGACGCTGCCGCGGAGAAATTCAAGGCCGAGACCGGCATTGCGGTTTACAAGTGGGACGTCAGCAGTTTCGAGGCCTGCGCCGAGGGCGTGAAGAAGGTCGAGGCCGAGGTCGGCCCGGTCGACGTGCTGGTCAACAATGCCGGCATCACCAAGGACGGTGCCTTCCACAAGATGACGCTTGAGCAGTGGAACGCCGTCATCAACACCAATCTCGGCTCGCTATTCAACATGTCGCGCCAGGTGATCGAAGGCATGCGCGGGCGCAAGTTCGGTCGCATCATCAACATTTCCTCGATCAACGGCCAGAAGGGGCAGTTCGGACAGGTCAACTACTCCGCAGCGAAAGCCGGCGAGATCGGTTTCACCAAGGCCCTGGCGCTGGAGAACGCCAAGGGCGGCATCACCGTGAATGCGATCTGTCCCGGCTACATCAATACCGAGATGGTGCAGGCAGTGCCGAAGGACGTGCTGGAGAAGGCGATCCTGCCGCTGATTCCGATCGGCCGTCTCGGCGAGCCCGAAGAGATCGCGCGTGCCGTCGTGTTCCTCGCCGCGGATGAAGCCGGCGCCATCACCGGCTCGACGCTCTCGGTCAACGGCGGCCAGTACATGGTGTGATGCGATCGCATCACGCAGGCTGATATTGTCCACATCGTCATGCCCGGGCTTGTCCCGGGCATCCACGGCCTTACAACAGCCGTCGCCACGGAAGAACGTGGATGGCCGGGACAAGCCCGGCCATGACGGAAACATTGGGCCAATGACTCCCCGCACTGCCACGCTGATCGGTCTGACCGCGATCCTGATGTGGTCGCTGCTGTCGGTAATGACGGTGGCGACCGGAAAGATCCCGGCGTTTCAGCTCGCTGCGATGACCTTCGCGATCGGCGGTGTCGTCGGCCTGCTCACCTGGATCGGTCGGAGCGAGGCGGCGAGAAGCTTGCGGCAACCGCTCGCCGTCTGGATCGTCGGCGTCGGCGGCCTGTTTGGCTATCACGCGCTGTATTTCCTCGCGCTGCGCTTCGCCCCGCCGGCCGAAGCCGGCCTTCTGAATTACCTGTGGCCGCTCTTGATCGTGCTGTTCTCGTCCTTCCTGCCGGGCGAGCGGCTGGCGGCGCACCACATCATCGGCGCCGTGCTCGGCCTCGTCGGCACGGTGCTGCTGTTCGCCGGCAACACCAGCGGTTTTGCGCCTGGAGCTGTGCCGGGTCTCATCGCGGCCTTCATCGCGGCGTTCGTCTGGGCGACCTATTCGGTGCTGTCGCGCCGGTTGAAAGCGGTGCCGACCGATGCGGTTGCGGGCTTCTGTCTTGCCACGGCAATATTGGCCGCGCTGATGCATGGTCTGCTTGAAACCACGGTCTGGCCGGAGACCACGGTGCAATGGCTCTCGGTCATCGCACTCGGCATCGGCCCGGTCGGTGCTGCGTTCTACGCCTGGGACATCGGCATGAAGCGCGGCGACATCCGTGTGCTCGGCGCCGCCTCCTACGCGACGCCATTGCTCTCGACGGGATTCCTCATCGCTGCCGGTTTCGCCAAGGCCAGCGCCAACATCGCCCTTGCTGCGATCTTCATTGCCGGGGGCGGCCTGATCGCGGCCAAGGACATGGTGCTGCGGAAGCGATGATTGGAGCGGAGCTACGGCTCCCAGCCGGACGGCGCGAGCTCGAAGCCTGCGAACTCGAATGCGGGTGCCACGGTGCAGCCGACCAGCGTCCACTCGCCGGTGGTTTCCGCCATCTGCCAGGCCCGCGCAGGCACGATCGCCTGCGGCCGCTCACCGCCGCCGAGGTCGGCGCCGAGCCGCACCTCGTGCTGCGAGCAGCCGTCATGGGCGATGCGCAGCGTCAAGGGGCTGCCGGCGTAATAGTGCCACGTCTCCACCGCATCGACGCGATGCCAGTGCGAACGCTCGCCGCGCGCGAGCAGGAAGTAGATCAGCGTCGAGCGCGAACGCCCGTTGGCGTCCGTGCTCTGGTCGCGAAACGTCTCGCGATAATGTCCGCCTTCCGGATGCGGGCGGAGCTCGAGGCGTGCGATGATCTCGGCTGCGGTCGGCATCGATCCTCGTCGGGAGTGTGCTTCAGGACTTGTGCGTCAGGATTTATTCTTGCGCTCGCGCAGTTCGCCGAACACCGCAGCGGGATCCGCGCCCTTCATATGCAGCTTGGCCGCGACCGCCGGCTCATCGGCGCGCAGGAACACGTTGGCGCGCTTCTCCTCGCCGAGCAGCGAGGGAATGGTCGGCTTGTTCTCGGCGCGCAGCTTTGTCACCTCCGCGGCGCGCGCCTGCAGCGCCGCGTTGTCCGGCTCGATGGTGAGCGCGAACTTGACGTTGGACGCCGTGTATTCGTGGCCGCAATAGAGCTTGAAGTCGTCGGGCAGGGCGCGCAGCTTCAGCAGCGAATCCCACATCATCGGATAGGTGCCCTCGAACACGCGGCCGCAGCCGATCGAGAACAGCGTGTCGGCGGCGAACACCGTCTTCTCATTGTCGAACACGTAGGAGATGTGGTCGAGCGTGTGGCCGGGCGTCTCCACGACACGCGCCAGCAGATTGCCGATCTTGACCACGTCGGCATTGGCGACGCGTTGGTCGACGTTGGCGATCTTCGTGGTCTTGTCGTGCGGCGCGACGACGCGGCAATTGTATTTCTGCTTGAGCTCGGCGACCCCGCCGACATGATCGCCATGATGATGGGTGATCAGAATGTCGGTGAGCTGCCAGCCCTCGCGCTCCAGGGCCTTGAGGATCGGGCCGGCCTCCGGCGCGTCGATCGAGGCCGTCGCTTTGGTTGCCACATCGTGGATCAGATAACCGAAATTGTCGTTTAAACAGTTGAAAGTACGAATTTCGGCGGCCATGTCATCTCCATCGCGCTCAGCCCCGCCAGACAAATATGGCGTTAACGTTGCGCAGGCAATGCAATATTCCGCGCGCAGCGGCGCCCTGGCGCATGTTACATTGCGGTCATGACCATCGACGTCGTCGACCTCCGCGAGTTCTATTCCCGCCGCCTCGGCATCGTGGCGCGGCAAATGATCAATCGCGGCATCAGGGAGCGTTGGCCCAGCGCCGAGGGCCAGCGCGTGCTCGGCGTCGGCTATCCCACACCCTATCTGGGGTTGTTCCGCGAGGACGCCGAGCGCTGCCTCGCCTTCATGCCGGCGGCGCAGGGTGTCCTGAAATGGCCGACGGGACGGCCCGCGCTGGCCTCGCTGGTGGATGAGTTCTCGCTGCCGCTTCCCGACGCCGCGGTCGACCGCATTCTCCTGGTGCACGCGCTGGAGATGTCGGACGATCCGGCCGCATTGCTGCGCGAGGTGTGGCGCGTGCTGTCGCCCTCTGGGCGCGTCATCGCCGTGATCCCGAACCGGCGTGGGGTGTGGACCCGCACCGACAGCACGCCGTTCGGCCATGGCCGGCCCTATTCGCGCTCGCAGATCACCGAGCTGTTGCGCCAGACCTGGTTCACGCCGACCGCTTGGGGCGAGGCGCTGTTCATGCCGCCTTACGCCGGCGGTTGGGTGTTGAAATCGGCCCAGATGTGGGAACGTGCCGGTGCCGCGCTGTCACTGCCCTTTGCCGGCGTCCACATCGTGGAGGCGACCAAGCAGGTCTACCGCGCGATCCCCGCCAAGCGCGAGCGGGCGCGGCTGATTCCCTCGCTCGCCAAGCCGGTGCTGGTGCCATCCTCGACGACGGTGACGCGCAGTTAGCTTCACCTCTCCCTTCGGGAGAGGTGGGTCTGTGCCCGGCCAACGCACAGCATCAAAAGCAAATCGTCCCGGCGAGGCCGGGACGATTCGAGTCGGAAAGTCAGAAGAGCTTACTCGCCCGGGGCGACTTCGTCGCTGGAAGCGACCGGAGCGGCTTCACGCTCCGGGCGCGGGCCATGCGGCCGGCGCCGCCGGCGCGGATAGCGCTCGCCGCCACCGCCGCCCTCGAAGCCGCCCTGATTGCCGTTCACCTGCGGCTGCGCGCCGGTGATGAAGGAGGGTAGGCGGTCGACGCCGCCATCGGCGATGACCGGCTGCGGCTGGTTGGCGGGTTGCGGCTGATATTGCGGCTGCGGACGGTGATCGCGTTCGCGGTGCTCGCGCGGCTGCTGATTGTCGCGCTGATAGGGCGGCTGGTTGTCGCGCGGCTGGTGATCACGCTGGTGATGATCGCGTTGGCCGTCGCGGTCGCGCATGAAGGGCTGCGGCTGGGGCTGCGGGACGAAGCCGGGCTCCTGGCCGAAGGCCGAGAAATTCTCACCGTCGTCCTCGCCCTCGTCGCTGCTGGCGATGGGCTCATCGCCGCGCGGCTGCTGGTTCTGACGGAACTGCTCCTGAGCCGCCGCGATCAGGCGGAAATAATGCTCGGCGTGCTGGTAGTAGTTCTCGGCTGCAACGGGATCGCCGGAGGAGCGCGCGTCACGTGCAAGCTGGAGATACTTTTCGGCAATGTGCGAAGCAGTGCCGCGAATCTTGATGTCGGGTCCGTTGGATTCGTAGACCCGGGTCATCGGGTTCTGGCCGCGCCGGTTGTTGTTGTTATTGTTGTTGCGGTTGCGCATCCGCTGCTTGTTCTGACCGTTTCTCATGTCCTGCCTTTAATTCCAGCCCTAAAGGTTGCACGCATTACTGATTGCTAGGAGTGACCTGGTGACAGTGGCTCACATGTCTTGCGCGCACCGCGCAAAAGCGGATCCAACCCTGCCGATGTTCGTCGACCGTCGCGTTCAACAAAGACGCGTTCCCCACCCGCCAGCATCCATTGCCAGCGAACCCATTCATTTCGCCTGCCGAAACAAGCCCAGCTTTCTTGCGTAAGTGTTCAAGCGCAATATCAGGCTTTCGTTCACTTGCGGTCGGAGAGAGCAGCGCAGCTCCACGGGCCATCGCGCTCAACAGGACCTGCGGCTTGGAACCTTCAATCAGTAAAGCTCTCGCCCGAGAGCCCGGCTTTCGCCCGTAGGTCTACGGGGCCGGCACCGATGTGTTGACCGGAACGTAGTCGTTCCCACGGGATATTCCAAGTGGTTTTTGCAGGCCAATCGGGCTTTTATGGGGGCATTTTTCGGGCCGAAACGGCCCGCGGAATGCCCGCCAAGTCGGCCTTGGGTGACCTGTCCAGCGATAACGCGGCGGCCCTCATCAAGGTTTCAATATTTTGGGCCTGGCCCTGTCCAGCCTCGACGACCAGGGCGCCGCCGGGGGCGAGCCGCTCGCTCGCCTGCGGGATCAGGGCGCGATAGGCGTCGTATCCGTCATTGCCGCCGTCGAGCGCCAGATGCGGGTCGTGCTCGCGCACCTCGATGCTCAATTTCGGAATTTCAGCCGAGGGAATATAGGGCGGATTCGAGACGATGAGGTCGAACGGGCCACCGAGCGCCGCGGCGTAGGAACAGGCGACGAAGGCGGCGCGGTCGGCGAGTCCCAGCGCCGCGGAATTGTCCCTGGCGGTTATGAGCGCGTTCTGGCTGAGATCGGTACCGACGCCGAACGCATCGGGGATTTCGTGCAGCAGCGCGAGCAGGATCGCGCCCGAGCCGGTGCCGATGTCGGCGATCCGCGGCGGGTGAGATGCCTGCCGCTCGCGGAGAATCTCGAGCGCAAGCTCGACCACGGTCTCGGTATCGGGGCGCGGCACCAGGGTTGCTTCCGACAGGCGGAACGGCAAGCCCCAGAATTCGCGCGTCCCGAGAATGCGCGACACCGGCTCGCCGGCGATGCGGCGCTGTGCATGTTGCGTGAGCCGCGATGCTTCGGCCGCGGTCAGGAGACGGGCCGCCTGCGTGACCAGGCCGGTGAGGTCGAGGCCGAGTGCCGCACTGATCAGGATGCGCGCGTCGAGCTCGGCTTCGTCGAGCCGTGCCGATCTCAGTTGCGCAGCCAGCGCCCGCCGCGCGCTCTCGATGGATTGTCCGGTGAAGGGGTTGCTCACGCCTCAGGCCGCCGCGCCTTGCGCAGCGAGCTGTGCGGCCTGGTGCTCCGTCGTCAGTGCGTCGATCAGTTCGCCGAGCGCTTCACCCGCGATCACCTGCGGCAGCTTGTAGAGCGTGAGGTTGATGCGATGATCGGTGACGCGTCCTTGCGGAAAATTGTAGGTGCGGATGCGCTCGGAGCGGTCGCCGGAGCCGACCTTCTCCTTGCGCTCGGCCGAGCGCGCCGCCTCGACGCGTTGCCGCTCGGCGTCATAGATGCGCGAGCGCAGGATGTTCATGGCGGAGGCGCGATTCTTGTGCTGCGAGCGGCTGTCCTGCATCATCACCACGATGCCGGTCGGGATGTGGGTGATGCGGATCGCCGATTCCGTCTTGTTGACGTGCTGGCCACCGGCGCCCCCTGCGCGCATGGTTTCGATGCGCAGGTCGTCGTTCTTGATGTCCACGTCGACGTCCTCGACCTCGGGCAGCACGGCGACCGTCGCGGCGGAGGTGTGGATGCGCCCCTGCGTCTCGGTGTCGGGCACGCGCTGGACGCGGTGCACGCCGGATTCGAATTTCAGCTTGGAGAATGCGCCGCGGCCCTGGATCTCGGCGATGATTTCCTTGTAGCCGCCGACGGTGCCTTCACTGGCGGAGATCACCTCGACCTTCCAGCCCTGCAAGCTGGCGAAGCGCTCGTACATCCGGAACAGGTCGCCGGCGAACAGCGAAGCCTCGTCGCCGCCGGTGCCGGCGCGGATTTCCAGCATGACGTTGCGGTCGTCCATGGCGTCCTTGGGCAGGAGCGCGACGCGGATCTTCTGGACCAGTTCCTCGATTTTCGGCGCGAGCTCGTCGCGTTCGGCTTCCGCCATGCCGCGCATCTCGGCATCGGTGGCGGCATCGGCGATCAACGCGTCGGTGTCGGCGAGCTCCTTGACGGCGGCGCGATAGGACTTCACCGCCTCGATCAGGGGCGTGAGCTCGGCGAGCTCGCGCGTGATCTGCACGTAACGCTCGGAGGCGAGCTGTCCGAGCGACTCGGCCTCGAGCGAAGCGTGATGCGCGAGCAGGACGTCCAGTTTGGCTTCGGGAAGTGACGACATCGGTTCTGTCTCAAAGTGCGGAAGGAGGCGAGGGCGGCGGGAAGCTGGCGACAGGCCCGCTACAACGCAAGGCCCTCGGCCTCGGCAAATTCCGTCAGCTTCTGCCGGATCGAGACGCTGCCCGCAGGCGCATCCAGCAGAGGGCCCAGCATCGCTTCGGCCTTCTTGGCGTCGAGGTCGAGCACCATCGCCTTGACCGGGCCGAGCGCGGTCGCCGAGAGCGAGAGCGAGCGGTAGCCCAGCGCAATCAGCGCCAGTGCGCCGATCGGCTTGGAGGCCATCTCGCCGCACAGCGAGAGCGACTTCTGCGCCGCGTGCGCCTTGCGCGCGATGTCACGCAAGGCGCGCATGATCGGCGCCGACATGGTGTCGAAGCGCTCGGAGACCTTGGCGTTGCCGCGGTCGACCGCGAACAGGAACTGGAACAGATCGTTGGAGCCGACCGAGATGAAATCGACCTTCTTCAATAGCTCGTCGAGCTGGTAGAGCAGGGCGGGCACCTCGACCATGGTGCCGATGTCGATTCGTTCAGGCAGCGTGTGGCCGTGCTGGCGGAGGTATGTGAGCTCGCGCTCGACCAGCGCCTTGGCCGAGTCGAATTCGGCGACCTCCGAGATCATCGGGAACATGATGCGCAGCGCGCGGCCGCCGCCGGCGCGCAGCAGCGCGCGGATTTGGCCGCGCAACAGGCCGGGACGATCGAGCCCGAGCCGGATCGCGCGCCAGCCGAGCGCGGGGTTTTCCTCGATCACCGCTTCCATATAGGGCAGCGCCTTGTCGCCGCCGATATCGAGCGTGCGGAAGGTGACGGGCTTAGGTCCGGCGGCATCGAGCACGGTGCGATAGAGCGCGAGCTGGTCGCTGGTGCGCGGCAGGCTCTGACCGACCATGAATTGCAGCTCGGTGCGGAACAGGCCGATGCCGGCACTGCCGGTGTCCTCGATATGCGGCAGGTCGATCGCAAGACCTGCGTTGATCATCAGCTCGACCTTCTGGCCGTCCCTGGTGACGCAGGGCCGGTCGCGCAGCGCCAGGTACTGCGCCTGGCGGCGGGCGCGGAAGCGCACGCGCTCGGCGAAGGCCGCCTCGATCTCCTGCGACGGGCGCACATAGATCGAGCCCGAGGTGCCGTCGACGATGATGGCGTCGCCGGGATCGGCGATTCCAGGCGCGTTCGGCACCTCGCCGACCGCAGGGATGCCCAGCGCCCGCGCCACGATCGAGACGTGCGAGTTCGCGGTGCCTTCCTCCAGCACGATGCCGCGCAGGCGCTTGCGGTCGTAGTCGAGCAGCGCCGCCGGGCCCATCGCGCGGGCGATGACGATGGCGTTGTCGGGCAGCTGCTCGCGCGAGGGCGCATGATCCTGGCCGACCAGCTGCCGCATCAGGCGGTAGCCGAGGTCTTCCAGATCGTGCAGCCGGTCGCGCAAATAGGGGTCGGTCGAGCGCAGCATGCGCGCGCGGGTGTCCGACTGGACGCGCTCGACCGCGGCTTCCGCGGTGAGGCCGGTCGCGACCGCCTCGTGCAGCTTGTGCGACCAGCCCTGGTCGTTGGCGAACATGCGATAGGCTTCAAGCACCTCACGGTGCTCGCCGCCTTCGGCGACGTCGCCGCGCTCCAGCATGCGGTCGAGATCGGCACGCAGCTTGGCGAGCGCAGTATCGAGCCGCTTGATCTCCTTCGGCAGGTCTTCGGCGATGTAGTCCTTGATGACGACGCGCGGCTCGTGCAGCACGACATGGCCGAGCGCGATGCCCTCCGACAGGATGGCACCGACTTTCTGCGCCGAATGGCGCGCCGCCGGCTCCTGGCCCGGCTGCGCCAGCGCGGAGAGTTCGCCGGAGGCGATCAGCTCGGCCAGCACCATCGCGGTGGTCTGGAGCGCCTCGAGCTCCTCCTCGACATAATTGCGCTTGGCGCGATTCTGCACCACCAGCACGCCGAGCGTGTTGCCGGCGCGCAGGATCGGCACGCCGAGGAAGGAATGGTAGATTTCTTCGCCGGTCTCGGGCCGGAACGAGAACGCCGGGTGGCTCTGCGCGTCGCTCAAATTGAGCGGCGTCGCCTCGCTGGCGACGAGGCCGACCAGGCCCTCATGGGCGCTGAGCACGGTGTGGTGCACCGCCTCGCGGTTGAGACCTTCGGTGGCGTAGAGCTCGAGCGTATTGTCGATGCGCAGCACATAGACCGAGCACACCTCGGCCACCATGTTGGCGGCGATCAGCACCACGATCTTGTCCAGCCGCTCCTGGGCCGAGACCTGCTCCGCCATGGTCTCGCGGAGCCGTCTCAACAAGACGCGGGGACCTCCCGACGCGCTCCGCATGAACCGTCAATCTCCTCCATCGGCCGGGCCCGGCGATATCGGCCGGCGGCTGGACCAAAATTCCAGAAAAACAATCAAATTGTTTGTCCGGCGCAGGCACAAGCCCAAATCCACGGGAGATTGAGTGCTCGTACCGAATCAGCGCCGCCTGAACTGGGACACAGTCTGCGGCAGCCCACCCTGTCCGCCGTATAGCGAATTGAGGCTTGTTTTGCCAAGCAAAACGCCTGCCAAACGCGAAGGTGTGTACACCTTCGCGTTTGCTGCGACCGCTAAGAGAAAATTAGCCTTTTGGCACTGTCCGGAAAAGTGCGAAGCGGTTTTCCGGAAAGACCGTCAGGTCTGATCGAGACCGTAGAGCGTATGCAAGGTGCGCACCGCAAGCTCGGTATAGGCGGTATCGATCAAGACCGAAAATTTGATCTCGGAGGTTGTAATGGCCCGAATGTTGATGTTCCGCCCGGCGAGCGCCGAGAACGCCTGGGCGGCGACGCCGGCATGGCTGCGCATGCCGCTGCCGATCACCGAGATCTTGGCGACATCGGTGGCGGTATCGAGCCGCGCATAGCCGATCTTGGCCTTGGCTGCGGTAATCGTATCCTTGGCGCGGGTGAAGTCGGCGGCCGGCACGGTGAAGGTGAGGTCGGTGGTCTTGCCGTCCTCGGACACATTCTGCACGATCATGTCGACGTTGATATTGGCATCAGCCAGCGGGCCGAAGATCGAGGCCGCAACGCCGGGCTTGTCCTCGATCTGGCGCACCGAGATCTGAGCCTCGTCCTTGGAGAAGGCGATACCGGTGACGACGTGGCTTTCCATGATCTCCTCCTCGCTGCAGATCAGCGTGCCGGGCGGCTGGTTGGCATGCGGGTCGA
Source organism: Bradyrhizobium sp. IC3195 (assembly GCF_020193585.1). Classification (NCBI taxonomy): domain Bacteria; kingdom Pseudomonadati; phylum Pseudomonadota; class Alphaproteobacteria; order Hyphomicrobiales; family Nitrobacteraceae; genus Bradyrhizobium; species Bradyrhizobium sp. IC3195. The sequence continues at coordinate 811 of NZ_JADYVG010000029.1, read as the reverse complement.
TATCCTCGGGCTTATCGAAGCTCGAGCGGACGAAGATCGGCATGTTGTGGACCATGCCGAGTTCCACCGAGCGGACCTGGAGCACCTTGGCGCCCTGCGAGGCCAGTTCCAGCATGTCTTCGAATGCGATCTTGTCGAGCCTCTTGGCCTTCGGCACGATTCGCGGGTCGGTGGTGTAGACGCCGTCGACGTCGGTGTAGATGTCGCAGCGGTCGGCCTTGACGGCGGCGGCGATCGCCACGGCCGAGGTGTCGGAGCCGCCACGGCCGAGCGTGGTGATGCGACCCGTCTCGGGGTTGATGCCCTGGAAGCCGGCGATGACCGCGACCTCCTTTCGGTCCTTGAAGCGCTTGATGATCTCGCTGCCGTCGATGTCCTCGATCCGGGCCGAGGCATGGGCGTCGCTGGTCTTGATCGGGATCTGCCAGCCCTGCCACGAGCGGGCTTGGATGCCCATGCCCTGGAGCACGATGGCAAGAAGGCCGGACGTCACCTGTTCGCCCGAGGCGACCACGGCGTCATATTCGCGCGCGTCGTGCATCGGCGAGGCCTCGGTGCACCAGGCGACCAGCTCGTTGGTCTTGCCGGCCATCGCCGAGACGACCACGGCCACTTCGTGGCCGGCATCGACCTCACGCTTCACATGGCGTGCGACGTTGCGGATACGTTCGATGTTGGCGACGGACGTGCCGCCGAATTTCATCACGAGGCGGCTCATGACGACGCGTGCATTCCTTCATAAGGATCAGTATGGTGGCCCGCACTGGACGGGTGCCTCGGGGACACCGACCGCGCGTATACAGAGCGGCGG
>NZ_JADYVG010000028.1:0-87674 GCF_020193585.1 Bradyrhizobium sp. IC3195 | reverse complement strand
CAGCCGCTGTCCAGGATGCCATCGGCACCGGCGTAGCCGGCGCGAAGCGTCCTGGACAGCGGTGAGCACTGCGCTACTCTGTTGCATTAAGGCATGAAACCTCTTGACCAAGGCTAGGAGGTCCTACAATTCCGAGCCCGGCCTACCCCCGCGCCGCGATCGCCGCGGCTTCCGCGGCGGCGCGCTGCATGCTGGTCGACATCTCGTTGGTCACCGTGCTCTGCTCCTCGATCGCGGCGGCGGTCGAGGTCACGTACTCGCTGACATTGTTGATCGCCTGCTTGATCGAGCCGAGCGCGCTGACGACGTCGCCGGAGATGCTGTTGAGGCTGCCGATCTCCTGGCCGATCTTGTCGGTCGCCTGCTTGGCCTGGTTGGCGAGGCTCTTGACCTCGGAAGCGACCACTGCGAAGCCGCGGCCGGCCTCGCCTGCGCGTGCCGATTCGATCGTGGCGTTGAGCGCGAGCAGGTTGATCTGCCCGGTGATGTTGTTGATCATCTCGACGATGCCGCTCATCGCCTGCGCGGCCTCGGTGAGGCGCTGGGCCTGCGCGTCGGCGGCGCCGACCTGCTCGACCGCGCCCATCGCGGTCTCGCGCGACTTGGTCATGGCCTCGGAGATCTCCCGCACCGAGGCGTTGAGTTCCTCCGAGCCGGCGGCGACCGATTCCATCATGCCCCGGACACGCTCGTTGCCCATGCGGACCAGGACCTGCTTGGTGACGTCGGTGGCATATTTCACGACCTTGAACGGCTTGCCGTTGAGGTCGAGGATCGGATTGTAGGAGGCCTGGATGTAGACCTCCTTGCCGCCCTTGCCGATGCGCTTGTATTCGGCCGCCTGGTACTGGCCGCGATTGAGCGCGGCCCAGAACTCGCGATAGCCGGCACCGTCGCGCTCGGAGGGCTCGACGAACATGCTGTGGTGGCGGCCCTTGATCTCGGCCAGCGAATAGCCGAGCGCGCCGAGAAAGTTGGCGTTGGCGGTGATGATCGTGCCGTCCATGTTGAACTCGATCACAGCCTGGGCCTTGTCGATCGCCGCGATCTGGCCGGCGAGATCGGCATTCTTCAGCTTCTCCGCGGTGACGTCGGTCGCGAACTTGACCACGCCGTACGGCCTGCCGTTTTCGTCGAGCAACGGATTGTAGGAGGCAAGGATCCAGACCTCGCGGCCCCCCTTGCCGATGCGCTTGAACTCGCCGGCCTGGTATTCGCCGCGGTTGAGCGCGGCCCAGAATTCGCGATAGGCCGGGCTGTTTCGGTCGGCCTCGGCCACGAACAGGCTATGATGCTTGCCCTTGATCTCGTCGAGCGAATAGCCGAGCGCCTTGCAGAAGTTCTCGTTGGCCGAGACGATGGTGCCGTCGAGCTTGAACTCGATGACGGCCTGGGCGCGGCTGATGGCAGCGATCTTGGAGGCGTCCGTCATGCTGCGGATCTTCTTCTCGGTGATGTCGGTCGCAATCTTGGCGACCATCACCGTCTTGCCGTTGCCGTCGAGCACCGGATTGTAGGATGCTTCGATCCAGACCTCGCGGCCGTCTTTCGCGATCCGCTTGAACTCGCGCGCCTGATACTCGCCACGGTTCAATGCGGCCCAAAACGCCTTGTACTCGGCGCTGTCGCGCTGGTCGGCCGGCACGAACATCGAGTGATGCTTGCCCTGGATCTCCTCGAGCCGGTAGCCGAGTGCGTCGAGAAAATTCTTGTTGGCCGCGATGATCGTCCCATCAAGATTGAATTCGATCATCGCCTGCGAACGGCCGATGGCATCGAGCCGCGATTGTGCATCAGTGTGGAATTTACGGCCGAACATCAGGAAATCTCCATCTCGAATTGAGCCGAAGGGGGATATGCTCGTCAGTATCGAGGAACTGATCGCGCAGCAGTGCTGACATATTCCAATCTGCGTCTCCCCCAGATCCGATTGGAAGGTCCGTCGCGATGGTCGGACAGCAACGAAGCGGGCGAGCAGCCTGATTCTTTACGGCAAAAGCTCGAACAAAGTTCTAATTTTACTGTCGGGAATTCGACGGGGGTTATCAGCATGTCAGCGCGAGGAGCCGCTGGAGCTCACACCGGAACAGTACGGCAGGACTTGAAATGATGGCGCTCATTCAACGGTTGATCCGAGCGGGCCACATCGGCTTCTCGCGACGTCGCGTCGCGCATATCCGTAGTCTCACGGCATCGGCCGCGTGCGGCGCAAGGCGCGCCGTCCTATTCTCCACAGCGTCAGATTCCATGCCACGCAAGTTGCGAGCGCGAGGCACAAGCCGGCGGCGGAGCCGAACCACACGACTGCAACGTGCAGGACCGCAATCGCCATGCCAAATCCGAGCAGGCCCCAGGCGGAGTTGGCGAGCACGGCAGCGGTCGGCGGTCCACCGATGCGCGGATGCAGGATGACCATGATGCTGGAGAACACCACGGGAAAGAGTGCAATGATGCCGCTGATGCGCGGGCCGACCCAACTCGATGTCGAAACCACGATGGCGACAAGGGTCGCAACCAGCGCAGCGCGCATCGGCACATCGTACCAGCGGCGCGTCACCAGCGGCATCTTCGCATGGCGATAGCGCGCGAGCAGTGGAATGCAGATGCCGAACGCGATCAGATTGGCGGCGAGCCCCGCGGCGAGCGACCAGTCGAACTGGCGGATGATCGAGGCCATCCCGATCCATACCGCGAAAGCGCTTCCGCAGCTCACCACGAGAGTGTGCCGCTGCGACAGCACAACGTAAGTGAGGCACATCAAGATCGTTGCCGCATTGACCGGCAGGCTCGCCAGCGCGCCCTGGGCGACGAACGCGGCGTCATGATCGATCGCAAGGAAGACGTAGGACGGCCCGGCCGAGACCGGCAGGGTCGCGATCAGCGCGCCGATCACGGGTCCCGAGCGTTCGGTGATGATCGATGCCGTCACCACGAACGCCGCCGCGATCGCCATGCGCAGGAGCAGGAAGAGAAGGAAGTGGAGATCGAGGGACATTTTATCTGTCATTCCGGGGCGCGCGAAGCGCGAGCCCGGAATCCATAACCACAGGCCATGGTGGCTTAAGAGCTAGGAGCAACGACCGTCCGAAAATCCCGACGGCCGGGGATTATGGGTCCCGGGCTCGCGCCAAGCGGCGCGCCCCGGGACGACACCAATCGGTGGAATGACGACCTGCGTCTTACATCCTTTGCATCGACACCGAAACCTTCGGGCCGTTCTTGATGGTCTGATAGACCACGCAATACCGCTCGGTGAGCTTGAGCAGCAGATCGAGCTTGTCCTGCGGCGCTGACGTGTCGACCTCGAAGCGCAGGCGGATCTCGGCGAAGCCGACCGGGGTCTCCTTGTCGATGCCGAGCGTGCCGCGGAAATCGAGATCGCCCTCGGCATAGACGTTGCCGGTCTTCAAGGGCACCTCGATCGCGGTCGCGACCGATTTCAGCGTGACGCCGGCACAGGCGACCAGGGCTTCGAGCAGCATGTCGCCGGAGCAGAGCTCGAGGCCGGAACCGCCTGTGCCCGGATGCAGGCCGGCCATCGCGATAGCGCGGCCGGTCTCGACCTTGCACGCAATGCCTTCGCTATCGGTGGAGCCCTTGGCCTTCAGCGTGATCAGCGCAGCCTTGGGATCGGTCTTGTAGCGCTCCTTGATCGGGGCCTGCATCTGGCGCAGCTCTGCAGCGTCCATCTTGTTCTCTCCCGGGGATATCGACGAGCGGTATAGAGCGCGATTGGTTTTGTGTCAGCCCATGATTGGTGGAGGCAGTCATGACCAGCCGGGATCCAGGAGAAAAATCTGAGCACATTCATGACGTTACCCCAGGCGCCGATATCGGTATCGAAGCCGATTCATCTGCGTGGCGAAACTCGCCGGTCGTCCCTTGCGAATGTCTCGTGACAGCGCCTGTCACCTCTTATATCCGGTAAGACATGGACAGCGTCGCGACTGAGCAGAAGCCACAGGTGGACGAGCGCTTCGATACCGCGCGGATCACCGCCGCGGTCGATGCGCTTGCCGAGAAGCACGAGGGGCGCGAGGACGCGTTCCGCACGGCGATGGCGCTATTGCTCAAGACGGAGCTGATCGCGGCGCGCGCCGCCGCCCAGGCGATCCTTCTGAAGGACCGCCACGGCCGCCGCTGCGCCGAGCGGCTGTGCCACGTGCAGGACGAGATCATTCGCATCCTGTATTCGGCCGCGACGCGCCATCTCTACCGCTCGCCGATCCCGAGCGGCGCCGAGCGCATGGCGGTGGTGGCGACCGGCGGCTACGGCCGCGGCCTGATGGCGCCGGAATCGGACATCGATCTGCTCTTCATCCTGCCCTACAAGCAGACCGCCTGGGGCGAGCAGGTCGCCGAAGCGATCCTCTATTGCCTCTGGGACATGGGGTTGAAGGTCGGCCACGCCACGCGATCGGTCGATGAATCGATCCGGCAGGCGCGCGGCGACATGACCATCCGCACCGCGATCCTGGAGACGCGCTTCCTCACCGGCGACAAGCCGCTCTATGACGAGCTGGTCGAGCGCTTCGACAAGGAGGTGGTGCAGGGCACCGCGTCCGAATTCGTCACCGCAAAGCTCGCCGAGCGCGAGGAGCGCCACCGCCGCGGCGGCCAGTCGCGTTATCTGGTCGAGCCCAACGTCAAGGACGGCAAGGGGGCCTTGCGCGACCTGCACACACTGTTCTGGATCGCCAAATACGTCTACCGCGTCCGCGACACCCACGAGCTGGTCGGGCGCGGCGTGTTCGACGCGCAGGAATATCGCACCTTCCGCCGCTGCGCCGACTTCCTCTGGTCGGTGCGCTGCAATCTGCATTTCTACTCTGGTCGCGCCGAGGAGCGCCTCTCCTTCGATCTCCAGCGCGAGATCGCGATACGTCTCGGCTACACCTCGCATCCGGGCATGCAGGACGTCGAGCGCTTCATGAAGCACTACTTCCTGGTTGCCAAGGAAGTCGGCAACCTCACCGCCATCCTCTGCGCCAAGCTCGAGGACCAGCAGGCCAAGCCCGCGCCGGTGCTGAGCCGGGTGATGGCGCGGCTGCGACCGAGCGCAGTGAAGCGGCGCGTCCCCGACAGCGACGACTTCATCGTCGACAACAACCGCATCAATGTTGCCGCGCCCGACGTGTTCAAGCACGACCCGGTCAATCTGATCCGCATCTTCCGCCTCGCGCAGAAGAACAACCTTGCCTTCCATCCGGATGCGATGCGCGACGTGACGCGCTCGCTCGGCCTGATCAATGCGGGCTTGCGCGAAAATCCCGAGGCCAACCGGCTGTTCATGGAGATCCTGACCTCGGACAATGCCGAGATCGTGCTGCGGCGGATGAACGAGACCGGCGTGCTCGGTCACTTCATCCGCGCCTTCGGCAAGATCGTCTCGATGATGCAGTTCAACATGTATCATCACTACACCGTCGACGAGCACCTGATCCGCTGCATCGGCTTCCTCCAGGACATCGAGCGCGGCGGCATCGAGGAGTTCGCGCTGGCGAGCGACCTGTTCCGCAAGATCCGGCCCGAGCACCGCGCGGTGATCTACATCGCAACGCTGCTGCACGACGTCGCCAAGGGCCGTCCCGAGGACCACTCCATCGCCGGCGCCAAGGTGGCGCGGCGGCTCTGCCCGCGGCTCGGCTTCAGCCCGGCCGACACCGAGCTCGTGGCCTGGCTGATCGAGGAGCACCTGACGATGTCCACGGTCGCGCAGTCGCGCGACCTCTCCGATCGCAAGACCATCGAGAATTTCGCTGCCGTGGTGCAGTCTGTGGAGCAGATGAAGCTCTTGACCATCCTGACCACCGCCGACATCCGCGGCGTCGGCCCTGGCGTGTGGAACGGCTGGAAGGCGCAGCTCTTGCGCTCGCTATACTACGAGACCGAGCCGGTGCTGACCGGCGGCTTCTCAGAGGTCGACCGCGGCAAGCGCCTCGCCGCTGCGCACGCCGAATTCCGCATGGCCTTCGCCGAATGGCCGAACGACGAGCTCGACGCCTATATCGGCCGGCACTATCCGGCCTACTGGCTCAAGGTCGAGCTGCCGCGCAAGATCCGGCACGCCCGCTTCGTCCGCTCCAGCGAGCAGGCCGGCCACAAGCTCGCGATCAATGTCGGTTTCGACGAGGTGCGCGGCGTCACCGAGCTGACGATCTTCGCCGCCGACCATCCCTGGCTGCTGTCGATCATCGCCGGCGCCTGCGCCTCGGCCGGCGCCAACATCGTCGACGCCCAGATCTACACCACGACCGACGGCCGCGCGCTCGACACCATCTCGATCTCGCGCGAATACGACCGCGACGAGGACGAGGGACGGCGCGCCACGCGCATCGGTGAGATGATCGAGGACGTGCTGGAGGGCAAGCTGCGCCTGCCCGAAGTGGTGGCGCGGCGCACCGTGCGCAGCAAGGCGAAGCCTTTCGTGATCGAACCAGAGGTGACGATCAACAACCAATGGTCCGATCGCTACACCGTGATCGAGGTCTCCGGGCTCGACCGGCCCGGCCTGCTCTACGAGCTGACCACCGCGATCTCCAAGCTCAATCTCAACATCGCCTCGGCCCATGTCGCGACCTTCGGCGAGCGCGCGCGCGACGTGTTCTACGTCACCGACCTCCTGGGCGCCCAGATCAACGCGCCGACGCGCCAGGCCGCGATCAAGAGCGCGCTGACCCATGTGATGGCCGGCGACAAGGCGGTGCAGCCGGCGGCTTGAACCAGCCTCGCAATCCCAAAAGGCTCAGCCGCAATGACTGATTACCTTCCGGTCGAATCTTACATAATCCAGCGCCTCGAACAGGGCGGATGGCGTGTGATCGAACGGCGCGCTGACCTAACAGACATTCCGATCGCCGACTTTGTTTCGCTTCGAGACGCAGAGGAATGGGTTGACTGGAAACAGGGGGATCCGCGCATTAACCCGAACAGCATCTGAGCTGCGCGTCAAATCTCCACCCCCTCGTGCCGCAGCAGCCATCTCTTCCGCTCGAGGCCACCACCATACTTCACCAGCGAACCGTCCGCTCCGATCAGGCGATGGCACGGGAGCACCACGCTGATCGGATTTGACCCGTTGGCGTGGCCGACGGCGCGGATCGCCCTGGGCATGTCGATCTTCGCGGCGAGCGCGCCGTAACTCATCGTGGTGCCGGCGGGGATCTGCGCGAGCGCGGTCCAGACTTTTTGCTGGAACGGCGTGCCGGCGATACGCCATGCGATGCTCTGGAGCTGACCGAGATCACCGTCGAAATAGCGCGATAGTGCGGTCCGCATGTCCGACGGCGCAGGCTGATCACGCAGATCCACTGTGCCATAGTGCAGGCGCAGCAGATCGCGCATGCGGTGCTCATAGTCTTCCCAGTCGAGCGCGCGCAGCTTGCCCTCGGCATCGGTGACGAGCAGCGCAATCCCGATCGGCGTCGCCAGGTGGTCGAGACCGAAGCGTTCAGGCACCTTGGTTGATCGAGCGGACATTGCGGCACCAGCAATCGAAACACATCGATCGCACTTGCCACGGCGGCCGTGCTAACGTCCACCCGAAAGCTGATGCTTTTGGGGGAGCTCACCTTGATCCTGATCGCCAATATCCTGGTGGCGCTGGTCGCGGCGCTGCACGTCTTCTTCCTCGTCCTGGAGATGTTTCTCTGGGACAAGCCGCTGGGCCTGAAGGTGTTTCGGAATTCGCCCGAGAAGGCCGAGATCACCAGGGTGCTGGCCGCCAATCAGGGTCTCTATAACGGCTTCCTCGCGGCCGGCCTGGTCTGGGGCCTGTTCCACGGCAACCCGGCCTTCGCATTCCAGATCAAGGTGTTCTTCCTGCTCTGCGTAATCGTGGCCGGCGCCTATGGCGCGGCGACCGTCAGCACGCGGATTCTGATCGTGCAGGCGCTGCCGGCGGCAATCGCGCTGATTGCGATGTTTCTCGCCTGAGACGCTACGGCACAGCGCCGCGATCCTTGCGCTGCGGCGAAGCTTCCTCCACAATCTTCGGCAGCGATGGCGACCGTTGCAATCAACGGAGAAAGACCATCGGCCGATAATTCCGTCAGGAGGAACGTTCCAATATGAACAATCGCAGAGCCTTCCTAGCTGCCACGGCGGCGTTCGCCCTCGCAGTCTCGACCAGCCAGGCCCTCGCCCAGAAGAAATACGACACCGGCGCAAGCGACACCGAGATCAAGATTGGCCAGACCGTGCCGTTCTCCGGCGCCTATTCGGTCTACGCCAATATCGGCAAGACCCAGGCCGCATATTTCAGGATGATCAACGATCAGGGCGGCATCAACGGCCGCAAGATCAACCTGATCCAGTATGACGACGCCTATTCGCCGCCGAAGACCGTCGAGCAGGTGCGCAAGCTGGTCGAGGGCGATGAGGTCCTGTTCACCTTCCAGCTGATCGGCACAGCCGCGAACGCCGCCGTGCAGAAGTACCTCAACGGCAAGAAGGTACCTCAGCTGCTGGCCTCGACCGGTGCCGCGCGCTTCAACGATCCGCAGAACTATCCTTGGACCATCGCTTACAATCCCAACTATGTGTCCGAGGGGCGGATCTACGCAAAATACATTCTCGCCAATCACCCCAACGCCAAGATCGGCGTGCTCTACCAGAACGACGACATGGGCCGCGACTATCTTGCCGGCCTCAAGAGCGGCCTCGGCGACAAGGCCAACATGATCGTCGGCGAGGTGTCGTATGAGGTGACCGACCCCACCGTCGACTCGCAGGTGGTGAAGCTGAAGTCGATGGGCGTCGACCTGTTCTATAACGCCTCGACGCCGAAATTCGCGGCGCAGGCGATTAAGAAGCTTGCCGATCTCGGCTGGACGCCGGTGCACATCCTCGACATCAATGCGAGCCCGATTTCGGCGACGCTGAAGCCGGCAGGCCTCGACATCTCCAAGGGCATCATCTCGACCAATTACGGCAAGGAGCCGAGCGACCCGCAGTGGAAGGACGATCCCGGCGTGAAGGCTTTCTTCGCTTTCATGGACAAGTATTTCCCGGAAGGTGACAAGCTCAACACCATCAACACCTACGCCTATTCGGTCGCCGAGCTCTTGGTGCAGGTCTTGAAGCAATGCGGCGACGATCTGACGCGTGCGAACATCATGAAGCAGGCCGCCAATATCAAGGGCTACACGCCGAGCCTGGCGCTGCCCGGCATCAAGATCAACACCGGCCCGAACGACTACCGCGTCAACAAGCAGATGCAGATGATGAAGTTCAACGGCGAGCGCTGGGAGCTGTTCGGACCGATCATCGAGGACACCGGCCCGTCGGGCTAGAACGCATCTGCCTCTGCGACGTCATGCCCGGGCTTGTCCCGGGCATCCACGTTGTTGGGGCGTCAAGGAAGCCGTGGATGGCCGGGTCAAGCCCGGCCATGACGATCGAGAGAGCCTCCTACTTGGCGTTCAGGTCGGTATCTCTCCAAAGTTCTTCCCGACCGGCAGCACGGCGTGCCGGATCAGCCGCGAATCCTCCACCGCGGCCTGGCGGTGCTTCACCGCCTCACGATAGACGGGGTCGCGGATCATCTCGACGAAGGCGGCGACGGTTGGATATTCGGCGATGAAGCAATGGTCCCAGCGTTCCTCCTGCGGGCCGATCAGCATCAGCTCGAATTTGCCCTGCCAGACGATGCGCCCGCCGAGCCGTTCGAACACCGGGCCGCTTTCGCGGCCATAGGCCGCATAGGCTTCCGCGCCGCTGGCCTTGCGGCCGTCGGGATAGGCCGCCTCTTTGCGCAGGCGCACCAGGTTGAGCATGTGGATCGGGCCCGGCCGATCGTTCTCCCGGAATTGCGCGAAGATCTCCTTGGTCGGATCGATATGGCCCATGGCGCTCCCTCATCTTATTGATACGAGCGATCTTAGCCTTGCGGCCCCCGAAGCGGAACTGCGGCCGGCGAATGCCGCATCTCCTAATCGTGCGTTAACGCCGGGGTAACCCGGCCTTAAACAGCGACCGCTAGCGTCTCGGCGGGGCGGGCTGACCGGGCGTTTTGCGTATGGCGTGGGGAAAGAAAAAGGGTGCGCGGAAGGAGCCGCTGTTCGGCTTGCCCGCGGCGCTCGCCGATCTGCGGCTCACCCCGGCAGACCGCGTTCCCGGCGGCGACGACAAGCCGAAGAAATCCGCGAAACCATCCGCCAAGCGCAAGAGCGAGGATGCCGGCACCGAGCCGCCGCGCGAGCGCAAGGCGCCAGCCGGCCGCAGCGGCGCCAAGCGTCGAGCGAAGTCGCGTGGCGGGTTCGGTCTCGGCCGCCTTGTCTATTGGGGCGCGGTGCTGAGCCTGTGGGGCGTCATCGCGGTGATCGGCGTCGTGATCTATGTCGGCGCGCATCTGCCGCCGATCCAGTCGCTGGAGATCCCGAAGCGCCCGCCAACGATCCAGATCGTCGGCATCGACGGCAGCATTCTGGCCCAGCGCGGCGAGATGGCCGGCGCCAATGTCGCGCTGAAGGATCTGCCGCCGCATTTGCCGAAGGCGTTCATCGCCATCGAGGACCGCCGCTTCTATTCGCATTTCGGCATCGACCCGGTCGGCATCCTGCGCGCGCTCGTCACCAACGTGCTCCATCGCGGCGTCTCGCAGGGCGGCTCGACCTTGACGCAGCAGCTCGCGAAAAACCTGTTCCTGACCCAGGAGCGCACTATCCGGCGCAAGCTGCAGGAGGTGGAGCTCGCGATCTGGCTGGAGCGCAAGCATTCCAAGGATGAGATCCTGGAGCTTTACCTCAACCGGGTCTATTTCGGCTCGGGCGCCTACGGCGTCGAGGCGGCAGCGCAGAAATATTTCGGCAAGTCGGCGAAGGCCGTGACGGTCGCGGAAGCCGCGATGCTGGCCGGCCTCGTCAAGTCGCCGTCCCGCCTTGCCCCGAACCGCAATCCGGAAGGTGCCGAAGCGCGGGCCCAGATCGTGCTCGCGGCGATGGCGGATGCGAAGTTCATCACCGACGCGCAGGCGAAGGCCTCGATCGGCCATCCCTCCTACAACGTGAAGCCGGCCGGCGCCGGCACGGTGAACTATGTCGCCGACTGGATCGGCGAGGTGCTGGACGATCTGGTCGGGCAGATCGACGAGAGCATCAAGGTCGAGACCACGATCGATCCGAAGCTGCAGAGCGTGGCGGAAGCCGCCATCATCGACGAGCTCGCGGCCAAGAGCGTGAAGTTCAACGTCAGCCAGGGCGCGCTGGTGGCCATGACGCCCGACGGCGCGGTGCGCGCCATGGTGGGCGGGCGGAACTATTCCGACAGCCAGTACAACCGCGCGGTCACGGCAAAACGTCAGCCGGGCTCCTCGTTCAAGCCGTTCGTGTACCTGACCGCGCTCGAGCAGGGGCTGACGCCCGACACCATGCGCCAGGACGCGCCGATCGAGGTCAAGGGCTGGCGTCCTGAGAACTACACCCATGAATATTTCGGCGCGGTGACGCTGACGCAGGCGCTGGCGATGTCGCTCAACACCGTCGCGATCCGTCTTGGCCTCGAGGTCGGGCCGAAGAACGTGGTGCGCACCGCACACCGCCTCGGCATCTCCTCCAAGCTCGAGCCCAACGCCTCGATCGCGCTCGGCACCTCCGAAGTCTCCATGGTCGAGCTGGTCGGCGCCTATGCGCCGTTCGCCAATGGCGGCCTCGCCGTGGCGCCGCATGTCGTCACAAGGATCAGGACAGTCAGCGGCAAGCTGCTCTACATGCGCCAGGCGGAGGAGCGCAACCAGGTCATCGACCCCCGCCATGTCGGCATGATGAACGCGATGATGCGGGAGACGCTTGTTTCGGGCACTGCCAAGAAGGCGGAGATCCCGGGCTGGCCGGCGGCGGGCAAAACCGGCACCAGCCAGGATTATCGCGACGCCTGGTTCATCGGCTACACCGCCAATCTCGTCACCGGCGTCTGGCTCGGCAATGACGACAACTCGCCGACCAAGAAGGCGACCGGCGGCGGCCTGCCGGTCGAAGTCTGGTCGCGCTTCATGAAGGCCGCGCACGAGGGCGTGCCGGTGGCGGCGTTGCCGAGCTCACCCGGCGGCTGGGGCCTGTCGAACCTCGCGCAGGCGGCCTCGCAGGTGTCGCCGCCGACGCCCGCGGCACCGCCACAACCGAACGCCGGCGGCTATCGCCCGCCGCCTCCGACGCGCGCCAATGTGCGCCCCGAGGCGGCAGCCGGGCTCGATGGCTGGCTGATGGACCGGCTGTTCGGCGGGAATCGGTAGTTGTGGGTTGGGACCCTTCGGGCCTCAAAGCACAAACTGCGAAAACAACCCCATGCACAGTAGAAGACGAGGTCCGGCGCGATGCGCGCTGGATGCTGCGAAGCGGTTGATGCGCCGGGATTAATCAGGCAAGCGGCGCAATCGTCGCGAAGTGTGGCGATAATGGAGCGGTGATGCCTGCCCACTCTCTCCTGTCATTCCCCGCGAAGGCGGGGAATCCAGTACTCCGAGGCATCGAGATTCATAACGGCTGCTGCGGCGTACTGGATCGCCCGCCTTCGCGGGCGATGACAGCGCTGGGAGCGCGGCCTGATCTGCGAGGAACTAATCCTCGACGCCATACCGGTGCAGATCATTCCCGTACGTGTCGAGCCACTTCTTGGCGCGCTCCATCGACGGGCAGACCTTGCCGCAGACGCGCCAGAAGCGCGGCGAGTGGTTCATCTCGACGAGATGGGCGACTTCGTGCGCGGCGAGGTAGTCGAGCACGAAGGGCGGGGCGAGGATCAGCCGCCAGGAGAACGACAGCGAGCCGGCCGAGGTGCAGGAGCCCCAGCGGCTGGACTGATCGCGGATCGAGAGGCGCTTGACCCTGACCCCGAGCTCGGCCGCGTAGACCTCCGCCGAGCGCTGCAGGTCGCGGCGCGCCTCGCGCTTGAGGAAATCGCTGACGCGCCGATCGACATGCTCGAGGCCGCCGGCGACGCAGAGAATGCGCTCACCGCTGTCACGCACCTCGGTCCACACCGTGCCGCGGGTGCCGGCGCGATGAACGATGCGATGCGGCGTCCCGCGCAGCGGTATCACCGTGCCCGGCTGGAACGGTGCGGCCTTCGGCAAGCGGCCGAGGCGCGCTGCGATCCACGCACCGTGACGCTGTGCGAAGTCCTTGGCCTCCGCAAGCGTGCCGCGCGGCGGCATGGTGAGGATGGCTTCGCGGTCGCTCGGATGGATTCGGAGCGTGTAACGGCGCGCGCGGCGGTGCCGGCGCAGCCGAATCGCAAAAAATTGCGATCCGTGGGTGATGACGAGGGTCTTCGGTTCGTGGGGCCTACGATAAAGGAGTGCGCGGGTGGCCATGTCTGTCAGTCCGGGGGGCAGGAGGGCGCCCGGATTCTGCCATAACCGCCGCCATGGGAAGCGCTCGGCGCAAAAACAAATCATTTGCCCAATATACAGCGGTCAGGCGTCCGGGAGACCCTACAGACTGGGGTTGGAACCGGCTTTTTTCGCCCCCGCTAGACGCATGCAACACCCCCAAGGGGTGAGGGCTGACTCACTCCTATAAAGCTACCTAAATACCGCGAATCTGGCGTGGAGTTGCGCCCGCCGGCGGCCGCGACAGGGGCCTAAATTTCGACGGGAAAGCCGAAATTCGAGGTTATTCAGCCGCAAGCGCCTGCAACGAAGCAGGATTCGCAGCCGAAACCATGAAGTCGTGAATCCGTGGCACGATCTCCGATTTGAAACGCGATCCATTGAACACGCCGTAATGTCCGACGCCCTTCTGGACGTAATGAACGCGGCGATGATCGGGAATCGCGCTGCACAATGTGTGCGTCGCCTCGGTCTGACCGAGACCGGAGATGTCGTCGTTCTCGCCTTCGACCGTCATCAACGCGACGCGCTTGACCTTGGAAGGATCGACGCGGGTTCCGCGATGGGTCATCTCGCCCTTCGGCAACGAGTGCTTCACGAACACGGTGTCGACGGTCTGCAGGTAATACTCGGCCGACAGATCCATCACCGCGAGATATTCGTCGTAGAAGTCGCGATGCTTGTCGGCGAGATCGCCGTCGCCCTTCACCAGATGGGCAAACAGCTGCTTGTGGGCATCCATGTGCCGGTCGAGATTCATGCTGATGAAGCCGTTGAGCTGCAAGAATCCTGGATAGACGTCGCGCATCATGCCCGGATGCGGGAACGGCACTTTGGTGATGACGTGGTTGCGGAACCAGTCGATGCCGCGCTCCTGGGCGAGATTGTTCACCGCTGTCGGATTGCGGCGGGTGTCGATCGGGCCGCCCATCAGCGTCATTGAGGTCGGCACGAACGGATCGCGCCGCGCTTCCATGATCGAGACCGCCGCGACGACGGGCACGGAGGGCTGGCACACCGCCATCACGTGGGTGTTGCCGCCGAGCACATGCAGCATCTCGATGACATAGTCGATGTAATCGTCGAGATCGAAGCGGCCTTCGCTCAAGGGCACCATGCGGGCATCGGCCCAGTCGGTGATGTAGACCTCATGCGCCGGCAGGAAGGCTTCGACCGTGCCGCGCAGCAGCGTCGCATAATGGCCGGACATCGGCGCCACGATCAGCACACGCGGCTGCGGACTGCGCAGCGGACGGGCGAACTTGCGGTCGAAGTAGAGCAGCTTGCAGAACGGCTTTTCCCAGACCGAGCGGATCTCGACGGGGACCCGGATGCCGTTGACCTCGGTGTCGTTGAGACCCCATTCCGGCTTGCCGTAGCGGCGCGTGGTGCGCTCGAACAATTCGCAGGCCGCGGCGACCGACTTGCCGACCTCGGTGCGCGACCAGGGATTGAGGGGGTTCTGAAACAGCAGCTTGGTCGCGTCGGTGACCGCACGCGCCGGATTGAGAGAGGCGTGCGCCATCTCGTACATCCAGTACATCGGCGTCGTCAGGGCCGGACTGCCTTCTGCCGCCAGGGGCGGTGCGCCGCCGAACTCACCAATAGGCATCGTCATATTCCTCTTCGCATCGCAGCATACTGCCGAATGCGTAATATTGCGTCAATGCATGGTTCCGTACATCTACGTGCCGAAAACCGCCAAATCAGCCTGAATCCACGGGAAAGTGACTTTATTCACCGCCCGACAGCAGCGAGCCGTGCCGCTTTGCGCTGCGCAAAAGGGCAAGGAATGCCCCAAAAGATGCAACCAAAAGGACGGCGTTGATGAGCAACGCCTCCATCATCAGATCGCTCCTAAAGGTCTGCTCGATCAGCAGCGCGCGCATGCCCTCGAAGGCATAGGTCGGCGGCAACGCCCAGGCGACGTATTGCAGCCACACCGGCAACACGCTGACGGGGTAGTAGACGCAGGCAAGCGGCAGGATTGCGAACATCAAGGTCCAGACGATGCTCTCGGCGCCGAGGCCGTTACGCACCACGAGGCCCGAGACGAAGATGCCGACCGACCAGCTCGTGAAGATCAGATTGCAGAAGAACGCGATCAGGGGCAGGCCGAGGGCATAGATGTTGAAGTGAAACAGGAACAGCGCGAGCAGGGTCATCGGAATGATGCCGATCGCAAGCCGGATCAGGCTCATGACCATGAGCGCCAACAGAAACTCGATCGGCCTCAAGGGGCTCATCATGAGATTGCCGAGGTTGCGCGCCCACATCTCCTCCAAGAACGAGATGGAGAAGCCGAGCTGGCCGCGGAACAGGATGTCCCAGAGGATGACGGCGCCGATCAGCGTGCCGCCGGCGCGCGCGAAGAAATTGGCGTTCTCGGCGATGTAATACTGGAGAAAGCCCCAGGTGATGACCTGCAGCGCCGGCCAATAGAGCAGCTCGAGCAGCCGCGGCCAGGACGACAGCAGCAGATACCAATAGCGCAGGATCATCGCGCCGATGCGGTGGAGCGAGATGCCGCGGTGGAGGGAGAGCTCGGTCATGGCCGTACCCCGTGGCCGGGATGGAAAGTGTCATCCCGGGGCGCGACGTAGTCGCGAACCCGGGATCCATAATCACAGGATTGAATTTGGCGAAGACTCGGATTTACCAGTCTCGCCTCACAGCTGCCGCCTGTGGTTATGGATTCCGGGCTCGCGCTCCGCGCGCCCCGGAATGACGTCGTTCCATTGAAGTTACGATTACAGCTCTCCCTCACCTCACCGCCTCCTTCGCCCCGTTTGCCCGGCCGCGGGCGACGTCGAGAAACACCTCCTCCAGCGTGGTGCGGTTGTAGCGGGCCATGATCGCCTCGGGCGTGTCGTCGTCCTCGATGCGGCCGCGCTTCATGATGATGACGCGGTCGCAGAGCCGCTCGACCTCGAGCATGTTGTGCGAGGCGAGGAGAATGGTGGCGTTGTTGTCCCGGCGATACCGCTCCAGATGCGCCCGCACCCAATCGGCGGTATCGGGGTCGAGCGAGGCGGTCGGCTCGTCCAGCAAGAGCAGCTCCGGCTGGTTGATCAGCGCCTTTGCCAGCGCAACGCGGGTCTTCTGCCCGGCGGAGAGCTTGCCGTTGGCGCGGTCGATGAAATCGCCGAGGTCGAGATCGGCGGCGAGCCTGGCAATGCGCTCAGTGAGGTTCTTCACCGCATAGAGCTTGCCGAACACGGTGAGGTTCTGCCGCACCGTGAGCCGCATCGGCATGTCGACATAGGGGCTTTCGAAATTCATCCGCCCCAGCACGGACGCACTCTCGTCCGGCATCTCGTGACCGAGCACCTGCACGCGGCCGGAGGTCGGCAGCACCAAGCCCATGATCATCGCGATGGTCGTGGTCTTGCCGGCGCCGTTGCCGCCGAGCAGCCCGGTGATGCTGCCGCGCGGCAGCGAGAAGGAGATGTCGTCGACGGCGCGGGTCTGCTTGTAGACCTTGACGAGGTGATCGGCGGCAATTGCCGCGGACGAATCTCGATCCGCGACAGTCGGCCGACTTGAAGCCTTGCCATTCTCGGTCATGCTGGCCGTTCTTCTGCTATTGCATCGGCGAGCGCAAGGCTCGATGTAAGGGCTCCTCACCGGGCGGTTCCGTCAGCCCGGCGTCCGTGACCTTGGAAGGCGCCGCCACATTGGCCGATATGACCAAAATTGCCGATTCCGACTTCCATCACGCGCAGCGGCATATCCGGCTGGACACGATCCTGCGGCTGCGCTGGCTGGCGGTGCTGGGGCAACTCGCCGCGATCTTCATCGTGGCCCAGGGGCTGGAGTTCAACGTCGAGATCATTCCCTGCGTCAGCATCATCGCGCTCTCGGCGGCGCTCAACCTCGCACTCCAGACCGCAGCCAATCCGATGCAGCGGCTGGAGCCGATGCAGGCGGCCGGCCTGCTCGCGCTGAACATCGTCGAGCTGGCCGGTCTGTTGTTCTTCACCGGCGGACTGCAGAACCCGTTCTCGTTCCTGTTCCTCGCGCCCGTGCTGATCTCGGCCACGGCGCTGCCGGCCCGTTTCACCTTCGGCCTCGGCCTGCTCGCGGTGGCCTGCGCGTCGATCCTGTTCTTCTTCCATTTTCCGCTGCCGTGGGATTCCGAGGATCCCCTGGTGCTGCCGCCGGTCTATCTCGTCGGGGTCTGGCTTTCGATTGCGCTCGCGATCGGCGTCACCAGCCTCTACTCGTTCCAGGTGACCGAGGAGGCGCGCAAGCTTGCGGACGCGCTGGCCGCAACCGAACTGGTGCTGACGCGCGAGCAGCACCTGACCCAGCTCGACGGTCTTGCCGCCGCGGCCGCACACGAGCTCGGCACGCCGCTCGCGACGATCTTCCTGATCTCGCGCGAGCTGGAAAAGACGGTGAAGGAGCCAAGCATCGCCGCCGACCTGAAGACCTTGCGCGAGCAGACCCAGCGCTGCCGCGACATCCTCAGCAAGATCACCCAGCTTTCCCCCACCGGCGCGCCGTTCGACCACATGAAGCTGTCGGAGCTGATCGAGGAGGTGGTGGCGCCGCATCGCGATTTCGGCGTCGAGATCAAGGTGCGGATCGCGGTGGCCGCGGCGGCGGAGCCGGTCGGCTCGCGCAATCCCGCCATCCTCTACGGCATCGGCAACATCGTCGAGAACGCGGTCGATTTCGCCCGCACCACCGTCGAGGTGAACGCCTGGTGGAACCAGGACCATATCGAGCTCGTGATCTCCGACGACGGACCGGGCATTCCACCCGATATCCTCAACCGGATCGGCGAGCCCTATCTGTCGCGGCGACGCCCCCAGGATGATGGTGGCGGCGAACGGCGCGGCCTCGGCCTCGGCGTCTTCATCGCGCGCACCTTGCTGGAGCGCACCGGCGCGAAGGTTTCGTTTACCAACCGAATCTTTCCGGACCATGGTGCGGTGGTTCAGATCACATGGCCGAGACAGCGTTTTGAGGCTATCGAGACGCTCGAAGAAACAATAGGATAGCCGCGACCTTGCGTCGCACAACGGGGCGGGTCGACCATTTGCCGCCTTGGCACCGCGCGATTGCGACGCCATATGTCGATGCGCTGGAGAGAGGAAACAACCTTGAACGCCATTGCCGACCTGAACGAACAGACCGACCGCTCGCTGCTCATCGTTGAAGACGACAAGCCGTTTCTGGAGCGTTTGTCACGGGCCATGGAGAGCCGCGGCTTTTCGGTGACATCATGCGACACGGTCTCGGACGGGCTTGCGCAGATCGGCAAATCGGCGCCGGCGTTCGCGGTGGTGGATCTGCGGCTCGGCGACGGCAACGGCCTCGACGTGGTCTCGGCGCTCAAGAAGAAGCGGCCGGATGCGCGCGCGATCGTGCTGACCGGCTACGGCAACATCGCCACTGCGGTGACCGCGGTGAAGATGGGCGCGATCGATTATCTCTCCAAGCCCGCGGATGCCGACGACGTCGTCGCCGCACTGCTGTCGACCAACACGGACAAATCCGAGCTGCCGGCCAACCCGATGTCGGCCGACCGCGTCCGCTGGGAGCACATCCAGCGCATCTACGAGATGTGCAATCGCAACGTCTCGGAAACGGCGCGCCGGCTCAACATGCACCGGCGTACCTTGCAGCGGATCCTGGCGAAGCGCGCGCCGAGGTAGCGGTCGCATAGGGTGGGCAAAGGCGCGAAGCGCCGTGCCCACGTTCTCTATTTCGATCCTGATTAATTTTAATTGGTGGGCACGCTTCGCTTTGCCCACCCTACGACACTGCGTAGCCCGGATGGAGCGCAGCGTAATCCAGGATTGGCGCGACGGGCTGCAATTGTCCCGGATTGCGCTGCGCTCCATCCGGGCTACGAAGTCAGCCTACTCCCAGAAATCCGCATGGCCCTGCGGATCGACCAGGCGGTTGATCCGCAAGGCCGCCGTCATCGCGAAACGTACCGTCATCTGCTTGCGTGTGGCGGCGGCGAGCTTGTGCTCGGGTGCCTCGCAATGCAGGTGCGCGCCGTAGGCGTCGGCGACGATCAGGCCGGTGTCATCGGGGAAGATCTCGCACGGCAGATCCTGCGTGAAGGCGAAGAACAGCCGGTCGCAATGGGCGCGGTATTCGTGCCATTTCTGATCGGCGCGCAAATCCTCGACCGACGACTTGATCTCGACGATCCAGATCTCGCCGCGCTCGTTCAGCGCGACGAGATCGGCGCGCCGGCCCGACGGCAGCGGCAATTCGCTGATGCAGGAGAAGCCGAGCGAGCGCAACAGACGCGCGGTGCCGCGCGCGATCGCCAGCGCCGTCTCCGACTGGCGACGATCCGGCGGCGGCACGAGTGTGATGCGGGCGATGTTGTCCATGGCGGGAGAATAGCCGATTCCATCCCGCCCGTCATTCCGGGACGCGCGCAGCGCGAGCCCGGAATCCATAACCACAGGGAGACGTGTGGGGCAAAGCGGGCAACTCCGAGTCGTCGCAAAACTTCTTCCTGTGGTTATGGGTCCTCAGATGCGCAATTGCGCATCATAGCTCGCGACTTCGTCCCGCCCCGGGACGACAGTTAGGTGGGTGACGCCACCACCACGCCCTCGTTGCCGCGCAGGTCCAGCACGCCTTCGATCTCCTCACCTTCGCGATCCAGGAACGTCGACAGCAAGATGCTGCTGCCGAAACGGATCGCGCTGCTGGTCACCGCGACCGGATCGGGGCCGAGATTGAGCGCGACGATCACGGCCTTGCCGCCGGCCGCGCGGCGATAGATCAGCAGATCGCCTTGCGCGGCGATCGGATGATAATCGCCCGTGACCAGCGGAGGGCAGCTCTTCCGCAAGCCGATCAGGCGCTTGTAGAGGTTGAGGATCGAACGCGGGTCGGCTTCGAGATTGGCGACATTCTCGCGGATGTGGTCCTCCGGCAGCGGCAGCCAGGGCCTTGCTTGCGAAAAACCTGCGAAGTTCGAGGAATCCCATTGCATCGGCGTGCGGCAGCCGTCGCGGCCGACACCGATGCCGGGGACGTTCTTCTCGAAGGGATCGCGCACGTCCTCCGGCGCGATCGCGAGCTGGTGCATGCCGATCTCGTCGCCGTAGTAAAGCGTCGGCGTGCCGCGCAGCGTCAGCAGCAGCATCGCCGCGACGCGGGCCTGCTCGGGCCCGACGCGGCTCGCGACGCGCGGACGATCGTGATTGCCGAGCACCCAGTTCGGCCAAGCGCCGCGCGGCAATGCCTTTTCGTAATCCTCGATGATCTTTTCGATCGAGCGGGCGCTCCAGAAGGTCGAGAGCAGCGCGAAGTTGAACGGCATCTGCGCGCCGGTGAGATCGTTGCCGTAATAGGCCACGAGCCGGTGCAGCGGCAGATAGATTTCGCCGATTAAGACGCGCGCGCCATAGGAATCGGTGACGCGCCGCATCTCGGCGATAACGTCATGCACCTCCGGCTGGTCGGTAGAATATTGCGTGAGGATTTTTTCGTTCGGCGGACGGCCCTCGACGTAGTGCGGGTTGGCCGGATTGTCGCGGAATTCGGCGTCCTTGATCAGGTGCCAGATCACGTCGACGCGAAAGCCGTCGACGCCCTTGTCGAGCCAGAACCGCATCACGTCGTAGATCGCTTTGCGGACGTCCGGATTGCGCCAGTTGAGATCCGGCTGCTGGGCGAGGAAGGCGTGGTAGTAATATTGTCCCGTGGTCTCGTCGAAAGCCCACGCACTGCCGCCGAACTCGGACAACCAATTGTTCGGAACGCCGCCGCCTGGCGCAGGATCGCGCCAGATGTACCAGTCGCGCTTGGGATTGTCGCGCGAGGACCGGCTCAGGGCGAACCAGGGATGCTGGTCGGAGGTGTGGTTCGGCACGAGGTCGAGGATCAGCTTCAGGCCGTTGTCGTGGGCGGCCGCGAGCAACGCGTCGAAATCGGCCATCGTGCCGAACAGCGGCTCGATGCCGACATAGTCCGAGATGTCGTAGCCGAAATCGGCCATCGGCGAGGGAAAGATCGGCGACAGCCAGATCGCATCGACGCCGAGCGACTTGACGTAAGGCAGCCTCTTGAGGATGCCGGCGAGATCGCCGACGCCGTCACCGTCCGAGTCCTGAAACGAGCGCGGATAGATCTGATAGAAGATGCCATCGCGCCACCAATTCTCGTTGTCGTGAGCCATGCCGAAGACCACCCAAATCTGACGCCTTGCGCGGGAGAACGCGACAGCAACGCCCCGGTTCAAATTGGCAGGCCAATTGGGACGGCCGTGTGACGGTCGTTCCCTGGCACGGGCCCGAATCTTTTGCTTGGCGGCCCGGCAAAAATCGGCATTGTGAGGCCATGACCGAGCAAAACGACAGCCAAGAATCCCGGCAAGCCAAGGCGGGCGCGATCATCGTTCCCGTGACGCTGTTCGAGCAGAACTGCACCATCATCTGGGACGAGCCTTCCAAGAAGGCCGTGGTGATCGATCCCGGCGGCGACGTGCCGAAGATCCTGGATGCGATCAAGCAGACCGGCGTCACGGTGGAGAAGATCTGGCTGACCCACGGCCATATCGACCATGTCGGCGGCGCGGCCGAGCTGCGCGATGCGCTGACGGTGCCGATCGAGGGACCGCATGTCGCGGACAAGTTCCTGCTCGACAACGTCGTGGCGAGCGGCGCGCGCTTCGGCATGACGGGAGGACGCGATTTCACGCCCGACCGCTGGCTCGACGAGGGCGACAGCGTGTCGATCGGCGGCTTGCAGTTCGACATCCTGCATTGTCCGGGTCATTCGCCCGGCAGCGTGGTGTTCTTCAACAAGGATCTGCGGTTTGCCCATGTCGGCGACGTCCTGTTCGCCGGCTCGGTCGGACGCACCGACCTGCCCGGCGGCAGTCACGCCACGCTGATCAGTTCGATCAAGACGAAATTGCTGCCGCTCGGCGACGATGTCGGCTTCATCTGCGGCCACGGCGCCGGCTCGAGCATCGGCCAGGAACGGATGACCAATCCGTTCATCACCGGCGAGATGTAGGCTTATTCAGCGGCGTCCGCGAGTGCCGTCGCCTCACCGAGATTGCGCTCGCCCCACTCGCGGATTGCGGCAACGACGGGGACGAAGCTCTTGCCCTTGCGCGTCAGGCGGTACTCGACCTTCGGCGGCACCTCGCCGAAATCCTTGCGGTCGATCAGGCCGCTCATCGTCAACGCCTTCAATTCGCGGCTGAGCACGCGCGGGGTGATCTCGGCGCTGCCTGACGCGCCGCGCAGCAAGCCGCTTCTGATCTCGCCGTAGCGGCGCGGGCCGTCCTTGAGGTCCCAGACGATGCGCAGCTTGTATTTGCCGCTGATCATCTTCTGAAACGCCGCGACCGGACAGGTGCGCGCGGGAGACATCTTCGCCATGTCGTTTCCTCCACGTGGAAGATTCTTGTTTTGACGCGTTTTCTTTACGCGAACCGGTATCCACTTCGCTCGAAAACGCTATGCGATGAGGATAGGAGCAACGGCGAAAAAGTCCATACTATCAATTTTGTCCATACTTGCGGGATCGTATCGAGCGCGCAGATGATGACGCACAAGACGAACAGGGAGCGTCACATGAAGCACTTCATGATCAGATACGCGTTCAAGAACGGCACGACGGAGGAGTGGCACCGCGAGATCGGCCGCTTCATCAGGGCGATCGACGCCGATGCGGAGCTGAAGGGGAGGATCGGTTATCGTTGCCTGAAGCATCGCGACGACGGCAGCTATCTCCACTTCGCCAGCGTCGCCGACGATGCTGCGCAGAAAACGCTGCAATCGCGCGACTTCTTCAAGCACTACCAGGAGGTGACGCGGAAGGTCGCGGGCGGCGAGATCAGCGTGACGCCGGTCGAGGTGATCGATCAGACGGGGTAGACCTTGCCCTCCGGACGACAGCGGGGTGGAGCTACTTCATCAGCCCCGCGGCCGTGAGCGCGCGCGTGATGATCTGGCCGAGGTCGAAGCCGCGCGCCTTCTCGCCCTGCGGCTCGGCCGGCTCCGCGGCGACCGCGGTGCGGATCGAGCGGGCGAGATGCGGTGCCGGCGACAGTGCCGGTTTCGCGCCAGGCTTCGTGGCGGGCTTCGCGGCTTCCGCCTTCGTCGTCGCGGCGTCCGCAATCCAGCCGGTGAGAGCGAAGAACTTTGCGATGTGGTAGGACGAGGAGATGCCGGCCTCGATCAGGAAGGCACCTTCGATGCCGTAGCGCTGATCGTTGTCGGCGAGCCCCAGCGGCGTGCCGTGCGCCATGTCGGTGATGGCGTAGGACTCGACCAGCGTCTCGCCGTCCTTGTCCCACCAGGCCTGGCGCGGATAGCCGTCGACATTGGTCTCCGCCATCGGCAGTTCGGGCAAGCCATGCAGGTCGAGCCACTGCTTGACGATCTCGTTGGCATTGCCGGGATTGACGGTGCGGTCGGCGCTGCCGTGCCACACCGAGACCCTCGGCCAGGGCCCGCGATGATCGGAGGCGCTGCGCACGAGATCGCCGAGCTCGCGCGAAGGGCGCGCCGGGGAATGAAACATGCCGTCGAGCGCCTCGCGCAAGTTCGAGGCGATGCCGTAAGGCAGCCCGGCAATGATCGCGCCGGCCGCAAAGACTTCCGGATAGGTCGCGAGCATCACCGAGGTCATGCCGCCGCCGGCCGACAGGCCGGTGATGAAGACGCGCCTGGGATCGATGCGATGCGTCTTCACCATATGCGCGATCATCGCGCGGATCGAACCCGGCTCACCGCTGTCCCGCGCGGTGTCCTCCGGATTGAACCAGTTGAAGCAGGTGTTGGCATTGTTGATGCGCTGCTGCTCGGGCATCAACAGCGCAAAGCCGTAATGTTGCGCGAGCGTCGACCAGCCCGCGCCGAGATCGTAAGCGACCGCCGTCTGCCCGCAGCCATGCAGCACGACGACGAGCGCGCGCGGCCGCTGCAATTGCGCCGGCACGAACGCGAACATGCGCAAGGCGCCGGGATTGTCGCCGAAGCCAGTGACCTCCTGCAGCGGGCTCGATCCATCTGCACCGCGGCCGGGCTCGGCGAAGCGCAGTCCGTCCAGCCGGGGCAGACGTCTCAAGAGGTCGATGTTTCTGGCTAACGACACGGCAAGTTCCTGGTGGGCGACGTTCAACGTCCAGCCCAACCAGATAGTTGCTGCGGCGCAAAATAAAAAGACCGTGCGCTGTCAATCTCGGGAAATTGGCTGAAAATCTGCAAGAATCCGCACGTATTAACCGCAACGTCGCAATCTCGTGCCGATGCGCGGCGTATCCGCGCCGGAAATGCGGCGCCCATCATGACGAATGTCACAAATGACAAGAGCGAGGCGAGGAATTCTGCGCGCGCTGATTGTGAGGCTTCGACGCGGAGGTGCGAACGCGAATGAACGAACCGGCCCAATCGCGCTGCGTGTCGTTATCGTGATGAAGCGCGAAGGAGGCGAGGACTACGCAACGTCTCGCTTGCCACCGCGCATGCCTGCATTCCACCGCGCGGGACATCGCGTGATTGCGTTCGTGCCGTCAGGCACGTAGCCTGACACGACCAACAAACAGAAAATTCAGCCGGAGAGACCGCCATGGCGCGCCTGAAGTTCGGAGCCTTTCTTGCCCCGCATCACCCGATCGGGGAGCATCCGATGCTGCAGTTCCGGCGCGATCTCGACCTGGTCGAGCAGTTGGATGCGCTCGGCTATGACGAGTTCTGGTGCGGCGAGCATCATTCCTCGGGCTGGGAGATGATCGCCTCGCCCGAGATGTTCCTGGCCGCGGCCGGCGAGCGCACCAAGCGGATCAAGCTCGGCACCGGCGTTGTGTCGCTGCCCTATCACCATCCCTTCAACGTCGCCCAGCGCATGGTGCAGCTCGACCATATGACCGGCGGCCGCGCCATTTTCGGCTCCGGACCGGGCGCGCTCGCCTCCGACGCGCACACGCTCGGCATCGATCCGATGACGCAGCGCGACCGCCAGGACGAGGCGATCGGCATCATCCGCCGCCTTTTCAACGGCGAGCGCGTCACCGCCAAAAGCGACTGGTTCACGATGAACGACGCCGCGCTGCAGATCCTGCCCCTGCAGGAGGAGATGCCGTTCGTGGTGGCCTCGCAGATCTCGCCCTCCGGCATGACGCTGGCCGGCAAATACGGCATCGGCATCATCTCGCTGGGCTCGATGACGACGCAGGGCCTGATGTCGCTGCAGCAGCAATGGCAGTTCGCCGAGGATGCCGCCAAGAAGCACGGCACCACGGTCGACCGCGCCGACTGGCGCGTGCTCCTGACCTGGCACATCGCCGAGACGCGTGAACAAGCCCGCCGCGAGGCCGGCGCCGGGCTGATGCGCTGGCACAACGAATATAATGTCGGCACGCTGCAGCGGCCCGGCCTCACCGCGTTCTCATCGCCCGACGAGGCCGTCGACAAGACCGCCTTCGTCGAGGGCGCCGCGTCCACCATCGGCACGCCCGACGATCTCGTCAAGACCATCAAGAACGTGATGCAGGTCTCCGGCGGCGTCGGCGCCGTCATCGGTTTCGTGCACGACTGGGCCAATCCGGAAAACACCCGCCGGAGCTGGGACATGGTGGCGCGCTACGTTGTGCCCGAGATCAACGGCTATATCGACGGGCTGCGCAGGTCGCAAAAATTCGTGATCGAGAACCGCGCGATCTTCGAGCGTGCGGGTCAGGCCGTGATGGCCAAGATCATGGAGAACGAGAAGGCCGCCGAGGCGCTGAAGGTGACCGGCCCCGGCCGCGTCGCCATTCCCGCCGTCAACGCGCCGGATCTGCAGAAGGAAGCGGCGAAGCGGTAGGCACTCCACTCGTCGTCCCGGGGCGCGCGCAGCGCGAGCTATGATGCGCAATTGCGCATCTGAGGACCCATAACCACAGGATGCGGATTTACGAAGACTCGGAGCTACCAGCCTCGCACCAAAACTCCTCCCTGTGGTTATGGGTCCCCGCCTCCGCGGGGACGACGGCGGTGGGAGTGACGATTTTGTGCGCAAGACGACCGCAGCTCATCGCGGCCGGATCGTGCTATGTTTGCGGGGCCAGCCAACCGGAGCAAACGTCATGTCGATGCAGAATGTGGCCGCCCCTGCGCTTCCGTTCACTCCGCCCAGGCGCAACGAGCTGACGCACATTCCCGGTGACGAAGGCTGGCCGATCATCGGCAAGACCTTTCAGGTGCTCGCCGACCCCAAGGGCCATATCGAGGCGAACGGCGCCAAGTACGGTCTGGTCTACCGCACGCACTTTTTCGGCGAGACCAACGTCGTGCTGCTCGGGCCCGAGGCCAACGAGCTCGTGCTGTTCGACCAGCAGAAGCTGTTCTCCTCGACCCATGGCTGGGACAAGGTGCTGGGGCTGTTGTTTCCGCGCGGATTGATGCTGCTCGATTTCGAGGAGCATCGCCTGCATCGCAAGGCGCTCTCGGTCGCGTTCAAGTCCGGGCCGATGAAGTCCTATCTCGGCGATCTCGACCGGGGCATTTCCGCGCGCGTCGCGCAGTGGAAGGCAAAGCCCGGCGAGATGCAGCTTTATCCGGCGATGAAACAGCTCACGCTCGATCTCGCCGCGGCCTCCTTCCTCGGCGCCGATATCGGGCCCGAGGTCGACGAGATCAACCGCGCCTTCATCGACATGGTGGCCGCCGCCGTCACCCCGATCCGCCGCCCCCTGCCCGGCACCCAGATGGCGCGAGGGGTGAAGGGACGCAAGCGCATCATCGGCTATTTCCGCGAGCAGATTCCGCTGCGGCGCGGCAATCACGGCGGCGACGATCTGTTCTCGCAGCTATGCCGCGCCACCCATGAGAACGGCGCGCTGCTGTCCGACCAGGACATCATCGACCATATGAGCTTCCTGATGATGGCCGCGCACGACACGCTGACCTCGTCGCTGACCTCCTTCATCGGCGAGCTCGCCGCCAATCCGGACTGGCAGGACCGGCTGCGCGCGGAGGTGCTCGCGCTCGGCCTCGCCTCCGGCGCGCCGACCAGCTTCGACGATCTCGAGAAGATGCCGCTGACCGAGATGGCGTTCAAGGAAGCGCTGCGGCTCAAGCCGCCGGTGCCGTCGATGCCGCGCCGCGCGATGCGCGATTTCAGCTTCAAGGGTTTTGCGATTCCCGCCGGCACGGCGATCGGCATCAACCCGCTCTATACCCACCACATGAAGGAGATCTGGCCGGAGCCGGACCGTTTCGATCCCATGCGCTTCACCGAGGACGCCCAGCGTGGCCGTCACCGTTTCGCCTTCGTGCCGTTCGGCGGCGGCGCGCATATGTGCCTCGGCCTGCACTTCGCCTACATGCAGGCGAAATGTTTCGCGCGGCATTTCCTGGAGAATATCGAAGTGTCGCTCGCGCCAGGCTACAAGCCCGACTGGCAGATGTGGCCGATCCCGAAGCCGCGGGACGGGCTGCGGGTGACGGTGAAGGCGGTTTAGGCGCCGATCTCGTAGGGTGGGCAAAGCGAAGCGTGCCCACCACATTTCTCCGGGGGCAAACATCGATGGTGGGCACGGCGCGCGAAGGGCGCGCCTTTGCCCACCCTACGGCACCATCGCCGGAGCTGCTACGCCCCCTGGTCGAACGCCTTGCGCAGGGCCACATAGCCCTGCTGCTGTTGACTCCAGTTGCGGCCGCCGGTCATGGCGCCGTCGACGACGAGGTCGTGGCCGTTGATGAAGCTGGATTCGTCGCTGGCCAGGAACACTGCGGCCTGGGCGATATCTTCAGGAAGACCCGCGCGGGGGATCGGCTGCGCGGTCTTGTAGACTTCGCGCATCACCGCCGGCGTCTTCTCGGCGGCATCGGTCGAGAGCCCCAGCGCCTTGCCGAAGATGCCGGTCGCGATCGCGCCGGGCGAGATCGAGTTGACGCGAACGTTGGATTCGCCGAGCTCCATCGCCACGCATTTGGTGAGATGGATCACCGCCGCCTTGGCCGCGCCATAGACCATCGACGACGAGAAGCCGGCGAGGCGGCCGGCAATGCTGCCATTGTTGATGATGCTGCCCCCGCCCTGCTTCTTCATGTAGGGCGCGGCGTGCTTCATGCCGAGCATGACACTGCGCACCAGCGTCGCCATCGCCGCATCGAACCGCTCGACCTCGAGCCCTTCGATGCCGCCGGTCTGTGCCGGCCCGCCGGCATTGTTGAACAGGCAATCGATCCTGCCGAACTTGTCGACCGCGAGCGCGATCAGCGCCTGCATCTGCGCTTCGACGGTGACGTCGGTCTGACGGAAGATGCAGCTTTCCCCGAGCTGCTTCGCCAGCGCCTCGCCTTCCGGTACGCGCCGGCCTGCGATCACAATTTTGGCACCTTCGGCAACGAAGACTTCCGCAGTGCGCAATCCGATGCCGCTCGTCGCCCCCGTGATCACCGCAACCTTGTCGTCCAGCCTGCCCATGGAATGTTCCTGTTTTCGAGTGATTTGATGCCAAATGGCGAATGCCGGCCGCCGCCGTCGCCGCAGCGGTCACTATTCCTGCCCGCTTCCGACAAGGCAAGCTATGCTTGTATGGGCGGCATGCGTAACATCCTCACGGGCCGCTCGACCGTCGAACGCCTATCGCAACCAGGCAGTGCATGAGGAAGCTGATCGAGGAGTTCCGCAAGGGCTGGCAGGGTGCGGCGCCGCCCTCGCTCGCTCTGAGCATCGGCTTTGCGGTGGTCTGCCTGTTGGCTGCAACCCTGGTCCGCTGGGGCCTCGCTCAGGTTCGTCCCGACATCTATTTCACGCCGTACTTCCCGGCCGTCTTCTTTGCTGCGGCCCTGGGCGGATTCCGGATCGGCATCGTGACGGCGCTCGTCGGCGGCGTGCTCGGCGTCGCGCTGAATTTCGGCGATGCGTTTGCGGATCGCGCGCGGTTTGTCCTGTTGGCGCTTTACTGGACCGTGTGCGCGATCACCATCTGGGGTGTCGAGCACTATCGCACCATGCTGGCCGAGCAGCGCCGAATTTCCAAACGCCTGATCGAGGAAGAGGATTATCGCAAGCTGCTGGTGGAGGAGCTCCAGCATCGGCTGAAGAACAAGCTGTCGACGGTGCATGCCGTGGTGCACCAGGTGTTGCACGACCAGCCACAGGTCTGGGCCCGGGTCGATCCGCGGCTGCGCTCGCTGGCCGCAACCGATGATTTGATTTCGCGGATCGACAAGGCCGGCTGCGACATCCGCGACCTCCTGATCTCCGAGCTCGGGCCTTACGGCCATGTCCGCTTCACGCTCAACGGCGAGCGGCTGTTCCTGCCGCCCAAGCTCGCGGTCACGCTGTCATTGATGTTTCACGAGCTCGCCACCAATGCAGGCAAGTACGGCGCATTCTCCTCACCGCGCGGTCTGTTGCAGGTGTCATGGACCATCACCGACGACCGCCTGACGATCACCTGGGACGAAACCGAAGGACCGAGCGTGGACAAGGTTTCGGAGCCCGGCTTCGGCACCAAGCTCTTGAAGTCGGCACTGTCGGCTTTCGACGGCAAAACCGAGATCTCGTATCTGAAAACCGGGCTGCATTGCATCATGCAGTGCCGAATTCCACGAAGCGAGTAGACGTCGCAACATGTAAGGTGTGCTCCTTGCTGCCCGCGCGGTGGCGCAATCGCGTGTGGCACTTGCGCGACCTGAGCAAGCGGCCTCGTCCTTCGAGACGACCGCTTCGCGGTCTCCTCAGGATGAGGCTAAGCGGCATCGGTGCTCGGGTGATATCGCGCAGCGCACTCCGGCCCTCATCCTGAGGGCCCGCCCACGGCGGGCGTCTCGAAGGATGGCCGCAGGCGAAATCGCTCCCACGCGGATACTTCGCTGTTTCGCCGAGCGCGTTGACGCTCCGTTAATGACGATCGCCAGCGCGCGTCGGATCGTCGCAAGTTTTCTCCAAAACACCCCCGTATTTCTCCTGACCCCTTAACCAAACTTAAGAGGGAACCGCGGAAGATCGCGCCCATTGCAAAGGCGCGCTGAAACAACAAGATTCATGACTTCTATGAACGACAATCAATATTCCGGCGCGACTGAAGCCGAGCTCGGTTTTCTCAAGGAAATCGTTAGAATGCTGCCGGCCGGCCTCACCGTGCAGGACGCGCATGGCGAGTTGCTGCTGGTCAACGATGCCGCCGCCGCGCAGCTCGGCCTGGACGGCAGCCGTCCTTCACCCGATCTGACGCCGCGGCGCGAGGCCTGCCGCCAGGCCCTGAGCGACGGGCAGCCCGTCGTGACCGAGGAAGCGCTTCACGTCGGCGCCGCGCGAAAGGTGCTGCTCACGACCCATCGCCCCGTTCGTCTCGACGGACGCGAGCTCCTGATCTCCGCATCCTCCGACATCACCGAGCAGAAGAATTTCGAGGACCAGCTGTTCCGCTCGGCCTATTTCGACGAGCTGACCGGGCTGCCCTCGCGCCGCGTGATCGAGCACCGCGCCAATGCCCTGCTGGCGCACGCCCACAGCGGCGAACGCTTTGCGTTGGCCTTCCTCGACGTCGACAATTTCAAGCACATCAACGACTATTACGGCCACGCCGTGGGCGACGCGCTGCTGGTCGAGCTGGCGAAGCGGCTCGGACGGGACTTGCGCGATTCCGACATACTCTCGCGCATCTCGGGCGACGAATTCCTGCTGCTGCTGTCACCGGTCCAGAGCCAGGAGGAAGTCGCCGAATTCATGCAATCGACGCTGGAGCGGCTGACCGCGCCGTTCTTCATCGACCATTCGGAAGTGTTCGCCTCGACCTCAGTCGGCATCAGCCTCTATCCCGACCATGGACGCAGCTTCGAAACGCTGCGGCAGAACGCGGACATCGCGATGTACCGCATCAAGAACAATGGCAAGGGACTGGCCGCCTTCTTCGATGCCAGCATGGAGCGCGAGGCGCAGGCGCGGATGAAGGTCGAGCAGTCGCTGCGGCTCGCCATCCTGGAAAAGCGCTTCTGCTGCGCCTTCCAGTCCAAGGTCGATATCCGCACGCAGGCCGTGAAGGGCATCGAGGCCTTGGTGCGCCTGCGCGACGACGAAGGCGTGATCCAGGCGCCCGGCTCGTTCATCAATCTTGCCGGCGAGCTCGGCCTGATCGACGAGCTGACCCATCTCGTGCTCGCCGAGATCGTCAAGTCGATCGACCTGATCAACGACACGTTCGGCCCGGAAGCGACCATCAGCATCAACGTTGCCGCCAAGCAGGCCGGCAATCCCGAATTCATGCGCAGCTTTGCGCAGGCGCTGGAGGAGACCGGCTTTCCGCAGCGGTTCATGATCGAGGTGACGGAAGATGCTTTCGTCGCCAAGAATCATTTTCAGGACGAGATCCTGCCGATGTTCCGCAAGCTCGGCGTCGGCGTCTCCATCGACGATTTCGGCACCGGCTATTCCTCGCTCTCGGCGCTGGCCGACATCACCGCCGACGAGATCAAGATCGACCGCTCCTTCATCACCGACATTCATAATCGTCCGCGCAGCCAGGGTATCCTGCGCGCGATCGAATCCTTGAGCGAGGCGCTCGGCATGACGGTGATCGCCGAAGGCCTCGAAACCTACGAGGAGCTGGCCTATCTGCAGGCGGCGACCAAGATCCGCTACGCGCAGGGCTATTATTTCTCCCGGCCGATCTTCCTGGAGGAGCTGAAGCTCGCAACGCCCTCCTCGAGCGAGGCGCGGGTCAGCGTGGCAAGCCGCCCGGCGCAACAGCACCGCCAGGGCTATTCGCGGGCGAGCGGGTACCGGCGGTAGGGGCGGCGCGACACATACCGCTGTCGTCCCGGGGCGCGAAGCGAGCCCGGGACCCATACCCAAAGGGAGCAATTTAGCGAAGACTCGGAGTGGGAGCGTCGCGCAGCAACTGCGCCCTGTGGTTATGGGTCCCGGGCTCGCGCTTTGCGCGCCCCGGGACGACAGCGATTGCTGAGCTGGGTTCAGCGCCCATTCCTCCTTTGGCGCCATTTCCCCCTTTGAAATCGCTGCACTTTTGCTAATACACGGGGCGGACCTCCCCGAGGTATCTCATGCCTGCCGCCGCCTCCTCGATCAGCGATCCCGCCTATCTCCGTGCGCGCGCGATGGAAACGCTGTTCGAGCGGCTGGAGAAGCTCTGCGAGGGCGCGATTGCGATCGATCGCGGCGGGCGCGTCGTCTACGTCAACGAGAAATATCTTGCCGCGCTCGGTCTCGACCATGCCAGCGAGGCGATCGGCCGGTCGATCGAGGAGGTCATCCCGAACAGCCTGATGCGGAAGGTGGCCGAGACC
This sequence comes from Bradyrhizobium sp. IC3195, assembly GCF_020193585.1. NCBI lineage: Bacteria > Pseudomonadati > Pseudomonadota > Alphaproteobacteria > Hyphomicrobiales > Nitrobacteraceae > Bradyrhizobium > Bradyrhizobium sp. IC3195. The sequence goes on along the minus strand of NZ_JADYVG010000028.1, from coordinate 55,103 downwards.
GGCGAGCCGATCCTGCTCGACATCATGGAGCTCGGCGGCGAGCAACTCGTCGTCACCCGCATGCCGATCGAGGACGAGAACGGGACGGTGATCGGCGCGATCGGCTTCGTGCTCTATGATCATCTCGAAAGCCTGAAGCCCCTGCTCGCCCGCGTCGCCCAGCTCGAGAGCGATCTGCGGCTGGCGCGGCGGCAATTGTCCAACGCCCGCGCGGCGCGCTTCACCTTTGCCGATTTCGTCGGCACGACGCCGGCGATCGCGCGCGCCAAGGAGATCGCCAGCCGCGCCGCGCGGCAGAGCGTCACCGTCCTGCTCACCGGCGAAACCGGGACGGGCAAGGAGATGCTGGCACAGGCGATTCACAACGCCTCCTCGCGCGCCGACAAGCCGTTCGTCAGCGTCAACGTCGCCGCGATCCCCGAGACGCTGATCGAGTCGGAGTTCTTCGGCACTGCGCCGGGCGCCTATACCGGCGCCGACCGACGGGGACGCGAGGGCAAGTTCCGCATCGCTGACGGCGGCACGCTGTTCCTCGACGAGATCGGCGAGATGCCGCTGCAATTGCAGGCCAAGCTGCTGCGGGTGCTGCAGGAGCGCGAGATCGAGCCGCTCGGCTCGGACAAGATCACCAGGGTCGACGTCCGCGTCATCGCCGCGACCAATGTGGACCTGCGCAAGCGTGTCAGCGACGGCGCATTTCGCGCCGATCTCTACTACCGCCTCAACGTGCTTTCGGTCGATCTGCCGCCGCTGCGCCACTGCCTCGACGATCTCCCCGACATTTGCGCCCGGCTGCTCGACGACATCAGCGCGTCGGGCGACTACGTCAAGGCGAAGATCACGCCGAGCGCGCTCGCTGCGCTCGCCCGTTACGATTGGCCGGGCAATGTCCGCGAGCTCCGCAACATCCTCGAGCGCGCGCTGATCCTCAGCGATTCCGGGCGGCTGACCGGCGAGGATGTCGCCCGCATCCTCCCCATCGGCACCGAGGTCAGGCTCGCACCGGCCGAGCGCCCGGCCGGATTGGTGGTGCCCTATGCCGAGGCCGAGGCCGAGTTCGAGAAGCACACGCTCGAGCAGGCGCTCGCCGCCAGCAACGGCCAGATCACCGAGGCCGCCCGGATGCTGCGGATCTCGCGCGCGACCTTCTACAAGAAGCTCGCCAAGTTCGGCCTCGCCTCGGGATCGGCGCCCGTCTGAGTTTCGAGACACCGGACTGTCCGGAGTCTCGGATTCCGGACACCGCACCCGGCTGCTCTTCCGGGACAGATTGCAGGCAATTGCTGCAGATTTCAGCGGTTTTGCGCGACGTTGCGGGATCTGGCGCGGACCTTGCTCTCCGCTTTGCCGTCTTTCCTTCGCGAGGAGCAACCTGTTCCGGGGCAGCGCTTCGCGATAAGATCAAGCACAACAAGGCCTACGGTCCAGGGAGCGGGAGGAACGCCGTGAGCCATCATCCAGCTCTGCCTTACTTGCGCAATTCCGAGAAGGGCAAGGTCGTCTCGGCGAATGAAGCCGTCATGCTGATCCGCGACGGCGACACGGTGGCGACCGGCGGCTTCGTCGGCATCGGCTTTGCCGAGGAGATCGCCGTCGCACTGGAGGAGCTCTATCTGTCCCACGAGGGCGATGCGCCCTATACGCAAGGCAAGCCGCGCAATCTGACGCTGGTCTACGCGGCCGGTCAGGGCGACGGCAAGCAGCGCGGCCTCAATCATTTCGGACATGAAGGCCTGGTGCGGCGCGTGATCGGCGGGCATTGGGGCCTTGTGCCGAAACTGCAGCAGCTCGCGATCGCGAACCAGATCGAGGCCTATAACCTGCCGCAGGGCGTCATCACCCACCTGTTCCGCGACATCGCCGCGCACCGGCCCGGCCACATCACCCGTGTCGGCATGGGCACCTTCGTCGACCCCCGGCACGGCGGCGGCAAGCTGAACGCACGCACCACCGAGGACCTGGTGGAGCTGATCACGCTGCGCGGCGAGGAGTGCCTGCTCTACAAGACCTTCCCGATCGATGTCGGGATCATCCGCGCCACCACCGGCGATCCCGACGGCAATCTCACCATGGAGAAGGAGGCCCTGACGCTGGAGGCGCTTGCCATCGCCATGGCGGCGCATAATTCCGGCGGCATCGTCATCGCCCAGGTCGAGCGCGTCGCCGAGGCCGGCAGCCTCAATCCGCGTCAAGTGAGGATTCCCGGCATCCTCGTCGACTGTGTCGTGGTGTCAAGGCCCGAGAACCACTGGCAGACTTTCGGCACGCAATACAATCCGGCCTTCTCGAGCGAGATCCGGGTCCGCGCCGCCTCGCTGCCGGTGATGCCGATCAGCGAGCGCAAGATCATCGCCCGGCGCGCGGCGCTGGAGCTGAAGGCCAACAGCGTCGTCAATCTCGGCATCGGCATGCCCGAGGGGATCGCCTCGGTCGCCAATGAAGAGCGGATCATCGACCTCATCACGCTGACGGCGGAGCCGGGCGTGATCGGCGGCATCCCGGCGAGCGGCATCGATTTCGGCGCGGCGATCAACACGCAGGCGGTGATCGACCAGCCCTACCAGTTCGACTTCTACGACGGCGGCGGTTTGGACGCCGCCTTCCTTGGGCTTGCCCAGGTCGATCGCGCCGGCAACCTCAACGTCAGCAAGTTCGGGCCGAAGCTCGCAGGCGCTGGCGGCTTCATCAACATCAGCCAGAACGCCAAGGAAGTGATCTTCGTCGGCACGTTCGGTGCGGGCAAGCAACGCATCGCGGTGAAGGACGGCAAGCTCGTCATCCTGGACGAGGCCACGTCGCGCAAATTCGTCGAGAATGTCGAGCACGTCACCTTCAGCGGCCCGTTTGCCGCCGCGCGCAAGCAACGCACCCTTTACGTCACCGAGCGCTGCGTGTTCGAGCTCCGGGAGGGCGGGCTCGAGCTCGTCGAGGTCGCGCCCGGCATCGACGTCGAGCGCGACATCCTGCGCCTGATGGACTTCAAGCCGCTGATCCCGCGCGACCCCGCGCTGATGGACGCGCGCATCTTCGGCGACGGCCTGATGGATTTGCGCGAGCGCCTGCTCACCATCCCGCTCGACCAGCGCTTCACGCTGGACGAGCAGCAGAACCTGTTCTTCGTCAATCTCGAGCGCTATCCGCTGCGCAGCAAGGCGGAGATCGACACCATCGCCGCCATCGTCGAGGCCCGCCTGGCGCCGCTCGGACGCCGCGTCTACGCCATCGTCAATTATGACAATTTTTCTATCCTGCCGGAACTGATGGACGATTATTCGGCCATGGTGCGCAGCCTCGTCGACCGCTTCTATTCCGGCGTGTCGCGCTACACCACGTCGGGTTTCCTGCGCATCAAGCTCGGCGAAGCCCTGGAGAAGCGCGGCGTCGCGCCGCACATCTTCGAGAGCGCGGAGGAAGCGCAGTCGGACTGGCGCCAGATCGAGGCCGGCGCGGCGCGCAATGCGAGCCAGGCTCAAAAATGATGCATGCTCTCGCGCCGGCGCACGCCGCCGGAAGGATCAATTGCAATGTTCGTGACGTTGTGCAAATCGCTGTTGGCAGAAACTTTACATCAGGAGGGACCATCGTGCGTCGATCACTCATCATAACAACAACCATCCTCGCGCTCGGCGCGGGTACCTCCGCGCTCGCCGACGATCTCAAGATCGCGCTGATCTACGGCAAGACCGGTCCGCTCGAGGCCTACGCCAAGCAGACGGAGACCGGCCTGAAGATGGGATTCGAATACGCCACCAAGGGCAGCATGACGCTCGACGGCCGCAAGATCGTCATCATCACCAAGGACGACCAGGGCAAGCCGGACCTCGCCAAGGCCGCGCTCTCGGAGGCCTATCAGGATGACAAGGTCGATATCGCGATCGGCACGACCTCGTCGGCCGCGGCGCTCGCCATTCTTCCCGTCGCCGAGGAGAACAAGAAGATCCTGATCGTCGAGCCCGCGGTCGCGGACCAGATTACCGGCGAGAAATGGAATCGCTACATCTTCCGCACGGCGCGCAACTCCTCGCAGGACGCGATCTCCAACGCGGTCGCGATCGGCAAGCAGGGCGTTACCGTTGCGACGCTGGCGCAGGACTACGCCTTCGGCCGCGACGGGGTCGCCGCGTTCAAGGAAGCGCTCGCCAAGACCGGCGCGACGCTCGCGGCGGAAGAATATGCCCCGACCTCGACCACCGACTTCACCGCGGTCGGCCAGCGCCTGTTCGACGCGCTGAAGGACAAGCCGGGCCGCAAGGTGATCTGGGTGATTTGGGCCGGCGCCGGCAATCCGCTGGCCAAGCTCCAGGACATGGACCCGAAGCGCTACGGCATCGAGCTCTCCACCGGCGGCAATATCCTGCCGGCGCTCGCCGCCTATAAGGGTCTGCCCGGCATGGAAGGCGCGACCTACTACTTCTATGAGATCCCGAAGAACCCGGTGAACGACTGGCTCGTCGCCGAGCATCAGAAGCGCTTCAACGCGCCGCCGGACTTCTTCACCGCGGGCGGCTTCGCGGCTGCGATGTCCGTCGTCGCTGCCGTCACCAAGGCGAAGTCGACCGACACCGAGAAGCTGATCAGCGCGATGGAGGGCCTGGAGTTCGACACGCCCAAGGGCAAGATGGTGTTCCGGAAAGAGGACCATCAGGCGCTGCAGAGCATGTATCACTTCAAGGTCAAGGTCGATCCGAACGTCGCCTGGGCCGTGCTCGAGCCGGTGCGCGAGCTGAAGATCGAGGACATGAACGTTCCGATCAAGAACAAGCGGTAAGCTTTCTTGCTTCACCTCTCCCGCTCTTGTCCGCCGAAGCCTTGGCGAAGGCGGATGCGGAGAGGCCGGGAGAGGACTCCTTCCTCTTGGGGGTTCTCGCCTGCGGAGACAGCCCTCTCCCCGACCCTCCCCCGCAAGCGGGGGAGGGAGCGCAGCGTGACCTGCGGATCTATCTCGTTTCATCATTTGCCAGACTCTCCATGCCGCTCACCCTCGAAACCCGCGACCTCACCATCCGCTTCGGCGGCCATGTCGCGGTCAACAATGTCTCCTGCACGTTTCGCCCGGGCGAGCTGACCGCCATCGTCGGGCCGAACGGCGCCGGCAAGACCACCTATTTCAATCTGATCTCGGGCCAGCTGCGGGCATCCGGCGGCAGCATCCTGTTCGACGGCGCCGACATCACCGAGCATTCCGCACCAATGCGCACCCGTGCGGGTCTCGGACGTGCTTTCCAGCTCACCAATCTCTTCCCGAACCTCTCAGTGGAAGAGAATGTCCGCCTCGCGGTGCAGGCGGCAGCGGGCACGCATTACGACATGCTGCGGCCCTGGATGGTGCGCCGCGACCTGATCGCGCGCGCCGACGCCATTCTCGACCAGGTCGCGCTCGGCAATCGCCGCGGCGTCACTGCGACCGCGCTGTCGCATGGCGACCAGCGCAAGCTCGAGGTGGCGCTGATGATCGCGCTCGAGCCAAAAGTCTTCATGTTCGACGAACCGACCGCCGGCATGAGCATCGACGAGGTGCCGATCGTCCTGAACCTGATCGCGCAGCTCAAGCAGGACAAGAGCAAGATCATCCTCTTGGTCGAGCACAAGATGGACGTGGTGCGCTCGCTCGCCGACCGCATCATCGTGCTGCATAACGGGCAGCTGGTGGCGGACGGCGCACCTGCCGAGGTGATCGCCTCGCCGATCGTGCAGGAAGCCTATCTCGGCATCGCGCCCAAGAACGCTGCAGGGAGCGCAGCATGAGCGATCTCCTCAAGCTTTCCGGCGTGCACACCCATATCGGGCGCTATCACATCCTCCAGGGCATCGATCTCACGGTGCCGGAAGGACAGGTCACGATGCTGCTCGGCCGCAACGGCGCCGGCAAGACCACGACGCTGCGCACCATCATGGGGCTGTGGCAGGCCTCGAAAGGCGAGATCACCCTGGCAGGCCAGCGCATCGAGAGCCTTGCGACCCCCGACATCGCGCGGATCGGCGTCGGCTACGTGCCGGAGAGCATGGCAGTGTTCTCCGATCTCACGGTGAAGGAGAACCTGGTGCTGGCGGCGCGCGACGCGCCGCTCGACGACAAGCAGCTGGATTGGATCTTCGGCTTCTTCCCGGCGCTGCGCCGCTTCTGGCTGTCGCGCGCGGGAAGCCTGTCGGGCGGGCAGAAGCAGATGCTGTCGATTGCGCGCGCGATCGTCGAGCCGCGCAAGCTGCTCCTGATCGACGAGCCGACCAAGGGCCTCGCGCCCGCCATCGTGATGGCGCTGATCGAGTGCCTGAAGGAGATCAAGCGCAAGGGCGCCACGATCCTGATGGTCGAGCAGAATTTCTTTGCCGCCCGCGAGCTCGGCGACAACGTGCTGGTGATGGACAACGGCACCATCGTTCATCGCGGCGAGATGGCGGCACTCGCCGCCGACGTGCCGCTGCAGGAGCGGCTGCTCGGCCTGAGCCTGGAGGCGCATCAGTGACAGACCTTGCCGCAACCGATCCGCTGCCGAAGCCGAAACGCGATCTCGCGCCGATCCTGCTGCCGCTCGCGCTCGCGCTGCTGATGATCCCGCTGATCGGATCGACCTCGTCCTGGCTGACGCTGACCGTCGCGAGCCTCGCCATGGGCATGATGATCTTCATCATGGCCTCAGGGCTAACGCTGGTGTTCGGCCTGATGGACGTGCTCAATTTCGGCCACGGCGCCTTCATCGCCGTCGGCGCCTATGTCGCGACCCTGGTGCTGGCGCCGTTCGCGGCGTCCATCCAGGCCGATTCGCTCTGGATGAACCTCGCGGTGCTGGGGCCAGCCGCGCTGCTCTCAATGGCGGTGTCGGGTGCGCTCGGCCTCGTCGTCGAGCGCGTGCTCATCCTTCCCGTCTACGGCCAGCACCTGAAGCAGATCCTGATGACCACCGGCGGCCTGATCGTCGCCGAGCAGACGCTCTATGCGCTGTGGGGGCCGCAGATCATCCCGATGCCGCTGCCGGCCTCGCTCCGCGGCTCCTTCATCATCGGCGACGTCGCGATCGCCAAGTACCGCGTGCTGGCGATGCTGATCGGGCTTTCCGTCTTCATCGCGATCCAGCTCGTGCTCAACCGCACCAAGCTCGGCCTCCTGATCCGCGCCGGCGTCGAGAACCGCGAGATGGTGGAGGCGCTCGGCTACCGCATCCGCCGCCTGTTCCTCGGCGTGTTCATGACCGGATCGGCGCTGGCCGGCCTCGGCGGCGTGATGTGGGCGCTTTACCGCGAGCAGGTGCACGCCTCCATGAGTGACGACCTCACCGTCCTGATCTTCATCGTCGTCATCATCGGCGGGTTGGGATCGATCGGCGGCTGCTTCATCGGCGCCATCCTCGTCGCCATGGTCGCCAATTACGGCGGCTTCCTGGTGCCGAAGCTCGCCCTCGTCTCCAACATCCTGCTGATGGTCGCCATTCTGATGTGGCGGCCGCGCGGCCTCTATGCGGTGACCAGCCGATGATGATCCTCTCAGGCGATCCGCCGCGCAGTCGCGTCCTGACGCTCGTTCTCGTCGTCATCATCCTGGCGCTGGCGGCAACGCCATTCCTGTTCCCGGGCGCCAAGGCGCTGAACGTCGCGGCCAAGATCTGCATCTTCGCAGCCCTCGTCGCCTCCTACGATCTCCTGCTCGGCTATACCGGCTCGGTGTCGTTCGCCCACACCATGTTCTACGGCATCGGCAGCTACGCGATCGCGATGGCGCTGTACGGCATAGGTCCGAACTGGGCCGCGGTCGCCACCGGCATCGTCGCCGGCCTGCCGCTCGCAGCCCTGCTTGCGCTCGCCATCGGGCTGTTCTCGCTGCGGGTCGCGGCGATCTTCTTCGCCATGATCACGCTCGCGGTCGCCTCGGCCTTCCAGGTGCTGGCCTCGCAGCTGTCCTGGCTGACCGGTGGCGAGGACGGGCGCAGCTTCCAGCTGCCGGAGCTGCTGCGCCCCGGCACGGTGCTGATCTCCAAGAACCTGTTCGGCTTCGAGATCAACGGCCGCATCCTGACCTTCTACCTGGTGTTCGCGATCTCGGGCCTGATGATCCTCACTCTCCTCCGCGTGGTGAACTCGCCGTTCGGGCGCGTGCTGCAGGCGATCCGCGAGAACCGCTTTCGCGCCGAGGCGCTCGGCTTCCGCACCGTGTTCCACCTGACCTACGCCAACTGCCTCGCCGCCCTCGTCGCGGCCAGCGCCGGCATCCTGAATGCGCTGTGGCTGCGCTATGCAGGTCCCGACACCTCGCTGAGCTTCTCCATCATGCTCGACATCCTGCTGATGGTGGTGATCGGCGGCATGGGCACGATCTACGGCGCGATCATCGGCGCCACCATCTTCATCCTCGCCCAGAACTATCTGCAGTCGCTGATGGGAGTCGCCTCCAAGGCGGCAGACGAAGCCGGGCTGCCGCTGCTGCCGGGGCTGTTGCATCCCGACCGCTGGCTGCTGTGGCTCGGGCTGCTGTTCATCGCCAGCGTCTATTTTTTCCCGACCGGCGTGGTCGGACGGCTGCGCCATGGCGGCGGCAAGAAGCCCGCAGGACCCGGGCATTAACCGATGATTCACGATGCGGCGCCGCGATTGCAGCGCGCGCGACAGAAGCGCCGCGTGCGATGGGCGCAGCGCTAGGATGGATGCGATCACACGAGCCGGATTAATGCTTAGGTAACTGGCTTTCCTAAGGTTTGCGCCATTTGTGCGGTGTATTCGTGGTCCTCCAGCGAGGGGGAATGCGCCAGGTCTTTGCCAGCGTAGCAGCCGGAATGTCTCGAGCCGCGAGGAACGGCTGGGAGGCCTTGGCGCGGCGTGGTCCCGTCCTGTGGCTGACCCTGTGCGGCGTGCTTCTGGTCGCGGGAATCTTCATCGCCACGGCCATCGCCGTCGGCGAGTTTCGCGAGCGGACCCTCGCCAACCGCGAACGCGAGCTCGAGAACACGGTGAAGCTGATCGCGCGGCATTTCGATCAGCAATTCGAGGATTCCGACGTTGTCGCCGCCGACCTGATCGGACAGATGAACCTGGCGGAGATCACCTCGCCTGCGATGTTCCGCGAGCGCATGTCCGGGCCTGCGCCAAACCAGATGCTGCGCAGCAAGATCAGCTCCGTGTCGTATCTCGGCGACATCGCGATCTACGATGCCGAGGGCGATCTGATCAACTGGTCGCGGGCCCAGCCGCTGCCCAAGATCAACATCTCCTCGCGCGGCTATTTCCAGTCGTTCAAGTTCAACCCGGCGGCCGAGCCGGTCATCCTGGAATCGGTCCGCAGCCTCATCATCGGCAAATGGACCACGGTCGTCGCACGCCGGCTGCGCGGCGCGGACGGCACATTCCTCGGCGCCATGGTGCGGCGGATCGACCCGAGCAGCTATCAGCAATATTTCGCTTCGGTCGCGCTCGCCGACGGCACGGCCATCTCGCTGTTCGATCGCGAGGGCAAGATGCTGGCGCGCTATCCGCACGCCGAGGAGCTGATCGGGCGGAACTTCAAGGACGGGCCGCTGATGCAGAAAGTGCTGGCCGAAGGCGGTCAGCAGACGCTCCGCGGCAGGAGCCCCGTCACCGGTGAGGAGCGGCTCGGCTCGGCTGCGTCGCTGACGCATTTCCCGCTGGTCATCATCGCCACCAACACCACGGCAGCGGCACTTGCGGACTGGCGGCAGCAAACCGGCTTCATGGTGGCCACGGCAGGCGTCGCGGCCAGCGTGATCGCGCTGATCCTCTATCTGATCATCCGCCAGATCAACCGGCAGAACCGCGAAGCCCAGCAGCGCATCGAAGCGGAGCGGCTGCGGCTCGACACCGCCCTCAACAACATGTCGCAAGGGCTGATCCTGTACGACGCGGGCGGCACCATCGTCACCTGCAACCGCCGCTACGCCGACATGTTCGGCCTGTCCCACGACGTCATCAAGCCCGGCTGCCACATCCGCGAGGCGATGTATCATCGCAAGGAGCGCGGCGCATTCGATGGCGATGTCGAAGCGTTTTGCGCCGACGTCATGAGGGTCGTCGCCGAAGGCACGGTCTCGACGAGAACGCATCAGCTGGCCAACGGCCGCGCCTTCCAGGTCATCAACACGCCGCTCGCGCAGGGCGGCTGGGTCGCCACGATCGAGGACATCACCGAGCAGCGCAATCTGGAGCAGGAGCGCGACCGCAACTACACCTTCCTGCGCGAGATCATCGACCATATCCCGTCACGGATCACCGTGAAGGATGCCCGCACGCGGCGCTACCTGCTGGCCAACCAGGTGGCCGAGCAACAACTCGGCGAAACCAGCAAGACGATCGTCGGCAAGACCGCGTTCGATCTCTATCCGGCAGAAACCGCCGGGATCATCACCCGGGACGACGACAAGCTGCTGCAATCGCCGGACGGGCTGTTCCTGGACGAGCACGTGTGGACCACGCCAAGCATCGGACGGCGCTACATCACGTCCACCCGGATCGGAATCCGCGACAGGTCGGGCGAGCCGCGCTACATCATCAATGTCGTCGAGGACGTCACGGAGCGGCGGCGCGATCACGAGAAGATCGCGCATATGGCGCATTACGACGCGCTGACCGACCTGCCGAACCGGGCCCTGTTCCGCGAGCAGATCGAATGCGAGCTGGAGAAGGTCGCCGAAGGCGGCCAGTTTGCGCTGCTCTACATCGACGTCGACGAGTTCAAGGGCATCAACGATTCGCTCGGTCATCACGTCGGCGACGAGCTGTTGAAGGCGATAGGCGGCCGTCTGCGCGGCTGTCTCAAGCAGGGCGATTTGATCGCGCGGCTCGGGGGCGACGAATTCGCCGTGATCCAGACCGACATCGGGTCTTCCGCCGACGTGCTGTCCTTCGTGAAGCGGATCTACCAGGCGATCCGGCAGCCCTATCATTGCCTCGGCCATCAGCTCTCCACCGATGCCAGCATCGGCATCGCGCTGGCGCCCCAGGACGGCGCCGATCTCGATCAGCTGGTCAAGAACGCCGACCTCGCGATGTACGGGGCCAAGGCCGAGGGGCGGCGCACCCACCGCTTCTTCGAGCCCGCAATGGATGCCTGCGCCAAGGCACGCCTCAGCATGGAGCAGGATTTACGCCAGGCCCTCGTCAACGGCGGCTTCGAGATTCACTATCAGCCGCTGGTCGACCTGCGCTCGGGTGAAGTCTCCGGCTGCGAGGCGCTGCTGCGCTGGCGCCATCCCCAGCGCGGCATGGTGTCGCCGGCGGAGTTCATTCCGGTCGCCGAGGACACCGGCCTCATCACCGAGCTCGGCGACTGGGTGCTGCGCACCGCCTGCAGTGAGGCCGCGACCTGGCCGGCGCATGTGCGCCTCGCGGTCAACGTCTCGCCCGTGCAGCTCAAATGCGACACGCTGGCGCTGCGAATCGCGGGCGCGCTCGCCGCCTCCGGCCTCGACCCGCGCCGGCTCGAGCTCGAGATCACCGAAGCCGTGCTGATCCGCGACGACGAGGCGGCGCTCTCGATCCTGCACCAGTTGCGGTCGATCGGCGTGCGCATCGCGCTCGACGATTTCGGCACCGGCTATTCCTCGCTGAGCTATCTGAAGCGCTTCCCGTTCGACAAGATCAAGATCGACCGCTGCTTCGTCGTCGACATCGCCGAGGCGAGCGGCTCGCCCATCATCGTGCAGGCGGTGGTGAACATCGCGGCCGCCAGCAGCATGACCACGGTCGCCGAGGGCGTCGAGACCGAGGCGCAGCGCGACATGCTGCGCGCGCTCGGCTGCACGCAGATGCAGGGCTATCTGTTCAGTGCACCGAAGCCGGCCAGCGAGGTACGCAAGCTGTTCGGTCCCTCCGATGGCTTGCCCGTGGCTGCGGTGGCCTGATGCCGAAGTCGCGCAAGGCGCTCGATGTCGCCGATTCCTACGCCGTCCGGCTGATGCAGCACCTCGTGGTGCCGACCTTCGTGATTGACCCGAAGCGCCGCGTCGTGATCTGGAACAGAGCCTGCGAGCGGCTGACCGGCGTCGGGGCCGCCGAAGTGATCGGCACCAGCAAGCACTGGCAGGCATTCTACGAGACGAAGCGCCCCTGCCTTGCCGACCTCGTCGCGCTCGACCGGCCCGAGCAGTTGCCGGAGTATTATTCGGAATATGCCGCGCGCGGCCACAACGGGCTCGGCTTCTCAGCGGAGAACTGGTGCGTGATGCCCAAACTCGGCAGCCAGCTCTATCTCGCCATCGACGCCGGCCCGATCCACGACGAGGCCGGCAACCTGATCGCGGTGGTGGAGACGCTGCGCGACCTCACCGACCAGAAGCGCGCCGAGATGGCGCTGAAGGAGCTCGCGACCAAGGACGGGCTCACTGGCCTCGCGAACCGCCGCGCCTTCGACCAGATGCTGCTCGGCGAATGGGCCCGTGCCCAGCGCACGCAGAAGCCGCTGGCGCTGCTGTTCGTCGACGTCGACCATTTCAAGCTGTTCAACGACCAGCACGGCCACCAGAGCGGCGACGAGTGCCTGCGCGCGGTCGCTGACGTCGTCAGCCGGCATGCGGTGCGCCCGCTCGACCTCGCCAGCCGCTATGGCGGCGAGGAGTTTGCGCTGATCCTCCCCGACATGGATTGCGACAGCGCCTGCATGGTGGCCGAGGCGATCCGCTGCGCCGTGATGGCCTTGGCGATCGCCCATGGCGCAATGGGCGCCGGCGACCACGTCACCCTCAGCGTCGGCGTCGCCAGCCATATTCCTGGTGGTACCGACGGCAGCCCGGACCGGCTGCTCGGCGCCGCCGACGAGGCGCTCTATGTCGCCAAACGCCTCGGCCGCAACCGCGTCATCTGCGCCGAACGGGTTTTGGCCGAATTCGCCGCCCTCGGCGGCAAGCCGGTTCCGGACCCCGTCAAGCGCAAATCGGCCTGAAGCGCGCTTCCATCGAGAAGCGGTTGCCCGCCCCGCGCCAATCGGCTAAATGAACCTCGACTAGCACCCGTAGCTCAGCTGGATAGAGCGTTGCCCTCCGAAGGCAAAGGTCACACGTTCGAATCGTGTCGGGTGCGCCATTTTGTGATTTGCGCGATATTGTCACCGATTGACGCGCAGCTCCCTCGATGCGGCGCGCTACCTCAATTAGCCCTACCTCAACTAGCCCTCGGCAGGCGGCTTCATCTGGCCGGTCGCTTCATCAATCTCCCTGATGGCCTGTATCGCGAAGCACACCCCAGATCAGGATAGAGTGACCAAGCGCGAAGCAGCGGAATGTCGCTCGCGCTACCGAACCGCCCCACATTCACCAGAGCCTTTTCGATCACGTCTTCGATGCAACGGCCTCGGCTCGCGTGAGCCAGTTCTGCCCGCCGGAGCCTCTCTCCCGGAGCGACGAATGTTACCGATTGGCGGCGAGATACCGGGCTTGATGCGACGTACACCGTCCCCCAAATCTCACGTCGGATGTTCAATCGCATCGACATAGCCCGGTTCACATGGGGGAGTGTGCGCGTTGCGCACCTCCGTCTGCCGCCCGCGGCGGACGCAGGTGATGCATCGCTCGCGCTGCCTGGAGCGATCGCGGTGGGGTTTAACGGCCAGAAGAACGCCGCTGTAATGCTGGCGAATGGACGCACGGTCGCTCGCGATGCGCCTGCCGGAACAATCGGTCTGACCGGCGGAGAACCGGTCAAATGGGTGCGAACAACTTCGCCCGCTGAAGTGGTAGAAATTTCAGCGGATGGCTCGCTGCGGAAGCAAATTGCCGAGGAACTTGGTGCTGAGGGCCATGCCGATCTTGCCGATATTCATGGCTGGGAGAACTTTCACGCATGGGCGATCGTTGACCGTTTCCGCGCAGCCGCGCGCGGGAGGCATCATTTGAACGACGTCGAACGCGATTCATTGGTGCGGACCCTCTACGCGATTGTCTTGTGCGGAAAATTCGGAGGGCGGGCGATCGAGCGCTCAAAAGGCTCGCTGGATACTCGGCGCCTGCGCAGAGTGCTGGATTTTGTAGAAGCACACACCGCCACGGATCTGACGCTCGCGCGGCTGGCCGAAGTTGCGGCACTAAGTCCGTTTCACTTTGCCAGGGCGTTCAAGGCCGCCACCGGATCTCCGCCGCATCAATATGTGTCGAGCCGCCGCCTAGAGCACGCGCGCCAACGCCTTCGGAACACGCCCGATAGCGTTGAAGCGATCGCCGCCGACCTCGGCTATTCGAACATCAATCATTTTCGTCGTCAGTTCCGTGCCCGGACAGGTCTGTTGCCGTCTGATATCCGCGCGCGCTGAAGCAAAAGACAGCAAGAATCGACCTGCCGCGCAGCGGCCTCATGCCTCTAGGTTCGCGTGACCGGAGAGCCAAGCCGTTTTTGTGAACGACGGCCTGCTGACATGCTGAAGCGGAGGCGCAGGATAACCATGACTCAAAACGAAAACATTTGGCTATCGCGTCGTTCGATGACACTTGGCATCACCGCGGCGGCGGCTACGGCGGCTGCAGTCGATCGAACAGACGCCCAAACGAATCAGTCGGGAGACCCAACCCGTGTTCTCGCGGGAAAAGTCGCGCTAATCACCGGAGGGCCGCGCAATCTCGGCCGCGCATATACAGCAGGACTCGCAGCGGACGGTGCGAGCATCATGATCCACTATCATGACGCGGGCGATCGAGCTGATGCCGAGACTGCAGCGCACCTTGTCCGCGCACAGGGTGCTCGTGCCGCCACTATCGAAGGCGAACTCCACGAAATGCCGACTCATTCGCGCCTCGTGGAGGCGACGCTGCGCGAATTCGGTCGCATCGACATACTGATCAACAACGCCGGTCGCATGGTCAAGAAGCCGGTGGCCGAAATCAGCGAGGCCGAATACGACGACGTGTTCGGAGTGAACGCCAAGGCGAGCTTTTTCATAATGAAGGAGGTGAGCCGTCATCTTCCGGACGGTGGGCGAATCATTAATGCATGCTCGTCGCTGATCGACGGCTACCTTCCCAACTATGCGTTATATCAGGGATCGAAAGCAGCTCTCGAACAGTTCACGCGCTCCATGGCGCGCGAACTCGGGCCTCGCGGTGTCACGGTCAATGCCGTTGCGCCCGGACCGATAGATACACCCTTCTATCGGGCGCCCGAGGACGCGGCCGCCATCGCCTACGCGACGCGTCTTTCTGTAGCGGGGCGCCTCGGCACGGTCTCCGACGTCGTTCCGCTGATTCGGTTCCTTGCGTCGCCAGCATCGCATTGGGTCACGGGCCAGACTGTCTACATTAACGGCGGCTACACCGGGCGATAAACTACTCGAAAGCGACGCACGAAAGATCTTTCGATCTCATCATTGGCGGCATTGCGTAAGATTTGTCCGGGCGTTCGATATCCCCCGGGCACAATCCGGAGCTGCTCGCGATGCTGACCCCGGCGCTGGGCAGCGCACTGGACGAGAGCTCCGCGCGCAGGAAGCAGCGCCTCTCACCCACTGACCCGCAGCACCCGAACCGTGAAGACGAGCACGAGGCCGGCCCTCACGTCAGCATCGCGATGATCGCCTGGAGCTGGTCGGACGCTGCCGTCACCAATCCATCGTATGACGTGTGGCCGTGTGCGGCGGCGTTCAGGATGCATTCGGCGACGGCCGCTTTCAGGCCGAACACGGATTGATGGGCCGGTACGCTTGCCATCACGGTCTCCAATGCCTGACGCATCGTGTGAATGAGCTCGGAGCTGTATTGCATGGGCCTTGTCCTCCGCGGGCTCATATGGAAGCACAGGCTACGGCTTGCCACTCACAAGCGTGAGATCGTTTTTTGAATCCATCCGGACTGAGCGCCTCAATTCAAGCGCCAGATCGCCGCATTGAGCACACCGGCGAACGTGACCCAGGCTGCGTAGGGCACGAACAATGCGGCGGCGAGCCTGTCGCGTGACAGCTCGAGACCGATGTAGGTCACGATCGCGATGAACAGGCCGACGAGAATGACGAGCGCGGCGCCGATCTGGTGCATCGTGAACATGACCGGAGACCAAATGAAGTTGAGCGCCATTTGCGCCGCCCAGGCCAGCATCGCCTTGCCCCTGGGCTCACGGCGAAAGGTCCGCCATCCCGCAACAGCGATCAGAACGTAAAGGATGGTCCAGGCGATCGGGAACGCCCAGTTCGGCGGGACGAAGCTCGGCTTGGCAAGGCCGGCATACCATTCACCGGGGGGATTGGTCGCGCCGATCAACCAGCCGGTGCCGACGACGCCCACCACGAAGACCAACAACTGAAGCATCCGTCACCTCGCCCTTCTCATCATCCGATTGTAACATCCTTCCATGAGCCAATCCGACTCGATGCCTGGCGCAGCCGCGGCCGTGCGACGAGAAGCGATGCGCTGAGCGCCATGGCAAAGTCCTGCGTCTTCTCGCAGCAGCGTCGGATGGGTTGCCGACGTTGACGGAGACGGCCTGACCGGGGCGAGCCCGATTGGGGGAGAATTCGGCCCGTCCTGCGGTTGAGGAACGCATGCGGGCGCGCTAAAGGCAAGCGGGCGCGCGCGGATCCGCAGTCGGACGAACCGCCGCCAGTGGATTCAGCAATTGGTTACAAAGCTATCCCATCGACGCGACATTGACGGGCTCCGGGCGATCGCCGTCTTGAGCGTATTCCTCTATCATTTGGACGTTCCGCCGTTCGGCGGCGGCTTCGTCGGGGTCGACCTGTTTTTCGTCGTGTCCGGCTATCTGATCTCTCGGATCATTCTCAGCGAGGCAGATCGCGGTGAATTTTCGCTCCAGCGATTTTACGAGCGCCGCATCCGGCGCCTCTTTCCCGCAGCGATCGTCACCATCATCGGCATCTTGGCCGTCGGTGGCCTCTGGTTCTCTCCGGAGCTTTTCAAGGGCCTGACTCAAGACGCCGTGGCTACGCTGGTATCGGTCTCGAATTTCTACTTCTGGCGCGGCAGCCACGCCTATTTCGCCAACTCGACCGATCCCAGCCCCGTGCTTCACTTCTGGTCGCTGGCCGTCGAGGAGCAATTCTATCTGTTTTGGCCCGTGTTCATTCTGCTGGGGCGCCGATTGCTCGGTCGCGCACTGCCTTTGCTCATTCTTGGCATCGCAATTCTTTCGCTCGGCGTCGCGCAAGCGACACTCGCAACCGACAGCTCGGGTGCTTTCTACCTGCCGACCTGTCGCGCCTTCGAATTTGCGATCGGAGCGCTGGTCATCTTTGCTGAGCAGAGGCTAACCTTCCCGGCCGGAGCGCGCTCGCTGTTGGCTGCCGCCGGATTCGCTTTGATCGCTTACGCGGTCGTCAGCTTCGACAGTGCGACCTCCTTCCCTGGCGCGACGGCCCTCATCCCATGCCTGGGTGCAGCCTGCGTGATCTTGGCGGGCGAGCGTCACGTCCTTTCGCCTGTCCTGACCAATCCGCTGAGTGCGGGGATCGGGCTGGTGTCCTACTCGCTCTACCTCGTGCACTGGCCCCTGATCGTCTACGCAAACTACATCCTGGGCGATGACGCCAAGTCGGTTGCGGTGAAAGTGCTGATCGTCGCCCTCGCGATGGCGCTGGCTGCGCTGATGTATCGGCTGATCGAACAGCCGTATCGCGCGGGTCGCTCGTCACTGCTGCGAGTCGCCGGCCCCGCCGCCGCGACGATCGTCGCGCTCGCGATTGTTGCATTTGTGGCCAACCGCCAAGATGGCTGGCCATGGCGGCTCCCGGCACAGGCCCGCGAGGTCGCCGATCTGCAGCGTTTCGGCTTCTGGCCATGCGCCAAGAGCGCACAATCGAAATGTGCCTTCGGTTCATTGAGCGACCCCGTGGGGGTGCAAGTGCTCGGCGACTCCTTCGCCGAGCACTATGTCGCAGCGCTGGATCCGGCGGCAAAGCGCGCCGCCGTCCGGGGAGAGGCCTATACGGCCGAAGGTTGTCCGTTGCTCGTCGGGCTGGTGCGAACAGCGTTCGACGGCTCGCAGGACTGCAAACGCCAGCGCGATACCTACCTCGCCGCGATCAGGCAGAACCAGGCTCCAATCGTGCTCAGCCAATCCTGGATGACTTACGGCAATGCGCTCCGCAACGAGCTCACGCCGGAGGTCGATGCACCGGCCCTGCAAGTCTGGCGGGCCGGCATCGAGAACACGATCCATGAGCTCGGCGGCAGCGGACGGCGCATCCTGATCATAGCGCCCGGAGTCGAGCCGGGCTGCCGCAGCCCAATGTCCCGCTTCGCACCGGGACCCCCCTGGCACGCACCAAGCAAGCCCTGTCCTGCCGTGCCCCTCGATCGCGTGCAGGCCGACAATCGCGAATTCCACGCCATGCTCGAGGAGATCCGGAGCCGCTACCCGAACCAGGTCTTTCTGCTCTATCCAGAACGCTATTTGTGCGGAGAAGCCGAGTGTCCGACCGCCATGGACGGCCTCTGGCTCTATTGGGACGTCAATCACCTCACGGTCGCAGGTGCGCAGCGCGTTGGCGACGGAGCCTCAAGCCAACTCCTTGAGTTCATCCGTGGCAAGTAGGAGCCTCTGCCTCTCCCAAGCGATCGCGGCCGAGCCGAAGCCATCTCGACTGAACGGAACTGACGAGCGCCTCTCGTCACGAGCCTGAGATGGCTTTTGACCCTGCCGCGATTGTGCAGCTCAATTCAGCCGCCGGATCGACGGAAGCATCCCTCAGCTCGCGCATCTCCCCACGCGATTGTATCATCTTTCCATGAGCGAATCCGACCCGACGACCGGCGAGCCCTCGCCTGTCCGCAAGATCATCCATATCGACATGGATGCGTTCTATGCCTCTGTGGAGCAGCGCGACAATCCGGAGCTGCGCGGCAAGCCGGTCGCGGTCGGCGGCTCCGCGGAACGCGGCGTCGTTGCGGCGGCGAGCTACGAGGCTCGAAAGTTCGGCGTTCGCTCGGCCATGCCGTCGGTGACGGCGAAGCGGCAATGTCCCGACCTGATCTTCGTCAGGCCGCGCTTCGAGGTCTACAAGGCGATCTCCAGACAAATCCGCGACATCTTTGCCGAGCACACGCCCGTCATCGAGCCGCTGTCGCTCGATGAAGCCTATCTCGACGTGACGGAGAACCTGCAAGGCATCCCGCTGGCGCGGGACATCGCGCTCGAGATCCGCGCGAAGATCAAGGCGGAGACCGGCCTCACCGCGTCGGCGGGTATCTCCTACAACAAGTTCCTGGCCAAGCTCGCGTCCGATCATCGCAAGCCCAACGGCCAGTTCGTGATCTCGCCGGAGATGGGGCCGGCCTTCGTCGAGCCGCTGCCGGTCGGCAAATTCCACGGCATCGGTCCGGCGACGGCTGCGAAGATGAACGCGCTCGGCCTGTTCACCGGCCGGGACATCCGCAACCAATCGCTGGAGTTCATGAACGCGAATTTCGGCAAGTCAGGCGCGTATTATTATTGGATATCGCGCGGCGTCGACGAGCGGCCGGTCCGCGCCAACCGGATCCGCAAATCCGTCGGCGCGGAGAACACGTTCTCGACCGACCTCGATGCGTTCGACGCGCTTGCCGCCGAGCTAAGGCCGCTCGTCGACAAGGTCTGGCGGCATTGCGAGGCGACGGGCAATCGCGGCCGCACCGTCACCCTGAAGATCAAGTTCGCCGATTTCGAGATCATCACGCGCAGCCGATCCGTCGCGGCGTCCGTTGCCGGACGCGACGATCTGGAGCGGCTGGCCTGCGGCCTGCTCGAAGCCGAGATGCCGCTGCCCAAGCGCGTCAGGCTGCTTGGGGTCTCGCTGTCGTCGCTCCACGCCGCCGGCGAGTCGGAGCCGCAGCTGACGCTGGGCATCTGAACGCGGCTTGAGGCCCCTTCGGTGAACGCGGCATCTTTATCCGCGACGCGGCGCCAAACCTGTCGTAGATACACCAGACATGACTTTTCGCGATTGAGTTTGGATGCTTGCCTTATTGATACGCCTCGGACTGCGCTTCGAAGACCGCATCGAGGAACGCCGGTTTGTCGACCAATATGTCCGGGGCAGTCTCGGATGGACGCAGATCGCGATGCTGCTTGGCGCCGCCACCTATGCCAGCTACACGCTCTGGGATTGGGTGCTCTACCCCGAAGTCGTGCCGACCACGCTCGCAATCCGCGGTGGAACCGCCGTGGTCATCCTGCTCCCGCTGACGGCGCTGCTGTCGCGGCGCCGGATGAAGCCATGGGCGGAGACGATCTTTCTCATCTATTGCGTCATCCCGGGCTGCATTCTGCCGAGCATCTATCTCGTGCTTCCCTCGGGCTTCACCTTTGCCGCGCCCGGCATGATGATGATCATACTGTTCGTCTCGACCATGCTGCCCTTGCGGATCGGCTCGCTGGCGATCTTCTGCCTGCTGTCGTGGGTGGCGTTGCTGGTCGCCGAGACATTCGCGTCGACAATGCCGACCGGCCTGAGCTTCATCAACCATTCTCTCGTCGGCAACGCCTACGCGTTGTCGCTCTACGCGGTGGCTGCGCGCGAGTACCGGGCGCGAAAGCAGTTCCGGACATCCGAGGCGCTGCAACGGGAAAAGGAACGCTCCGAGAAATCGTTGCGCGATCTGCGCGCGACCCAGGAGCATCTCGTGCAGGCGGAAAAGCTCGCCTCGCTCGGGCAATTGGTGGCAGGTGTCGCTCACGAGGTCAGCACCCCGCTCGGCCTCGCCTTGACGACGTCGACGGCCATGCAGGATGACCTGCAAACGATGAGTGATGCATTGGGCGGAGCATCGGTCCGGCGGTCCGATCTAACCAAGGGCATTGACCGGCTCAAGCAGGGGCTCAACCTGACCTTCGAAAATCTGCACCGCGCATCCGAAATGGTGCACAGCTTCAGGCAGGTCGCGGTCCATCAAGCCGATGAGGACCGGCGCAGTTTCGAGCTCAGGGATTGGCTATCGGAGTTGATGTCCCGGCTCGGGCCATTGCTGTCGCATCATGCCCTGACCGTGGAGGTACACTGCCCGGCGGGAATCAAGCTCAACAGCTATCCCGGAGCGCTTGCTCAGGTGATCAGCAATCTCGCCCTCAACACTGCAGCGCATGGGTATCCTGACAAGAGAGGCGGCCGGTTCGTGATCACGGTCAGCCAACCGAATCCGAGATCAGTCCGCCTTGTCTGCGCTGATGAAGGCGTCGGAATCCCTGACCATCTGCAGGCGCACATCTTCGATCCATTCGTCACGACAAGTCGCGAGAAAGGCAATGCCGGTCTGGGACTGCACATCGCGTTCAATCTCGTCACCTCATCGCTCAACGGGCGCTTGCTGCTCGAGAGCAAGGCGAGTCCGGGAACTCAGATCGTCATCGAAATTCCCGTTGAAGAACACGTTGTAAGAGAACCGCGAAGACTAGAGGTTTGACACTATTGCGAGCGGTTCTGTGTCGATCTTCGAGGCACTGCCTGACATGAAGCTGACAGACCAGCCTCTTTTTCGGTTTCGACGCGCTGCTCTGAACAAGATGCACTCCATTGGCTGTTCGTTCGAGCGCGATCGACGTAAAGTTTTTTGCGAACGCAGTTTGGTCGCGCCATTCAATTGACACGTACTGACGGATAGTCGTCGGCGTTTCGCGACGCTGCTCACGCGCGATAGCCTCGATGTCTCTCTCGTGCGGTGGTCCGCGCATGAGGGCGTCCGGTTGATCGCACATGAATGAAGCGCCAATCGCATCAAATCGAAAAGATAAACTGTCGTTTGATTCACCGTCTTGCTTTCGAACTGCGCTTGAAATTTTCGTTGTTCGCCGCTCGAGGAGCTGATCGTGACTCAACTCAACATGCGCTTGTCCGAGGACGAGCAGTCCCGGAACGTACGGAAAGGTGCGCTCGCTGCGATCGTCACTCAGGTCGTGCGTGTAGCGACGCAGACCGGATCTGTGATCCTGCTCTCGCGCCTACTGACGCCAGTCGACTTTGGTACTTATGCAATGGCTTCGCCGGTGCTCGCCTTCGCGGTGCTGTTCCAGGATCTCGGTCTTGGACACGCGACCGTGCAGAAGGACGAGTTGACGCACAACGAGCTGAGTGCGCTGTTCTGGGTGAACCTCTCGGTCGGCGCGCTACTGGCGGCCACACAGGTGGCGCTATCGCCGCTCGTCGCCAGGTTCTACAGCGCGCCAAATCTCGCCCCACTGACATCCGGTATGAGCGTCACGTTGCTGCTCAGCGGCGCTGACGTCCAGCATTTGTCGTTGCTGACGCGACAGATGAGATTCTGGACGCTGGCAGGCCTGGAGTCCGCGGCCGCACTGACTGGATTACTGACCTCTGCCGCGGTCGCGTACGTCTATCACAGCTATTGGGCCATTCTCGCCGGCAGCCTGACATCAGGTCTGGTGCTCGCGAGCGGCGCGTGGCTGAGTTCGGGATGGTTGCCGTCGAGGCCCGGCTCGATCAAGGCTGCACGCGACATGCTGAACTTCGGGCTCGGCGTGACCGGCTACAATCTTGCCGAATTCCTGTCCCGCAATACCGACGGGGTGTTGATCGGCAAGGTCTGGGGGGCTGCCTCGCTTGGCGCGTATAACCGCGCCTACCGGTTGCTGCTGTTTCCGCTTCAGCAAGTCAGCAATCCGATGGTGCGAATCATGCTGCCGACGCTGTCGGGCCTGCTGAAGGAGCCGGAGCGCTATCGGGATTCGTTCCGCCGCGCGGTGCTGCCGGCGCTCCTGCTCGTGTTGCCTGGCGTCGGCCTCATGATCGCGACCGCCGATACGCTGGTCGAAACCCTGCTCGGCGACCAATGGAGCGAGGCTGCGCCGATCTTCGTCGCCCTCAGCATCGCCGGTCTGCTGCAGACCAGCAACAGCCCCGCCAACTGGCTTTTCCTCAGCCAGGGCCGCACCAAGGAATACATGCGCTGGGGCCTGTTCAATGTCTCAACATCGATTCTCGCTTTCATATGCGGGCTGCCGTTCGGACCAGTCGGCGTCGCCAGCGCATACTCGATCAGCGAGTGCGTGCGCACGCCCATCCTGTGGTGGCTGATTGGGCGACGCGGCCCGGTGCGTCATCGAGACCTCATGGAAGTGGTCGGGCCACATCTCGCCGGAGCCCTCGCTTCAGTGGTGACGGTGTCTCTGCTGCATCGCTGGCTGCTGGCGCGTTCGATCGGAGGGATCCCGGAATTGGCAGCCTGCTTCTGCCTTTCATATGCGGTTTCGCTCACGATCGTTGCGCTGTTTCCGGCCTGTCGCGGAGAAATGTGGCGCTACGCACAGAGCATTCGCGGCAGATAATGCGATCGGCACCAGACCGTTCGCAAGACGGTGGAGCTGATCACCACGTCACCAGTCACGCCAAAGCCGCGCGCCACGGGAGTGCCGTGGCGCACGTGTCTCCAAAACGTCCCGTCGGGCTGCTCAATGCCTCACATGCTCGAACACCACGATCACGCCGGTCGGTTCGGGCTCATGCGCCATCAGGCGCGTCAGGTCGGAATCGCCCCAATCGGCGAGGCTGACGACCTCGCCGCTTTGGCGGTCGCTGCCCAGCGATCCCGTGGGCTCGAGCACCTTGAGGCCCATCTCGTCGACGAAGAAGGTGTGCTCGCCGAACATGCTGTTGAGCTGCGGCATCGCCGGATGTTCGTCGGGCAGCACCTGAGCGCCGAGCTGGTTGACGGTCTGTTTCACCTGTTCAGATGTGAGCTTCATGAGCTGCTCCGTTGTTGTATCCGGTTTCATCGAGCCAGGCGGGAGCGAGCATTCCCTGCGCCCTTATGCGCCTGGCTCAGAGTCCCGAACAGGTGCTGCGGACAAATGTTCCTGCGAAATGTATTTCGTGATCGCGGGGTTTCATCGGCCGCGTTCGCGGCACAGGATCGCCACAGGATGCACACGATCTATCGATCGACGCGCTACTCGCTGCTGTTCTCGCCGACCGACAGCGCGCAGATGCGTGACAGATATGTGTACGGCAGGCCGGACTCCTCGGCCCAGGCGTTGAACTGCGCCTGCACCTTGGCGAGATCGCCCTTCGACTTGACCTCCTCGGCGATGTCGAGACCGGCAGCGCGCAGGCAGGCCACGACGTCCTTCGACGTCACGAAGCCGTCCCAGCCGACGAAGCGGAGCAGCATCTGGCCGGTGTTGCCGCCCAGCCGGCTGCCGCGCTTGTTGAGGAGGTCGAGCAGGCCGATCTCGTCGGAGGACGGCCATTTCGTCAGAAACTTGCCGAAGCTGCCGTGCTCCTTCGCGATCTCCTGCACGAAGGCGGCGTTGTCGCGCACCGACATGATCTTGGCACCGTTGCGCACGATGCGCGCGTCGCGCAGCAGGCCTTCCCAATAGTCTTCGGGCTGGAACGTGAGCTTGGCGGGCTGGAAATGCAGGAAGGCCTGTTCGAAGCCGTCCCATTTGGAGTCGATCACGCTCCAGGCAAAGCCGGCGCAGAACACCCGCTTGGTCATTTCGGCGAGGATACGATCGTCGCCGAGCTTGGCGAGCTGCTTGAGGTCCGGCTTGGCCGGCATCAACTTGTCCAGCGCCTTGGGCCCGCCCTTGCGCTTCTCGGCGGGGGCGCGAATGGTCTTGAAGGGGGTCATGTGAACACGGGTGTTGAGGGCAGGCCACGACACCAGAATTCGGCGATCCGGTCCAGCCCCCGCATTGCCGCCCCTTGCGCTCTGCGACGGGACGCAGCATGCTGTCGCTCATTGGATTGATGCAAAGGGGCGGCCGGGCTGGTCTGCTTCTTGCTTTATACCGTTTTTGGAATTCCCTGACATTTTGATCTCTCGCCGTCGGATTTTCCATGCGCTGCCTGGTCGTGGCCGACCTGCACTATTCGCTGCCGCAGCTCGACTGGCTGGTCAGCGCGGCGCCGCAATTCGACCTCGTGATCTTCGCCGGCGACGCGCTCGACATCGGCTCGATGGTGGATTTCCGCGCCCAGATCGTGGTGGTGAAGAAGTATCTCGCGCTGCTGGCCGCGACGACCCGCGTGATCCTCTGCTCCGGCAATCACGATCTCGACGAGCGCAACGCCGAAGGTGAGAAGATTTCGCGCTGGATCTCGGAGGTGCGCGAGCTCGGCATCGCCTGCGACGGCGACGGCCTGACGGTCGGCGATACCCTGTTCACCGTGTGCCCGTGGTGGGATGGACCTCAGGTCAAGCAACGCCTCATCGAGCAATTGCGCGATGCCGCAGCCGTCAGGCCGCAGCGTTGGATCTGGGCGCATCATGCGCCGCCGGCGGATTCACCGACGAGCTGGGGCGGTAAGCGCTTCTTCGGCGACGTCGAGCTGGTGCAGTGGATCATGCAATACCAGCCGTCGATGGTGATCTCGGGCCATGTGCATCAATCGCCCTTCATCAGCAATGGATCGTGGTTCGACCGGCTGGGCCAGACCTGGGTCTTCAACACGGGCCTGCAACCCGGCCGTCCCCCGACCTACATCGTGCTCGATCTCGATGCCGGCAATGCGTTCTGGCTGGCGGCCGGCGAGGCGCAATGGATCGACCTGAATGCGCCGTTGCGGCGGCCCGCCGCCCCCATCGAGGCGCCGCCCGACTGGCTCACATTCTTGGATCGGATTGCCGATCAGAGCCGGGCGAAACCTCAGCCGGCGGCAGGTTGATCATGCTCTGGAGCACTTCGCCGACCATGGCCAGATGCGTGCCGTGGCCGGCATATTGCCGCTTCAGATCGGCGAGGTAGGTGTTGGCGACGTTGAGCCTCTGCGCCAGCATTTTTGCGATCAGCAGCGCCACGCCCGGCTCCCTCTCGAGGAACGCGGCGGCATCCTCGAATTCGTAGACGATGGCGTCGGAGCAGGCCCGTACCGTTGCGGTGTGCGGCTGGCCCAGCAGCACGGACATCTCACCCAGCACCGCGCCGGGCTCGGTGACGGTGGCGACCACCATCTCGCCCTTGAGCACCTCGAGCCTGCCTTGCATCAGCACGTAGAGATGGCCGGAGGTGCCCCCCTCGGCGACGATGATGGTGCCGGCGGCAAGCTGCCGCTCCGTTCCGCCGGTGCAGTAATCGAGGACTGCGCGCATGGTGCGAACGCTCCCGTCGCAGGGGTACACAACGCCGGAAGACTAGAGCACGATCCGTGCCGAGCGGCAATCGGTGGGGGAGCCGGCGGGCGCCGAGGCGCCTCACACCTGCGAGAGCGAGGGCGCCTCTCCGGGCATAATGGCTTGCAGCCCGCCGAAGCGGCGCTCGCGGCCATGGAAGGCGGCGAGCGCCTCGGCAAGATCGCCCGCGTCGAATTCGGGCCACATCCGCTCGGTGAAGTACAGCTCGGCATAGGCGCCTTCCCAAAGCAGGAAGTCCGACAGCCGCTTCTCGCCGGAGGTGCGGATGATGAGGTCGACGTCGCGAAGGCCAGCCTCGCCCGTGACGAGCTGCGAGAAGGCTTCACGCGTCAGGTTGGTCAGCGCGGCCGCCTTGGCCGCGGCATTGAGGATGGCGTCGCGCGCGGAATAATCGACGGCGATGCGCACATGCAGCGCGCGGCCATCGGCGGTGGCCGCCTCGGCGCGCGCGATCGCGGCGGCGATGCCGTCGGGCAGGCGATCGCGGCGGCCGATGACGGAGAGGCGCACGCCGTTCTTGACGAGGCTCTGCACTTCGTTCGCGAGGTAGAAGCGCAGCAGGGTCATCAGCGCCGCGACCTCGGCCTTCGGCCGCCGCCAATTGTCGGTGGAGAAGGCGTAAAGCGTCAGCGTGCCGATGCCCTGCTTGGGCGCGGCCTCGACGATGCGGCGGATGGTCTCGACGCCGGCCTCGTGGCCGCGCACGCGCGACAGGCCGCGTCGCGTCGCCCATCGGCCGTTGCCGTCCATGATGATGCCGACATGAAGCTTCTCGTTGCGGGACGTGATGTCACTTTGCATTGCAAAGTCTCCGGTCAAAAAAGGGAGATCAGGTCGAGGCGATGCCGAGACGGCCGAGCGGCGGCGCTTCGCGGCCGGCGGCCTTCGCCGCGTCGCGCACCAGCCGCTCGAGCACGGCGAGATAGTCGAGGAAGCGGCGGCGGCCGGCCTTGGTGAGGCGGCAGGTGGTGTGCGGGCGATTGCCCTCGTAGCCCTTGGTCACCTCGACCAGTCCGGCTTCCTGCAGCACGGCAAGGTGCCGGCTGAGATTGCCGTCGGTGAGGCCGCAGAGCTGCTTGAGATCGCCGAACGCCAGCCCCTTGGGATGCGCCATCAGCGAGGTCAGAAGCCCGAGCCTCGCCTTCTCGTGGATCACGCGGTCGAGCCCTTCATAGGAGAAGGGCGCGCTGTCAGTCTTCGACATCGTTGTCTCCGGACGCGAAATGCAGAATGGCCGCCATCAGCGATTGGCCGATCAGGAAAGGTAGGCCCATGGTCCATGGCGACAGCGTGTGGGTTCGGCTCGCGAGCACCACGACCGCGAAGCCGGACACGAAATACCAGGCGCCGGCGAGCGCGACCGTGCGCGGCAACGAGCGGACCGAGGCAAAGATGCCGAGCGACACCAGGATCTGCCACAGGCCCGGCAGCAGCCACAGCGTCTCGCTCGCGAACTTCCACATCACCACGGCGAGCAGAACGCCGGCAACGCCCGCCGGCAGGAACTGCTCGACCGCCTGGTGGATCATCGCGTCGGCGAGACCGGAATGATGGCGACGCGACCGGGCGCGCATCTCGATGCCGATGATCAGCCCCGACAGCGCGGCGGCGATGAACCAGCCGATGAAGAAAACGAGCGGCTCGCCGGTGGGATCATCCAACAGCCAGAATTGCAGGACGGCGGTGATGAGCGCAACAGCACCGGTCGCCGCCATCGTCGCCGGGCCGTAACCGCGGAAGGCGGTACCTGCCGCGATCTGGCTGCGGATCGTCACGATGTCGGCCAGCGCCTTGTCGAGATCGCGCATCGGCAACGCCAAAACCTCGTTCCACCCGGACATTACGAGGCAACGGCCCCGTTACTTTGTATCGCAAAGTATACGGCACTGCAAAGTATGTGCAAGCCCGAATTGTCGCGGCCAGCCGGACGGGAGCGGACAACTGACGGTTGCGCCTGCCCTGCCCTCGCGGATAAGATGGGTGCAAGTGCGTTTGCCCGGGGGCTGGTATGTGGTTGAGGTCGTTGGTCGTTGCGTTCGTGTTGCAGGTGAGTGTGTTCGGGGCGAACGCGGCGGGGCCGTTCGGCACCGTCAAGGTCGGCAACTGGGCAGGCGGCGCATTCAGCAATGACGAGACGGGCGCGTTCTCCCATTGCGCGGCGACCGCACCTTACGCCAACGGCGTGAGTCTCTTCGTCGCGCAGAATGCGGCCGGCTCCTGGCTGCTGAGCTTTGCCAGCCCCAGCTTTCGCTTCAACAAGGGCGATACCGCGCCCATCGACTTCATCTTCGACGGCCAGGAGCAGGCGAGGTTGTTTGCGACCGCCGGCACCACCAATATGGTGACGACCATCCTGCCCCCCAACGTCGCTCGCACCTTCCAGAAGGCAAGCCTGATGGTGATCACGACCAACGGGAGCAAGCCACTCCAATTTGTGCTGACGTCGACGGCCCCCCTGATCGCGGCGCTGGCGAACTGCGTCACGCGGGTGAAGGCAGACGGGCTCAGCAAGGCCGGCGATTTCACCAAGGGTGCGGCCAAGCCGGCGGCGACGGCGGAGAAGCAGACGGCAGCGCCGGCCGGCGGCAAACCCGCCCGAGCCAGGAGCGGCAGCGGCTTCGTCGTCAGCGCGAGCGGGCACGTCGTCACCAACCATCATGTGATCGACGGCTGCGTCGGCGACGTCAGGGGCAATCTCACCGGCGAAGCCGCAATGGTGCTGCGCGTCGTCTCGAGCGATGCCAACAACGACCTCGCCCTGTTGCAGGCGCCGTCGACGACGACCTTCAAGGATTTTGCCCGGATCCGCGACCGCTCGATCCGCTCCGGCGATTCCGTGATCGCGATCGGCTTTCCCTATCACGGCATCCTGACCTCGGACTTCAGCGTGACCACCGGCATCGTGAGCTCGCTCAGCGGCATGCGCAACGACTCGCGCTTCCTGCAGATCAGCGCACCTGTGCAGCCAGGCAATAGCGGCGGGCCGCTGTTCGACAACACGGGTCAGGTCGTGGGCGTGGTCACGGGCAAGATTCCAGCCTTGCGGATCGCGGTGGCGACCGGCAACATCCCTGAAAACATCAATTTCGCCATCAAGACCGGAGTGCTGCGCGATTTCCTCGACAATTCGATCGTGCCCTATCAGACCGCCGAGCCAAAGAGCGAGCTCAAGACCACCGACATCGCCACCAACGCCCGGCCGTACACGATGCTGATCTCGTGCAACGCGGCGGAGCAGGCGGAGGCGAAGCGGTAGCTATCGGGGCAAGGCACACCCTGCACCTCACCCGTAGCTGTCATTCCCCGCGAAGGCGGGGAATCCAGTACGCCGCGGCCTTTCGATTCATCACTGCCGTCTCGGAATACTGGATCGCCCGGTCAAGCCGGGCGATGACACCTTTGATGTGCGTCGAGCGCTCCCCTCACCCGTGGCAGCACGCCGCCTTCGCCGGCTGCGGCTCGTACTGGTCGCGCAGGCGCACCCAGTCCATCGGATAAGGCAGGCTTTCCTCGTGACGGCCGAGCGGGGTGAGATCGAGATATTGATATGCAGCGTTCATCATGTCGAGGCCGCGGGCGAAGCAGGAATAAGTGTGGAAGATCGCGCCGGCCTCGTCGCGGAAGAACACGCTGATGCCGGGCAGTTCGGGGCCGTAGAACGGCGTGGTCCCGAAATTGTACATCGGCTTGCCGGTCGCGACCTCTTCCTGTGAGAACGTCACGCCGTAATCGCGGTTGAAGTCGTTGTGGCCTGACGAAACCCAGTCGAAGGTCCAGCCCATCCGTTTCTTGAAGGCTTCGAGCTTTGCGCTTGGCGCCAGCGAGACCGCAACCATGGCGGTGTCGCGCGCGGCCAAATGCGGCACCATGCGCTCGAACCCATCGGCCCAGAACGAACAGCTCTTGCAGGCCGCGTCCCAATCGGGTGCGAACATCACGTGCTGCACGATCAGCTGCGGCCGGCCCTTGAACAGATCGCCCAGGGACACAGTGCCGTTCGCCCCTTCGAATGCGTACGCCTTGTCGACCTTGACCCAGGGGAGCCGGCGGCGCTCGTCGGCAAGCCGTTCGCGAGCCTGGGTCAATTCCTTCTCGTGGACCAGAAGGGCCTTGCGCGCGACGATCCATTGCTCGCGCGAAACGATCTGATGTTGCTGCATGGCGTTCTCCTTGGGGATCAGGCGACGAAAGCATCGAGCTTGTCGAAAATCGAGCTCCAGCCGCGCTGGTGGTTGTCGCGCGCGGTCTCGTCGAAGAACTGGGCGTGATGGAAGATCATCAAGGTGCCGGCAGCGTCCGGCTTCAGCGAGATCGTCACCAGCGACTCACGCTCCGGCGTCGAGTGCCAGGCCCAGGTGAAGACCAGAAGCTCGTTCAGCACCACCTCGCGATAGCGGCCGCCGGCCTCGAAGTATTCGCCGTCGTCCCCCGTGAAGCTGATGCGAAACCGGCCGCCGACGCGGACGTCGAGCTCGGCTTGAAGCGTCGCCGGCTTCATGTTCGGCGGCCCGAACCATTGCGCTAGCTGCGCGGCTTGCGTCCAGGCGGCGTAGACCTTTTGCGGCGGCGCGCGGAGCCGGCGCGTGAGCGTGAGGCTTGGTCGTTCTGCCGGGCGTTCGGCGGTGTTGGCGGTTGCGTTGGCCATGTCTCTTCCTCCACGAAGGCGGCAAGGCGATCGAGATTGTGGGACCAGAACTGCGCATAACGATTGAGCCAGTTCATCGCCTGCTCCATCGGCTGCGCGGCCAGCCGGCAGGCGACCGTGCGCCCGGTCTTCTCGCGCACGATCAGCCCGGCATCGGTGAGCACGTCGAGATGCTTCATGATCGCCGGCAGCGATACCGCAAACGGGGCCGCCAGCTCGCTCACCGACAGGCCGTCCTGCTCGCCGAGGCGCGCCAGCAAGGCACGACGCGTCGGGTCTGACAGCGCCGCAAAAGTCCGGTCCAGCGTCTCGTCCTGATACTTAACCATGTGGTTTAGTATAGACGCGAGCGCGACAACGTCAAGCCGGAAGGCGCAGACGCGGATCCGCACGAGAGCGTGATCGGGTTGCTGGCAATGCAGCCAAGAAAAAAGCCCTGCCGAACGGCAGGGCTCTCTTCCTCGTCATAACGAATTTTCTACTCGACCTTCAGGCCGGCGAAGTCGACGACCTTCTTCCACTTCTCGGTCTCGGCCTTGATCTCCTCGCCGAACGCCTCGGGCGTCTGCACCCGCGGCTCGCCGCCGAGCTCGACCAGGCGCTTGGCCATGTCGGGCTCCTTGAGCACCGCGTTGACCTCGGCGTTGAGCTTGGCGATGATTTCCTTCGGCGTGTTCTTCGGCGCGCCCATGCCGAACAACGCGCTCGCCTCATAGCCCTTGACGGTGTCGGCGATCGGCTGCACGTCGGGCAGCTGCGGCGAGCGTTCCGTGGTGGTGACGCCGATCGCGCGCAGGCTGCCGGAGCGGATGTGCTGAATGATCGAGGGCATGTTGTCGAAGATCACCTGCACCTGGCCGGCGAGCATGTCGGTGATCGCGGGCGCGGCGCCGCGATAGGGCACGTGCTGCATCTTGCAGCCGGTCATGGCCATGAACATCTCGCCGGACAGATGCACCGAGGTGCCGTTGCCGGACGAGGCCATGTTCACCTTGCCGGGATTGGCCTTCACATACTCGATGAACTCGGCGACGTTCTTGGCCGGCACATCCTTGTTCACGGTCATCACGTTCGGAACGCGCTGGAACGAGGCGACCGGCGCTATATCGTTCACGAAGTTGAACTTGAGATTCTTGTAGAGCGAGGCGTTGATGTAGTTGGCCGGGTTGACCAGCTGCAGCGTGTAGCCGTCGGGCTCGGCATTGATGACCGATTCGGTCGCGATGTTGTTCCCGGCGCCGGGCTTGTTCTCGACCACGAATTGCTGGCCGAGCTTTTCCGACAGCCGCTGGCCGATCAGCCGTGCCAGGATGTCGGTGGCGCCGCCCGGCGGATAGCCCACCACCCATTTCACCGGACGGGCCGGATAATCGGCGGCAAAGGCCTTCGACAGCGGGGTGGCTGCAAGCGGACTGGCGGCGAGCAGGCCCAGCGCGGTACGGCGAGTGATCATCTCAAGGGTTCTCCCAGTGTTGTTCTTGAAGTCGGATGGCTTGAAAGCCGCGTCGCTGCGGTTGTAACAAAGCTTGCCGCGTGCGGAAAGTGCGCGGGGCACATCACGACGAAAGGATGAGACATGCCGGTCAAGGTTCATGCCCTGGATCATCTCGTGATCAATGTCAGCGACGTCGCGGCGAGTGCTGCGTGGTACGGCAAGATTCTCGGCATGGAAGTCAAGGTGTTCGATCCCGGCGGCGGCAAAGCGCCGCGGACTTTCCTTGAATTCGGTAACCAGAGGATCAACGTCCGGCAACGCGATGCCGACAAGGTGGAGTGGTTCACCGCGAACCATCCCACGGTGGGCAGCGAAGATTTGTGCTTTCTCACCTCGGCCACGCCGGACGAGGTGGTGGCGCATTTGCGGGCACATGGCGTCGCGATCGAGGAAGGTCCGGGCCCGAGGCAAGGCGCCCGCGGCACGTTGCGCTCGGTCTATTGCCGGGATCCCGATGGCAGTTTGATCGAGATCTCGTCGTACGGGGACGCCGGCTGATAGGGCCGCCGCGCCCCCGAACGCCGTCATTGCGAGGAGCGCTTGCGACGAAGCAATCCAGACTGCCTCCGTGGAGAGAGTCTGGATTGCTTCGCTGCGCTCGCAATGACGGTGGAGAGAGCGCGCTCACGCATACCCCCGATTGCGTCCCGCGTCGTCCAATGGCAGGAAGACGCAATCATCAAAAGACAGCCGCCGGCAAGATGCGGCTGCACCGGGAGGAGCCATGCCAGTTCAACAGACCACAGCTGGAATCGTGGGCCCGTTCGACGGGCTCGACGTGCCCTGGCTGCTCAAGCTGCGCGCCGAAGTCCGGCGTGATCATCCATTCCTGATCTGGGCGCCGTTCGACGCGCCGGCGCGGCGCTGGAGCTACGGCGAGTTTCACGAGCGCGTCGGCGCGCTCGCGGCCGGCCTCGCCAGGCGCGGCGTCAAGCCGGGCGAGTATGTGCTCATTCATCTTGACAATTGCATCGAGGCGATGCTGGCCTGGTTCGCCTGCGTCGAGCTCGGGGCCGTCGCCGTCACCACCAACACGCGCTCGGCGCCGGCCGAGATCGCGTATTTCGCCGATCATTGCGGCGCGGTCGCCGCGATCACGCAGCCGGCCTATGCGGAAGCCGTCGCGCAGAACTGCCGCAACATACGCTGGCTCGCGGTGACCTCGCATGATGCGGGCGCGGCGCCCGCGCGGGGCGTCTCGCGCGGCGACAGCTTCGAATCGCTGTTCGCCGACAGCACCGATCGTCCCCGGCGCGCGACCGATCCGCTCGCGCCATGCAGCGTGCAATACACCTCGGGCACGACGTCGCGGCCGAAGGCGGTGCTGTGGACCCATGCCAACGCGCTGTGGGGCGCCAAGATCAACGCCGCGCATGAGGACCTTCACGCCGGCGACGTGCACCAGGCGTACTTGCCGCTGTTCCACACCAATGCGCTGGCCTATTCCATGCTGGCGGCGCTGTGGGTCGGCGCCACTTGCGTGATCCAGCCGCGTTTCTCCGCCAGCCGGTTCTGGAGCGTCGCGCGCGAGCACGGCGCGACCTGGACCTCGACGATCCCGTTCTGCATGAAGGCGCTGCTCGAGCAGGATATCCCGAAAGACCACAAGTTCCGCCTGTGGGGCACCGCCATCAACGAGCCGCCGGCCTTTGCCGCCTTCGGCGTCAAGATGATCGGCTGGTGGGGCATGACCGAGACCATCACCCACGGCATCGTCGGCGAGGTGGATCAGCCCAACATCCCGATGTCGATCGGTCGCGCCGCGCCCGAATATCAGATCCGCATCACCGACGACGACGGACGGCCGACGGAGGTCGGCGACACCGGCAATCTCGCGATCAGAGGCATCCCCGGCCTGTCGCTGTTCGCCGAGTACCTGCACAACGAGAAGGCGACGCGCGAGAGTTTTGACGAGCACGGCTTCTTCCTCACCGGCGACCGCGTCGAGCGATTGGAGAACGGCTTCATCAAGTTCGGCGACCGCGCCAAGGACATGCTGAAGGTCGGCGGCGAGAACGTTGCGGCCTCCGAGATCGAGCAGGTGATCGCGCTCGTGCCGGGCGTGCGCGAGGCCGCGGTGGTGGCGAAGAAGCATCCGATGCTGGACGAGGTGCCGGTGGTCTTCATCATCCCGCAGGGCGGCGTCGCGGGCGCTGCGCCCGATCTGCAGGATCGCGTGATGGAAGCCTGCCGCAAGGGCCTCGCCGACTTCAAGCTGCCGCGCGAGATCAGGCTCGTCGACGACATGCCGCGCTCGACGCTGGAGAAGGTGGCGAAGGCGGAGCTGCGGAAGCTGGTGGGGTGATCTTGTAGGGTGGGTTAGCCGAAGGCGTAACCCACCAACTTCGTTCGGCAATTGCGGAGGCATGGTGGGTTACGCCTGGCGCCTGCGCTTCGCGCAGCCGCGAGGCTAACCCACCCTATGACTACGGCATCCCGACTAAAACGACCCCAGCGCGACCGGACGGAACGCCTGCAGCAGCTGCTGGTCGAGCTTGCCGCCCATGCCTTCCATCATCGTGAAGGCGCGGGAGTGGGTGAAGGGCATGCGGTAGGCGCGCTTCTCGACGAGCGCGGCGTAGATGTCGACGATTGTCGTCAGGCGCACGATGTCGCTGATCTGGTTCGACGACAGGCCGTTCGGATAGCCGGAGCCGTCGAGGAATTCGTGGTGATGCAGCACCACGTCCAGCATCTCCGGCGGGAAGCCGCCTTGCGCGGCGAGCGCATCATAGCCGCGGCGCGGATGCTGGCGGACCTCAGCCATCTCCTCGTCGGTGAGCTTGCCGGGCTTGTCGAGCAGCCAGGCCGGAACGAAGGCCTTGCCGACGTCGTGCAGCAGCGCGGCGCGGGTCAGGCGGCGCTGGTCGTCCTCGCGCATGCCGAGATGCTGGGCGAAGGCGACGGCGAAGCCGGTGACGAACAGGCAATGGCGGTAGCTGCCGACATGGTGACAGCCGACCGTGGTGAGCCATTCGCGCAGCGAGGAATGCTTGATCGCCTTCAGGATCTTGCTCTCGGCGGCGATGACGTCATCGAAGGTCAGGGCCACGCCGAGCGGCACCTTCTCGAACATCTTGGTCAGCACCGCATGCGCCGCCTCGACGCCGCGGTTGAGCGTCTTGCCGCGATCGGTCGCGTCATAGGCCGCGGTGTCCGGGAAGGCGGCGCGAATGCGCTGCAGGATGGCCTCGGCCTGGAGCGGCCGTGAGATGGTGTCGGTGGCTCCTAACGCCCAGGCCTGCATGGTGCCGTGATGCAGGGCGTCCGCGAGCACGAACAGCCGCGGCATCGAACGATAGGCATCGCCGCGCAGTTTGTTGCGCACCCGCTGCACGCTGTCGGGCGAGCGCAGGTTGATGTCGACCACGAGCCCGGAGAGATCGCGCGAGGGCTGGGCGGGGATTTCGTCCGTCTTCACCGTGGAGACGTCGCCGACCGCCTTCAGGATGCTGGCGAGCTCGCTGCTCCCGTCGCTCCGATCGGAGGCGAGCAGGAGCCGGCGTTTGGCGGCGGATTTGGCTGTGGCGTTCATGGCTTCCCCCACAAGGACCGGAAACTCGGGCGTATTGGCCGATGAGCCTAAGCCGGATCAGGTTCTCTGGCCCTTAAGAGGCGTGCTCAATGGAACCTTGGGGAATTGCACGCAATTTTACGGATTGGGGTTCAGGGGGGAATTTCACAACCGGCGAAAACAACCCCATGCACAGTAGAACGGGCATTGATGGATAAGGGGAATTTTGGACGCTATCGCCCCGCCGTCCGTTGTCGTCGCCCGGCTCGACCGGGCGACCCAGTATGCTGAGACGGTCCGGCTGAAACCGAGAAGCCGCGGCGTACTGGATGCCCCGGTCGAGCCGGGGCATGACGGTGAGGGTGTGGAGGCGGCTCCAAAACAAATCCGCCGGAGGTTGCCCTCCGGCGGATCAGCTCATTTGGCAATCACGGCTCGACTTACGCCTTCATGCTCGCCTTCACGGCTTCCGCGGTGATCGGCAGGGCGCGGACGCGGGCGCCGCTAGCATTGAAGATGGCGTTGCCGATGGCCGGCGCGACCACGGTGACCGCGGGCTCGCCGACGCCGGTGGCCTTCTCGCCATTGGCGATCACGGCGATCGCGACCTCGGGCGTCTGGCTCATGCGCAAGGGCGTGTAGCCGTCGAAATTGGTCTGCTCGATGCCACCGTCCTTCAGCGTCGCCTTCTCGTACATCGCCAGCGACAAGCCCCACAGCGCCGCGCCCTCGACCTGGGCGCGGACATTGTCGGGATGCACCTGCGTGCCGACGTCGGTTGCGACCGTGAGCTTCTTCACGGTCACCTCCCCAGACGGCGCGACGGCGACGTGAGCCACGCACGCCGTCCAGCTCGCGGTCGCCCGCTCCTGCGAGGAGACGCAGGCGACGCCCATGCCCTCGCCTTTCGGCAATTGCTTGGTGCCGTAGCCGGACAGTCCCATCGCGGCGAGCAGCGTGTTGCGCAAGCGCTGCGCGCCGCCGTCGTTCTTGCCGGCGCCGTCGAGCAACGAGATGCGGAACTGCGCGGGATCCTTGCCCGTCGCCGCCGCGATCTCGTCGATCATGCTTTCCACCGCCCAGAAGGTCCAGCCCGGCGCCACCGAGCGAAGCTGGCCAGAGGGCGTGGCGTTGTGCGCGAGCTCGTTCTTGATCGCGCGCACATAATGGTTGGGCACGGTGTAGAAGAAGTCCGCCCCGTTCACCGTAAAGGAATCGAGCGGGCCCTTCTTGTCGACCGAGGGCGTCAGGAAATCGGGGATTCCCCAGCGCGCGGTCGGCCAGGCCGAGACCACGTCGTGGCTGATCGCAATGAGCTTGCCATCGCCGTCCACGCCGGCCTTCACTTTTTGGTAGGTGAGCGGACGCGAGAAATCCATCGTCATGTCGTTCTCGCGCGAGTAGATCACCTTCACCGGCTTGCCGACCGCCTTGGCCGCCTGCACCGCCGGAATCATCATGTCGGCATCGAGACGCCGGCCGAAGCCGCCGCCCAGCCACATCTGGTGCATGACCACGAATTTCGGATCGATCCCGGCAGCGCCCGCCGCGATCGCGCCGGAGCGCGTCGCAAACTGGTTGCCGGAATAGATGTGCAGGATGTCGCCCTTGAACTCCGCAGTGGCGTTCATCGGCTCCAGCGGCGCGTGGATGTTGATGCTGGTGGTGTATTCCGCTTCCACCACCTTGGCCGCCGAACCGAAGGCCGCATTGGGATCGCCGTCCTTGACGAAGAACTGGCCGGAATCGTCCAGCTTCTGGAGCCGCTTGGCCTCGTCGAGCAGCGACTCGCTCGACAGCTTCGCGTTCGGACCCGAATCATAGGCGATCTTCAGCGCCTGCGCGGCCTTCTTGGCGTTGGCGTAGGTGCTGGCGACCGCGACGACCCAGCCCGACGTCGTCCCGGTCTTGTCGTCGAGTGTGACGGCCTTGATGAAGCCCGGCACCTTCTTTGCCGCGCTGTCGTCGACCGATTTCACGGTGGCGCCGAAGCGCACCGGCGGCGTGACCAGCGCACCATAGGCCATGCCCGGCAGCATCACGTCGATGCCGTACTTGGCCGTGCCGTTGGTCTTGGAGGGGATGTCGAGCTGCGGAACCGAGACGCCAATCATGGTGTATTGATCGGGCGTCTTCAGTTTGAGCGCCTTCAACTCGTCCGGCGTGAAGGTTTTCGTCGCCTTGCCGCTTTTCACGACATCGGCGAACGACATCTGCTTCTTCGATTTCGGATGCACGATCATGGAATCGCGCACCACCAGCTCCGATGCCGGCACGCCCATGGCGGCGGCGGCACCTTCGGTCAATGCGATGCGCCCGGCGGCACCGGCCCGGCTCATCGCCTCGAAATTCATCATGGTCGACCAGCTGCCGCCGGTGATCTGCGCGCCCAGCACGGGATCGTTGAACTTGGGATCGTTGGAGGCGAGCTGCACGCGCATGTCGCTCCATTTCGCGCCCAATTCCTCGCAGACGATCTGCGCCATGGTGGAGGCGATGTGCTGGCCCATATCCGCCTTGCCGCAGGTCACGGTGACAAGCCCGTCCGGCGCGATCGCGTACCACACGCTCGGCTCGAAATTGGCGGGCGCGGCGGCTGCCGATTCGATGCCGGGCACGCCGGCATAGCCGAGCACGAGGCCGGTCGCGGCGGTGCCGACGAGGAAGGAGCGGCGGCTGAGATCGGTCGTCTCAGGTGTCACGTTCTTGACATGCTTGTTCATGTGGGCCTCCGCTCGCTCGAGGTGGCGGACGCCGTGCGCATCTCGGATGCGGCGCGCATAATCGCCTTCTGGATCCGCGAATAGGTCATGCAGCGGCAGAGATTGCCGTCCATATGGGCGACCACTTCCTCCTTGGTCGGATTGGGATTCTTGGCGAGCAGCGAAGCCGCCTGCATGATCTGGCCGGACTGGCAATAGCCGCATTGCGGCACCTGCTCGGCGATCCAGGCCTTCTGTAAGGGATGATCGCCCTTGGCGGAGAGACCTTCGATGGTGGTGATCTTCTTGCCGGCGACGTCACTGAGCATGGTCTGGCACGAGCGCACGGCTTCGCCGTTGACGTGCACGGTGCAGGCACCGCACAGCCCGGCACCGCAGCCGAACTTGGTGCCGGTCATCTGCAATTGCTCGCGGATCGCCCAGAGGAGCGGCGTGTCGTTCGCCGCATCCACGGACAGACTCCGCCCGTTGATGGTGAGAGTTGGCATAGGCGTCTTCCCCTGCCGGTGCATGAAGCCGCTTACGGCGGCAATTTGAATGGCGGACGCCCACCGGGCTGGCGTCAGCCTTGCCGGCGAGAATGATCGCGTTCCGGCGCGGAGGCAAATGCAATTTGGAACGAGTCGAAAAAGCGCTCGCCACACTCGCCCGTTGTGCGCCGCGCCAAGGGCGTCGACGCAGCCACTGGACACAACAGCGCATGCCTCCGGCATGCGTGCTACGCATTCAGGCAGTTTCTTCGAGGTAACTTGGCGAGCTAAGGTGCAGCTGCCGCCGCTTTCTTCCTTCTCCCCTTGTGGGAGAAGGTGGCGCGAAGCGCCGGATGAGGGGTTCTATCCGCGCACTCGCATTGAGAGAGTCATGCGCGGATAGAGACCCCTCACCCGGCTTCGCTTTCAGCGAAGCCACCCTCTCCCGCAAGGGGAGAGGGTGCAGCGGTGTCGTGGCGAGGAAAAAGAAAGGGCGGGAAGCAATGCCGGAGATCAATCGCGACGGCGTCAACATCTACTACGAGGTTCATGGCAACGGGCCGCCGCTGCTGCTCACCCACGGCTATTCCTCGACCTCGGCGATGTGGCATGGGCAAATCGACGCGCTGGCGAAGGACCACACGCTGATCCTGTGGGACATGCGCGGCCACGGCCAGTCCGATTACCCTGACGATGCGAGCGCGTATAGCGAAGCGCTGACGGTCGGTGACATGGCGGCAATCCTCGATGCGGTCGGCGCGAAGCTCGCCATCATCGGCGGGCTTTCGCTCGGCGGTTACATGTCGCTGGCGTTCTATCGCGCACATCCGGAGCGGGCCCGCGCGCTACTGATCATCGACACCGGCCCCGGCTTCAGGAAGGACGATGCGCGCGAAGCCTGGAACGCGCGGGCGCTTGCCACGGCCGACCGGCTCGACCGCGAAGGCCTCGATGTCTTGAAAGCGGCGACGCGCGAGCGCGCCACCGCGAACCATCGCAACGCCAGTGGGCTTGCGCTCGCCGCGCGCGGCATGCTGACCCAGCGCGATGCGCGCGTGATGGAGCTGTTGCCTGAGATCAAGGTGCCCAGCCTGATCGTGGTCGGCGCCGACGACACCCCGTTCCTCGCCGCCTCCGACTACATGGCCGCAAAGATTCCGGGCGCACAAAAGGTCGTGATCCCCGCGGCCGGACACGCCGTCAACATCGATCAGCCCGAGGCTTTTGTTGACGCGGTCGTGCCTTTCCTGAAGAACTTGCCGGCATAGGCCGATCGAGCAGGGACACAGGCGATGAAGCTGATGATGCTGGCTGCGGGGACGATGTTGCTGTCGCTATCCGCACAGGGCGAGCCGATCGGCGCCGTGCCGCCGCGCCAGCCCTTCGTCACGACCTTGTCGAACAACACGCCGCTCGCCTTCGGCATGGATGCCGAACAGACCGCGCGCGCCCTCGGGCAGAGGCTGCAATATGTGCGGGGACGTCCCGGCCACGAGATCTATCTCGCCTTGCGCAACATCGGCGGCAGCGGCCTGATCCCCTATCGCCATCGCCTGTTCCTGCAATTCCGCCACGGCCGGCTGGCCGGATGGAAGGAGGATTACGGCGAGAACTGGATGTGGGAGTGAGGTGTTACCCCTCATCCTGAGGAGCTTGCACAGCAAGCGTCTCGAAGGATGCAGGCCCGGCTGCTGCATCTCGGCCTTTCATCCTTCGAGACGCGCGCAGGTGCGCGCTCCTCAGGATGAGGGGAGAGAGCTGAATTTCGGATCGACAACCAAGAAGGACAACCCGCGTGGGACAGGACATCAAGCTGACAGCCTCGGACAATTTCAAGCTCGGCGCCTATCGCGCTGATCCCGCCGGCACGCCGAAGGGCGCGGTGGTGGTGATCCAGGAGATCTTTGGGGTCAATCACCACATCCGCTCGGTCTGCGACCGCCTCGCCGGGGAAGGCTATGTCGCGATCGCGCCGTCGATCTTCGACCGGACGGCGCCGAACTTCCAGTCGGGCTATTCGCCCGACGAGATCGCGGAGGCGCGCAAGTTCGTGGCCAACCCGGACTGGGCCGCGATGCTGCGCGACACGCAGGCTGCGATCGATGCGGTCAGAAGCGTCGGGCCCGTCGGCATCATCGGATTTTGCTTGGGCGGCAGCATCGCCTTCGTCGCGGCGACGCGACTGACCGGCCTGAAGGCGGCGATCGGTTATTACGGCGGCGCCGTCGTGCGCTTCGCCGACGAGACGCCGAAGGTGCCGACCCAGCTGCATTTCGGCGAGAAGGATGCCGGCATTCCGCTCGCCGACGTCGAGACCATCAAGTCGAAGCGGCCGGATGTGGAGGTCTTCATCTATCCAGGCGCCCAGCATGGTTTCCATTGCGACGAGCGCGCCAGCTACGACAAGGCCAGCGCAGACATCGCCTGGCCGCGCAGCATGGATTTTTTCGCGAAGCATTTGACGAAGTAGCGCGCGGCTCTTTCCACTGTCATTCCGGGGCGCGCGCAGCGCGAGCCCGGAATCCATCGTGCGTCAGCGTTCGTGGATGAATGGATTCCGGGCTCGCGACTTCGTCGCGCCCCGGAATGACGGGAGGAGAGTGCCTGGGCTTGAGCCCTAGAACCAGCGCTCGCCGACGAACACGGTGTCGCCGGGCGCGAGTGGCGTGCCGAGCGGCACCACGGCGCGCATGGCGCCGCCGTTCTCGGTGTGCGTGACGGTGACCATGTCGCGCTTGGCGCGCGGGGAGAAGCCGCCGGCGATGGCGACCGCGCTCTCAACCGTCATGTTCGGCACGTAGGGATATTGGCCGGGCGCGAGGACCTCGCCGAGGATGAAGAACGGACGATAGGTCTCGATCTCGACCGCCACCGAAGGCTCGCGGATGTAGCCGTTGCGCAGGCGTGCGGCGATCTCGCCGGCCAGCCCTGCCGTGGTGCGGCCGCGGGCGGGCACCGCGCCGATCAGCGGCATGGTGATGGAGCCGCCGGCGTCGATCGCATAGCTGTTGGTGAGACCTTCCTGGCCGTAGACCACGACGCGGAGCTTGTCGCCGGCGTCGAGATGGTAGGAGGGGCCATTGCGCACCGGCACCGCCATCGGCGCGGCGTAGCCGACAGGCATCGGTGCGGGCGAAGCGGCAAAGGAATTGCTGAGCGCTGCGATCGCGCCACCGCCGTTATTGGCGACGACGACCGGCCGCGGCGCATTATAGGGCTGGCCATAGGCCATGGCATCGAGATCGGGACGAGGCTGCACCATCGCGACGGGAGTTGCGGTCTGCATGCAGCCGCCCAAAGCGAGCGCGGCGGACGCTGCCAAGGACGCCAAGTTCGACCATCGAAACGCGCGTGCAACCGGCACCGGACCCATCCTCGAAACGAGACGGCTCCAGTGATGCACCGGTTATGGTTAATAAAGCGTTGAGTGGGGCTCCAACCCTCCCCTGGAGGGGGAGGGTTGGAGGCAGCGCTGTTACGCGGCGCCAGCTGCAGGCTCAATCCCGGGAATAGCCGATCAGCGGTTTCCGCGGGCGGAACAAGATCATCAGGAGGATGCCGAGAATGCCGAGGACGGCGAAGACCGGCTGCTCCAGCACCAGGCGGATCACCGAGGTCCAGAGCCAGGGCGCCTTGGCCTCGACCCAGGTGCGGAAGGCCGATTGGCTGGCCTGATTGATATCGTTCCAGAACTGGCCGAAGCGGGTGAATTTGAGGGTCTGGTCGGCCACCCAGCGGGCGCCGTCATAGACCATGAAGATGAACCCGCCGGCGAGCAGCAACAGCCCAATCAGTCGGAAAAAGCCGCGGATCATGCCTCACCTACGATGGCCGTCGAAGCGGACGACCTTTTCGGAACGATGCCAGCCAATAGCCGGGCGACGGCAGAAATTCAACCTCTTCAGGGCGTTACGGCACTCATCCAGGCCGCCAAAGGGGCGTTTCCGGCGCCCGAAAGCGTTGACGGTGCGAAAGACCCTCTCTATAAGGGCGCCAACTGGCGGTGGGCTCAATCCCGCCGCCGCTGTTCTTTGAGCAGTTGCAGGCACCCTGGGCTTCAGGACTCATCCGAGCTTGAAGACACCTTGGAGCCTCAGAGACAGCCGCAAGGCGGTCGCTCATGTTCCGGGAACGGCCCAGCAACCGAACAACCCTAAATCCGAGCGTCGATTCCGCGGTCAAGCAAGCCGGCGCTACCCGACGAAGACGCGACCGGTACCCGCAAAGGACATTGAGACCATGGCCAATACCACTTCCGCCAAGAAAGCGACGCGCAAGATCGCCCGCCGCACTGCCGTCAACAAGTCGCGCCGCACCCAGATGCGTGGCGCCGTGCGCAACGTCGAGGAAGCCATCGAGAGCGGCGACCGCGCCGCTGCCGTGAAGGCGCTCGCGACGGCCGAGCCCGCCTTGATGCGCGCCGCCCAGCGCAACATCATTCACAAGAACAACGCCAGCCGCAAAGTCTCGCGCCTCACCGCGCAGATCGCCAAGCTCGCGAAGTAAATCTTGCCAAGTCATCTTGGCGACATCGTCTGATCGGTCGATCCGGTCAGCGCGTCAAACAGCCCGGCCTCGCGCCGGGCTTTTTTGTTGACTGTCACATTCACGCAAGCAGTCACGCGAGGCTCACGCCTCGCTTGGATGATTTACATCGTCTGCGTCAGTCTTCATTCCGTAATTCTACCTGCCGATGTTCTGCAACAGAGGAAACTTCACTGCGTTGCAAAAAACCCCTGTGAGGCGTGCGCGAATTGAATCGATGGCCGATGAGAGTTCTGCACACCGTAGATTCACCGGAACGTGTGTCACGGTGGAGTTACCCTGCAAAACGAGTCTCGAAAAGCGATGGCTCGATAATCACTTATCAACATAGCAGGGACAAGCATTTGGAAAATTCGCCCGCACGTCGGGCGCATGACGAATTTATAAAAATAATTTGGCGCTGAACGAGAATTGTCACATGACGCGCGGCCTTCTCGATTCTGTGCACGGATTCAAAAACTTGCTTCGCAGCCTGTGAACAACTCCTGTGCGACGTTAACCGAGGTCAAGTTTTTTGACGGCTCAACTGTGAATCAATTTCGTTGCGAGTCTTTCCGCTTAGTGTATTCCTTAACCCAGTCAGCGGCGCCCACGATCTTCAGACCAGCGCGGTTTAGGAAACGGGGCGAGCGTGCAAATCGGCGGCGGTGTGCACGTAGGCGACGCTTCAAAAAGTGATGTCGGTGCAAAACCCACAGCAATGTGGGAATGGTAGCTCTTTGTCTGAATGTTTCCAAGCGGGACCTTTCCCGCTCGCGCCAGGCGCATCTACTCGCGCCAGGCTCATATGAGAGACATCGCGAAGCTACCCCGGCACGCAAGGTGGCGAAGTCGAGCGGACGACTAGTACATTTGGGCAGGCATCCGCGACAGGAGTACGGCGCGGTTGTCTTTAGGACACGCAGGACCTTGTCGTGGGCGATCACGGCAGGACGGGGAGGTATCATGTCTTACGGACTCAACGCGGTATTGCAGCACGTTTCCTTTTCCAACGATGCCGTTTCAGCTCCGTCGGATCTCCAGCCTCCCGCGCGTGACGGAGCGCCGAGTACGCGCTGACCTCGCGACTGCTCCATCTCTGACATCGCTGATCTGACCCGCGGCGTTCGCGCCGAACGGTCGAGCCATGCCCGACGATGGACTCGCTCGAGGTCGCGCCACTCCAGGGACCGTGGCAGGAACCCTGCATGGCGCTCACAAACGCAACTATATCTCTCAAGAGAAGTTTTCTGACGAT
Source organism: Bradyrhizobium sp. IC3195 (assembly GCF_020193585.1). Lineage (NCBI taxonomy): Bacteria > Pseudomonadati > Pseudomonadota > Alphaproteobacteria > Hyphomicrobiales > Nitrobacteraceae > Bradyrhizobium > Bradyrhizobium sp. IC3195. Next base: position 10,480 of record NZ_JADYVG010000028.1, on the reverse strand, counting down.
GACAATGGAACAGGATCGCTGGTCACGCGTGAAGGGTCGGCTGCGCTCGAGCGTTGGCGAGGACGTCTACACAAGCTGGTTTGCGCGCATGGATCTGGAAGGCGTGCAGGACGAGAGCGTGCGGCTCTCGGTGCCGACGCGGTTCCTGAAGAGCTGGATTCAGGCCCATTATGCCGAGCGCGTGCTGTCGTGCTGGCAGGCCGAGATGCCGGAAGTGCATCGCATCGACCTCACGGTGCGGTCCGCCGTGCGCCCCTCGGCGCAGCCGAAGGAAGCGCCCGCGCCGGTCGAGGCGCGCCGCGCGCCGATGCCGGAATTGCGCTCGACCGCGACCGCGCCGGTCTCGGCCAATCACGACGCGCTCGGCGGCTCGCCGCTCGATCCGCGCCTGACCTTCGCCAGCTTCGTCGTCGGCCGCTCCAACACGCTGGCCCATGCGGCCGCGCGCCAGGTCGCCGAAGGGCGTCGCGGCGACTCCGTGATGTTCAACCCGCTCTACATCCATGCCGGTGTCGGCCTCGGCAAGACGCATCTCTTGCAGGCCGTGACCTGGGCCGGCAATTCCGGCAACGAGCGCAAGGTGCTGTATCTCACGGCCGAAAAATTCATGTATGGCTTCGTCGCCGCGCTGAAGACGCAGACGGCGCTGGCCTTCAAGGAAGCGCTGCGCGGCATCGACGTGCTTGTCATCGACGACCTCCAATTCCTGCAGGGCAAGTCGACCCAGGCCGAGTTCTGCCACACGCTGAACGCGCTGATCGACGCCGGCCGCCAAGTCGTGATCGCGGCCGACCGTCCGCCATCGGATCTGGAAAGCCTCGACGATCGCGTGCGCTCGCGGCTCGCCGGCGGGCTCGTGGTCGAGATGGGATCGCTCGGCGAGGAGCTGCGCCACGGCATCCTGAAGTCGCGCGTCGCGGCGGCCCGCGCCCATCACGCCACGTTCGAGGTGCCCGAGGAGGTGCTGCATTATCTGGCGCGCACCATCACCCATAACGGCCGCGACCTCGAAGGCGCTATCAACCGGCTGCTGGCGCATTCCAAGCTCAACAACCGGCCGGTGACGCTGGAGATGGCCGAGCACGAGGTGCGCGACCTGGTGCGGCCGCAGGAGCCGAAGCGGATCAAGATCGAGGACATCCAGCGCGTGGTGGCGCGGCAGTATAATGTCAGCCGCTCCGACCTCTTGTCCTCGCGCCGCACCGCCAACGTGGTGCGCCCGCGCCAGGTGGCGATGTATCTCGCCAAGACGCTGACGCTGCGCTCGCTGCCCGAGATCGGCCGCCGCTTCGGCGGACGCGACCACACGACCGTGCTGCACGCGGTGCGCAAGATCGAGGCGCTGGTCTCCAAGGACACCGCGCTGTCGGAGGAAGTGGAATCGCTGAAGCGCCAGCTTCAGGAATAAAGGCCTAGGGCTCCCGCCCTGCTCCCGCCGCCCCGGCTTGCCTGGGCGGCGTCTTCGTTTTGAGGCGGTAAATCGTGGGGAACTGGCCCCAATGCCTTGAATCTGCGGGCTATCCGCGCCACCTTGCGCGACCCAGACGGCTTTGGTCATATCGGCAGGAATGATCCGGCCGGTCGGGGTCTTCGATGCCGTGGCGCGCGTCCCGCCGCCCGGCCTTCTCAACGCTGTGTTTTCCTAAGGGATCGGGCGAGTAGTGCAATGAAGGTTACGGTCGAACGCGCACAACTGCTGAAGTCGCTGGGCCATGTCCACCGCGTGGTCGAGCGCCGCAACACGATCCCGATTCTCGGCAACGTGCTGGTGCGCGCCGAGAACGCGAAATTGTCGCTGAAGGCGACCGACCTCGACCTCGAAGTGACCGAGACGCTGCCGGCGGAAACCGCGACCGCGGGCTCCACCACCGTGCCGGCGCACATGTTCTACGACATCGTGCGCAAGCTGCCGGACGGCTCGCAGATCGTGCTGGAGGCCGACGGCGACCGCGCCGTGCTCGCCATCCGCGCCGGCCGCTCGCGCTTCACGCTGCAGACGCTGCCGGAGAACGATTTCCCGGATCTGGCCGCCGGCGACATGTCGCATTCGTTCTCGCTCGCCGCCAAGGACGTCAAGCGGCTGATCGACCGCACCCAGTTCGCGATCTCGACCGAGGAGACGCGCTATTACCTCAACGGCATCTATCTGCATGCCGCCGGCACGCCAAAGGCCGCCACCCTGCGCGGTGTCGCCACCGACGGTCACCGCCTCGCCCAGCTCGACCTGGTGCAGCCCAAGGGCGCCGAGGGCATGCCCGGCGTGATCGTGCCGCGCAAGACGGTCGGCGAGGTGCAGCGCCTGATCGAGGACACCGAGGCCGAGATGACGATCGAGCTGTCGCAGGCCAAGATCCGCTTCACCATCGGCAACGTCGTGCTGACCTCGAAGCTGATCGACGGCACCTTCCCCGATTACGGCCGCGTCATTCCGCAGAACAACGACAAGGAGCTCGTGGTCGACAAGAAGGATTTCGAGAACGCGGTCGACCGCGTCTCGACGATTTCGAGCGAGCGCGGCCGCGCGGTCAAATTGTCGCTGTCGGCGGGCAAGCTGGTGCTGTCGGTGACCAATCCGGATTCCGGCAGCGCGACCGAAGAGCTCGAGGTCGAATACGCCTCCGACGCGCTCGATATCGGCTTCAACTCCCGCTATCTGCTCGACATCGCCGCCCAGATCGAAGGCGACGTCGCCACGCTCCGCCTCGCCGACCCCGGCTCGCCGACGCTGGTGCAGGACCGCGACGACAAGAGCGCGCTGTACGTGCTGATGCCGATGCGGGTGTGAGGCTGCTTTCCCCTTTTTGTCATGGCCGGGCTTGACCCGGCCATCCATCGAACAAGATGACCTATTGGGTGTACATCCTCGCCAGCAAGCCCGGTGGAACACTCTACATCGGCGTCACGAACAATCTGGTCAGGCGCGTCTACGAACACCGCGAAGGCCTGGCGGACGGCTTCACCAAGCGTTACGGCGTGAAGACCCTGGTCTATTTCGAGGCGCATGACACGATCGCCGCTGCCCTTCAGCGCGAAAAGAACATGAAGCACTGGTCACGCGAGTGGAAGATCGACCTGATCGTGAAAAGCAATCCCGCGTGGCAAGACCTATATGATGAAATAGCCCGCTGACGCGGGCGATGGATTGCCGGGTCAAGCCCGGCAATGACAGAGTGATATGACCCCCTCCCGCATTCATCGGCTGACGCTGACGCATTTTCGCAATTACCGGGCGGCGGGGCTCGAGACGGCGGCTGATCTGGTGGCGCTGGTCGGACCGAACGGGGCGGGCAAGACCAATTGCATCGAGGCGATCTCGTTCCTGTCGCCGGGCCGCGGCCTTCGCCGGGCGACGCTGGAGGATGTCGCCGACAACCAGGGCGACGGCTCCTGGGCGGTGTCGGCGCAGGTCGAGGGCGCGCTGGGGCTGGCGACGCTCGGCACCGGCATCGATGCGCCGCGCGCGGATACCACGGTCAGCCGGCGCTGCCGCATCGACCGCGAGCCGGTGGGCTCGGCCAGCGCCTTCGGCGATCATATCCGCATGGTGTGGCTGACGCCGGCCATGGACGGGCTGTTCATGGGCGCAGCGTCCGGACGGCGGCGCTTCTTCGACCGTCTCGTGCTCGCCATCGACAGCGAGCATTCCAGCCGCATCAACGCGCTCGAGCGCTCGTTGCGCTCGCGTAACCGCCTGCTGGAGACGCGCAATTACGACGACCATTGGTGCGACGCGATCGAGCGCGAGACGGCCGAACTCGCCGTCGCGGTGGCGGCCACGCGCGGCCAGACCGCGGCAAGGCTCACCGGCATGCTCAACGCGCGCGCACAGGCATCCGCATTTCCGTCCGCTCAGATCGCGCTCGACGGCTGGATGGAGAATGCGCTGCTCGAGGAGACCGCGACCTCGGTCGAGGACCGCTACCGCCAGATCCTGCGCGACAACCGCCCGCGCGATGCGATCGCCGGCCGCACCACCGACGGCCCGCATCTCACCGACCTCCAGGTGATCTACGCGCCCAAGAGCATGCCGGCGCGCGATGCCTCCACCGGCGAGCAGAAGGCGCTGCTGATCGGCCTCGTGCTGGCGCATGCGAGCCTGGTCGCCGAGATGACCGGCATCGTGCCGCTGCTGCTGCTCGACGAGGTGGTTGCGCATCTCGATCCGAACCGCCGGGCGGCGCTGTTCGATGAGCTGAAGAAGCTCGGCGCGCAGGTGTGGCTGAGCGGTGCGGATCCTGCCGCCTTCGCCGAGATCGGCGCGGGGGGCGAAGTGTTTGACGTCGAGAGCGGACGAGTCTCGGCCCGCAGTTAGGCCGCCGCATTGAACCCGCCTGTTCCAGATCGCGACTAGCTGCTTGAGGCCGCAAGAAGCGGCCATCGCGCAGCACTCGGACATGCGCGATATCCTTCGCGATATTTTTGGAGCATGAGCATGACGGCGGTGAGGCATGGGGCGCAAGCTCCGGCACGATGGCAGTTGTTTGCGTGCGGCTTCGCCCTGCTTGCGATGTGCATGCTCGCGGCCAGCGCCGGTGCCTCGCTGCCGCATCTGTTTCCGACGACGCTCACGCTGGATTCCGATGCCAAGCTGCCCGCACCGACCCGCTATACTTACAGAGGGATCCACACCACGCTGATGCAGGGCGTCGACGCGCCGCTCCGCGTCAGGCTGGAGGCCACCGTGCCCGCGGGGCTCAGCGACGTGCTCGCCTTCTACCGGACCGAGCTTCGCAAGCTCGGCTGGCAAGAGCAGCATGATGGCGCCGTGGTCAACGCCGATCACGTCCGGCTCGCCTTCGTCTCGCCGCTGGGGCCGGCCGCGCTGAAGCTCGATCGCAAGGATTCCGGCACCTCGGTTCATCTGGTGCAGAAGAACGCGGACATGGCGACGAAGGCGAACGTGCTGCCCGAGCCCGGCCAGGCGAAGCTGGTGTTCAGCAATATCGGCGACAAGGAAGCGGTCCTCACCATCAACGAGCGGACCATCCCGCGCCCGGCCAGCGCGAACGCCGTCGCGCTGGACCTCGCGCCGGGCGAATATTCGTACAGGCTGGGCGCGCCGGGCCAACCCGCCACCACGAACATCCTCACCGTCGCCGCCGGCGACACCTGGGAGCTCACGGTCGGGCGCGACGGTGACGCCTGGCCGCCGTTGCAGCTGTACTGAGCCTGTTGAACCTCTCCGGTTCCCGGCGCGACTTCTCGTCTGAGGCCGCGCCGACGGCGCCGCAGCCCGCCAATGCGCAAGGGCAAGACGACCCGCGCGACATCCAGGAGTTTTTTGACGATGCCGATGATCCGGCGCGGGGCGCAAGTCCCGGCAAGATGGCTGCTGCTTGCCTGCGGCATTCTCGCGATAGTGATCCCCTCGCGTCCCGCCGGCGCGGCAGACGATGGCATCGTCGACGTCCATACGCTGCCGCGGCTCGACGGTGCGGTGGAGGACACTTCGCGTCCCGACACCTATCGCGTGATCTACACCGTGTCGACCCCGCTTGCCGCCACGTCGGACGCGACCAGGAAGCTGCTGAGCGCCGACGGCTGGGTGCCCTATGTGTATCCGCTGGATGAGAAAAGCGCAGCGTTGACCTTCAAGAAGGGACGGCAGGGGCTGCGCGTTTCCTTCACACAGGCGCGCGGGCGACCCGACCAGTCCGCCGTGTTCTACACGCCGAACCGGATCTATGCGAACGTGCCCTTTCCGGAAGGCGCGATCGATCTCGTGTTCGACGAGACCCGGCCCTATCTCAGCTGCATTGCGCCCGGCGCGCTCGATGCGACCGCAGCATTCTTTACCAAGGACATGGCGGCGATGGGGTGGCGCAAGCTTAACCCCGATACGGCATCGCGCTGGCCGAACGCCGATCTTGCCGGAGCCGTTCCGAACGGCGTTCGCGTCTTCTACGACCACCCCGATCGCGACGCGACGCACATCTACCAGAAGCCGGTGATGCTGACCCTGACGCGCCGCGACGATGGCCGCACCAATGTCGAGATCAGGGTGGCGCCGTTCGCACTGCCGGAGGTGCTCGAGGCCGACGACGACATGGCCGGCCTGCCACGGCCGAAGCCAACCAAATCTGCGCGGGGCCTCGGCAGCGCCAACTCGAACAAGCGCGAGATCTCGGCCGCCGCGATCGCCGAGCTGCCCGCCGTGCTCGCCTTCTACCAGCGCGAGCTCACCGCGCGCGGCTGGCAGGAGGACGGCCGCGCGCCGCTCGCGCCCGGCGACGAGGTGGCGATCAAGATTTCCAACACTGATGAAACCGGTGTGCTGCGGCTCGGCCGCAAATATGATTTCACCATGGTCAGCCTGACCGCGCAGGTGAAGGAATCCGCGCTCGCCGCTCGCGCCAAGGCGAAGAAGGAGGCCGACGCGAGGTTCCTGAGCGATGCCTTGGGTACGGCTCAGCAGCTCATTGCGGCCGATGATATCAGGCGCAAGACGCAGGCCGCCTCCCTGTCGGACGCCCCGCTCACCGCGCTCGCTGACAGCAAGACGCCGGTGCCGCTGCCCGAAAACGCCGAAGCCGTGAAGTTCGAAGGCGGCGACGGCCACCTGGAATTCTCCTCGGCGTCGAGCGTGAAGGCGCTCAGCAGCTTCTATCGGACCGCGCTGAAGAGCTCGGGCTGGAAGGAGCAGCCCTCCGTCATCAACCAGCCGAACATGGCGGTGATGGCGTTCTCGAAGGGCGGCAAGTCGATCTCGATGACGGTGATGCAGATGGCCCCGAAGGTGAATGTCCGCGCCGACGGATCGGGCCTGGTGACCGAAGCGGCCAAGGCTGCGGCCGGCGCGGAGGTGGAGGTTCAGGCCAAATCCGCCGAGCCGCTCAAACCCGATCCTGAGTCCCCGCTGCCGGTGCCGACGCAGCGTTCGTCGAAATCGCTCGCCACCACCAAGATACCCGGAGGCGAAGCGCCGCTCCGCCGCGAGCTCGAGGCCCGCATCCCCGCTTCGCTCGACGAGGTCCTCGCCTTCTACCGGGCCGAGCTTGCAAAGCTGGGCTGGCGGGAGAGAGCCGACGGCGCGACCGCGTCCGCAGAACGCGCGCAGATCGACTTCACCTCGCCGCAAGGTCCCGCCGTGCTCAAGCTCGGCCGCGCCAAGGGCGAGACCACGGTCAGCCTGGCGCAGAAGAATGCCGATGCCGCGGCCAAGGCCGAGATCATGCCGAAGGCGGGACAAGCGCGGCTCATGCTCGGAAACATGGCAGCGAACGAGGTCGCGCTGACGATCAACAAGCAGACGGTGAAGATCGCAGCCGGCGCCGGCGGCCCGCAATCACCGAAAGGCCCGATGCTCGACCTACCGCCCGGCAAATACGTGTACGCGTTCCGCCTGCCCGGCCGCCCTGCGCGTAGCGAGTCCCTGACCGTTGCCGCCGGCGAGGCCTGGGGCCTTCTGGTGGGCCCGAGCGGCGACGTGCTGCCGCTGCAGATGTATTGAGGCTGCACGCTTTCAGATTCGCGGTATCGTCATGGCCGGGCTTGTCCCGGCCATCCACGTCTTCCGCGACGCCAAGAACGTGGATGCCAGGACAAGGCCGGGCATGACGGCGATCGATGAATCAGTTTCAGGTGCCCCAAAACCACTCTTCCTGGCCCCCGCAAAAATCCACGTCTTTTCGAGGCAAAAAACTGCCCTCGAATCGGGCTTTTTGCGGCGCCCAGAATCGGCCCTCCGGCGCCTTGAAAACCGGCCGAAAAACCCTATCTACTCAAAGGGTTGCCGGAGGATACTTTGCGCTAGGCGCAAGCGGTCTTTCATGGCACAAATAGCCCCGCAAATCAGCGCCTTTTGCGCCGCTGATTCGGGCGACATCTCGAAGGCCTCTCATGACAGAACCTGCTCGGCAGCACGCTGCCGAAAACGAGCCCTCCAACGCGAGCGATTACGGCGCGGAATCGATCCGCGTGCTCAAGGGACTCGATGCCGTCCGCAAGCGCCCGGGCATGTATATCGGCGATACCGACGACGGCTCGGGCCTGCACCACATGGTCTACGAAGTCGTCGATAACGCCATCGACGAGGCGCTCGCCGGCCATGCCTCGCGCGTCGAGGTGATCCTCAACGCGGATAATTCCGTCACCGTGCGCGACGACGGCCGCGGCATTCCCGTCGACATCCACAAGGGCGAAGGCATCTCGGCGGCCGAGGTCATCATGACCCAGCTGCACGCCGGCGGTAAGTTCGACCAGAACTCCTACAAAGTTTCCGGCGGCCTGCACGGCGTCGGCGTCTCCGTCGTCAACGCGCTGTCGAGCAAGCTCGGCTTGCGCATCTGGCGTGACAACAAGGAGCACTATATCGAGTTCGCTCACGGCGATGCCGTCGCACCGCTGAAGGTGGTCGGCGAGGCGCCGGGCCGGCGCGGCACCGAGGTGACGTTCCTGGCCTCGACCGAGACCTTCAAGAACATCGAATACGACTTCGCCACGCTCGAGCATCGCTTACGCGAGCTCGCCTTCCTCAATTCCGGCGTCAACATCGTGCTCTCCGACATGCGCCACGCGGTCGAGAAGCGCGAGGAGATGTTCTATTCCGGCGGCGTCGAGGAGTTCGTCAAATATCTCGACCGCAACAAGAAGGCCCTGGTGCCGGCGCCGATCATGGTGCGCTCGGAAGCCAACGGCATCGGCGTCGAGGCCGCTTTGTGGTGGAACGACAGCTACCACGAGAACGTGCTGTGCTTCACCAACAACATCCCGCAACGCGACGGGGGCACCCATCTCGCCGGCTTCCGCGGCGCGCTGACGCGCCAGGTCAACGGCTATGCCGAGGCCAATGCCAAGAAGGAAAAGATCGCGCTGACCGGCGACGATTGCCGCGAAGGGCTCACCGCCGTTCTCTCGGTGAAGGTGCCCGATCCGAAGTTTTCGTCGCAAACCAAGGACAAGCTGGTGTCCTCGGAAGTGCGCCCCGTGGTCGAGAACGTCCTTAACGAGGCGCTTGCCGCCTGGTTCGAGGAGCACCCGAGCGAAGCCAAGATGATCGTCGGCAAGGTGATCCAGGCCGCGGCGGCCCGTGAAGCTGCGCGAAAAGCGCGCGAGCTGACGCGCAAGAGCCCGCTCTCGGTCTCCTCGCTGCCGGGCAAGCTCGCCGACTGCCAGGAAAAGGATCCAGCCAAGTCCGAGCTCTTCATCGTCGAGGGCGACTCGGCAGGCGGCAGCGCCAAGCAGGGCCGCAACCGCGAGTTCCAGGCCGTCTTGCCGCTCCGCGGCAAGATCCTGAACGTCGAGCGCGTGCGTCCCGACAAGATGCTGTCGTCAGAGCAGATCGGCACGCTGATCACCGCGCTCGGCACCGGCATCAGCGACGAGTTCTCGGTCGAGAAGCTGCGCTATCACAAGATCATCGTGATGACGGACGCCGACGTCGACGGCGCCCACATCCGCACGCTGCTGCTGACGTTCTTCTACCGGCAGATGCGCGACATCATCGATGGCGGCTATCTCTATATCGCCCAGCCGCCGCTCTATAAGGTCTCACGCGGCAAGTCCGAGCAGTACCTGAAGGACGAGCGGGCGCTGGAAGACTATCTCATCGACGCCGGCCTCGATGATTGCGTGTACATCCCCGGCACCGGCGGCGACCGCTCCGGGCGCGATCTGCGCGCGCTGGTCGACGACGCCCGCGTAGTCCGCAGCGTCCTGCGCAACCTGCACAGCCGCTATAATCGCAAGGTGGTCGAGCAGGCCGCGATCACCGGCGTGCTGAACAAGGAGATCTACGGCGATCCCGAGAAGGCGGCGGCCGCCGCGCAATACATCGCGAGCCGGCTGGACAACCAGGCCGAGGAGGTCGAGCGCGGCTGGGTCGGACAATTCATCGAGGGTCAAGGCTTCCTGTTCGAGCGCACCGTGCGCGGCGTCAAGGAAGCCGCCGTCATCGACGATGCGCTGCTTGGCTCGGCCGAGGCGCGCAAGCTCGACGAATACACGACCAAGCTCCAGGACGTTTACGCCCGCTCCGGCAAGCTACGGCGCAAGGATTCCGAGCACGTGGTCCACGGCCCGGTCGATCTGTTCGAGGCCGTGACCGATTCGGGTCGCAAGGGCATCAGCCTGCAGCGCTATAAAGGCCTGGGCGAGATGAACCCGGAGCAGCTCTGGGAAACGACGCTCGACACCGAGGCACGCTCGCTGCTCCAGGTGAAGGTCAAGGAGGTCGACGAGGCCGACGACATCTTCACCAAGCTGATGGGCGACGTCGTCGAGCCGCGCCGCGATTTCATTCAGGAACATTCGCTGAGCGCGACGATCGATATTTGAGGGCGGTTGGCTTTGGATTGATCTGCTGGCCAAGCACTCGCTGCACCTCTCCCGCTTGCGGGAGAGGTCGACACGCTCGCAGAGCGTGGCGGGTGAGGGCTTCCTCCTCTAGGGGATTGTCCCGTGTGGAGAGACCCTCTCCCCCGCCCTCCCCCGCAAACGGGGGAGAGGGCGCACCACCTTCGTGGCAACACCGCCCCTGAAC